>NZ_JBEXMW010000018.1:167191-282948 GCF_040610775.1 Nonomuraea sp. NPDC003709 | reverse complement strand
CTGCGGGTGGCGCCGGAGGCGATCCGGTTGTCCCGCAGCACGCTGAAGACGATCAAGGGCAACCTGTTCTGGGCGTTCGCCTACAACGTGGCCGCGTTGCCGCTGGCCGCGCTGGGGCTGCTCAACCCAATGATCGCGGGTGCGGCGATGGCGTTCTCAAGCGTGTTCGTGGTGAGCAACAGCCTGCGGCTGCGCCGCTTCAAGTGACCGCTGTCCCCATCTGACGGCCGGCGCCATCGAGGCGCCGGCCGCGGCGAACGCCGCGCCGAGCAGCAGCCAGCCGAGGGTGCCGCCGCCGAGCACCAGCGTGGTGAGCGCGACGGGCCCGAGCATCCTGGCCACGGCCACGCCGGTGCCGAAGAAGCCCTGGTACTGGCCCTGCTTGTGATCGGGGGCGAGCCCGAAGCTGATCTCCCAGGACCCGGAGGCCAGCAGCATCTCGCTGAGGACCTGCAGGCCGGCCGCCACGAGCAGGAACAGCCACCCGTACGGGCTCAGCGCGAACACCGCGCAGGCCGCGAACATCACCAGACCCGCGTACCGCACCGACCGGGCGGCGGACTGCAGTCCCTTCACGCGCCGGGCCACCCGCACCTGGAAGAGCAGCACGGTGACGGTGTTGAGCAGCAGCAGGACCGAGACCATCCAGGTGGGCGCACTCGTACGTGAGGCGATCCAGAGCGGCACGATCAGGCTGAGCAGCGGCATGTAGAAGAGCAGCACCGCGTTGATCAGCGTGATCAGCGCGTACGGCCGGTCTCTGAGCACCGCCAGCCGGGGGCCGGGCGCGGCCGGCGGGACCCGTACGGAAGGCAGTTTGAGCAGCAGCCCGGCGGCGACCAGGAAGCTCACGGCGTCGAGCGCGAACACCGCCAGATAGGCCGGCCGCGTGCCGAGGTGCAGGGCGAGCCCGCCCAGGGCGGCGCCGACGGCCAGGCCGCCGTTGAGCGTGGACTGCAGGACCGCCCGAACGACCGTGCGCTCCTCGGGGGCGATCAGCCCGGCGAGCAGGGCCTGGCGGGCGGCCGACAGGCCCGTCTGCGCCGTCCCGTACAGGCAGGCCACCAGCACGAAGAGCCCGAACGAGCGGACGAACAGGAACGAGGCGACCGCCGTGGCGGTCGTGAGCGCGAGCAGGATGGCGACGCCGCGCGGCCCGCGCCGGTCGGCCAGGTGGCCGAGCGGCACGCCGGCCACCATGCCGACGGCCCAGCCGAGGGTGAGGCCGAGGCCGATCTCGGTGGCCGACAGGCCGACGATCCTGGTGAAGTAGAACGCTGAGGTGACGAGGTAGACGCCGTCGCCGATGGAGTTCGCGAGCTGGGCCTGAGCCAGGATGCGCCGGGGTGCCATACCCTCATCTTCGATCCCCCATTGTCCCGATATAAGCTCCAATTTCCGGCAAAGTGATTGGGCCAAGTTGGACGTTCACATAAGCCTTCAAGGGCGGGGTGACCTGGCCGCACAGGTCTACCGGCAGCTGCTCGACGCCATTCTCGACGGCCGGCTCAGATCGGGCGAGCGGCTGCCTCCGACCAGGGAGCTGGCGCGCAGGCTGGAGATCTCCAGGAACACGGTCGCCGTGGCCTATGACCGCCTGGTCGCCGACGGGTTCCTGGTGGGACGGGCGGGGGCGGGCACGTTCGTGTCGGGGGAGTCGGTGCGCGGCAGGGCGGCCCCGAAGGGCGTGGTGCGGCCGAGGGCGTTCTGGCAGGGGATCGAGGCACCGCGAGCCATGCGGGGAGCCCGGTACGACTTCCGGGTCGGCATGCCGGACCCGTGCCTGTTCCCCATGGAGACGTGGCGCCGGCTGGTGGCCCGCGAGCTACGGGTGAGCGCCGCTGCGTACAGCAGCCCATCCGGATATGAGCCGCTGAGAGAAGCTATTTCACGGCATATAGGAATCAGCCGCTCGGTCCACGCCGGCCCCGACGACGTGCTGATCACGAACGGCGCCCAGCAGGCGCTCGACCTCATCGGTCGCGTCCTGATCGAGCCGGGCGCCTGCGTGGCCGTCGAGGAGCCCGGCTACCCGCCCGCCCGCCTGCTGTTCCGCTCGCTCGGCGCCCGCGTGGCCGGGGTGCCGGTGGACGAGGAGGGCATCGACGTCCGGGCCATCCCGGGCGCCGCCCGCATCGTGTACGTCACCCCCTCGCACCAGTTCCCCTTGGGCACGCCCATGTCGCCGGCCCGCCGCGCCGCCCTGCTGGCCTGGGCCGAGCGCCGCAGGGCGGTGGTGATCGAGGACGACTACGACAGCGAGTTCCGCTTCGGCGAGCGCCCGCTCGAACCCCTCCAGAGCCTCGACCGCGCGGGCCGCGTCATCTACGTGGGCTCCTTCTCCAAGACCCTGCTTCCCATGCTCAGGCTCGGCTTCCTCGTCGCCCCGGCCTCGCTGGCCCCGGCGCTGCGCGCGGCCAAGCAGCTGTCCGACTGGCACAGCGACGTGCCCACGCAGGCCGCCCTGGCCCGCTTCATCGAGGAAGGGCTCCTGGCCAGGCACATCAGGAAGGCGACCCGCGAGTACGCCGCCAGGCACGCCATGATCGCCGAAACGCTGGCGGGCGACGAGCGGCTGCGATTGGTCCCGTCCACCGCAGGCCTGCACCTGTGTGCCCGGCTCGCCCCGGATATAGAGGTACGTGCCGCGCCGGATCTCGCGGTGGAGCCGCTGGAGGCGTACTGCGGTGAGAGCCCGGCCCAGCCCGGCGTGGTCCTCGGCTACGGCGGCATCACCAGGGACGACATCCCCGAAGGACTCAGGCGCCTACGGATGGCGGCGGCTCCAGAACCGGCGGGCCCGCTCCCCTGACAGCTCAGGGTCGTCGGGCGGCGCCGGCTGCTGCACGATCACGACCGTGGTCCGCGCGTGGCGGGCACAGTACATGCTGGTCGAGGGCAGGAAGATGCGGCTGAGCAGCCCGCGCCGGCTCCGCCCCAGCACCAGCAGGTCGCCCTCGCGGGCCAGGTCGACGAGGTGATAGCCGGGATCGCCGACCCGGCCGATCACCGCCGTTCTGATGTCGTCGGGCACGCCGCCCGCGACGTCGTCGAACACGCCGGCGATCACCTCGCTGCAGCGCGCCTCCTCGCCGGCCCGGAGCGCGTGCTGGACGGGCAGAGCCTCGGGGAATGGGTGGACGGGCGCGCGGCTGACGTGTACGGCGACCAGGGCCATCCGGTGCAGCCTGGCCGCACCGATGGCCCAGGCAAGCGCCCAGCGCGAGGCCGGGGACTCGTCCACCCCCACGATCAGCCTCGCACCGCCGGGCAGTTCCTGTTCCACGGTGCCTCCTGTTAAGAAGTACGACCATAGTGCGCCCGCCGGTCTGTTACCGGGAGGTGGCACTTTTCGAACTATGGAGTCCCCCCGCGAACCCCGGCGTAGCATGCGGGGGTGGACCGAGGGTGGGTGCGACCCCGTCCCGCCCTCGACCGGCGGCTGGACGCGGCGCTGACGTACAGGCTCACCTCGCTCGTCGCAACTACAGGCTACGGGAAGTCCACTGCCCTGGCAGGGTGGAGCCAGGCCGTCGGCGCGGTGCTGCACCGGCTCGGGCCCGCTGATCGTGATCTTCCCACGCTGGCGGGAGCCGTGGCATCGGCTCTGTCGGAGCGGGTGGCCGGGTTACCCGCCGACCTGGTGACCGCCGCGGACGCCCCGCTCGGTCCCGACGCCGACGAGGTGTCCAGGGCCGCGGCGCTGGCGGGCGCGCTGGCCGAGGCGCTGGGCAGGCGGCTGCGGCGCGGCCTCGCGCTGGTCTTCGACGGCATCGACGCCATCGCGGGCGCCCCGGGCTCTGTGCGGTACGTGGAGACGCTGGTCCGCGTCGCCCCCAGGCACCTGCACCTGGTCACCGCGTCGCGGGCGCCGCTGCCGTTCCCGACCGCCCGGCTGCGCCAGGACCATGAGGTGCTCGACCTCGACGCGACCGATCTCGCGCTCACCCCGGACGAGACGGCCGCCTGGGCGCGCGACCGGCTGGGCGAGCAGGGCGCGGCCGTCGCCGCCACGCTCCACGACGCCTGCGGCGGCTGGCCCGCCGCCGTGCAGGCCGCGCTCGACGCGCTGGCCCGCGAGGACCCGTCCGGCTGGCCGCGCACGGCCGCCGGGCTGGCCGCCAACTCCGCCACGCTCGAACGCCTCACGCTGGCCGCGTTCAAGGACCTGCCGCCGGCGATGCGCGAGCTGCTGCGGGCCGCCACCGTCCTGCCCGTGCTGACCTCCGGGCTGGCCGCCACACTGGGCGCGCCGCCCGACACGCTCGACTCGCTCACCAGCCGCGGCCTGTTCCTCGAGGCCGGTCAGGACGGCCACCGCCTGACCTTGACCAGCCGCCACGTGCTGGCCAAGCACGCGCCGCTCGACCGGCACGAGGCGCACGACGTGGCGGCGGTCGCGTCCCGCTGGTACGTCGAGCACGACCAGCCCGAGCTGGCCCTGCGGGCCGCCGTCGCGACCGAGCATCCGAGCCTGGCGGCCGCGCTCCTCGACTCGTACGGCCTGCGCCTGGCCGAGCGCGGGGACGTGGTCGCGGCGCTGGAGCTGCTGCCCGAGGCCGCCAGGAACACTCCCACCATGATCAAACTGGCCGGTGTCGCCGAGCAGAACCGCGGCCAGTGGACCCGCGCCCGCGACCTGCTCGCCCGGGCCGCCGAGGGGCCGGCGTTCGACGCGTTCGTGGCCAGGCGGCTCGGCTTCATCGACCACCTGCGCGGCGACCTCGACGCGGCCCTGGCCGGGTACGCCAGGGGACACGAGTATGGCCTGCCGGCCGCCGACGCCGCCATGTGCGCCGCGTCCATGGCGTCGGTGCTCTGGCTGAAGGGCGACCGGGCAGGCTGCGCCGAGCTCGCCGACAAGGCGCTCGAACAGGCCGGCAGCCTGGGCGACCCGAGCGCGCTGGCCATGGCCAACACGGTCCTGGCCATGCTCGCCGCGCTCGACGGCGACCGCCGCGCCAACGACGCCCACTACCTGCGCGCCCTGGAGTACGCCGAACGCGCGGGCGACATCGTCCAGCTCATCCGCATTCACGCCAACCGGTCCTCCCGCCACGTGGACGAGGGCGCCTACGCCGAGGCGCTGGCCGAGACGGAGATCGGGGGCCGGCTGTCCGACCTGGTGTCGTTCGCCCCCTATGCCGCCCTGAACGTCTCCAACCGCGCCAAGGCCCTGATCGGGCTCGGCCGCCTGGAGGAGGCGGCCACCGAGGCCGCCGACGCGGTGGCCAGGTGGGAGGCGATGGGCTCCCGCCTGGTCGGCACCGGCCTGAACCGGCTCGCCGAGATCAACGTCCTGCGCGGCGACCGCAGGGCGGCGGCGGCGATCTACCGGCGGATCATCGCCGACTCGGCGCCGTCGGGCGAGGTGCAGTCGCTGTCCAACGCGCTCAACGGCCTCGCCGAGCTGCTGGCCGACGACGATCCGGCCGAGGCCGCACGCGTCGCAGAGCAGGCGCTCGAACACGCCGAAGGCATCGCGGGGGTGACCGCCAGGGTCGTGGCCGCCCGCGTGGCGCTGGCGGGCGGACGCCACGACGACGCCAGGGCGCTGCTCGACGAGACCGAACCCGTCGCGGTGAGCCGCAGGGACCACGCCTCGCAGGCCGCCATCGCCGAGCTGCGGGCCGAGCTGGAGGGCGACACGCGGCCGGCCGACGAGGCCGTGCGCACGTGGACGATGCTCGGCGACCCGGTGGGGCAGGCCAGGGCCGAGCTGGTCAGGGCGGCCCTGGCCGACCCGGCGACCGGCGGCGAGCTGGCGGCGGGGGTGCGCGAGCGCATGCACGCCATCGGCTGCCGGGCGCTCGACGACCGGATCGACGCGCTGATCGCCCGCGCCGCTCCCGCGCCGGGCGTGAAGGTGATCGTCGAGACCATGGGAACGTTCCGCGTGCTGCGGGGCGGCGTGCCGGTCCCGCGTACGGCCTGGCAGTCGCGCAAGGCGCGCGACCTGCTGAAGATCCTCGTCAGCCGGAGGGGGAGCGGGATCGGCAGGGAGCGGCTGGTCGAGATCCTCTGGCCGGACCAGGAGGGTGAGGCGGTCGGGCTGCGCCGGCTGAACGTCATGGTGTCCACGCTGCGCGCGGTGCTGGATCCGGCGCACGAAAGCCCGGCGGACGAGATCGTGGTCTCGGACGAGGGCGCGTTACGGCTTGACCTGTCCAACGTGGACGTCGATGTCGAGAAATTTCTGGATCTGGTGGCTCAGGCCGTACGGCTGGACCAGGCAGGACGTACGGCCGAGGCGCTGGAGCGGTGGACGGCGGCCGAGAGCGCGTACGGCGGGGAGTTCTGCGAGGAGGACCCCTACGCGGACTGGGCCGTGGGGCTGCGCGAGCAGGCCCGGCTGGCCTACACGCAGGCGGCGGCCAGGCTCGCGGCGGCGCGGGCGGGTGAGCGGCGCTACGACGAGTCCGCCCGCTACTGGCTGCGGCTGCTGGAGCGCGACCGCTACGACGAGCGCGCCCACCTGGGCCTGGTACGGGTGCTCGACCTGGCCGGCCGCCGCGGCGACGCCCGCAGGCGCTACCACCTCTACGCCGAACGCATGCGCGAGCTGGAGGTCGAGCCCGCCCCGTACCCCACCTGAACCAGACCTGAACCGCCCGGCGAGATGGTTTCCAGATGAGAACGGTCATCGTCCGGCTGGTCGAGCCCGAGCAATCCGGCGGCCAGCTCCGCGGGCTGCTCGAAGAGGTGGGGGGCGAGCCGGTGCCGTTCAGCAGCACGGAAGCCCTCCTCGACCTCCTGCGTTCCGCCGCCGGGCTGGGCATAGAGCATTCCTGAACCTCGCGCGAACCTCCGTGACGACGATGGGTGTCGAGAGGAGGCGCGATGAGCGAGCAGGGGAGCGGTTGGCCGTTCGTCGGGCGAGGGGGGCCGCTCACGATCGTGCGGGCGGCGCTGCGGTCGGGAGCGGGCGTGATGATCGCCGGTGAGGCCGGGGTCGGGAAGAGCAGACTGGCGGCGGAGGCGCTGGCCGGATTACCGGGGTACGCGGTGGTGCGCGCGCTCGGCACGGAGACCGCGTCGATGATCCCGTTCGGGGCGTTCGCGCACGTGCTGACGGGCCCGCCGGCGGGCGGCGAGAACCTGCTGAGCTGGGCCGCCCGCCACCTGCGCGAGCGCGCGCCGCGCGGCGAGCTGCTGATCAGCGTGGACGACGCGCACCGGCTGGACCCGGCCTCGGCGGCGCTGGTGCACTACCTGGCGGACAGCGGCACGGCGCGCGTCCTGGTGACGGTGCGGTCCGGGGAGCCGCAGCCGGCGCCGGTGGCCGCGCTGTGGAAGGACGAGCTGCTCGACAGGATCGAGCTGCCGCCGCTGACGAGGGCCGAGGTCGGGCAGGTGCTCGCGGGCGCGCTCGGCGGTGAGGTGGCCGCGGAGACCGTACGGCACCTCGCGCGGGTCAGCGAGGGGAACGTGCTCTACCTGCGCGAGGTCGTGCAGGCGGGGCGCAACGCGGGCTGCCTGACCGAGCGGGACGGGCAGTGGCGCTGGCGGGGCGAGCTGTCCATGACGACCAGGCTGCGCGAGCTGGTGGGCGACCGGATCGGCCACCTCGACGAGGACGAGCGCGAGGTGCTGGAGCTGGTGGCGTTCGGGGAGCCGCTGGGCACGGAGCTGCTGGTCTCGCTGACCTCGGCCCGGGCGGTCGAGCGGGTCGAGGACCGCGGCCTGGTCGTGGCCGTCAACGAGGGCAGGCGGGAGCAGCTGCGGCTCGGCCACCCTCTCTACGGCGAGGTCGTCCGCGGCGGCTGCGGCACGCTGCGGACGCGGCGGCGGCTGCGGATGCTGGCCGACGCGCTGGAGGCCAGCGGGCTGCGGCGGCGCGAGGACGAGCTGCGCGCGGCCGTGTGGCGGCTGGACTCCGGCTCGGTCGCGGCCCCCGAGATGCTGGTGTCGGCCGCCCGGCTGGCCTGGGGCAGGCAGGATCCCCACCTGGCCGAACGCCTGGCCAAGGCCGCGATCGACGCGGGTGGGGGCGTGGCCGCGGTCGCGGTGCTCGGCGAGGTGCTCATGGTGCTGGGCGACGCGGACGCGGCGCTGGCGGCGCTGCGGCGGGCGGCGCGCGACGCGGTCACCGAGGCCGACCGCGCCCAGCACGCCTTCAGCCTGGGGATCAACCTGGCGTGGGCGGGCGCGGACGCCGAGGCGTGCGAGGTGCTCGACCTGGCCGCCGTGACGCTGACCGAGCCCGTCTGGCTGCAGGAGGCGCACATCTACCGCGCGGTGACGGACTGCTTCGCCGGGCGGCTGACCGGGGCGGCGCGCTCGCTGGCGCGGTCCCGTTCGTACGGGCCGATGTCGCGGCGTGCCGACGCGCACGCGGCGGCCATGGAGGCGTGGGCCGCGGCGTACTCGGGGCGTACCGGGGAGAGCCTCGCCATCGCCGCGCGAACGCTGGAGAGCGTGGACAGCTGGCGAGACGAGGCGCCGCACGCGCTGCCGAGCTTCCTGGACGCGCTCTGCGCCGCCCAGACGTTCGCGGGCCTGCTGGAGGCGGCGGACCGGTCGGCGGAGCAGGGGATGGAGCTGCCGGCCGCCGAGCTGTCGGTGTCGGGGTTCGCGGCCTACCGGGCGATGGTCGGCCGGTTGCGCGGGGACGTCGCGGGGGCGCTGCGCTGGTGCCGGGACGACCTGGCCAGGATGCCCGGGCGGGAGCCCTACCTGGGGCGGGTGCTGGCCGAACAGGCGCACGCGCTGGCGCTGCTGGGCCGTACGGAGCAGGCTCGGGAGGTGCTGGCGGAGGCCGGCGCGACGGCGTCCAGGTGGGCTTTCACCCGGCAGCACGTGCTGCAGGCCGAGGTGTGGGTGGCGGCTTCCGGCGGCGAGCTCGACGAGGCGGTACGGCTGTGCCTCGCGGCGGCCGACCACGCCGAGCGGCACGAGCTGCACGCCGGCCTGATGTTCGCGCTGCACGACCTGGTACGGCTCGGCGCCCCGGACCAGTCCGCCAGGCTGGCCGGTCGGGTGGACGGCCTCCTGGCCGCGCTCCTGGCCAGGCACGCCCGCGCGATCGGCGACCCGGTCGAGCTCCGGGCGGTGGCCGGGGAGTTCGAACGGCTCGGGATGCTCCTGTACGCGGCCGAGGCCACAGCCCAGGAGGCGGCGGCGTACCGGGACGCGGGCCGCGGCACGCTGGCCAAGGGCGCGCAGACCAGGGCGTGGGCGCTGGCCAGGCGCTGCCCGGGCGTGTCGACCCCAGCGCTGGTGGAGCTGGCCACGCCCGAGCTGACGCCGCGCCAGCGGGAGATCCTCCAGCTCGCGGCCGCCGGGCTGACGAACCGGCAGATCGCCGACCGGCTCACGCTGTCCACGCGTACGGCCGCCAATCACCTGCAGGCGGCCTACGAGAAGCTCGGCGTGAACGACCGCACCCAGGTGGGCCGCCTGCTGGCGGCGCTTTAGATCAGTTTCAGCAGGCCGTCGTACAGCGCCCGCCGCTCGTCCTCGGCCAGCACCTGGTACGGCCGCGCGGCCCGCAGGTTGGTCTCCGCCTCGATCCGCGCACGGATGGGCCCGTCCCGCAGGCCGACGATCTCGGCCGCGGACAGGCCCTCCGCCTGCCAGGCCCGGGCGTGGGCGTCGGCGCGGTGGTAGCGGAGGACGGCGAGCCGGTTGAACAGGAGCAGGCCCGGCCCGCTCCCCTCGGGTTCGTAGGGAGGTGCGACGAGTTCGAGCGCGCCGCCCGGCAGCTGCTCGGCCCCGTCGAGCACCCTGCCGGCCAGGTGGGCCAGCCGGGGCAGGTCCTGGCCTGCCCAGCTCCGCCCGGCGGCGGCGCCGTGCGCCTCGTACAGCTTCCGGATGAACGCCAGCCCCGAGGCCGTCGCCCTCAGCACCCCGTCGCCGTCCTCGGCCAGGGTGCCCTCGCTCAGGTGCTCCCGGATCCCGGCCTCTCGCTCGGCCGCGTCGCGGTAGCGGTAGACGGCGCTCAGGCCGGCCCGGGTCAGCGGGCGCAGCGGCAGCACGAACCTGAGGTCGTACAGCAGTCCTGTGCTCACGCCGGTGGTCTCGGCCAGTGCGGTGATCGCTCTGCGGGCGGAGGCGTGCACGTTGACCTGGGCCGCGTCGATGACGGGCGCGATCGCCGCCGCATACTCAGATATTTCCCGAATTTCCGGCATTGTCCGCCATTATGCCCGCGTTCGTCGTGTTGCAGAATGATCGGGTGACGGAGGCTATCCAGGTCGAGCCCATGCCGGCCGCCGTGCGGGCCGCCAGGTTGATCATGATCCTCGACGTGGCCCTCGGCCTGTTGGGGATCGTCATCATGATCGACATCGGGGCCGCCATCTTCAGCCCTGCGTACGTACTGCAGCTTCTGTATGCCGTCTTGACCACCGCGCTCATGGGCTGGCTGGTCTTCCGCTGGTCGTCGCGGAGGAAGGCGGTGCGCTGGGTCGCCGTCGCCCTCGAGGCGGTCCTTGGCGGTGGCAGTTTGATCGTCAGAGCGGCCGACGGCGACCTCACGTGGACCACACTGGCCGGGCTTCTCATCCCGCTGGCGGTGGTCGTCCTGCTGCTGACCCCGGCGGCGGGCCGCTGGTTCGATCGCTGAGGCCGGTGTCGCGCGTTCCGGCGATCAGACGAGTGTGTTCGCTGATCGCCGGTGCACGGCACCACGATCCGGGTCTTAGCCCTTGCTCCAGATCGCCGCGATGGTGCTGCCCTCGGTGTCCAGGACCTCGGGACGGTAGCCCAGCGCCTTCAGCTCGGTGGCCTTGAGCGTGTAGGTCAGCTTGGACAGGTTCAGGTACTCCTTCAGGCCGGTCGCGCTGCCCTTGCTCCACACGGTCGTGTAGAGCTTGCCGGGCTCGACGGCCATGAGGACGGGACGCAGCCCGGCCTTGGTCTTGGCAAGGAGCTCCTGGCCGCGCTGCGTGACCGTCTGGCCGGTGGTCACCTGCACGGCGCCGGTCGCGGCCCCGGCGACCCAGACGGCCGCGTAGAGGGGCTTCTCGACCGTGCCGTAGACGTCCAGCGAGGCGACGCTGAAGCCGGAGGCGGCGAGCTTGGCGTTGGCGGACGCGAAGACGTCCTTGGTCATGCCGAGCTTGGACTGGACCTTCTCGGTCGTCTTCTCGAAGACCGCCGCGAAGATGGCGCTGGGGCCCGTGCCCGTGCCGGTGATCATGGACGGCACGAAGCCACTCTTCGCCTGCTCGGCGATGCGCGTCGGCAGGTCGGTCGCCGACAGGCCCTGCAGGACGCTCACCTTGCGGGTGGTGTCCTTGATCCAGACGGACGTGTACTGCGGGTTGGCGGCGTTGGTCACGCTCAACGCCTCGGGGACGTAACCGGTGCCGAGCAGCTCCTTGACCTTCTTGAGCTGCTCGGTCGGGTTGAGGCTATCGAGGGAGAGCCAGTCCAGCAGCGGCAAGCTCTGGACGCTCTTGGTGGTCTCGGTGGACTGCTGGGCGCTCGCCGGGGTCGCGATGGCCAGCAGGGGAGCGACTGTCGCCGCCACAGCCGCAGTGATGGCGACGGTCCTCGGGGTCCTCATGATCCTCCTCGGGTAAAGGGTGTCCGTTTCTGGACAGTGAGTGACCATAACAAAGGATGAGCGAGAGTTCACCGGATGTGACCACATACGCCGTAATCTGCGTCAGAAAGCTGGGGGCCCAGATGTCAGGATGACTGTCAACCCAGGGATGGCAGGGATCGTTCCAACATCGTGAGAGTCCGGTACGGTTCCAGGCGTGAATGCGGGCATCATCGGGCAAGCCGCCGGCCTGTTCGCCGTGACCAATATCGACGACATCGTCATCCTGGCGCTCTTCTTCGCCCAGGGGGCCGGGCACCTGCGGATCGTCCTCGGGCAGTACATCGGCTTCGCCGGGATCCTCGTGGTCGCCGTCGCGGCCGCCTTCGGGGCCACGTTCCTGCCCGAGTCCGCCGTCCCGTACCTCGGCCTGCTCCCCCTCGCCCTGGGTCTCAAGGCGGCCTGGCAGGTGTGGCGCGACCGCGCCGACGGCGACGGCGGCGACGACGACGACCCGCCCGCGCGGGGCGGCGGGCCGAAGGCGCTGGAGGTCGCCGCGGTCACCTTCGCCAACGGCGGCGACAACATCGGGGTCTACGTCCCCGTCTTCGCCACGTCCGGCACCTCGGGCATGACCGTGTACGTGGTCGTCTTCCTGATCCTGGTCGCCGTCTGGTGCCTGGCAGGGAGGTTCTTCGCCACCCGCCCGCTGATCGCCGGGGCGCTCAGCCGATGGGGGCACATCCTGCTGCCCCTCGTCCTGATCGGGCTCGGCGTGGTCATCCTCGTGGAGGGCGGGGCTTTCGGCCTCTGAGGTCCGCTGAGGTCCGCTGAGGTCCGCTGAAGTCCGCCGAAAGCTGAAGATCGCGTGTCCTGGCAGCCCCGCGGCTACGCTCGCACCATGACAGCTACCTGGGAGCCCACGGCGGCGGGAGTGCTGCGGCTGCCCTCAGGCCGGCTCGTCCGCGGCCGGGGCCTGCGCCGCCCGCTCCCCGAGGGGCCGCTCCCCACGTTCGCTCTTTACCTGCTGGGCCGCCGGCCCCCGGCCGTCGACTGGGAGCACCGGTGGGTGCGCTGGCCCGACTTCTGGCTGCCGTCCGACCGGGGCGCGGCGGCCGGCGCGTTCCGCGAGGCGTGGGCCCGCGCCGAGTCCGAGCGGGTCGAGGTCGCGTGCGGCGGCGGCCGGGGCCGCACCGGCACGGCCCTGGCCTGCCTGGCCGTGCTCGACGGGGTGCCCGGAGACCGGGCCGTCGCCTACGTACGCGAGCACTACGACTCGCACGCCGTCGAGACCCCCTGGCAACGCCGCTACGTCGCCCTATTCGACCGTTCTTAGGATCTGCTCGATCGAGGTGGTGCGGGCGCGCAGTTCGGCCAGGTCGGCGGCCATCCGCTGCTGGGCGTCCATGGTGTTCTCGGCGAGCTGCTCGAACCGGCGCACGAGCTGCCGCAGGTCGTCCGCCTGATGGGCGTCGAGCTTGGCCTTGCGCATCTCGAACATCCCCACGGCGAAAAGGGCGATCAGGAAGCCGACCACGAGCAGCACCCCTAACGAGAAGATCGCCGCGGGCCAAGAATCGATCATCAGGAGTGCTCCTTGGGTCCTGGACCCTTCCCCGGGTCCGGCCTGGTGAGGGTCTTGGCCGCCTCGGCCAGCGCCGACGCGGTCAGGTGCAGGCTGAAGTCCGCGACTTCGTAGTACTTCATGGCCTTGCCGTCGTCGGACAGCTCCAGGGTGCCGACGATCAGCCCGGCCGCCTCGAGCCGTTGCAGGTGCATGTGGAGGAGCGGGCGGCTCACCCCGATCTCGCGGGCCAGGTGGCTGACGTAGTCACGCCCGTCCGCCAGCACTGCCATGATGCGCAGCCGCAGCGGGTTGGCCAGCGCCGCGAAGATCTCGACCAGGTCGTCACCTGTCGGCCCCGGCACTGTCATGGCTTCCCGTCACGTGTAATAATTTCCTTACACACCCTAGCACTCAGGTGGCGGTCCGGGAAAGCTCAGGGCTGGGGGTCCCCGCGCGTTCCTGCGGGGACGGCGACCGGGCGCCGAGGGCCAGTCCCAGGGCCAGGCAGACCAGCGGGATCGCCGGGATCACGTATCGCACGTCGAAGGCCGCCAGGAACGGCGGCGAGCAGACCAGCGCGAGCGCAGTGACCCCGGGCAGCAGCGCGTCCCACCGCCGCCGCACGAGCGCCGTCGCCAGCGCCCCGACCAGGGCCAGCATGAGCAGCGGGAACGGCATGTACCCGAACCGCTGATACGCCCGCAGCCACCCCGCGAACGGCTCCACGACCCGGGTGGCGGCCGGCCCGGCCTCGTACGACTCGGCGATGCCGCGTACCGACTCGCTCAGCGGCCGCTCCGCGGAGGGGAACTTGTACGGCGTCTTCTCGTCCGCGGCCGTGCGCTCCCAGCGCAGCAGCTGCGTGAGGTCGGTCGCGACCGCCGCGGCGTACTCGCCGGGCTGGGCGAGGATGGCCGCTCTGGCGAACTCCCCGGCGAGCTGGTTGCGATTGGCCGTTCCCGGCACCTTGAGCAGGGGGGAGAAGCTCTCCCACAGCCAGTACGGCGGGTACGGGCGCTGCTCCACCGGCATGTTCGGGCAGAGCACGGCCAGCCGCTCCGGAGGCTTGATCACCGAGCAGTCGGCGAAGCTCATGGTCCTGGACCACAGGAAGTTCCCGTCCGCCTCGGTCAGCGCGAACTTCCCCTTCTCCACCTTCGCCCAGGTGGCGTACGCGCCCAGCGGGATCGCACCCGCCACCACCAGCGCCACGAGCGGGCGCCAGCCGTACCGCCGGATCAGCAGGTAGGCGGCCGTGAGGATCAGCAGCGGCAGGCCGACCGTCCTGGTGATCCCGGCCAGGCCGAGCAGCAGGCCGCCGACGGCCGCCGTGGTGGGAGTGACGCGCCAGACCACGAGCAGGATCGCGACCGTGACCAGCACGACGAAGACCGCGTCCGCCATGATCATGTGTTCGAGCAGCACCAGGAACTCGTCGTACAGCAGCGGGGTGACCAGCAGGGCGGCGCCCCAGCCCGGCAGGCCGCGCCGCCTCAGCAGCGCGTACACCGCCACGGCCAGCGCCAGCATCAGCAGGTGCTGCAGGACCGTGACCAGCGTGAGGCTGTGCGCGGGGCGCAGCAGCGCCAGCAGCAGCGAGTATCCGGAGGGCCTGGTGGTGCCGGGGGTCAGCTCCTCGCGCAGGAAGGCGAACGAGTCGCCGTAGAAGAGGATCGACGGAGGGTATCCGAGCACGGCGAGCGCCCGCAGCGCGATCGCGGGCAGCAGGGCGATGACCAGGGCGCGATGTGCCAAGGTGGATCCGCTTCCTCGTGTGTCCGGGCCCCCACAATAGTGGGTGAACCGGGCATCAGCCTGGCCTGATAGGTCAGTTCTGCTCAGGCAGGGGATCGACGAGGATCGCCGGGTCCAGATTTCGCAGGATGCCGGGGCGGTCGGTGAGGATCGGCCACTGGGTGGCCCGCGCGCATAAGATCACGTGGCCCGCGGTGATGTCGCTCGATCCGTCGAGGATCTCGGCGATGTCGGGCACCTTTCCCGCGGTGAGGTCGTCGACCTGGACGGCGGAGCTGCTGATCAGATCGAAGAGTTCGACTTTCGTGGCGAGCGGGACGATCGAATAGACGAGGGTGAGTGCGGTCGTGGGAATGCACAGCCCGCCGCCCCGATAAAGACACAGCGCCGCGATGCTGCGCGAATGATTCGTTTTGGCGACCGCGATGTCGACGAGCGCTCCCACGTCGAGAACGCGCCCAGGAAGCATGGTCAATCCTCTTGATTCCGATGCAGGCCGAGCCTGAGCATCACGTCGTCCGAAATCCGGTCCACCTTGAGGGCGTCGGCCGCTCTGTCGAGGTCGTCGCACTGCAGGTTCCAGCGTTGGATCAAGATGGTCGCGTGCGTCATGTTGCCCACTTCGCGCTCCACCGCGGCGCGAATCACATCGGAAATCATACGGCCATCGGAGCGCGCTTTTTGATGAACCGCATCAAGTGTCGCCTTGTCTAAATTTACGATGATTGATGCTGTTTCCCCGGATTGTGCCCTGGGTTCGGCGGAAAGGCGGGGAGCCGACATAGGCCAGGACGGTGCGGCGGGGGTGTCAGGGGCCTTGTCGTTGTCCGCGGAATTCCGCCGTGATGGAATGGGGATCGCCATGCGCACGACGGTAGTCCCATAACGCCGCCGCCGATAGTCACCCATCGAGATCGGGTGGTCACAGGGCCTCCGGAGGAGTCACATGTACCGCGTCACGGCGAAAGACGGCACGTCCATCGCGTTCGACCGGCTGGGCGTCGGCCCCGCGATCGTCCTGGTCGGCGGCGCAGCGGTCGACCGCTCGGCCAACGCGCAGCTCGCGCACGAGCTGGCGGAGCGGTTCACCGTCTACAACTACGACCGGCGCGGCCGGGGCGAGAGCGAGGACACCCTCCCGTACGAGGTCGACCGCGAGATCGAGGACATCGCCGCGCTCATCGCCGAGGCGGGCGGGGCGGCGCACCTGTTCGGGATCTCGTCGGGCGGCGCGCTCGCGCTCGAAGCCGCCGCCACGGGGCTGCCGATCGCGAGACTGGCCGTGTACGAGGTGCCCTACGACGTGGCGCCGGACGGGCCGCGGCGCTCGCGGGAGTACGCCGACCGGCTCCGCGCGCTGCTGGCCGCGGGCCGCCGCGGCGAGGCGTTCGCGCTGTTCATGGTGACGGCGGGCGCCACCCAGGAGATGGTGGAGCAGGCCCGCGAGTCGCCGATGTGGCCGGGCCTGGAAGCCATCGCGCCCACGCTCGCGTACGACGCCGCCTGCCTGGGCGACGGCCACCCGCCCGCCGACCGCCTGCCCGGCATCGCCTGCCCCACGCTGGTGGCCACGGGCGGGGCCGCCGCCGACTCGTTCGTGGGCGGGGGCGGCGACTTCTTCGCCCGCGCCGCCGACGCGATCGCGGAGCTCGTCCCGGGGGCCGTGCGCGAGACCATCGAGGGCCAGACGCACATGGTGGACCCGAAGGCGCTGGCCCCGGTGCTCACCCGCTTCCTCGGACAGTAGACCCAGCACTACTGCCTGGCCCGCCAACCTGCGGATACCGTCAGAAAGTGCTCAACCGGACCGCGCTGGAGGCGCTCACGCAGCGGCCGCTGCCTTTCCTGGGCTCCGCGTGGCCCTGGCGGTGCGCGGCGTACCTGCTGGCCAGCGCCGTCCCCGGCGTGGCCGTCGGGGCCGCGGCGTTCGCCACGATCCCGCTCGGCGTGGTCGCGGCCCCGGTCGTGCTGGCGCTGTGCCTGCCGCTCGTCGCCTGGTTCGAGCGGCGCAGGCTGCGGCTGGTGGACGGCGTGCCGCTGCCCGAGGTGCCCGGCGGGCGCGGGCGGGAGGCCGGGCTGGCCGTCATCACGGTGCTCGCGCTGTGGTGGATCGACCTGATCATGCTGGGGTTCACGGTGGGCGGGCCGGTGGTCCTGATGCTCTCGCCGGTCGTGCAGCCCGAGGCGGAGCCCGGCGTCGCCGCCGTGGGCTCCGTGGCGGGCGTGCTGCTGCTGCCCGTCGCCGCGTACACGATCACCGCCTGGGGCGGCGCCCGAGGGGCGATGGTACGCGCGGTGCTCGCGCCACAGGGCTCCGAGCTGAACGAGGTGCTGCGGTCACGGGCGCGGCTGGTGGACGCGTTCGAGACGGAGCGCCGCAGGATCGAGCGGGACCTGCACGACGGCGCGCAGCAGCGGCTGGTCTCCCTGTCGATGGCGCTCGGCATGGCCCGGCTGGACCTGCCGGACGACTCGCCCGCGGGCCGGATGGTCGGGCAGGCACACGAGGAGGCCAAGCGGGCGCTCGCCGAGCTGCGCGAGCTGATCAGGGGCGTGCACTCGCAGGTGCTCACCGACCGCGGGCTGGGCGCGGCGGTACGCGACGTGGCCGGGCGCTCGCCCGTGCCCGTGGACGTGGACGTGGAGCTGGCCGGCCGGTTGCCCGCGCCCGTTGAGGTGACCGCGTACTACGTGGTCAGCGAGGCCCTCGCGAACCTGGCCAAGCACAGCCGGGCCACCAGGGGCGCCGTCACCGGGCGGGTCGAGGGCGGCACGCTGGTCGTGGAGGTGCGCGACGACGGCGTGGGCGGGGCCGACCCGGCCGGGGGCACGGGGCTGACCGGGCTGGCCGACCGGCTGGCCGTGGTGGACGGGAGGCTGTCCCTGTCGAGCCCGATCGGTGGTCCGACCCTGATGAGAGCGGAGATACCGTGCGCGTAGTGATCGCCGAGGACGCCGTCCTGCTGCGGGAGGGCCTGGTCGGGCTGCTGGAACGCTTCGGTCACACCGTGGCCGCCGCGGTCGGCGACGCGCCCGCCCTGCTCGCCGCCGTCGCCGAGCACCGCCCCGACGCCGTGGTGACCGACGTGCGCATGCCGCCCGGCTTCGCCGACGAGGGGCTGCGGGCGGCGCTGGAGCTGCGCGAGCGGCATCCGGACCTGGCAGTCCTGGTGCTCAGCCAGTACGTCGAGCAGACCTACGCCGCCGAACTCCTGGAACCGGGCACCGGCGCCGGGATCGGCTACCTGCTGAAGGACCGCATCGGCGACGTGCGCGAGTTCGTCGACGCGCTCGACCGGGTGGCCGCCGGGGGCACGGTCGTGGACCCGGAGGTGGTCCGCCAGCTGCTCAGGCGGCGCCGCGACCCGCTGGCCCGGCTCACCCCGCGCGAGCAGGAGGTGCTCGGCCTGATCGCCGAGGGGCGGACGAACGCGTCGATCGCCAAGGAGCTGTTCGTCACCGAGGCGGCCGTGGCCAAGCACATCGCGAACATCTTCGCCAAGCTCGACCTCCCGCCCGCCGCGGACGGGCACAGAAGGGTGCTTGCGGTGCTCGAATACCTCAAATGACGCGGCTTGAAAGTAGGGTTCGTTGGCATGAACGAGCAATGGCAGGAGGTCGGCGACCGGGTCTACGTCCGGCGCCACAAGTCGTACGACATGAACGTGGGTCTGGTCGTGGGCGACGGGCACTGCCTGGTCCTCGACACGCGCGCCTCACACCGGGAGGCCGGTGACCTGGTCGAGGCGGTCAGGAGGATCACCGCCGGCCCGTGGACGGTCGTCAACAGCCATTCCCACTTCGACCACTACTTCGGCAACGCGATCTTCCGGCCCGCCGAGATCTGGGGCCACGTCAGGTGCGCCGAGGAGATCGAGCAGTACGGCGAGGAGCAGCGCGCCGTAATGATCAAGGGGCGGCCCGAGCAGCGTGAGGAGTTCGAGGAGATCACGATCGTGCCGCCGGACCACACGTTCACGAGCGCGGCCAGCCTCGACATCGGCGGGCGGATCGTGCATCTGCAGCATTTCGGGCTCGGGCACAGCAGCAACGACGTGGTCGTGCACGTGCCGGACGCGGGCGTGGTGTTCGCGGGTGACCTGGTGGAGGAGGGGGCGCCGCCGGCGTTCAGCGACTCGTACCCGCTCGACTGGCCGCTCACCACGGCGGCGATGCTGGACGAGCTGCCCGACCAGGTGATCGTGCCGGGGCACGGCGCGGTCGTGGACCGGGCGTTCGCGCAGGCGCAGCAGGCCGAGCTGGCCCTCGTGGCCGAGCTGGCCAGGCGGGCCCACGTGGAGGGGCTGCGTGACCTGATCAAGCTCTTCCCCTATCCGGAGGACGTGGCCAGGCAGGCGATCGAGCGGACCTTCCTGCAGCTGGATGTCTGAGTTATATTGCAAAGTGCAATATGGAGGGAGGCATCATGGCGCAACGCCACAGTTTGGTCGGCCTGACCGTGCTGGCCCTGCTCACCGTGCGCCCGAGCCACCCGTACGAGCTGCACCGGTTCATCATCGACACGCACAAGGACTACATCACCGGCCTGCCGCGCAGCCTCTACCACGCGGTGGAGCGGCTGGCCAAGGACGAGCTGATCGTCCCCTCGAAGACCGACCGCGAGGGCCGCAGGCCGGAGCGCACGGTCTACGAGATCACCGACGAGGGCCGCAAGGAGCTGGTCACCCGGTTGCGGCAGCTCCTGGAGAAACCCGATCCCGACCGGCGCGCCTTCGTCGCGGCCGTCTCGCTCATCGGCTGCCTGCCGCTCGCCGAGGCGCAGCGGGCGCTGCGCGGGCGCGCGGCCACGATCGAGGGCGTCCTCGCCGGGATGGAGGCCCACCTGCGAGCCATGGCCGACAGCGGCCTGCCCGCGATCCTCATGCTGGAGGTGGAGTGCGAGCAGGCGCTCTACACCGCCGAGCTGGGCTGGATCAGGGGGCTGCTCGACCGGCTCGACAGGGGAGAGCTCGACTGGGAGACCACGGTCGAGATGTGAGAAAGGCCGCCGAGGTGCGCCAACACCCCGGCGGCCGGAAATCCGAACAAGGCGCCTGCCCTGCCCGAACTCGCATTCACAGGATAGGCGCCGCGACACAGGGAGCAGTGCCATGTCCACAGAGATCGTTCGGCTGCTCGCGCGGATCGCGGAGACCTGGAACTCCGGGGACGCCGAGGGTTACGCCGGTCTCTTCACCGAGGACGCCGACTACATCACGTTCTTCGGTCAGCACCTGGAGGGCCGGCAGGCCATCGAGGAGGCCCACCGCGAGCTGTTCAAGCTCCACATCAAGCTCGAAGGGGACGGCGGCGAGCCGCTGATCAAGCCGCTTACCGACGACGTCACGCTGGTGATCACGGGCGGCGGCTCGTCCGTGAACGGCGCGGCCGACCCGGGCCGTCAGTCCGTCATCACGCTGACCGCGCTCCGCACGGCCGAGGGCTGGCGCTTCGCCTCCTTCCAGAACACGCGGGTGAGCGCGCCGTGAGCAGGCGGCTCATCGTCGAGGTCACCGGAGTGATCGAGGCTCCGGTCGAGCGGGTGTGGCCGGAGATCGTACGGGCCATACCGAGGACGGAGCTGGGCGAGCACGTCCTGGCCTACCAGGGCGGCTGGTGGTACCGCGGCGAGTGGTCGGTCACCCCCGACCACGGGGGCACGCGCCTGGTCCACCGCGTCTACAACGTGGCCGGCCATCACTGGGCCGTCGCCCTGGCCAACCGGCTGTTCATCGGGTTCCGCGAACGTACGCGCCGGTCGTTCGCCGAGGGCCTGGCCGACATCGGAACCCGGTTGGGGTGCGCCACCAGGCTCGCCTAGGCTGCCGGTCATGGAATGGGGACCGCTGACCGGGGCGGACGTCCAGGCTCTGGCCGAGCTCTGGGCCGCCATGGAGGCCGAGGACAGGACCGGCGAGGTCCACGACGTCGACGACGTGGCGGAGCAGGTCTCCAGCCACCTCATCGATCTGGACACGGGCACGCTCGCGGCCAGGGACGGCGACCGGATCGTGGCCTTCGGTTACCTCCCCGTCAGGCAGACCGCCGACGACCTGCACATGATGCGCCTGTCGGGCGGCGTGCACCCCGCCTACCGCGGGCAGGGGCTCGGCCGGCACATCATGGACTGGAGCATCCGGACGGCGCCGGGGGTGAGCGAGCGGGCTCACCCCGGCGTCCCTCTGGAGCTCCACGTCGACGTCCCCGACGGCCGGTCCGACCTCGCCGCGCTGGTGGAGGGGGCCGGACTCACGGCCGTACGGTGGTTCGCCCGTATGGAGCGGAGCCTGCCGGGCGACCTGCCCGAGGTGCGGCCGCCGGACGGCATCTCCATCGTCGCCTGGTCGCCCGACCTGGACGAAGGCGCCCGCCTCGTGCGCAACGAGTCGTTCCTCGACCATTGGGGCAGCGTGCGGCACACGTCCGAGAGCTGGCGCGCCATGATGACCGGCTCCAGGAACTTCCGCCCCGAGTCGTCGTTCGTGGCCCTGGCCGGCGGCCGCCCGGTCGGGGTGCTGATCACGCACTTCTTCGAGGCCGCCGCCGCCCGGCGCGGCGAGCGCCAGGCGTGGATCCAGATCATCGGCACGCTGCGGGAGTGGCGCGGCAAGGGCGTGGCGAGCACGCTGATCGGGCACGCCCTTGCCGCGTTCGGAGATCAGGGCTACGAGAGTGCCGGGCTCGGGGTGGACGCCGACAACCCCACGGGGGCCGTGAACGTGTACGCCCGCTCCGGCTTCGAGATCACCAAGCGCAGCACCACCTACGCGTTGCCGATCAAGCCAGCCTGATCTTCCCCTTCGAGACCTTGATCTTCTTGCCGGCGAGCGGCTTCTTGGCGGGGCCGTTCACCACCGCGCCCGTCGAGGCGCTGAACTTGCTGCCGTGGCACGGGCAGTTGATCGTGCCGCGGCTGACGCTCGCCACCGTGCAGCCCTGGTGGGTGCACTTGGCGCTGAAGCACTTGTAGACGCCCTTCCTCGGCTGGGTGATCACGTACTTGCCCTGGACGATCTTCCCGCCCCCTACCGGGATGCTCTTGGTGGTGGCGAGGACGGGCTTGGCCGCCTCCGCTTCCGCCTCTGCCGGGCGCGGCCACAGGAACACGACTCCTGCGCCCGCGGCGCTGCCTCTGGTGATCAATGCGCGGCGTGTGAGCATTGTTGCCTCCTTCAACCACTCACACGTTTGCAGATCTTCAGTGGTTCAGGGGAAATTTGGCGATAAATCCGGAATCTGCGTACATGAGCGTGCCGCCGTGCAGGTGCGCGATGTCCCGCGCGATCGGCAGCCCCAGCCCGGCGCCGCCCGCGTCCCTGGCGCGCGCCTCGTCCAGCCTGGTGAACCGGGCGAACACCGCCTCCCGCTGCTCCGGCGGGATCCCGGGCCCGTCGTCCTGCACCTCCAGCACGGCCTGGTCCTCCTCGGCGCGTACAAGCACCCGCACGGTGGAGGCGGCGTGCCGGACGGCGTTGTCGGCCAGGTTCGTCATCAGACGGTCGAGGTGGGCACGGGAGCCCTTCATCACCACGTCCGGCTCGATGTCCAGCTCCAGGCGGACCTCGGGCCGCCGCCTGGCGCGTACCGACTCCTCGGCGGCCACCTGGCCGAGGTCCAGCTCGGCCGCGCGCAGCGGCTCACCCGCGTCCAGCTTGGCCAGGATGAGCAGGTCGGCGGCCAGGGACTGCAGGCGTTCGACGTCGGCCAGCGCCTCCCTGGTCAGCTCGCTGGGCTCGGCCAGCTCCAGGCGGGCGCGCAGGGTGGCGATGGGGCTGCGCAGCTCGTGCGCCGCGTCCGCGACGAACCGCTTGTGCGTGTCCACGGCCGTCTCCAGGCGGTCGAGGGTGCCGTTCACGGTGGTGGCCAGTGAGGCGATCTCGTCCTTCGAGCCGGGTACGGGCACGCGCTGGTGCAGGTCGCGGGCCGTGATGTCGGCGACCTTGGCCCGGATGGCGGCCACGGGGGCCAGCGCGCGGCCCACCGAGATCCACGTCATCCCGGCCACCACGAGCAGCACGGCGGGCACGCCGGGCAGCAGCGCGCCGTAGAGCGTCTGCAGCGCCTTCTCGGCGCCCTCCAGGGGGACACGCGACCAGAGCATGGCGGGGCCGCCCACGGTGGCCACCTCGACGCCGGCGACGGCGTACTTCTGCGGGGCCGCCCACTCGGTGGTGGA
Source organism: Nonomuraea sp. NPDC003709 (assembly GCF_040610775.1). Taxonomy (NCBI): domain Bacteria; kingdom Bacillati; phylum Actinomycetota; class Actinomycetes; order Streptosporangiales; family Streptosporangiaceae; genus Nonomuraea; species Nonomuraea sp. NPDC003709. Next base: position 259,959 of record NZ_JBEXMW010000018.1, on the reverse strand, counting down.
GGTGCTCTTGTCGTCGGTCAGCAGGACGTCGGGGTCGGCGATCGCGGCCGTCTTGCCGTTGCGCAGCTGGACGGTGCCGCTCTTCCCGACGATCACGAGCGGCTCGCCCTTGCCCTGCTTGGCCACGGCGATCGAGCTCTCGTCGAGCGTTTCCGCGGGCGCCGCGACGCCGGGCGAGAGCGGGGTGGCGCGCACGAAGTCCAGCGTCTCCGCGTACGGCGCCGCCGCCACGGCCTTCCTGGTGGCCTCGGCGTCGGCGTTGTTCTCCAGCGTGCCGCGCAGCACCGCCACCAGCGCCAGCGCGGCCAGGCCCAGGGCGAGGGCCACCACCAGGGTCGCGGCGGCGGTCGCCCGCAGCCGCACCGACGAGAGCGCGGCCGACGCCTTGCGCAGTGGGATCATGCCGCCTCCAGCCGGTAGCCCGCGCCGCGGACCGTCATGAGCGTCGTCCGCCCGAAAGGCGTGTCGATCTTGCGGCGCAGGGCGCTGATGTAGACCTCGACGATGTTCGGGTCGCCGTCGTAGGAGAAGTCCCAGGCCTGGGCCAGCAGCTCGCCCTTGGACACGACCTCGCCGGAGCGGCGGGCCAGCGCGTGCAGCACCGCGAACTCCTTGGGCGTCAACCCGATCTCCACCTCGCCCCTGCGGCACTTCAGCGCCGCCGGGTCCACCACCAGGTCGCCCACGGTGATCGACACGGGCCGCTCCCGCCCGCCCCGCCGCACCAGCGCCCGTAACCTGGCCAGCAGCACCACGTACGAGAACGGCTTGGCCAGGTAGTCGTCGGCCCCGTTGTCGAGCGCCTCGGCCTCGTCGTAGATGCCGTCCTTGGCCGTGAGCATCATGATCGGCGTCCAGTCGCCCGCCTCGCGCAGCTTGGCGCAGACGGCGTAGCCGTTCATCCTGGGCAGCATCACGTCCAGGACGATCACGTCGTACGCGTTCTCGGTGGCCATCCACAGGCCGTCACGCCCGTCGTGGGCCACGTCCACGGCGAAGCCCTCGCCCGCCAGGCCGCCCTTCACCAGGTCGGCCAGCCGCTCCTCGTCCTCCACCAGTAGCACTCGCACACAGACCAGGGTGCCTCAGGCCACCTAAAGCCAACCTGAAGATCATTTAGGGCCTCTTCAGGATCACTTCAGGTACGCCGGGCCAGTCTCGGAGGCGTTCGACCGATCTCAGTGAGGAGAACCCATGTTCAAGCGTCGTCTCGCGCTGCTCGGCGCGGTCGCCGTACTCGCCATCACCGGCCTGACCGGCTCCGCCATGGCCGACGAGACCCCGGGCACCGCCGGGGCGAAGGTGACCTGCAAGACGGCCGACGGCAAGACCGTCGAGGTGGCCGAGTTCGCGCGGACGGCCCCGGCGGGCAAGGTCGTCGGTCCTGACGGCAAGGTGCGCGAGTTCAAGCCCAGCGACACGGTGAAGGTCGACGCCCTTCCCGACGGCGAGGCGCCGCCGCTGGATGGGGTCCAGGCCGGGACCGTCACGCAGGAGGGCGAGGGGCTGGCGGTGACGAAGGCCATGCCCGTCCCGGAGGACGGCGAGATGCTGGAGGTGACCAAGGCCGTGCCCCTCCCGGAGGACGGCAAGCTGCCCGACAGCGTGCAGGCCATGCCCGCCCAGCCCGCTCAGCCCGCTCAGCCGGCGAAGCCCGGCGAGAAGCTGGACGCGCCGTCGGTCGGCATCGAGGCGGTGAAGATCATCTGCGAGAAGACCGACTAGGTCATTCCGAGAAGGACGGGTGCGGTCCGAGCGCCCAGTACTCGTAGAGGCCGTGGCCGACAAGCCCGTCGTACTCGAAGCGCCCGACGGCGTCCACCATGCCCCACATTCTGGCGGCGTCGTCGGGCAGCCGGTACGTCACGCCCTGCACGACCGGCCCCTCACCCTGGTACATGCCGTGCTTCCAGTCCGGCTCCAGGCCGTACCCGGTGCCGACCATGAGGTGCACCGGCAGGATCGGGGTGCAGCGCACGTCGAACGGCTTGCCGCCGGGAGGCGAGAAGGTGATCGTGGCCTCCACGACGTCGCGGGTGCCGGGGGCGTAGACCGGGCGGTAGTCCGGTCTGCCGAGGTATTCCTCCTCGCGGCCGTCGGGCCAGACGCGTACGGCCTCCTCCAGCATCCGGCGGCCGCGCTCGTCCTCCTGGATGATGCAGAGGATGGCGTGGTCGTCGAACTGCATGGGCGTGTAGAGCCAGTAGAACGTGCCCGCGTTCTTGGTCTGGATGCCGGGCGGCTCGGGCTCGCCGACCGGTCTGATGCCCCAGGAGCGGTCTCTGGTGCCCTGCCAGCGGTCAGGCGTGACCAGTATGTCCTCCTCGCCGATCCTGATATTTCCGGACCAGCGCCCCGTCTGTGCCAGGCGTACCGAGTCGAACATGACCCGCTCCTGCCACCGCAGGAAGTGCCGCGGCTCCAGCGTCGCCGGGATCGTGCCCTCCCAGAGCAGGTCGAAGGACAGGCCATGCTCGTTCGGCTCCAGGACCACCCTGAGCCGCTTGAGCCCTTCGAGCACCTCGACGCGGAACGGGCCGATCTCGGTGTTCATCCGGTCGGTTCCCAGCTCGCGGGAGGCCCGTACGACGCGGTGCAGGTCTCCGTGGCGTACGCAGGCGAAGGCGTCGGTGACGCCCAGGTTGGGGTACTGGCCGAGGCCGACGATCAGCATGAGCTCGTCGGTGCCGGGGTGGCAGTTGAAGTAGTAGCGGTCGTAGAAGTTGCGGTCGGAGGTGGCGACGTGCCGCATGACCTGCGCGGCCTGGTGGACGGGGTAGTCGTCTAAGGGAGACAGCGCCATGCCGGGTTTGTAGCAAGCGCTTGGTGGTTCGTCAACGGGGGTCCGGAAACGGGAAGCGCGCCCTCGGGATCAACCGAGGACGCGCTCCCCTTCCGGCAGCACCGGATCAGGACATCTTGCGAGATGCCTCATCTGCCTTGTCGGACACACGGCCCGCCATCCGGTCCGCAGACTCAGCGGTCCTGTCGGCCTTCTCACCGGCCCAACGTGACGCATCGGAGGCGGAGTCCTTCATGTGCTCGGTCCACTGCTGGGCGTTGCGGCGGTAGAACATGTAACCGATCGCTCCCACCGCGAGGCCGGTCAGCAGAACGAGCGTCGGCCATCGCCGCGACCGCGTGGGCGTGGGGTCGATCTTCCTGGCCGCCGTGATCAGCATGGAGCTGACCCTGGGAGCGACCTGATCCTCGAACCCGTGCGCCGCGGAGTGAATCCGTGGCGCCGCCCAGTAGCGGGCGTCCTCGAGGCGCTGGGCGGCGGCCATCTTGGCCTGGTCCGCCACGGGCGCCATCAGGTGGCCGGTTCGCACGGCCCGGGCCTTCATTCGGCCCGTCCACGTGGCGGGTACCTCTATGACCACGCGGCGTCTTTTCATTGTCAGGGACACGACAACCTCCCCTGTCGTTGGGGCCCCGAGCCTGACCTTCCCTGGACAAGGCGGCTCAATCATGGCGAGCCGTGGGAGGATGGCTCTGGAGGCCTTACGGCCATAGTCCTCAAAACATCACAGAACTAACCCTGTACATAGAGGGGGCGGCTGTCTCGTGGCTGAGAAGCTGATCGCAAACCTGCAGACCAACCGTGGAAATATCAAGGTGGAGCTCTTCCCCAACAGAGCCCCGAAAACGGTGCGTAACTTCGTCGAGCTCGCAGAAGGCTCGCGAGAGTGGACGCACCCGGGCACCGGGGAGAAGAGCACCGCACGCTACTACGACGGGACGATCTTCCACCGGGTGATCTCCGGATTCATGATCCAGGGCGGCGACCCGCTCGGCCAGGGCACCGGCGGCCCGGGCTACGAGTTCGACGACGAGATCCACCCGGAGCTGTACTTCAACCGCCCGTACCTGCTGGCCATGGCCAACGCGGGCGTCCGCTTCGGCAAGGGGACGAACGGGTCCCAGTTCTTCATCACGGTCGTGCCGACGCCGCACCTGAACGGCAGGCACACGATCTTCGGTGAGGTGATCGAGGGCCAGGACGTCGTGGACGCCATCGCCAAGACCCAGACCGACCGCCGGGACCGTCCGGCGGAGGACGTCGTCATCGAGTCCGTCACCATCGACCGCGTCCCCGCCTGACCCACCACCCACCCCCGCCCCACCCACAAGGCCGTGGGGCGGCCCCACCCATGCCCCCACCGGCCGGCCCTCAGGCCGGCCCGGGGCCACGTCCCGCCGGGCGCTTATCCGTCCGGCCCGGGGCCCATCCCACCGGGCGCTTATCGGGTCGGCTAGGGGCTACATCCCCATCGGGCGCTCATTGGTCCGGCTTGGGGTCGTATCCCCTTCGGACGTTTCTCGGGCGCCTCGGGGCCGTGTCCCCCATCGGGCGCTTATCGGGCGGCTCGGGGTCGCATCCCCTCATCGGGCGCTTATCGGGTGCCTTGGGCCGCATCTCCCCGTCGGGTGCCTTTCGGGCGCCTTGGGGCCGCGTCCCCCCGCCGGGTGCTTATCGGGCGTCTCGGGGCCGTGTCCCCCGGGCGTCTCGGGGTCGCGCCTGCGGCGGCGTCCTCGGGACGGGACGGCCCGGTCGCGCTCCGGCCCGGCCGTCCCCCCCGTAGGAGGCACTCCTCCCGCCCTGGAGCGGCGGACATCGGCACCCCAGCCCAAGCGGGGGCACCACACGTGCACCAGACGCCCACACGGCCGACGTGGCGCCATGAGCGAGCCAGCGCACTGGCCGCCGCACGATGGCGCCGGGCTCCAACGCACCCCACCTCGCCGACGCGGCGCGGTGAGGGGGGTGCGGCATCCGGATGGTGCGGTGGTCCAGCTCCGCACGATGGCGCTGGGCCTTGGGGCCGCCGCGTTCCGTCGCCCAGCCGCCGTCCGCCGCCGTCCGTCCGCCGCCGTCCGTCCGCCGCCGTCCGTCAGTCGCTGGCCGCGTTCCGCTGGTCAGTGGCGGGGGTTCGGGGTGAGGGGCGAGGGGTGGGGACACGCGGGTAGGGCGTGTAAGCCATAGGCTTTCGGTCATGACCAGCCAGCCGCCCAGCCCGCCCCCGCAGCCCGAGCAGCCCGCTGAGGCGGTGCCCACGTGCTACCGGCACCCTGAGAAGGAGACCTGGGTCCGGTGTCAGCGGTGCGAGCGCCCCATCTGCCCCGACTGCATGCGCGACGCCGCCGTGGGCTTCCAGTGCCCTGAGTGCGTGGCCGAGGGCAACAAGGGCATCCGCCAGGCGAAGTCCACCTTCGGCGGCAGCGTGGTGAGCACCCCGATCGTGACGTACGCGATCCTGGCGCTCACCGTCCTGGTCTTCGGCGCCCAGTACCTCACCGACAACGCAGTCGGCGAGGCGCTGGCGATGTGGCCGCCGGCAGTCGCAGAAGGCCAGTATTACCGGCTGATCACTGTCGCCTTCGTGCACAGCACCGGCAGCTTTCTCCACATCCTGTTCAACGGCTGGGCCATCTTCGTGATCGGCCCATATCTCGAACGAGCCTTCGGGCATCTCCGTTTCGCGGCCGTCTACTTGCTCAGCGCGCTGGGCGGTTCGGTGCTCGGCCTCTGGCTCGACCCGCTGCCCACGGCCACGGTCGGCGCCTCGGGAGCCGTCTTCGGGATGTTCGGCGCCATGTTCGTCGTGGGCCGCAAGCTGAAGCTGGACGTGCGAGGCATCACCTTGGTGATCGTGCTCAACCTGGTCATCACATTCGTCATGCCTGCGATCTCCGGTCTCCGCATCAGCTGGACCGGCCATGTCGGCGGCCTGATCGTCGGGACGCTGCTGGCGGCGGCGCTGGCCTACGCTCCCAAGAACAACAGGACCCTGTGGCAGGTGCTGACGATCGTGGGAGCGCTGGCCGTGCTCGCCGTGCTCGTGATGGTCAGGGTGTCGGCCATCATGAGCGCGGTGTGACTTCCCCAGGCTGTGGAAAAGGCTGTGGAAAGAACTAACGCCAGCGGGTGGAAAGCACCACCCCGAAGATGATGAAAACAAACCCGATCAGCAGGTTCCAGTTCTGGAGGTCGCTGAGGAAGGGCGCCCGTGGTGCGACGTAGTAGATCGCGATCCACAGGATGCCGATGATCCACGCCGCGACCATCGTGGGTGCCAGCCAGCGGGGGCTGACCTTGACCTGCTGCGATCTCTGCGGCGGGGTGTAGACCGCCTTCTTGCGAGCCTTGGGCTTGGGCACTGGTAACTCCTGCTGAGGGCCTGGGCTTCCGGATCGTCCACAGGCTCTTCGGTAAGCCTAATTGAAGTGTGGTCCAGGATAGCCGCCACGCGCGGGACATGGCGATCCCCGGTTGCGGCTTCTGACCCGAATACGCTGATCGCATGCGGGCCACGCTGCGGGCCGTGGGAGAGACGAGCATCACCGCGGGCCTGATCATGATGCTGTTCTGCGCGTACCTGCTCTGGGGCACCGGCGCGTACACCCAGAGCCAGCAGCGGCTGCTCCAGCGCCAGTTGGCGACGCGGAAGGCGGTCAAGCCCGAGCCGGGCAGGCCCATGGCGCTGCTGCGCATCCCCAAGCTGGGCCGCGACTACGAGTACGCCGTGGTCGAGGGTGTGGACACCGAGCACCTGAAGAAGGGCCCGGGACATTATCCGGACAGCGCCCTGCCGGGCCAGGTCGGCAACTTCGTGGTGTCGGGGCACCGCACCACGTACGCGGCCCCGTTCAACGAGATCGACGAGCTCGAACGCGACGACGAGATCGTCGTGGAGGCCGGCGGCACCACGTACACGTACCGGGTGACCTCTCAGGACATCGTGAAACCCGATGAGGTCGACGTGTTCGCCCCCGTGCCTGGCAAGCCCGACATTCGCCCTATCCGGGCCTTCATCACGCTGTCCACCTGCCACCCCGAATACTCGGCCGCCGAGCGCCTGATCGTCTACGGGGTGCTCAAGGACGCGACCGAGGACGAGGAGTGACATGTACGTCTGGCTCTGGCGCAAGCTGCCCGGCACCGCGCGGACCAAGCTGCTGACGGCCGCCGTGATGGTCGCCGCCGTGGGGGTCGTACTCTGGTATGTCGTGTTTCCGCTACTCGAGCCCATGGTGACACTCGACGAGGTGAGCGTGAGGAAATGAGCCGCGTGCTGGTCGTGGACAACCACGACAGCTTCGTCCACACCATCGTGCAGTACCTTCGCGGGCTGGGCGCCGACTGCGACGTACGGCCGCGCGACGACGTACGCGTGAGCGACGCCGACGGCTTCGACGGCGTCCTGATCAGCCCGGGCCCGGGCACCCCCGAGGCGGCCGGGGTGAGCGTGCCCCTGGTCCACCACGCGGCCGAGAGCCGCCGGCCGCTGCTCGGCGTCTGCCTCGGCCACCAGGCCATCGCCGTCGCGTACGGCGCCACCGTGTCCCGCGCGCCCGAGCTCGTCCACGGCATGACCAGCCCCGTCACCCACGACGGCAAGGGCGTGTTCGAGACGCTGCCCTCGCCCGTGCGGATGACCCGCTACCACTCGCTCGCCGTGCTGCCCGAGACCGTCCCCGACGTGCTCGACGTGACCGCCCGCACCGGCGACGGCGTCATCATGGGCCTGCGCCACCGTGAGGCGCCCATCGAGGGCATCCAGTTCCACCCCGAGTCCGTGCTGTCGGAGCACGGCCACCGGCTGCTCCAGAATTGGCTGCGAGGAATCTTGTAACAAATGTCCCCCGGCGAGCGACTACCAAGTGAACGTCCCCGCCGTTGCCCCCGAGCGGCGGGGGCGTTCTTGTGTCAGCGACGACATGAAGAAGGGCCGCCCGTTCCCGGGCGGCCCTTCTTCATGTCTCAGTTGCCGTTGCCTCCGAGGCCGTCGTCACCGATCGGGTTGTCGTCGGTCGGCTGGTCGCCGTCGGACGGGAAGTCCGTCTGGTCGTCCGTGGGCGTGTCCGTCGGCACTTCCGTGGTGGGCTGCGGGTTGTTCGTGTCCAGGCCGGGACCTGTGGACACCACGATCGTGATGGTCGTGCCCGGTGCCTGCTTGGCGCCCTCACCCGGGTTCTGCTGGATGACCGTGCCCTCGGGCTGCTCGTTCGCCTGCTCGACGACCCTGGGCTTGAAGCCGGCGGCCTTGATCTGGGCCGAGGCGTCCTTCACGGTGAGCCCGATCACGCTGGGCACCTCGCCGAGCTCCTTGGGCACGTAGAGGGTGACCGCGCCGCCCTTCTCTATCGACTCGCCCGCCTTGGGGTCGGTCTCGATGACCGTGCCCTGCGACTTGCCGGAGATCTTGGTCTTGACCGTGCCGCGCAGGCCCGCGTCCTCCAGCGCCTTCATGGCGTCTTCCTGCGACTGGCCGACGAGGCCGTCGGGCACCTTGACCTTCTCCGGGCCCTTCGAGATGACCAGCTTGACGGTGGAGCCCTTGTCGACCTTGGCGTTCGCATCAGGGTCGGTCTTGATGACGCTGCCCTTGTCGACGTCGTCGCTGTTCTCCTGGACCACCTGGACGGTGAGCCCGAGGTTCTTGAGCTGCTCTTCCGCGTACGCGCGTTCCTGGCTGGTCAGCGACGGGATCGTGACCTGCGTGGCGGCCGGAGTGCCCTTCGACCCGAACACCGAGTAGCCGACCCCGATGAACGCACCGATGATCGCCAGCGGGACGATGATCCACAGCGCGGTCTTGACGGCGTTGTTCCCGCCGCCGCTCGCCCTGCGCCGCCCGCCACGGCCGCCGCCGCCACTGCCACCCTCGTCGTACTCGTAGGGTGGGACCGCGGTGGTGCGCTGGGTGGCCGGGCCCTGTCCCGCCTGGGTCGCGGTCATCATCCGCGTGCCCTGGTTGAAGTTGCCGTTCATGGCCATCGTCTGGGCGTCGGTCGGCATCCCGGACATCGCCCGCTGGATGTCGGCCCGCATCTCGCCCGCGCTCTGGTAGCGGTGGGCGGGGTCCTTGGCCATGGCCTTGAGCACGATCGCGTCGGCCCACGGGGGGATGTCGCGGTCGATCTGCGACGGCGGGATCGGGTCCTCGCGCACGTGCTGGTAGGCGATCGCGACGGGAGAGTCGCCGGTGAACGGGGGCTGCCCGGTCAGCAGCTCGTAGAGCAGGCAACCGGTGGAGTAGATGTCGCTGCGCGCGTCGACCCGCTCGCCCCGCGCCTGCTCGGGAGACAGGTACTGGGCGGTGCCGATCACCTGGGCCGTCTGCGTCATTGTGGCCGCGGAGTCGGCCATCGCGCGTGCGATGCCGAAGTCCATCACCTTGACGTCTCCGGCGCGCGTGATCATCACGTTGGCCGGCTTGATGTCGCGGTGCACGATGCCGCCGCGGTGGCTGTAGTCGAGGGCTCGCAGGATGCCGTCGACCAGCTCGACCGCGCGCTCCGGCAGCAACCGCCGGTCCTGGCGCAGCAGGTCGCGCAGCGTCCGGCCGTCGACGTACTCCATCACGATGTACGGCACGGGGGTGCCTTCGGTACCGTCTTCGCCGGTGTCGTAGACCGCGACGACGGCCGGGTGGTTCAGAGAGGCGGCCGATTGTGCCTCGCGGCGGAAGCGGGCCTGGAAGGTGTGATCGCGCGCCAGGTCGGACCGGAGGGTTTTGATCGCGACTATGCGGTCCAGCCGGATGTCTCGGGCACGATACACCTCGGCCATGCCGCCGCGCCCGACGACACCGTCGAGCTCGTAGCGACCTCCGAGTAGCCGAGGCTGAGTCATTTCCTGCACTGTCCCTTACCGTTCATCTTGGGTACCGGCCTGCTCGGGGGGCCGCCGGTGTCCATCATCGACCCCAAAGCGCATCACGTCTCCTCCTTGGGCGGGTTTGTATCACCCGGGTCCGGCGAGGCGGTGGGTGTCGGAGTTTTGGGTGTAGTGGTGGGCGTTGGGGTCGGTGTGGGCGTAGGGGTACGGGTGGTCGGGGTCGGTTTCGGTGTCGGCTTCTTGGTGGGTGTTGCCGACTTGCTTACCGTAGCTGACCGCGAGGGTATAGGCCTCGGTGACTTCACCGGAACCACGGAAGGCCGCTTGGTACGTCTTTTCGTGGGCGAGGGTGTCGCCCGGTCCGGCGGCGCCACCGCCGACTTGGTCGGCTCGGCCACGTCCGGCGTCGGCTGCGTGGGCTGCCGGTCGGCGAACGTGATGGCGCTGAGCCCCACCGCGGCCGCGCAGCCCGCGGTGGCCACCAGGGCCAGCGTCCTCCTGTGGCGCTTTCCCACGGCCGGCTCCTGCGGAGTGGTGGCCGAGTGGAGGTGGTCCGTCTCCTGCTCGTCCTCCGGAGCCGGCTCGCGTACCCGGAAGCCTCCCGGGTCGGTGAGCATGCTGAGGTCGGCGCCCTGCTCGGCGCTGGCCAGCGACTCGCGCAGCAGGTAGGCCCGGTCGGCCACCTCCAGCGCCGAGGCCGGGCGCCGCGCGGGGTCCTTCGACAGCAGCGACATGACCAGCTCGCGCACCGGCGCGGGCACGTCCACCCCGAGGGGCGGCGGGTGCTCGTTGAGGTGCTGCAGCGCGATCGCCACCTGGCTGTCGCCGCGGAACGGCGTGCGCCCGGCCAGACACTCGTAGGCCACCACGCCCAGCGAGTAGAGGTCGGTCGCGGGAGTGAGCGGGAACCCCTGGGCCTGCTCGGGGCTGACGTACTGGGCCGTGCCCAGCACCGTGCCCGTCTGCGTGACCGGAGCCGCCTCCAGGGCCCGCGCGATGCCGAAGTCCGTGACCTTGATGGTCCCCTCTGAGGTGACCAGCAGGTTTCCCGGCTTGATGTCGCGGTGGATGATCCCGGAGGTGTGCGCGGCGTGCAGCGCCTTGGCCGTCTGGCCCACCACGTCGAGCGTCACCTCGGGCCCGATGGAGCGGTTGCGCGCCAGGATCGCCGACAGCGGCTCGCCGTGCACCAGCTCCATCACGAGATAGGCCAGGTCGCTCTGCTCGCCGTAGTCGAAGATCTGCGCCACTCCCGGGTCGGCCAGGGCCGCGGTGATGCGCGCCTCGTTCCTGAACCGCTCACGGAAGGTGGGGTCGGCATAGATGTGGCTGCGCAGGATCTTCACCGCCACCTCGCGCCCGAGCAACTCGTCACGGGCGCGCCAGACCTCCCCCATACCGCCTGTGGCGATGCGGGAGATCAGGAGATAGCGGTTACGGAGCCGCATGACCCAGCAGGTTACCGTCACTCACTTGTTCAGCACCGCCTCCAGCACGGCCTTTGCGATCGGCGCGGCGGTGTGGCCGCCGGTCGCCTCCGCACCGACGTTGGCAGCACCGGACTCGACGATGACCGCCAGGGCCACCTTCGGATCCTCGGCAGGCGCGAAGGAGATGAACCAGGCATGCGGTGGCTGGCCGTCGGCCGTCTCCGCGGTGCCCGTCTTACCCGCTACTTGGACGCCTGGGACCTGCGCCAGGTTTGCGGTGCCGTTCTGGACGACGCTGACCATCATCTCACGCAGCTTGCCCGCCGTCTCGGAGCTGACGGCTTCCGACAGCTCCTCGGGGTCGGCCTGCTTGATGGTGTCGCCCTTGGCGTCGGTGATCTTGTTGACCAGGTACGGCTTCATCACCTTGCCGTCATTGGCGATGCCCGCGGCGATCATGGCCATCTGCATCGGGGTCATGCGGTTGCTGCGCTGCCCGATCGAGGCCATGGCCAGGGCCGCCTTGTCCTCTTCCGGGCCGAAGTCGCTGGCGGTGACCGACATCGGCACGGCGACCGGCTGGCCCATGCCGAACTTCTCGGTCTGCTCCTTCATCTTGTCGTAGCCCAGCTCCATGCCGATCTTGCCGAACGGCGTGTTGCAGGACTTCTCCAGCGCGTACGTCAGCGTGACCGAGCCGGAGCCGCAGGCCGCGCCGCCGTAGTTGGGCAGGCTGATGTTCGTGTTGGGCAGCGGCAGCCGCTGCGGCGCGTCCACGGTGGACTGCGGCCCGCGCGAGGAGTCGTCCTCCAGGTAGGCCGCCATGGTCACGACCTTGAACGTCGAGCCGGGCGGGTAGGTCTGCGCGATCGTGCGGTTGAGCAGCGGCTGGCCCTTTTCCTTGGCCAGCTCGTCGAAGCGGGGGAAGACCTTGCCCTTGTCGGTGCCGGACAGCTCGGTCGGGTCGTAGGTGGGCAGCGAGACCATCGCCAGGATCCCGCCCGTCTTCGGGTCGAGCGCCACGAGCGCGCCGCGCTTGCCGCTCTGCCGCAGCGCGTCGTAGGCCGCCTTCTGCGCCTTGGGGTTGATCGTGAGATCGACGTTGGCGCCCCTGGTCGGCTCGCCGGTGAACAGGTCGATGCTCCGCCGCAGCAGCAGGTCGGCGCTGGAGCCGTTGAGCAGCTGGTTCTCGGACCTCTCGATGGCGCTCTCGCTCTCCGGCGAGAAGAAGCCGGTGACGTGGGCGTAGAGCCTGGCCTCGGGGTATTGCCTGAGGAACTTGAACCGGGGGTCCTTGGTCTCGACGGACTGCGCGAGCACCTTGCCGCCCGCCGTGATGCGGCCGCGCTCGATGGCGTAGCGCTCGTAGAAGTTGCGGGTGTTGCGGGCGTCGCCGCGCAGGCCCTCCGCCTTCACCGCCTGCAGGTAGTTCACGTTGATCATCAGGAGCGCGAACATGGCCAGGCAGGCCACCGCCACGCGCTTCAGAGGGCTGTTCATCGCTGGAACACCTGCGTCAGTCCTTCGTTCTGGATCGCCTGGGGCGGAGGCCGCCGGGCCGCATCTGACATGCGTACCAATAGCGCGATAAGGATCCAGTTAGCCAGCAACGCCGAGCCACCCTGGGACATGAACGGGGTGACCAGGCCGGTCAGGGGGATGAGATTCGTCACACCGCCGACGATGATGAAGACCTGCCAGGCCAGGATGAACGACAGGCCGCCCGCCAGGAGCTTGGAGAACGGGTCGCGGGCCGCCAGCGAGGTGCGCAGACCGCGCTCGACCAGCAGGGCGTACATCATGAGCAGCGCCATCAGGCCGGTCAGGCCCAGCTCCTCGCCGGTCGCGGCGAAGATGAAGTCGGAGAACGACAGCGGGATCAGCTGGGGGTTGCCCTCGCCGAGCCCCGTGCCCAGGATGCCGCCCGCGCCGAACCCGAACAGGCCCTGCATGATCTGGAAGCTCTTGCTGCACATCGGGTCGCCCGGCGGATCCTTCAGGCAGACGGGGTCGTTGCCGTAGTAGATCGGGTTGCTCGGGTCGAGCCAGGCGTCGAAGCGGGCGCCGACGTGGTCGAAGACCTGCCCGGCGAGGAAGGCGCCGCCGACGAAGAGGAGCACGCCGATCAGCACCCAGGAGGTGCGCTGGGTCGCGATGTAGAGCATCGCGATGAACGTCCCGAACAGCAGCAGCGAGGTGCCCAGGTCCTTCTCGAAGACCAGGACGAGCAGGCTGAGCCCCCAGGTGATGAGGACGGGGCCGAGGTCCCTGGCCCTGGGCAGGTCGATGAAGAGCAGCCGCCGCCCGGCCAGCGCCAGCACGTCGCGCTTGGCCACCAGATAGCCGGCGAAGAAGACGACCAGCGCCAGCTTGGCGAACTCGCCCGGCTGGATGGAGAAGCCGCCGATGCGGATCCAGATCTTGGCGCCCTGCACCTCGCTGAGGCTGCCCGGCAGCAGCGCGGGGATGGCGAGCAGGACCAGGCCGACGGCGCCCGCGGTGTAGGTCATGCGCTGGAGCATGCGGTGGTCACGCAGCACGATCAGGGTGATCGAGAACATGACGACGCCGAGACCCGTCCACATGATCTGGTTGGTGGTGGACGCGCCGCCCATCTTGGCGGCCTCCAACCGGTAGATCATCACCAGGCCGAGACCGTTGATCAGGGTCACCAGCGGCAGGATCAGCGGGTCGGCCCAGGGGGCGAACTTCGCCAGCACGAGGTAGGCGGCCAGCATCAGGCCGCCCAGACCCAGTCCGTACGCCAGCATGCCCGCGGGGACCTTGCCGTCCACCGCCAGGCCCACGTTGGCGTAGGCCACCATGACGATCAGCACCGCCAGAGCGAGCATGACGAGCTGGGCCATGCGGCGCTTGGCCGGCATCGGGACGGGGGAATCTGCGACTTCGCTCATTTACCGTTGCTTCGTCTTGGTCGCGCTCACGGTCGGCGTGGGCGACGAGCTGGCGGTCGTGGCGGGGGTGTCGCTGCTGTCCTTGCCGTCCTCCTGGGCGAACTTCAAAGCGTTGATCTTCGTCATGCCCTCGTCGACATTGGTGACCGGAATGCCGCCCTTGATCAGCGCCTGGTCGGCATCGGACAGCTTGGAGAGCTGCCGGCCTGTGGCCTTGGAGACCTTGAAGAGCTGGAAGGGGCCCAGCTCTCTCTGGACCCCCTGGAACACGACCACCTCGTCGCCCCTAGCACCGACGAAGAACTGGTCCTGGGTCCACTGATATCCGAAATAGCCGCCGACGCCGACGGCGACGACGCCTATGCCGAACACGGTGACCAGCACGGGCCACACGCGACGACGCCTGCGCCGGGGCGCCTCGGCGACCGGCTCATCGAAGTCGTCGTCCGTGAGGACCGGCTGGGGCGCGGTCACCGCGCTGGCTCGCCCCGGTTGGGTCTCCTGGGGGTTGCCGCGCAGCCGGGTCATGCCGGCGGCGCCGACCATGGCGGCCTCGGTGGGCACCTGCTGCCCGTCGGTGATCTCCACCACGTCGGCCAGCACGCAGGTGATGTTGTCGGGCCCGCCACCTCTGTTCGCCAGATCGATGAGCTGGCGCACGACCTCTTCAGGATCGTCGATGTTGGTGAGCGTGGCGTGCAACGTCTCCGCGCTCACCACGCCCGACAGGCCGTCGGAGCACAGCAGGTAGCGGTCGCCGATCTGCGCCTCGCGGAGGGTCAGGTCGGGATCGACCTCACCACTGCCGTCGAGCGCGCGCAGCAGGATCGAGCGCTGCGGATGCGTGGCCGCCTCTTCAGGCGTGATGCGCCCGTCGTCGACGAGCTGCTGCACCAGCGTGTGGTCATGGGTGATCTGGTAGAGCTCCCCGCGCCTGAGCAGGTAGGCGCGCGAGTCGCCGACGTGCACCAGAGCGACCTGGGTGCCGTGCCAGAGCATGGCCGTCAGAGTCGTGCCCATGCCTTTGAGGCTGGGATCCCGCCCCACCATCTCGTGCAGCTTGCGATTGGCGTCGCGTACCGCTGCCTCGATGGCGTTGAGCAGGTCACCCCCCTGTTGGGCCTCTTCCAGAGAGGCCATGGCGGCGATGGCGACTGAGCTCGCCACCTCGCCGTGTGCGTGCCCGCCCATACCGTCTGCGACGGCGAGCAGGCGGCCGCTAGCGTACGCCGAGTCCTCGTTTCCTTCGCGGAGGAGGCCGACGTCCGAGCGGGCGGCGTAGCGGAGTGCGATGGTCATTTGCGCAATTCAATGACTGTCTTGCCGACGCGGATCGGAACACCGAGCGGCACCGGGGTCGGGCGGGTGACTTTCGAGCGGTCGAGATACGTGCCGTTGGTGGACCCAAGATCTTCCACGATCCATTGACCGTCCTGGGGAAAGAGCCGGGCATGCCGGCTGGAAGCGTAGTCGTCGGTGACTACCAGCGTGGCGTCATTGGCCCGGCCAATGGTGATGGGCGTCTCCGTGAGGTTAATGGTGGTGCCCTGCAAGGGGCCACCGGTAACGATGAGCTGGCGTGGCTCGCCCTTTTTGTTCTTGGGCTTCGCCGCCGGTTTGGTGGGTTTCACGCCTTTGCGTGGACCCGCGGGAGCCGTGCGTGAACCGAACAAGTCAGTCCGGATCACGCCGACTGCGGCAATGACGAAGAACCACAGCACCGCCAGGAAGGCGAGCCGGATCAGCAGCAGCGTGAGCTCGGACATGGACCGCTTGTCTACCCCTAATCGCGCCGGAACACCAGAGTCGTGCGCCCCAACGTCACTCGCGTGCCGTTCTGGAGCTCGATCCTGCGTACCGGCTGGCCGTTGACGAAAGTGCCGTTGGTGGACCCGAGATCGACGAGGGCCACCGTCTGGCCCTCGACCCGCAACTCCGCATGGTGTCGCGAGACTCCCGGATCGACCAGACGAAGATCGCAGTCGGTGCCCCTGCCGAGCAAGGTCACCGGAGTGGTGAGCTCGTAGGAACGGTCGCCCTGCGGGTCGTCCTGAGTGGAGACGAGCAGCCTCGGCCGCCCGTTGAAAGCGTTCGGCCTCGACGGAGGCAGGTCGCTCGCCGGCTGGCGAATCTCGTCCTGCTCGACCGTCGCGCCGCGGATGACGCCGGACCTGATGCGGAACAGCCCCACAGCCAGATCGCCGGCGGTCTCGAAGCGGACCCGGACCGGTCCCACAAAGGAGTAGCCCTGTTCCTTGGCGTACTCCCTGGCAAGGTTGGCCAGCTCGTGACTGATGCTGTCGGCGTAGACCTCAAGCCGTTCGCTGTCGGTCGTGGACAGCTCAACCACGAAGTCGTTGGGCACAAGCGTGCGACCTTGAGCGACGATCGCCGCACGCTCATCCATCTCCCGCTGAACCGCGCTGGCGACCTCGACCGGCTGAAGGTCAGATTTGAACGCCCGCGCAAAGGCCCCCTCAACCAAGCCTTCGAGCCTTCGCTCGAAGCGCTGAAGGACTCCCACCGGGTACCTCCCTTCCTCCGTGCATATGATCGCGGCCCCCAGACGCGTCCGGCGCCCGGTTCCCGCTCGTTCCACGTCACGGCGTCCCTGGCGCTCGTCGGCTGTCGCGCCCAGCTCCTCCGCTCCCGTGTCTTATGCGATCGTATCCGGGTTCAGTACCAGTGGCTGTTCCGTGCTAGTGTTCTTTCCGCACCCACAAGGGCGGGTGGCGGAACGGCAGACGCGCACGGTTCAGGTCCGTGTGTCCGAAAGGACGTGAGGGTTCAAATCCCTCCTCGCCCACTCGGTGACTGGGGACTCTTGGTCGCAAGCTTTTGGCTTGCTTCCGTGGGTCCCCTCGTCATTTACTCCGGGGGATAACCCCCGGACCCCCAGCGTTTTCCGGGGGAGGTCCCCCGGGCCCCCCTGTCTGGGAGTGGGCTCCCAGACCCTCCATCGCCGCTGGCGTCTTCTGTCTTCTGTCATGGCAGACCCACACTGGCGAAGTGTTTGATGGATCGCAAGAGGGGGCGTCTCTCTTTTCAAGAACCTGTTGGTAACGGGCGTGCCGTGTTTTGACGGTACGCCCGTTTGGTTGCAACCTGCTTTCGGGTGACTTGTCGGTGTGTTTTACGTCACAGTGACTAGAGTTCTGGTGTCCAGGAGTTCGCCCAGGAGGTCTGTGAGGCTCACCATGCCGATTACGTCGCCAGGTTGAGCTGTCACCAGTGCCAGGTGGGCTCTTGCCTCCTGTAGGGCCGTTACCGCCTCTGGGACCTGGGTTACGCAAGGGAGCTTTGGCAGCGGGCGGCAGAGGGCTTCTGCCTTGCTTGCCGGCTGTAGGAGGGCGTCTCTGGCGTGGAGGGCGCCTCTTACGTTTCCTGGCGTGCCTACCAGGAGTCTGAGGTGGCCGCTCTTTGCCGCTGCTTCCTTGATCTCCTCTGCGTTTGCCTGGGGTGGGACCATGACCGCTTGGCCTATGGGGATCATCAGGCGTTCTATGCCCTCGTCGTCCAGGCGGAGGGCGCGGGTCAGGAGGTCGTGTTCGTCGCGGTCCAGGAGGCCCATGCGGCCTGACTCGCCCACCAGCATGGCCAGCTGGCGGGGGGTTCTCGTGGTGGCCAGCTCGTTCCTGGGCTGGACGCCGAACAGGCGCAGGATGAGGTTGGTCAGGCCGTTCAGGGACGACAGGAGCGGGCGCATCACCCAGGTGAAGGCGCGGAAGGGGACGGTCAGCAGCAGGGCCGAGCGTTCCGGGTGGGTCAGGGCCCACGACTTCGGCGCCATCTCGCCCACCACCATGTGGACGAAGGTCACCAGGGCCAGGGCGATCGTCAGAGCGATGGGCATGCGCAGGCCCTCCGGGACGCCGAGGGCGGCGAAGACCGGCTCCAGGGTGTGCTCGATCGCGGGCTCCGTCACCTGGCCAAGGCCCAGGGTGCACAGCGTGATGCCCAGCTGGGCGCCCGCCAGCATGAGGGAGAGCTGCTTGGTGCCGCCGACCGCCGACCTGGCCGCCAGCCTGATCAGGCGGTTGTTGCGGGAGGCGATCTCCTCCAGGCGGTGGCGCCTGGCGGAGACGAAGGCGAACTCCGCGGCCACGAACAGCGCGTTGAAGACCAGCAGGGCGAGGCTGACGACGAGCATGGTCATCGGGCCGCCTCCGCGTGCTGGACCGGGGCCACGCGGACCCACTCGGGCACTCTGCGGTTGAGAGATATCACTGTCAGCTCTGCCAGGTGTTCCTGCTCGTCCTCTGCGAAGGGGTCGGTGTCCTGTTCGATCGGCACCGTCACCGTGTCGCCCTCGTCGGGCATCCTGCCGAGCTTGGCCAGGACGAGGCCCGCGAGGGTGTCGTAGTCGTCGCTCTCCGGGAGCGCGACGCCCGTGGCGCGCTCGACCTCGTCGAGCCGCAGCCTGCCCGGGACCTCCCAGATGCCGCCCGGGTGCTCGACCACGCCGGCCGGCTCCGGGTCGTTCTCGTCGACCAGCTCGCCGACCAGCTCCTCGGCCAGGTCCTCGACCGTGATCACGCCGGCCAGGCCGCCGTACTCGTCGATGACGCAGGCGATGTCGTCCTTGGCCACGCGCATCCGGTCGAGCACGGCGGGGAGCGGGACCGAGTCCGGGACCAGCAGGGCCGGGCGGGTGATGCTCGCCATCTCGCCCTCCTGCAGGCCCGACGAGAGGAGCTCGCGTACGCCCGTCACGCCGATGACGTCGCCGTCCTCGTTGATGACCGGGTAGCGGGAGTGGCCGCAGCTGCGCATGATCTCGATCAGGTCCGAGATGGGCTGTTCGGAGCGCAGCACGACGACGCGCGGGCGGGGGACCATGATCTCCTCCGCCGTGCGGTCGCCGAACTCCAGGGCCCGTTCCAGCAGGTCGGAGAGTCTCGGAGGGAGTTCGCCCGCCATGGTCGACTCCTCGATGATGCGGGAGAGCTCCTCCGGCGTCGCGCCGTGCTCCACCTCCTCCACCGGCTCGATGCCCACGCGCCTGAGCAGGCCCGTCGCCGCCGAGTCGAACAGCTTGACCACCGGGCCCACCACGGCCAGGTAGACCAGCGTCGAGCTCGCCAGGAACTTGGCCACCGGCTCCGGTCTGGCGATGCCCAGGTTCTTGGGCGCGAGCTCGCCCAGGACCATCTGGACCACGGTCGCCACGAAGACCCCGATGGCGACCGAAAGTCCGGTGATCACGGTGTCGGACAGTCCGGTGTCCGCCAGCCATGGTCGTACGATCGTGGCGATCGCGGGCTCGGCCAGGAAGCCGACCAGCAGTGCGGTAACGGTGATGCCGAGCTGTGCGCCGGAGAGCATGAAGGAGAGGCGGGACGTGACCTGGAGCGCTTTTTCGGCGGCCTGGTCACCCGCCGCCGCCTGCTCGCGGAGCAGGGCGCGGTCGGCGGCCACGAAGGCGAACTCCTGAGCGACGAAGTAGCCGGTCGCCGCCGTGAGGAGGATGAGGGCCAGCAGGCCCAGATAGGCGCTCACCATGGTGAGCTCTCAGAGGAACCCGTGCTGGCGCACGGGCAAAGACTCCACGGGTCCGGAGCGGACACGATCTTCCCTTCGATAGAGGTCGTCCATAACCGTAACGATGCTGGTGGCATCTATGTTTCCGTGGTGACTCTTCCCTGGTTCTGCGTACTTTTCCATGGGAAAACCTTGGCCGAGTGTCTTCACTGGTAAGGGGTTCGACGTAGCGTTTATGACATACCGAAGGGAAGAAGGCGAAGTGTCTGAGGACGACCGTACGCGGGCCATGCGCTCACCAGGCGACGGCCGCCCGCTGCCGCCGAGGCCAGGTGACGGCCTGCGCGCCGGGGGCGCGCCGGCCCACCAGGTCCCGTCCGCGCCCCCTGGGGGGCCGGGCGCGCCCACGCACAAGCTGCCTGTGGCCCCGCAGTACCCCGAGCCGGGGTCAGGCGCCGCCTCTCCCGGCTCCGCCCCGGACGAGCCGCCCCAGGGTCGCTCGCGCGTGTACGGCCGGGCGCGCTCCGGCGGTGGCGGCGCTCCGGTCAAGCCGCTGCGGTCGAGGAGCGGCCCCTCGGACCCGTCGAAGCCCCGCAGGCGGGTGTCCGGCAAGACGATCCTGAAGATCGTCGGCGGGCTCCTGGTCGTGCTGCTGGTGGCGGGCGTGGGCATGCTCTTCTGGATCAACTCCCGGATCGCGGGCATCGACGGCGTGCTCGACGACTATCAGGGCCGTCCCGCCGACACCCCTGGCACCAACTGGCTGCTCGTCGGCTCCGACAGCCGCAAGGGCCTGTCGGCTGCTGAGCGCAAGAAGCTCGCCACGGGCCGGGCGACCGGCGGGAACCGTACGGACTCGATGATGCTGCTGCACATCCCCGAGGGCAGCGACAAGCCGACGCTGGTCAGCCTCCCGCGCGACCTGGCCGTCGACGTCCCGGGCAAGAGGCGCGACAAGCTCAACGCCGCCTACAACGGCGGGCCGCAGCTGCTGGTCCGCACCGTGGAGTCGGTCACGGGCGTGTACATCGACCACTACATGGAGATCGGGTTCGCCGGGTTCGTCGGCATCGTGGACGCCATCGGAGGCGTCGAGATCAACGTACGGGCCGCCGTGGACGACCCGAAGGCCGGGCTCAAGCTGAAGAAGGGCACGCAGGTGCTCAACGGCGCCCAGGCCCTGGGGTACGTACGGACCCGCAAGGGCGGCGCGCTGCCCGACTTCGAGCGGACCAAGCGGCAGCGGCAGTTCCTGGGCGCGGTCGTGAAGAAGGCGGCCAGCCCCGGAGTGCTGATCAACCCGTTCACGTCGATCCCGCTGGCGATGAGCGCCACCGACGCCGTCTCGGTCGACGGCGGCACGGGCGCCTTCGACCTGCTGTCGCTGGGACTGGCGATGGGCGACAGCCCGGTGACGACGGTGGTCCCGTTCGGCGGCACCGAGCGGCTCGCGGACGGCGGCGAAGCGATCAAGTCGGACCGGCCCAAGGCGCTGGCCCTCTTCAACGCCCTGAAGGAGGACAAGCCGGTGCCCAAGGACGTCATCGACACCGGCAACTAGCGCGGCTCACCCGGTAGCGGAGGTCGTCGCGGCGACGGTCGCCGCGGTGATCGTCGTGATCATGACCGCGTTGATAGCGGCGATGGTCTGGGCGACCGCGTCGGCCGTCCAGGCGCCCTCCGCGATCTCCTTGACGCGCTGCCTGCTCGCCTCGGGGAAGGCCTTGCGGTCGAGCTTGGCCGCGTGCGCGATGGCGATCAGGACGGCCGTGCGGGCGTCGGGGTCGGCGCCCGCCAGCGCACTGGTCACCCGGTCCCTGACCGCGGCCTCCACATCGGGGTCGGCCTCGGGCCAGCGCGTCGTGGGGAAGATGCCCAGCACCTTGCCGCGCTGCTCGGTCAGCACGCCCGACTCCGCCAGCCTGGTGAGCAGGCGCCTGCGCAGCTTGGCCGACTGCAGCCGCTGGACCCACCAGGCGGGCTTGCGCTCCTTGCCCTCCTCGGCGATGCGGGCCACGTGGCGTCCAGCTCGGAGTCGCCGAGCGGGGACGGGTCCATGACCGTCACCTTCTTGTCCGACAGCTCCAGCCGGCCGTTGACGGCCAGCTCGGCGAGGAGCGCGCCGGCGAGGGCCGGGTCGAGCTGGGTCCCGGCGACGAGCGGCGTGCCCTTCTCGTCGTCGTGGGCGAGCAGGAGGAGCTCTTCGGCGATCGTCACAGTCATGCTTCGACACTAACCTCCCAGCCATGACTATCTCGGAGAAGTTGCACGCCGTCGGCCGCCCGCTGCTCCGGGCTCAGCTCGAGCATCCGACCGTGGCCGGCATCGCGCGTGGCGACCTGCCCGAGGCGGTGTTCAGGTCGTGGCTGGAGCAGGACTACCTGTTCCTGCTCGACTACGTACGGGTGTTCGCGCGGCTGGCCTGGCAGTCGCCCGACGGGCATCTGGGTGATCTGGTGGACCTGGCGCACACCACGTACCACGACGAGTTGA
This sequence comes from Nonomuraea sp. NPDC003709, assembly GCF_040610775.1. Taxonomy (NCBI): domain Bacteria; kingdom Bacillati; phylum Actinomycetota; class Actinomycetes; order Streptosporangiales; family Streptosporangiaceae; genus Nonomuraea; species Nonomuraea sp. NPDC003709. The sequence goes on along the minus strand of NZ_JBEXMW010000018.1, from coordinate 238,015 downwards.
GCCTGCACAGGTCGTTGTCGGCGGAGTTCGGCGCCGATCTGGAGGGGGCGGTGAAGGGGCCGGCGTGCGCGGCGTACACGGCGTTCCTGCTGGAGTCGGCGGCGTCGTACGGGGAGGGGCTGGCGGCGCTTTATCCGTGTATGTGGGGATATTCGAGTCTCGGACAGATATTGGCGGAAATTTCCCCTGCTGAGTCGAGATATCGGGCGTGGGTGGACACGTACGCGGATCCGGCCTTCGCGGCGCTCACCGCGCGGATCGCGCAGATGATCGACGAGGCCGCGCCGGACCCGGCGCGGGCCGAGGAGCTGTTCGCCGAGGGGATGGCGCACGAGCTGGCCTTCTGGAGCGTGCCGTAGCCGTCCACAGGCTGTGGACGGCCGGACGCGCACGTACCCTGGGGACATGCCGGAACTTCCCGAAGTGGAGTCGCTCACCCATTTCCTGCGCGAACGGGCCGTGGGCCGCACGGTCCTGGGGATCGACGTGGTGGCCATCCAGGCGCTCAAGACGTTCGACCCGCCGGTGACCGCGCTCGGCGGGCTGACCATCACCGGGGTGTCGAGGCACGGCAAGTTCCTCGACCTCGACTGCGACGGCCTCCACCTGGTCATCCACCTGGCCCGGGCGGGGTGGCTGCGCTGGCGCGACGACCTGTCGGGCGCGAAGCCCGTACGTCCCGGCAAGGGCCCGCTCGCGGTACGGGTCCGGCTGGCGCCCGACGAGGAGGGCCTGGCGCCCGGGTTCGAGCTGACGGAGGCCGGGACGCAGAAGCGCCTGGCCGTCTACGTCACCAAGAACCCGGACGACGTCCCCGGCGTCGCCGCACTCGGCCCCGACCCCCTCGACGAGTCCTTCACCGTCGACGCGCTCAAGCGCATCGTGGGCGGCAACCGCACCCAGATCAAGGGGCTGCTGCGCGACCAGAAGATCATCGCCGGCATCGGGAACGCGTACTCGGACGAGGTGCTGCACGCGGCCAGGATGTCCCCCTTCAAGATCGCGGCCACGCTGACGGACGCGCAGATCGCCGACCTGCACGAGGCCATCATCGCCACCCTGGGGGAGGCGGTGGAGCGGGCGCACGGGCTGGCGGCCAAGGACCTCAAGGCGGAGAAGAAGTCGGGACTGCGGGTCCACAACCGGGCCGGGCAGCCGTGCGACGTCTGCGGCGACACGATCCGCGAGGTGTCCTTCGCGGACTCCTCGCTGCAGTACTGCCCCACCTGCCAGACCGGCGGCAAGCCCCTCGCCGACCGCCGGCTGTCCCGCCTTCTCAAGTGAGCTCGACGGAAGAAGGCACTGTGGAACCGCTCGACGACTACGACGTGCGCCAGTGGGACACGCGCGAGGACTGCGAGGTGCGCCAGATCCTCGACCGCATCGCCGACAAGTGGTCGCTGCTCGTGATCGCCCTGCTCGACTGCCAGAGCCTGCGCTTCACCCAGCTCCGCCGCGAGATCGACGGCGTCAGCCAGCGCATGCTCAGCGTGACCCTGCGCCAGCTGGAGCGCGACGGCCTGGTCAGCCGCACGGTCCACCCCGTCGTGCCGCCCAGGGTGGACTACGCGCTCACGCCGCTCGGCCGTACGCTGCACGAGACCATCAAGTCGCTGGTCACCTGGACGGAGACGCACCAGGAGGAGATCGCCGCGGCGCGTGCGGCCTACGACGCCAGGCGCGAGATGATGGAGTCATGACCGTTCCTGAGATCGAGGCCAGTGCCGTTCCGGCAGACGCTTACCTGCTCGACGTCCGTGAGCAGGACGAATGGGTCGCGGGGCACGCCCCGGAGGCCGTGCACATCCCCATGACCCAGATACAGGGGCGGGTCGACGAGGTGCCCGGCGACCGCACGGTCTACGTCGTCTGCCGGGTGGGCGGCCGGTCCCTTCAGGTCGCGGCCTGGCTCAACCAGCTCGGGCGCGACGCCGTCAACGTCGGCGGTGGCATGCAGTCGTGGGAGTTCGCGAGCCGCCCGATGGTCAGCGAGACCGGGCAGCAGCCGTTCGTGGCGTAAAAAGGCCCCACTGTGGCGGTTTCGCCGTCGCTGAGGCATGATGAGGGCGCCAACTGCAGATTGTCGCGGGAGCTCGGGGTGCGCCGGGCTGAGAGGGCAGCCATAGATCCGCTGCCGACCGCCTGAACCTGTCCGGGTAATGCCGGCGTAGGGAGTGTGCGATGACGCATGTCGTCGACGAAGTTCCGCTGACTCTTGAAGGCAGGCCGCCGAAGACCCTGGGCGTGCTCGATCAGGGCGCGCTCTGGGCGAACCTCGGAGTCAGCCTCCTGGGCTTCTCCAGCGCGCTGCTCCTGCTCAAACCCCTGCCCGACGCTCCGCTCAGCCTCACCGCCGCTCTCCTGGCGACTGTGGTCGGCAGCCTGATCGGCACCGCCATGATGGGCCTGTCCGCCGTTCCGGGCACCCAGACGGGGCAGCCCGCGATGGTGCTGCTGCGGGGCCTGTTCGGGGCGCGGATCTCGTACGTCCCCACGGTGCTGAACATCGTCCAGATGCTCGGCTGGGCCGCGTTCGAGCTGTGGGTGATCGCCAAGGCGGCCAGCGCGATCTTCGGCGCCGTCCCGTACCAGGTGTGGGTGATCGCGGCGGGGGCGCTGACCACCGCGCTCACGATCTGGCCGCTCGGGTCCGTCAGGCTGCTGCGGCGGTACGTCACCATCGGCGTGATCGTGTCGATGGTGTGGTTCGCCTGGTTCTTCCTCACCAGGGCGCCCGCGCACACCGGCGGGTCCTGGACGGCGTTCGCCCCGGCCGTGGACTACGTGATCGCGCTGTCGGTGTCGTGGGTGCCGATGGCGGCCGACTTCGCCCGGCACTCCAGGTCGAGCAGGGCCGCGTTCACCGGCGTGGTCGGCGGCTACACGCTGGCTCAGGTGGCCTGCCTCGGCCTGGGCGTGTTCGCGGTGGCCCTGGCGGGGGCGGACAAGGTGGCGGCCGACGGGACCTCGGTGTTCGGGCCGTTCGTGGCGGTGCCGCTGGGCGCGCTGTTCTTCGCGATCCTGGTGCTGCGGGAGACCGACCAGTCGTTCGCCAACGTCTACTCCACCACGGTCTCGCTGCAGAACCTGATGCCGCGGGTGGACCGGCGCGTCTTCTCCGTCGCCATCGGCGTGCTGAGCGTCGCGATCGCCCTGGTCGTGGACGTCAACTCGTACGGGGCGTTCCTGGGGGTGATCGGGGCGGTGTTCGTGCCGATGTTCGCGGTGCTGGCCGTGGACTACTTCGTGCTCGGCGGCTCGCGGAGCTGGAACACCGCGGAGAACGCGCCCTCGCGCTGGTCGAGGCTGGTGCCGTGGGCCCTCGGCTTCGTGGCGTACTGGCTGACGACCTCCACGCCCACGCTCAAGCCATGGGACGGCTTCTGGCAGCAGGTCCGCGACGCCATCGGCTTCACCCGGCAGCCGTGGATGAACGGGGCGCTCGGCGCGGCCGTCGTCGCCGTGCTGGTCACCCTGCTGATCAGCTGGTCGACGCGCGCCTTTCGACGTTGAGCAGGTGCTGCTTGGCGGCCGCGCCGCCCGCGTAGTCGCCGAGCGCGCCGTCCTCACGCACCACCCGGTGGCACGGCACGATCACGCACACGGGGTTGGAGGCCAGCGCGTTGCCGATCGCCCGCAGCGCGCGCGGCCTGCCGATGCTCGCGCCGATCTCCTCCAGCGTCGTGGTGGTGCCGTACCGGACCGCCATCGTCTTCTGCAGCACCGTGCGGGCGAAGGACGTCGCCAGCGCCAGGTCGACGGGCGTGGTGAACGCGCGCAGACGGCCGGAGAAGTAGGCGTCCAGCTCCCTGCGCACCGGGTCGAGCCGGCGCGGATCCGGCCCGATGAACCTGCCCACGTGTCTCGTGAGCAGCTCGTACACGGCGTTTTCCGGCTCGAAGCTGCACGCCGCGATGCCCTTGCCGGTGACCGCGAGCATCAGCCTGCCGACGGCCCCGTCATAGGGGCCGAAGGCGATGTCAGGAGGCGCATCACCTCGATAGGTGCTGGAGGTCACGCGCAACAGGGCATCGAGATCGTTGCTCGACATGCCGCCAGCCTCCCGCCGCCGAGAATCACCGTGACCGCAGCGTATCGGACGGATCGCCCGACGCACTCACCACGCCACGTGCACTATGGAGGAGTGGGGGACGAATGGGCCGGTAGTGACGACGAAATAGCTCGCGCTGCCCTCGCCGGTTCGCCCAACGCCGTCGTGGTCGTCGACCGTGATCAGAGCGTACTGGTCTGGAACGAGGCGGCCGAACGGCTGTTCGGGTGGACGGCGGAGGAGATGCTCGGGCGCCGGGCGCCGATCGTGCCGGGCGAGCTGACCGCCGAGCACAACGCCGTGCTCGAACGCGTGCGCACCGGCGGCCAGGTCTCGGTCCGCACCAAGCGCCTACGCGACGACGGGACCGTGCTCGACGTGCGCGTCGACATCAGCGCGCTGCGCCTGGGCAGCTCCGTGGCCGGGTACGTCTGCGTGCACCACCTCGCGCGGGCCGACCAGGTGGCGAAGGACCGCATGGCGCGCCGGGCCAGGCTGGTGCGCCGGCTCACCGACGTGGTCGGCGACATCAACTCCGAGCTGGAGCTGTCGGCCGTGCTCGACCGGATCTCGGCCAGCCTCACGGAGCTCACCGGGGCGGACGCGGGCGGGTTCGTGCTGATCGAGGGTGAACGGTTACGGCTGGTCAGCACGTACCAGCTGCCGGAGGCCATCAGGGGCACCACCACGGACCTGCGCACGAGCCTCGTCGACAAGCTCTTACGCACCGGCAAGACCGTCATGCTGGAGTCGAACGGGCTCGAGGACCTGGTCTGGGCCCGGCTGAAGGGGCTGCACACGATCGCACTGGGCCTTGCCGCGGTCGGAGGGCGCCCGTACGGGGCCCTGTACGCGCTGTTCGCCCAGAGCACACCCGGACACCTCGAACTGGAGCTGCTGGAGCTCCTGGCCGGCCACGCGGGCATCGCCGTCGGCAACGCGGTGGCCTACCAGGAGGCGGTGCGGCAGCGGGCGCACGAGCAGGCCGTCTTCGACGCCAGCGCCGACGGCATCGCCGTGCTCGACGGATCGGGGCGGGTCGTCCGGTGGAACCCGGCCGCCGCCGAGCTCACCGCGTTCCCGGCCGACGCCGTCATCGGCGGGCCGCCGCCGTTCCCGCTGCCCAAGCCGGGCGAGAAGGTCACGTTCCAGATGGAGACCGGGCGGTGGCTGGACGTGGTGAGCGCGCAGATCGAGGAGACCGGCGAGGTGGTCATCGACTTCCGCGACGTGACCACGGCCAAGGAGCTCGAGGAGGCCAAGGACCTGTTCCTGGCCACGACCAGCCACGAGCTGCGTACGCCGATCACGATCGTGCGCGGGTTCGCCAGCACGCTCGACCGGCGCTGGGACAAGATGAGCGACCCCGAACGCCGCTCGGCCGTGCACACGATCTCCGAGCGGGCCAGGTCGCTGGGCGAGCTCATGGACCACCTGCTGCTCGGGGCCAGGGCGGGGGCCGACGAGCTCAAGGTGCGGATCGAGGACTTCGACCTGGCCGAGCGGATCGACGCGGCCACGCTCGGGCTGCCCGCGCTGTCGGACAAGCACCGGGTCGAGGTGGTCATCCAGGACGGGCTGCCGAACGTGCTGGGGGACGCCCTGGCCACGGACATCGTGCTGGGGCAGCTGCTGGAGAACGCGTTCAAGTACTCGCCCAAGGGCGGGCTGATCAGCGTGGAGGCCTGGGCCGAGGCCGACAACGTCGTCGTGGTCGTGGACGATGAAGGGGTCGGTATCGCCCCTACTGACCGAGAGAGGATCTTTGAGAGGTTCGTCCAGGTGGACAGCGGCGACCGGAGACGGTTTGGTGGAGTGGGGCTCGGTCTCTACATAGTCCGCAGCCTCGCCAGGGCCCAAGGCGGAGACGTGAGCGCGCACCCGAGACCCGGAGGCGGCACACGGATGCGTCTCGAACTGCGAGCGTCGGGGGCCTAGTTTCACTATCGGATCCGACACACCGAGGCGGTAACGAGGTGGTCACAGTTGAGCTGATCTATCGTCCAATGTGTACAAGCTGTGATCGAGATGCGGTTTCTGGGATCGAGTAACGGGGCATTTCGGTCGTACCGGGGAGTGTTCCCGCGGGGGGCACAGGGAACGGGGAGGTGGGTGTGTCAAGCGTGGTGCTGCTGCCGTACGCGCCGTCCAGCGTCGCCGTCGCCCGCCAGCGCCTGAGCACTGAGCTGCAGGACAGCGGGGTTTTTTCGACGGCGATCGATGACGCGGTGCTCGTGGTGAGCGAGCTGCTGAGCAACGCGCTGAGGCACGCGCATCCCCTTCCGTCGGGGATGGTGAGAGTGGCGTGGCTTCGGAGTGACGATCACATCGAAGTGGCGGTGAGCGACGGGGGTGCGGCGACCGAGCCGCGCGCGGGCCGCCCGACCCTGTCGTCGCTCGGGGGCCGGGGGCTCGGCATCGTGGAGTACGTGGCGGAGAGCTGGGGGGTCCGGCACGACGGTGACACGACCACGGTGTGGGCCATCCTGCCCGCTCCTTGCGGGTCGATGAACGGGCAGGTCACAGCCCTCAGAGAGGCCGGCTAGCCAGCACCGCCCGCTCGGTCGTGGCCCATGCCATGGACACGAGCAGGTAGAGCCCGGCCGCGAGCGGGAGCACCAGCGTGGCGAGCACGGAGCCGTACGGCATCCATGGCAGGAGTCGCTTCAGCCAGTCCGGCTGGTCCTCGGTCACCTTGATGTTCCTGGCGGAGAACCATGCCACCACCGCAACCAACGCGATGACCAATACAAAGACCAAAACCGGCGCACTGACCAGACCGAAATTGGCCACCGCCCCGGCGACCTGCTGACCCAGCGGAGCGCCGAAAAGGGTATGTCCGGCCAGCGCGGTCGGATGCGTGGCCACCCGGTACATCAGCCACATGAACGGAAACTGCCCCAGCATCGGCAAGAACCCGGCGAATGGCGAAGTGCCTTCCTTGGCGAACAGCGCCGAGGTCTCCTTGGCCAGCCGCTCGGGGTTGCGCGCGTGGCGCTTCTGGAGCTCGCGCAGCTTGGGGGCGAGCCGCTGGCGGAGCTTCATGGTCCGGGACTGGCGGACGTTCAGGGGCAGCAGCAGGAGCCGTACGGCCAGAGTGAACAGCACGATGCCCAGCGCGGCACTGCCCCCGGACATGCTGATGACGAACGTGACAAGAGAATCGATCATGAGCCCTACTTGGAGTGAGATGAGGGAAAAGGGCTCACTCGTACGAGGAGCCCCGCTTGACGATGAAGCGGGGCGTGCCTAAGGGGCTCGTGGACGCGAGCGACCGGCCGCGTCAGGGTCGCGCTGCCGCTGGAAGGCGGTACGGCGCGCGTAACTCAGCGGAAAGCTCGGCGGCCCTCCACTGAGGATGGGCAGAAACGTGGCTGCCCACGTGGCCAGCAGCAGGATCGCCAGCATGGTGATCCCGACCAGCCACGGGTCGAACAGGAAGAACGTCAATGCGATCGGGAGGACTTGCCCACCACGGTGACCGCGACGAAGACGAGCAGAGCGATCACCCCGATGATCAAAGCGATCTTGACCAGGCCTACCAGCATCGGCAGCAGGAAATTGAACAGCACGAAGAGACCCAGCAGGGTCCCCAGCACAAGCATCACGACTCTACCCATGCAGCAACCGTACGTCCTCCGGACATGATCCGCGAGGCTTACGAAGCAATGACGTCCCTGACACTTACGTGTTCCCCGGCCGTACCGTGAAGTCGTGAACACGCGCATCCTGGTGGTCGATGATGATCCGACCGTTTCCGAGGTCGTCGCGCGCTATCTGGAGCGCGACGGTCACGAGGTCGAATGCGTCGGCGACGGGGCGGAGGCGCTGCGCAGGGCGCTGGCCCATCCGCCCGACCTCATGGTGCTGGACCTGATGCTGCCCAAGCTCGACGGGCTGCAGGTGTGCAGGAAGCTCAGGGAGCGCTGGCCCGTACCGGTGATCATGCTGACCGCGCTCGGCGAGGAGATCGACCGGGTGGTCGGGCTGGAGACGGGGGCCGACGACTATGTGACCAAGCCGTTCAGCCCGCGTGAGCTCGCGCTGCGCGTGCAGTCGGTGCTGCGGCGGGCGCGGGGTGCGTCCGTCACCGGCGGCACCGGGGTGCTGCGCGACGGGGATCTGGTGGTGGACGTGGGGGCGCACGAGGTTCGGCTGCGGGGGGACGAGGTGATGCTGACGGCGCGGGAGTTCGATCTGCTGGCGCACCTCATGCGCAACCCGCGGCAGGCCTTCAGCCGCTCCGCGCTGCTGAACCAGGTGTGGGGGTGGTCGTTCGGCGACTCCTCCACCGTGACCGTGCACGTCAGGCGGCTGCGGGAGAAGATCGAGCCGGATCCGACCGAGCCGCGGAGGATCGTCACGGTGTGGGGGGTCGGATACCGGTATGAGCCGATGGAGGGCGGTTCCTGATGCCGCAGCCCGGTGACCTGCCCATGGTCGTGGCGGTGGCGGCCGGGCTCGGGCTCGTGGTCGCGCTGCTGGGCATCGGGGTGATGTGGCGGCTGCGCACCAGGTCCATCGGGGTGATGATGGCCGTGGTCGTGGTGGTCGCCGTGGCGGCCACGCTGGTCGGGGTCGTGGCGATCATCATGAAGATGATCATCGAGGGTCCCGTCAAGGACTTCGTGCTGAGCGTGGTGGCCGTGGGCGGGCTGGTGGGGCTCGGGGTGGCGTTCGTGCTGGCCAGGCGGGTGGTCGCGGAGAGCCGGCGGCTGGTGGCCGCCGTACGCGACGTGCCGTTCACCGCGCCCCGGGGGCTGCCGGCCGAGCTCCAGACCATCGCGAACACCCTGGAGGAGGCGTACGCGCGGGAAAGGGCCCTCGAAGGGGCGCGGCGGGAGCTCGTCGCGTGGGTGAGCCACGATCTCCGTACGCCGCTGGCCGGGATGCGGGCCATGGTCGAGGCGCTGGAGGACGGGGTGGTGTCCGACCCGCTCACGGTCGCGCGCTACCACGCCCAGATCAAGCTGGAGGTGGAACGGCTCTCGGGGATGGTGGACGACCTGTTCGAGCTGTCGCGGATCCACGCGGGGGCGCTGCGGCTGTCGCGTTCGCGCATCGGGCTGGCCGACCTCGTGGCCGACACCGTCGCCGGGGCCGAGCCGCTGGCCAGGGCCAAGGGGGTGGTCCTGACGGCCGAGGCGTCGGCGTCCCTGCCGGTGGAGGCCGACGCGGGGGCGTTGGGGCGGGCCCTGCGGAACCTCGTGATCAACGCCATCCGGCACACGCCGTCGGACCGGACCGTGGTGCTGCGGGCCGGGGTGGATGAGGAGGGGATGGCTTGTCTGTCGGTTGCGGACTGCTGCGGGGGGATTCCTGAGGAGGACCTGCCCCGGGTGTTCGAGGTTGCCTTCCGGGGGGAGGCCGCTCGTACCCCTACGGCCGACGGCGGGGCGGGGCTGGGGCTCGCCATCGCGCAAGGGATCGTGGAGGCGCACGACGGGGTGATCGGGGTGGTCAACGACGGGCCGGGGTGCCGGTTCGAGATCCGGCTCCCCCTGGTCGCCGGCTGACCGGCCCGCTCGTTCCTGACCGGGCTCCTCGGCTGCCTCCTGCTGTACGGCGGCTCGTGCGCCCCCCACCAGCCTCGTGACGCGTGGCGCTGGGGCGCTCCTGGTATCGGCCTCCCGGCGCGGCCCTCAGACGTTCTCCGGGAGCTCCGGCTCGGCCGGATCTCTCGAGGCGCCGAACGACTCCGACATCGCTCGAAATGTCGGGCAGGGCCAGCGCCACATGCAGCTCCGGCACCGCAGGATCGGATGGGCGGCGTCGCTGGTGATGCCTCCCGCGTCCCTCGGCTGGTGAAGCTCGAGCAACCTCAGCCCGAGCTCCAAGAACCTGAGCAGATCAGCCCGGGCACCGCCCAGGAAGTCAAGGTCCTCGATCGCGAGCCGGGTGCGGATGGGGACGTAGCCTTCGCGGTTCACCAGGCTGCGGAGGCGCTCTGCTTCGTCATGCCACGAGGTGGCCTTCTCCGTGCGGATGAGGATGTTCTCCAGGCGCTCTCGGAGCCCTTGACGCTGAGGGTCTTCAGGTTTTTCTGCTTTCATCGTCGCGGGACCCGTCTGTCGTGCCCCTGCCCCTCCTTCGCCGTGAAGTCGTGCCGTGTCCGGTGTCACGCTGTCAAGCTTCGCGTACTCTCCGTTTCCATGGAGCCCAAACGGAGGACAAAAACCTGTGGTTGCCCTATCGGCGTGACAACGTGACCGGAAGCCTCCGCGCCGCTAGCCTGCCCATGTGGAGCTCAAGGTCTCGACTCGATCACATGCCGGGTGCGCACTGGTTGCCATCACCGGGGAAATCGACCTCTATACGGCGCCTCACCTGCAGTCCGAGTTCACTCGGCTGCTGCAGGAAGGGCCCAGCCGAGTGGTCATCGACATGTCCGCCGTGGATTTCTGCGACTCCACGGGGATGAACGTCCTGCTGTCTGCGCTCAAGCGGATGAAGGAGCAGGGAGGGGCGCTCGACGTGGCCGCCCCACGTCCTGCGGTCCGCAAGATCCTGCAGGTCACCGGGCTCGACTCGGTGTTCACCGTGTACGACGAGGTGCCGCAGGAGTTCCTCATAACCGAGGGCTCATGACGGGATCCGTGCTCGGATCCGAGGACGTACAGAGCGGGGTCGCCTCGACCCTGTCCGCAGGGGCGGCGCGCTGGACAGCGGCGCCGCTGCTCGCGCATGCAGCACACCGGGCACCTGCGGCGCGCTCTGAGAACGTGTCGCGCCGGACTCGGGCAATGCGACCTGGGGACATGCCGCGCAGGACCTCAGCAGCGCGTCCTGCGGGCGCGTCGCCGTCGCGCGGGACATTAGCACCGCGACCTGCCGAGACGTCCTGCGCTACAGCAGCACATGGGACATGCAGGACGGCTGTGCCTCAGCCTGCGCAGGGGACGTCACTCGTGGCAGCACTCCCGCCTCTGCATGAGGCCCTGCCTGAGGTCGTGCATGCGCTCCGGCACGAGGCCCTGCACGCGGCCTCGCAAACAGCCGCCCTGCACGAGATGGTGACGGTGGCGGTGAATGCCACCATGCGCGGCACGTTGCAACCGCCTCACAACGTGCCGTGCTGCCGCTGCCGTACCGACCGTGGCTGGAACGTCGGCTACGGTGGCAATAACGGCCCGAGTCGGGTCGCGAGTCACGGCCCGGGTCGAGTCGCCGGCTACGGCCCGGACGTCGTTCCCGGCCCCGGCGCTCGGCTGAGGAGAAACGGAAGCGTCGTGTGCGGAGGTGGCGCTCGGTGAGCAGCAGCGGCGACACAGCGGTCATCATCCCGGCCGCCAACGAAGCCGACCGCATCGCGGCCACCGTCACGGCTGCCGCGGCCCTGCCAGGCGTGGACCTGGTCGTGGTCGTGGACGACGGCTCGCGGGACCAGACCGGCAGGGTGGCTCGCGCGGCCGGCGCCAGGGTGGTGCGCCACAGCCGCAACAGGGGCAAGGCCGCCGCGATGGAGACCGGCGCAGAGGCCGTCCGTCTCCTCGACGAGAATGCCACCCCCCGCCACCTGCTCTTCCTCGACGCCGACCTGGGCGAGACGGCTCACGCCGCCGCACCCCTCATCGAGCCCGTACGCGCGGGCAAGGCCGACATGACCATCGCAGTCTTCACGACCAGGGTGAAGCTGGGCGGCCACGGCCTGGTCGTACGCCTGTCGAAGGAAGGCATCCGCCGCGCCACCGGCTTCGAAGCCGCCCAGCCGCTCAACGGCCAGCGCTGCCTCACCAGAGCCGCTTTCGAGGCGGCCCGTCCGCTGGCGCACGGGTTCGGGGTGGAGACGGCGCTGACGATCGACCTGCTCCACAAGGGGTACCGGATCGTGGAGGTCGAGGTCGACATGGCCCACCGTGCCACGGGGACGGACTGGCGAGCCCAGCTCCATCGAGCGATCCAACTCCGGGACGTGGCCCTTGCGCTAGCCACGCGAGAGCCGCTAATCGCCCAAAACCTCAACAAAGTCCGCCCCAATCGCTGACCATCTCCACACCTGGGGACGACCACAAAGCCGTTTTCCCTCCTCGGACCAGGACGGCGGCCTTCCCCTCCACAGGGCCCCACAGCCTGATCCCGGTTATCCACAGGAAGGTCCCGTCCGGCCGAAGCCCCCTCGCGAGTGTGCTGGAATTTGCCGGTGACTTCGGAGAAGCGGCACGAAAAGGCACGGGGCCGGCTCGCAGGGCTGGCCACGGCGGCGATCGGCGCCTCGATCCTGCTGACGATCACCATAGGCCTCCTCGGCCCATCCCCGATGGTGCCCGCGCTGACCGGCCCCAGCTGGCAGCCGCCGTACTCTCTCGACGTCCACCCCAACCCTTACCTGGTGATCGCCTTCGCCGCCGCCGCGATCACCCTGGGCGGCCTCGGCCTCCTGACCGCCCTCACCCTGACCCGCCCCCCAAACCTCCCCCACCCACCCACACCCACTCCGCCTACAGCCGCCCCAGACACCCCAGCCACACCCACTCCACCTACAGCCGCCCCAGACACCCCAGCTACACCCACAGCCACCCCACCGCCCACCAGCCCGGACCACACCACTTCCCCACAGCCAACTCCGACGCAACCCGATGAGCCGCAGCCACCTGCGCCGGGAGCAGCCGGTCCTCTGACCGACATGACGGGGACCGACGTGCCGCAACCCCCTGCGCCGGGGACAGCCGGGCCCGGGACCGACGCGACGGGGACAAATGCCCCGCGTGGGGCACTGTCGGGCAAGTTTTGGAGGCTGCCGAACGCCCGCCTCCTCGTCCTGATCGGCTGCGCAGCCGCCGCAATCCTGGCGTTCCTACCACCATCCGGCTCCGGCGACCACCTCAACTACGCCGCCTACGGCCGCATGGTGACACTGGGCCTCAGCCCGTACACCCATGGCGCGGTGGACCTGCCAGGCGACCCCATCGCGGACGCGGTCGAGGAGCCCTGGCGCGAAGAGCCGAGCGTGTACGGCCCGGTGGCCACGGCCGTACAAGCGGTGGCGAGCTGGATCGGCGGCGACTCCCTCCGCCTGACGATATTCGTGCTGGCCCTGTTCAACGCCGCCGCGTTCATAGCGACGGGCCTGCTCATCGACCGCTTCACCAGAGACGACCCGACCAGACGCCTGCGCGCCGCCCTCCTGTGGACGGCCAACCCCCTCCTGCTCTACCAGCTGGTGGCAGGAATGCACGTGGACACCCTCGCCATCGCCTGCATGGTCGCCGCCCTCCTGGCCAGAAGCCGCCCCACCGGATCCGGGGCCCTGCTCGGGCTGGGAGTGGCGATCAAGGTCAATGCCGGCCTCGTGGCCCTCGGCCCCGCCTGGGAGCTACGACGCCGCCCCGCTCGCCTGGCCCTCATGGCGGCCTGCGCACTCGCCGTAGTGGTCATCGGGTACGCGATCGTCGGCCCGGAAGCGATCGCCCCGATGACGCGCACCAGCAAGTCGATCTCCCACGCCTCGTTCTGGAAGCTCGTCCAGGGCTGGCTTCAGTCCATCGTGGGCACAGGCAGCGCCTACCGAGGAGAGATCCAGATCGGCTCACTCCTGGTGCTCGCACTCCTCGCCTGGTCCCTGCTCCGCCTGGCCTCCCGCTCCCGCCAACCCGGCCTCCCCCCAGCACCCACCCCGAGCAACGAGGCAACCCCCCTCCCATCGAGCGGACCTGGCCACCACACGACCTCCACAACGAGCTACCGGGCAGCCAGCGAGCCAAGCAGCGCCACATCGAGCGCAGTGACCCACCTACCGGCAGGTGGACCAGGCAATGCCACCTCGAGCGGAGCGAGCCACCACCCGACGAGCCGGGTGAGTGACGCCCCATGGAGCGGACCGAGTAACGACGCAGGAAGTGGACCGAGTACCGACCCAGGAAGTGGACCGAGTAGCGACCCAGGAACTGGGACAAGTAACGACCCAGGGAGTGGGACGAGCAACGACGCGAAAGGTGGGACGAGTAACGGCGCAGGTCGCTGGTCGAACCGCTGGGCAGCGCCGCACGGCAACGGCGGGCTTGAAGCACCGGTCGTGGCGGCCGGGCTGATGGTCGCCTACGTATTCGCCACGCCGTACATCCTGCCCTGGTACGACGGACTGGCCCTCGGATTGCTGGCACTGGTGGCGGCCTCCGCAGTGGACAGGTTCGTGGTCGCCCATCTGCTGGTCCTGTCGTTGGCATACCTCCCGGCCAGAGTGAACGGGCAGCCAGAGGATCTCGATTGGCTCAGGGAGGTGGTCCGGCCTCAACTCGCGTGGGTGCTGCTGGCCCTGACGGTGGCATTGGCCCTTTGGGCGTGGCGAACTGCCAGACGCGAGCGCCTCCCATCGGCGTCGGCTCGGGCGCGGCGCGTGGCAGGGTGAACGCTGATCGTTGGCGTCGGCCGGGTGGGGCTTGGGTGCTGGTGGTTGGTGCCTGCTGGACGCCGTTGCCTACCGGCTGACCCTCGTTGCTGGCGTGTGTCGGGTGGGCGGATCGTAAGGCTGGCGCTGGTGCTGGTAGCCGCCGTGATGATCGGCAGACGGGCCCAGGGGCACCCGGTCCGGAGTCGGACGCCACCGCCCCCTGCTCACCGGGAGCGATGGGCAGGGGCATCGGGCCGTCCAGGCCGGACCGGACACCTGCGTGAGTGAGGGCCCCGCATCCCGGGCCCCGCATCCTGGGCCACGGGCCACGTACGCGATTTGTGCTGCCTGGGCGCGGTGCGTATGTGGGCGACCAGAACGCTCAGCACCGTTCGGAGCGTTCGGCTGAGCGTGTGCCACTCATGCTCACTCCATAGGGACGGTGGTGAGCTGGAGGGCACGGACGCAGGCGGCCAGGGTCAGCGGAACGGCCACCGTGAGGGCCATGGCGGGGATGGCGATGCCGGAGTCGTTCATGAGGAAGCCGACGAAGGCGCACGTGAGGGCGCCGAACAGGCCGGCTCGGAGGGTGGGGGCCACGCGGTAGGCCTGGCCGAGGGCGGAGGCGCCCCATCGCGAGGGCCGGTCGAGTATCAGGAACAAGAAGGCCAGCGCGACCAGGGAGAGGAGGGTCAGTGACCAGTTCCCGACGGTTACGCCGATCATGGCGCTGAACTTGCGCCCGACGACGGTCCACGCCTGGCCGTCGATGACCTGCTGGACGAAGTTGCCCAGGTGGGTGCGCTGGGAGTCGGGGCGCAGCCAGTCGAACACCGAGAGGGCGCCCACGAACGCGGCCCCCACGAGGCCGACGAGCAGGAGTCTCAACAGCGATACGCGTTTGCCGGAAAGCAGAATGAGGAAGACCGCCAAGCCGATCACGAACGCCGGTACACCGCCGAAGTCAGCTCCCCACGAAGGCCATCCATCCGCGAAGACCGCAAGCCCCCCGTACAGGGCGCAAGCTGCCACGACCACGACCCTGGACACGCCTCTGCTGAGCAACCACTGCGCTACGCCTGCGAGTCCGAGGATGGTGCCTGTGGCGTAGACGGCGAAGGCGATGTTGCTGAAGCCGTAGAAGCGGCCTCCGGTCACGGGCTCGTAGCCGGTTACCGCGTTCACCTGGAGCTTGGAGCCGGTCATGACGTCGATGAGGAGCGCGAGGGAGGTGACGGCGGCGACCACGGTGAGCGGGCCCAGCACGTGCGCCCGCCACGGACCGGCGAAGGCCAGGGCGGTGATCAGTCCGGCGATGGCCACGATCGTCACGATCACCGACAGCATCGGTACGGGGAGGGTCCACCAGGGCACCAGTTGGGCCAGGAAGGTGGAGACGGGGATGGCTCCGCTGATCACCGCGACGATCTGGACGGATTTGAGGAGCTTGGAGCTGCTCGCGAAATCGCCGCCTGGGGTGCCGGGGGCTGAGGTGCCTTCCTGCGCAGTGGGCGAGGGCTCGCTGGATGGGTGTTCGGCGGACGAGGGCCCGGTGGGCGGGAGGTCGGTGGGCGGGAGGTTGGTGGCGGAGGGTGACGTGGATGGGTGTTCGGCGGCGGAGGGGGATTCCGCGGATGGAGGTTCGGTGGCTGAGGGGTCGGTGATTGAGGAGGCGCTGGGCGAGGGTTCGGTGGGTGGGGGGCTGGTGGATAGGGCTTCGGTGGGTGGGGGGCTGGTGGATAGGGCTTCGGTGGGTGGGGGGTTGGTGGAGGGGGGCCTGGTGCCGGGAGGGGTGGGGGAAGTGGTGTCTCGGCGGCGGCGGAGGGCCAGGGCGGCGAAGGCGTAGAAGAGGAGCTGGACCGTCACGAGGACGGCGAAGAACGGGCCGCGTACCTCCCGGAGCACCTGGCTCGCCAGGTCCCCGTCCGCCAGTTCCGCCACCGTTTCGGCCGGTGTGGCGGCGGTCGGGCCGTTGGGTTGCCAGGGGCGGCCGACCACTTGGCGTGGGGCGGGGAGGCCCAGGAGTTGGATGGCGGTGGCGGTGAGGTCGGTGATGGTGACCAGGGCGTCCTGGCGGGTGGAGGTGGCCGTGAGGTAGCCGTGGTCGTACGGTCGGCCGTTCGGCGACGGGCCCTTGGCGATCGCCACGTGGAGGTGGGCGATGGGGGACACGTCCGAGATGCCGGCCACGAGGGTGGTGGTGTTGGGGGGCAGTTTGGCGATCAGGGCGCCGATCTGCTGGTCCGCCTTGGTCGCGGCCGCCTGGCGGGCTGCGGACGGCAGCGGGGTGGGGACGCTGTACTCGTCCAATGGCTGCGCGGTCCAGGCGGTTGCCAGGTCGGCGGCTTCCATGATGATCAGGTTGTACGGGGTCAGGTCGCCGGCGGCGTCAAGGGTGGGGGCGTATTTGGCGATATTTCCGGACTTGTCGGCTCCGGCCAGTGCAGCGCCTGGGCCGATGGCGGCGACCTTGCCTCCGTTGTCCGTTACCAGCTGGCCCAGCGTGCCGAGTTGGGCGTCGAACCCGGTTTCGGACTGGTACGCGCTCAGGGCGGGCCAGTCCGGGATCTTGGCCGCTTCCCCGGTGAGCTGGGGGGTGGGGGGTTGGAGGCAGCCCTTGCCTGCCGTACCGGCTCGCTGGCCTGCTGAGATGGTCAGCCAGCCCGCTGTGGGGCAGGTGATGCCGCGGTCCGGGGGTGGTACGGCTCGCGTGGAGAGGGAGGCGGAGGCGCCCTGGCTGAGGAGGGACCACAGGTGGGGGGTCCGGGATGGGTTGAGGTCGCTCCATTCGAGGCCGGGCACGCCGATGAGGGCTACGTGGGCTTGATCGAGCCCTTGGGCGGACTGCTGGTGCTGCCGTGCAGCGGTGGTGGATGGGTTTGCGGACGTGCCGGGGGATGTCGCGGCGGAGGCCGGAAATGGGGCCAGCGAGAGGCAGGTTGCGGTGGCCAGGACGAGGGTGAGGACGAGGGTGCCGAGAGCGCGCCTGCTCGCACGGGTGCGCTTGGGTGCTCTTGCCTTGGAGGCGGGCTGGAGCACCGACCTGGCGGAGGCGTGCGCGGGCGTGGGCCTGGTAGCGGCGTGGGTGACCGGGGTTTGACGTGGTGCCGCGGTGGGGTGTTCTGATCTGGGCCGGGGGGCGGTGGCATCGGCTGTGCGCGTGGGCGTCAGTCCGGTGGTGCTTGGGGCGGGGGTGGGGTGGGCGCCGTCCCGGTTGGGCGTGGCGTGTGGCATGTACGGACCCCCATTGTTTGCCCTCGATCAACAACAGCCACGGTAACGTGCCACATCGTGACAAGTGGCGAGGTGCGAGTGGTACGGCGGCAGTGGTGGGCGTGGGCGGTCGTGGCGCTCGTGGTCGCGGCGGCCGTGGCGCCCCTGGTGGTCGTGTGGCTCACCAATCCGGATGACCAGCGGCTGGTCGACCTGGACGTTTACCGTACCGGGGGCCAGATGCTGCTCGAGGGCCGGCCGGTGTACGACTATGTCACACCCGCCCCGCAGCTGTTGCCGTTCACGTATCCGCCCGTCGCGGCGATGCTGGCGGTGGCGCTGGCCGAGATGTCGTGGGGGACGGCCCAGTGGGTCTGGACGGCCGGGATATTCGCGGCGCTGGCCGTGACCGTGTGGCTGTCGTTCAGGCAGGCGCTCAGGAAGTACGTGCCCTGGGTGTTCGCGCTGCTCATGGTGGCCTGCACGTACCTGATGCCGATCAGGGACCAGGTGCGGTTCGGGCAGGTGGACATTCTGCTGGTCGCGTTGTGCCTGGCCGACTGCGTGATCAAGCGGCCCTGGTGGCCGCGGGGGTTCCTGATCGGGCTGGCCACGGCCGTGAAGCTCACCCCGGGCGTCTTCCTGATCTACCTGCTGGTCACGCGGCAGTGGCGGACGTTCTTCATGGCGGCGTTCACGACGGCGGTGCTCACGCTGCTGCCGTTCGCGGTGATCCCGCGGGACGCGTCGCAGTTCTGGTTCTCGGCGCTGCTCGATCCCGGCCGCCTCGGCTCGAACGCGGGCACCACCAACCAGTCGATCCGCGGCATGCTGATCCGGCTCTACCTGCCCGAGACGGCGACGTACGCGATCTGGCTGGTGATCGTGGCCGTGGTCGGGTGGTACGGGTTCCGCGGCGCGCGGGCGGCGTACCGGGCGAATGACCAGCTCACCGCGGTCGCCCTCGTCGGGCTCATGGCCGTGCTGCTCTCGCCCGTCGCCTGGATCCACCACCTCGCGTGGGTGGTCGTGGTGCTCGGCGCGATCGTGGGCGACGGGCGCGATCCGGTCCGGCTGCGGGTGGCGGCGGGCGTGTGGCTCTATTACGTGCTGCCGATCCCCTGGTGGGGCGTCTCGTTGAAGGCGGCCGACATCCCGGGGGTCAGCCTGGTGCTGGGGAAGATCGTTCAGAACGGGTTCGGGCTGGGCGCGCTGGTCCTCGTGTGGTTGTTGGTGTCCTGGTTGCCGAAACGGCGCCAGATCGCATGACCGAGCCATTACCCTCTGTGCCGTGCTCGTTACCACATGGGTCATCGTGGGCGTCGTCGCCGGGGTCAGCGGCGTGTTCGTCGGTTATCTGTCGCTCCGGCAGGCCAGAGCGGCGGTGGAGGACTGCCAGCGGATGCTCGCCCGGCAGACCAGCGAGGGCATGGGCGATCTCAAGGCCATCAGGGATGTGGCCGTCTGCCGGTACGACGCGCTCTCCGAGATGACCGGGCGGTTGTCGTTCTCGGTGGCGATGATCAACGGGCTGGGCGACGGCATCGTGCTGACCTCGATCAACGGGCGCAGCGAGACCCGTACGTACGTGCGGCCCGTGGTCGGCGGGAAAGGGCGGGAGCCGCTGTCGCCCGAAGAGGAGGAGGCGGTGCGGGCGGCCAGGCTGGGGCTCGGGCCGATGATCCTGTCCCGGGCGTCGGGCCCGCTGTAGGCCGGTATGTCGCGGGCCGGGGGCATCGTGCTCGTTGAGCAGCCGGGCCGCTGTAGGCGGGCAGTTCCCTGGGCGAAAGAGGGGCGCGGCGCGTCCACCTGCGGATACTCTGGATGCATGCCCAGACTCGCCTATCTCGGACCGGAAGGCACCTTCACCGAAGAGGCCCTGCGGCTCCTCGACCCCACGGCCGAGCGCCTGCCCTGCGCCAACGTGCCCGCCGCGCTCAACGCCGCCCGCAGCGGCGAGGCCGACGGCGCCGTCGTGCCGCTGGAGAACTCCATCGAGGGCGCGATCACCACGACGCTCGACGAGTTCGCGTGGGGCGAGCCGTTGCTGATCACGGCCGAGCTGCTGCTGCCGGTGCAGTTCTCGCTGCTGGCCCGGCCCGGCACCGAGATTCCCCACATCAAGCGGGTCTACACGCATCCCGCGGCCATCACCCAGTGCCGCGCCTTCATCGCGCGCGAGCTGCCCGACGCCGTCGTGGTGGCCGCGCCGTCGACCGCGGCGGCGGCCCAGGAGGTCTCGCTGCCCGGCTCGCCGTACGACGCCGCCATCGCCGCCCGCATCGCCGGCGAGCACTACGGGCTGGTGGAGCTGGCCACGGACATCGGCGACAGGTCCGACACCGTGACCAGGTTCGTGCGGGTGGCCCGGCCCGGTCAGCTGACCGAGCCGACCGGCTCCGACCGCACCACGCTGGTCGTCTTCCTCGCCGACGACCACCCGGGCGCGCTGCTGGAGATGCTGACGGAGTTCTCCGTACGCGGGGTCAACCTGACGCGCATCGAGTCGCGGCCGACCGGTGACGGCATCGGACGCTACTTCTTCCACTTCGACTTCGAGGGACACGTGGCCGACGCCCGGGTCGGGGAGGCCCTCGCCGGGCTCCACCGCATCTGCGGCGAGGTGCGTTTCCTCGGCAGCTACCCGCGTGCCGACGGCATCGCGCCGCAGATCAAGCGCGGCACGTCGGATCCCGAGTTCGCCGAGGCGGGCGGCTGGCTCGCCCGGGTCCGCGCGGGTCAGGTCTGAGGCCACGGCGGGCCGAGTCGGCGTGTAGGCGCGGGTCAGGTCTGAGGCGACGACCGATCGAGTCCGCGTGTACGCGGTAATACTGGGGCGGGCTGCTGCCGCGCGCCGGTAGCCTTTGGCTTGTGATTGACCTGCGTACCCTTCGTGAGGATCCCGACCGGCTACGGGCGTCGCAGCGTGCCCGCGGTGAGGACGACTCCGTCGTCGACACGCTGCTCGACCTGGACGAGCGCCGCCGATCCGCGCTGACCTCGTTCGAGTCTCTGCGCGCCGAGCAGAAGAGCATGGGCAAGTCGGTCTCCAAGGCGCAGGGCGAGGAGAAGGCCGCGCTGCTCCAGCGGGCCAAGGACCTCGCGAGCCAGGTCAAGGCCGCCGAGGCCGAGGCGGAGAAGCTGACGGGCGAGCTCGACGAGCTCGTCCAGGCGGTGCCCAACATCGTCGAGGAGGGCGCGCCTGAGGGCGGCGAGGACGACTACGTGGTCCTCGAGACCCATGGCGAGCCGCGCCAGTTCGACTTCGAGCCCAAGGACCATCTGGAGCTCGGCGAGGCGCTCGGCGCCATCGACATGGAGCGGGGCGCCAAGGTGTCCGGCTCGCGGTTCTTCTTCCTCAAGGGCGTCGGCGCCCGCCTGCAGCTCGGCCTGCTCAACATGGCCATGCAGCAGGCCATCGAGGCCGGGTTCACCCCGATGATCACGCCGGTGCTCGTCAAGCCGGAGACCATGCAGGGCACCGGCTTCCACGTGGCCCACGACAAGGAGATCTACCGCCTCCCCGAGGACGACCTCTACCTGGTCGGCACCTCGGAGGTCGCGCTGGCCGGCTACCACGCCCAGGAGATCCTCGACGGCGGCGACCTGCCGCTGCGCTACGCGGGCTGGTCGTCGTGCTTCCGCCGCGAGGCCGGCTCGTACGGCAAGGACACCAGGGGCATCATCCGCGTCCACCAGTTCGACAAGGTCGAGATGTTCTCGTACGTGCGCCCTGAGGACGCCCACGAGGAGCACCTTCGCCTGCTCGCCTGGGAGAAGGAGATGATGGCCAAGATCGAGGTTCCGTACCGGATCATCGACACGGCGGCGGGGGACCTCGGCATGTCGGCGGCCCGCAAGTTCGACTGCGAGGCGTGGATCCCGACCCAGGGCCGCTACCGCGAGCTGACCTCGACCTCCAACTGCACGGAGTTCCAGGCCCGCCGGCTCGCCGTCCGCTACCGCGACAAGGACGGCAAGCCGCAGCACCTGGCCACGCTCAACGGCACGCTGGCCACGACCCGGTGGATCGTGGCCATCCTGGAGAACCACCAGCAGGCCGACGGCTCCGTGGTGGTTCCCGAGGCGCTGCGGCCCTACGTGGGCCTCGACGTGCTGGAGCCGTCCAAGTAAGCGCGGCGGGCGTCGTTCCTGATGAGGACGGCGCCCCCGAGCACGACCAGGCCGGTCAGCAGCACGGCCAGGGCGACGGCCACCCAGTACGGGCCCGGGGTGCCCTCCGACCAGCCGTAGAAGGGCGTGTAGACGGTCAGGTAGACGAGCGGGGCCGCCAGCACCCCTACGGCCGCGGGAGTGGGCCGGGCGCGGCCGGCGCCCGCCAGCACGAGGCACACCACCGGGCCCACCAGGATCGCGAGCACGCCGAACAGGGCCACAGCCGTGTCCATGCCCGTCTTGCCGACGGAGAGTGGTGCGGGGCCGCTGAGCACGGCGAAGAGACCGAGGCTGGCGGCCGCGGCGAATCCGATGTATGCGCGCTGGTAGCGCTGCAACCCCGCTGCGGCGCCGCCGAACAGCATGCACACCGCCAGGAAGATCGCCACGTTGCGCTCCGGCGACAGGTCGACCGCGGTGGGTTCCGGCGAGCCGGGCAAGCCGACGTGCCGCCACTCGCCGGACACGTCGCGGACCAGGATCCCGTCCAGGCCGTTCGCGACGACCACGACGTGCCCGCCCGGACGGGCCTGTACGGCCAGCGCCATCGAGTGCCGTTCGGCCCAGGACGGGTAGCGCCGGGCGAGCCGCTCGCGGTCGTCCGCGGTGAGCGCCCATGAGGGGCCCCAGGTCTTGCCGCCGTCGTCGGACTGCTCGACGGCCACCCGGTCGGGCACCACCCGGTAGCACCGGGTCGGCTGCCGGGGCACGCAGGCGGCGCTCTGCAGCGGCCTGCTCTCCCGCGCACCGCCGTACTCCTCCCAGGTGACCCCGCCGTCGTCGGAGACCTGGGTGAGGCCGTCCCGCACGTGGACGACGATCGAGTCCCCGTCCACATTGACAGAGCTGGCGCGGGGCAGGGGCGCGGCCGATGTGGCCGTCACCGCCAGTACGGCCAGCGGCATCGTGACGATCACGCGCCAGCGCGCGGAGTACGACTCCAGGCTGCGGCGGCGTACCCACCAGGCCAGGGCGAGCGCGGGCAGGGCGAGAAGGTCCGTGGGATCGGCCAGGACGCGCGATGGGCCCGCCACAAGGGTCCAGGCATGGGAAGCCAGCTCAGCGCCCGTCTCCGTGGTTTTCACGAGCGTGAAGAGCACCCCGGTCAGCACGGTGGCCGCCAGATCGGCCCGGCGCCAGAAGAGCAGGGCCACCAGCGCGGGGGCGACGACCAGCCCCGCCACGTCGCTGAGCTTGCCCGTGAGCGGCCCGGGCCAGGCTTGCTTGAGCAGGTGGTCGTTGATGAAGAGCACGAACACCCCGGCAACGGTCACGGGGTGACATAACCAGGCGTACCTCATGTAGGGGTGGATGGCCGCGAAGCCCAGAAGGTTCGCGGCCGTGACCAACCCGGAACAAGCAAAAGACCGAGGCCCGCTGGAAGCGAACCCCGGCCTGTCTCGCCGCTACAAGGTCAGATGGCGCGGACCTGGGAGGCCTGCGGCCCCTTCTGGCCCTGCGTGATCTCGAACTCGACCCGCTGACCGTCTTCAAGGCTGCGGTAGCCACTGCCTTGAATCTCGGAGAAGTGCACGAACACGTCCGGCGCACCGCCGTCCGGGGCGATGAAGCCGAAGCCCTTCTCGGCGTTGAACCACTTGACGGTTCCCTGAGCCATAAAAGCTCTCCCTCAGGATGTGAATCTATGGGACCCACACCTCGTGGGTCCCGGTGTGTCGTACAGCAAGCACCCGGGGTGGCTCAGACAAAGTCATGCTGGTTTTCACTACGGGATCAGCTAATACAACGCCATCACATCTAACACCATTCTGGCGCGTTGGTGTTCCCCTACCAACGAAGATTTCTGTCAGGCGGCATCACCCGGCAAACTGGAACCTGTTATGCAGAGCCTTCCCGCGCCCCGTCTTGTGGCCACCGACCTCGATGGCACCGCGTTGCGTACTGACGGAACCGTGTCTCCCCGCACAGTGGCAGCCTTCGGCAAAGTCGAGGAATCCGGTGCTGTGCTCGTGTTCGTGACGGGGCGTCCGCCCCGGTGGATGGGCGGGGTCGCGGGTGCCGTACGTCACCGTGGGCTCGCAATCTGTGCGAACGGGGCACTGATCTACGATCTCCATACCGAACAGATAGTGGAATCTCACCTGATCACGGTCGATGTACTCGAGGAAGTCGTGGATCAGCTAAGAGCGAACGTGTCCGATCTCGTATTTTCGGTCGAGTATGAAGCGGGTTTTGCGCATGAGTCAGAATTCCTCCTGGGTGGCCTGGACAGGGGGGCCCTAACGGCACGAGTCGACTCGGTAACGGCGCGTCCGTGCGCCAAGCTGCTGGCCCTGCACCCCGGAATGGACGCGGACGAGCTGCAGGCCACCGTGGAGGGGTTGGTGGGGCATCTGGTGACCGCGACCCACTCCAGCCGCAGGGGCCTGATCGAGATGAGCGCCCAGGGTGTGACGAAGGCCACGGCGCTGGCGGCGCTCGCCGGGCAGCACGAGATCAAGCCCTCGGAGGTGATCGCGTTCGGTGACATGCCGAACGACCTGCCCATGCTGGGCTGGGCAGGCACGTCGTACGCGGTCGCGAACGCACATCCGGACGTGCTCGCGGCCGTCGACCACGTGACCGCGGCCAACGACGACGACGGCGTCGCTCAGGTGATCGAGCGGCTCTACGGATAGCCGGCGGCGGCCCGGAGCAGGCGCTCGCGCCCGTTACAGGTAGGGGCCGGAGCCGCCGGGCGGGCGGTGCTGGTCGTCCCCCTGCGGCACGCCGGGCAGCGCCCTGCGCATCTGCTCCAGCTGGGCACGCGCGGCCATCTGCTGCGCGAACAGCGTGGTCTGGATGCCGTGGAACAACCCTTCGAGCCAGCCGACCAACTGGGCGTGCGCGATGCGCAGCTCCGCCTCGCTCGGCGGCGCGCCGTTCTCCTCCGTGAACGGAAGGGACAGCCGCTCCAACTCGTCGACCAGCTCAGGAGCCAGGCCGTCCTCGAGCTCCTTGATCGAGGACGCGTGGATGTCCTTCAGCCGCTTGCGGCTGGCCTCGTCGAGGGGCGCGGCCCGGACCTCGTCGAGGAGCTGCCGGATCATGCTGCCGATGCGCATCACCTTGGCGGGCTGCTCGACCAGGTTGGTGACCGATCGATCCTCTTCGCCACTATCGCCCTGACCTTGGAAGTCAGGGCCCACCACCACGATGTGAGGGGTGTTGTTGTCCTCAGCATTCATAACACTCACCGTACTAGCAGGATCTTGCCGACGTGCTCCCCCGAATCCAACAATCGGTGGGCTTCGGCGGCCTCGGACATCGGTAGTTTCGCGTGCACCACAGGACGCACGGCCCCGGCGCTGACCAGGGGCCAGACGTTGTCCACAACACTACGGACGATTGCCCCCTTCTCGTCCACCGGACGTGAGCGGAGCGCGGTCGCGTGCACGGAGGCGCGCTTGGCGAGCAGGGCCCCCAGGTCGATCTCACCCTTGAGGCCGCCTTGCAGCCCGATGATCACCAGTCGGCCGCCGGTGCGGAGCGCCCGGACGTTTCCGGCAAGGTATTTGGCGCCCATGATGTCGAGGATGACGTCCGCGCGTACTTTGTCGGCGAAGTCTTCCTCGCGGTAGTTGATGACCTCGTCCGCGCCCAGCTCCCTGACCCGCTCGCCCTTGGCCGCCGAGCCGACCGTCGCGACGACCTGCGAGCCGAGCGCCTTGGCGAGCTGCACGGCGAACGTGCCGATCCCGCTGGCCCCGCCGTGCACCAGCAGCGTCTCGCCCCTGCGCAGCCGCCCGACCATGAAGACGTTGGACCACACCGTGCACGCCACCTCCGGCAGCCCGGCGGCCTCCACCAGCGGCACGCCGTCCGGCACCGGCATGACCTGCTCCCACGGAACGGCTACGCGCTCAGCGTAACCGCCGCCCGCGAGCAGCGCGCACACCTGGTCACCAGGCTTGAACTGCTCGACGTCCGCGCCGACCTCGGCCACCACACCGGAGACCTCCAGCCCCGGGTACGGCGACGCGCCGGGCGGAGGTGCGTAGAACCCCTGCCGCTGCAGGACATCGGCCCGATTGACCGCCGAAGCGGTCACGTCGATGAGGACTTCTCCCCGCTCGACCCGGGGATCCGGCACCTCACGCCACTGAAGTACCTCTGGTCCGCCCGGCTCGGCGATCTCAATGGCTCGCATGCGAACTACGGTAGCCGGGCAAAGAAGTTGTGGGTTGCCGAGCTGTGTGGTTGCCCATGGCGTTAATCTGCAAGGTATTTGCTGCCCCTTTAGACCCACCCGAGGGGGAACACGGTGGCAAGACACGATCGAGAGGAATCGCTCGAGGAGCAGCTGGCGTGGCTCGACGCGATCAAGGAGACGGAGGAGGCCCCCGTCTCTGTGAGCGCCTCGACCGCGGCTGCCGACGAGTCGGTCGCCTCGCCGTACCCCCAGGACCCGTGGCGGATGGTCCCCACGCAGCCCGACACGCCGACGCCGCCGCTGTTCCGCGCGGCCGTCGACTCCGTGTACGGCGCCGCGGCGGCCGAGGACCTGCCCGACGGTGAGATGGAGGCCGCGGAGTGGCTCGGCACGGCCAGCGCGGCCACGAAGGAGCCCCCGGCCGCCCCACCGAGCGCCCCGCGCGAAGAGGATCCGTTCCACGCTCCGTTGAAGCCGCTGCCGCGGCCCGACGACACCGACACGTACGCGCTGTCGTTCACCCCGCCCGAGCCGTCGGGGCCGCCGGAGCCATCGGATCAGGAGACACAGGACACGTCCTGGTCGTCCGTGCCCGAGTGGGCCCGGGCGCCTGAGCCGCCCCGCGAGGAGCCGGAGAAGGAGAGCGCCCGAGCGGAAGCCGAGCCTGCCACGGAGAAGGACGACGAGTCCGTCTCCGAGGAAACCTCTCCGAAGACCGAGCGCCCGCAGTGGTCGGAGCCGTTCGACACCCTCCCGACGATCCAGCCGCCCAAGTGGGCGGAGCCGGCCGCCACGCAGGAAGCCGAGCCCCAGGAGCGGCCGGCGGACGAGCGCGCCGAGCCCGCGTGGCCGAAGGACGAGCCCGCGGAGCCGTCATGGCCCAAGGGCGAGCACACGGAGCCGCCGTGGGTGAAGAACGCGGAGCCGTCGTGGTCGACGGACGCCGAGCTGTCATGGCCGAAGGACGCGGAGCCGTCGTGGCCGAAGGCCGAGCCCGCGGAGCCTGAGGAGCGGCGTGAGGAGCGGCCTTCGTGGTCGGAGCCGACTCCGCAGGAGCGGTCCTCGTGGTCGGAGCCGGCCCAGCAGGAGCGGTCCTCGTGGTCCGAGCCGGCCCCGCAGGAACGGTCCTCGTGGTCGGAGCCGGCGTCGCAGGAGAGGTCCTCGTGGTCGGAGCCGGCCCAGCAGGAACGGTCCGAGCCGGCCCCGCAGGAGCGGCCCTCCTGGTCGGATCCGGCTCAGCAGGAGGAGCCCCCGCAGCGGACCGAGCAGCACGAGTGGCGTCCCGCGGAGCGCGAGATCCCTCCGCCCGCGGAGCGGCGGCGCCGCCCTGCCCCGATCCCCGTGTTCACCGCATCGCCCAGGCCGCCGATCACCGGCCGTCCGACCGCCGACAGCCTCGACCCGGAGTCCCTGCTACGCGGACGGCGTAACGCCCCCTCCAAGGGCTGGCGCCGCCTGGTCTACAAGGCGTCGGGAGGCTGGATCAAGCCGGGCGAACCCCCGGAGGTCCGCCGCCGCCGCCAGCTGGTGAGCAGGGCCCGCACCCCGGTCACCGCCGGCCACCACCGCGTGGCCGTGCTGAGCCTGAAGGGCGGCGTGGGCAAGACCACGACCACGGTCGGTCTCGGCGCCACCCTGGCCCAGGTCCGCGGCGACCGGGTCATCGCCGTGGACGCCAACCCCGACCGCGGCACCCTGTCCGACAAGCTCGTCCTGGAGACCTCGGCCACCGTGCGTGACCTGCTCAACGAGCGTGACCAGGTCAAGCGCTACGTGGACATCAGGGCGTTCACGTCGCAGGCGCCCTCACGGCTGGAGGTGCTCGCCTCCGACCGCGACCCGTCGGTGTCCGAGGCGTTCAGCGGCGCCGACTACCAGGCCGTCTCCCAGGTGCTGGAGAACTTCTACTCGATCTGCATCACCGACTGCGGCACCGGCCTGCTCCATTCCGCGATGGGCGGCGTGCTCGGGCTGGCCGACCAGATCGTGCTGGTCAGCTCCCCGTCCGTGGACGGCGCCAGGGCGGCCTCCGCGACGCTCGACTGGCTGGAGGCCCACCACTACGGCGACCTGGTGAAGAACGCGACCGTGGTGCTGTGCAGCGTGCGGCCACGCTCGAAGTCGGCGGTGGACATCAAGAAGCTGGAGGCCCACTTCGCCGCCAGGTGCCGCGCGGTGGTCCGGGTGCCGTACGACCCGCATCTGGAGGAGGGCGCGGAGATCGACCTCGACCGGCTGCAGGAGCCGACCAGGGACGCCTACCTGCAGCTCGCCGCCTGCGTGGGCGACGGGTTCGCGGGCATCCGCGAATGAGGGGAGTGAGCGGAGGGTGTGGGATTCGAACCCACGAGGCCATCGCTGACCTGGCCGCTTTCAAGGCGGCTGCACTCGTCCACTATGCGAACCCTCCTGTGCGGAAACCACGATAGCGGCTGCGGTGACAGGGGTGTACGTTCAGGAGGTGGCGGATCTCAACGTCGAGGTGGAGCGCGGCCGATCGGCAGCGCTCGTCCGCCTCGACGGAGATCTGGACAAGCTCACCGCGCCGCAGCTCAAGGAGTGTCTGGGCAAGCTCCTCGCCGAAGGGCTCGTGCGGGTCGACATCGACGCGAAGGCGCTGGAGTTCTGCGACTCCAGCGGCCTGTGGGTGCTCGTGGAGCACCAGCGCCGGGTTACCGCCCAAGCCGGTAGGTTACGCCTGGTCGGAGTCCACGGCGTGCTTCAGCGCGTGCTCGACGTGACGGGCCTGAAAGCGGCCTTCGACGCCGTGCTCGCCGCGGAACGCTGACGCCGTACTCGCCGTGGAACGCTGACGCCGTGCTCGCCGCGGAACGCTGTGAGCAGGTCAGCCGCTGAAGGCAGGTCAGTCGGCCAGCTGCGAGAGCAGCCACTTCGGGCCCACGGTCTCGGCGCCCAGCTCGTGCACGCGTTCCTTCAGCCCCCGGTCCGCGGTGACGACGAGCACTCGTTCCCACGGCTTGGCCAGGCGTACCACGTCGACGATCGCGTCGTCGCCGCTCCCGGTGGCCGCCACCACCTGAACCCCCGGCGGCTCCGGCGCGCTCCTGGCGGCGCCCTCCACGACCGCCACGACGCGCGGATACCACTGCGCCAGCACCGGATGCGTCAGTCTGAGCCGCGACACGGCCTCCAGCAGCCGGGTCGCCGCGCCGAGCCGGTCGCGCCACCAGCCGTGCTCGGCCCGCGCGCCCACGATGTTGGCCACGTCGAGCACGAGGGTCTCCGGCCTGATCTCCCCCTGGATCTCGTCCCAGGTGGCGGCGAAGCCGGGATGCAGCTTCCGGTCGGTCACCTTCGGCAGCGGGAGCCAGCGCATCTCGCTGCTCTCCGCGTTGGCGGGTGCGGCGACCAGCAGCTCGGACGACGCGGCGATCACCGTCTCGAACGCCCACCCGCCGTGATCGTCGCGGTAGACGCCCTGCACCCGCAGCCCGTCGCCGGCCAGCGCCGCCTCCTCGCGGGCCTCCCGCAGCGCGGAGGCGACGGCGTCCTCGTGGCTGTCGCGGGCCCCGCCCGGCAGCCCCCAGGTGCCGCCGTGGTGGCTCCACCAGGAGCGTTTCTGCATGAGCACGTACGGCGTGCCGAGCTCGTCATGGTGGACGACGAGCAGCCCCGAGGCGCCGTGCAGCCCCCAGTGCCTGTGGCCTTGCAAGCATTCGATCCAGCCGTCGCCGTCCTTAGCCGCCATGGGGGATTCTCTCAGCCTCCGCCCTTGCTGAAATGCTGCAGGTCCTTGGCTCCTGACCAGTAGCCGCCCCACTCCCAACCGACCTGGTCAAAGGCCTTAACTACCTTGTCGCCGGGATTTATTACGCCCTTTCCCTTCATGGGGCGTTTTGTGAACTTTTTGGATGCTTGGTGCGCTGTGCTACCACTTGCGGTGACATATGGGTTCTGGATGGGATTGACGTCTATCGCTTGCCCGTAGGCGTGCTTGGACCAATGAGTGGACCCGGTCGCTTGGCGGCAATTGAAGGCCGAGGTGTTGTTGGCCTCGATCGAGTCGAAGTCGTCACCCTTGTACGCGTCCACCAGCTTCATCCGCTCGATCGGCCAGCGCCAGCCGTACAGCTTCCTGAAGACCGCCACGATGTCGTCGGTGACCGCCTTGTTCACCACCAGCTGCCCGGTGTGCGGCTTGTCGTCGAAGCCCCAGAACGTCATCGTGACCAGCCGCAGGTCGCGGTAGTGGACCGGGCAGCCGGGCCGCCACGAGTACGGGAGCTGCTCGCGGGAGAGCCGCGAGATCTTGGCGCTGAAGGCCGGCGGGGCGGTCGAGCCGGGCGCGCCCGTGGTGGGCGACGGCGAGGGCGTGGGCGAGTCGAGGCTCTCGAAAGCGGGAGCGGTCTCCTGAGGGACGGAACCGGTGGCGGCAGGCTTGCTCGTCCCGCACGAAACGGACGCGAGCACCACGAACGCCATGGCGGCAGCACGTTTCATCTCGCCACCATATGCGACATCCCACCAGCTCAGGGCACTATCAGCACAGTACGGCGAGCCCGTTTCGCCAGCCCGACCGCCACCGAGCCGTGCCAGGAGGAACGCGAGCGCCCCACCACGATGGCGTCGGCCATGTATGAGCTGGCCAGCGTCTCCAGCTCGCGCGCCGCGTCACCGCGCATGCTGACGAACTGCCACGGAACGCCCGCGCCTCTCAGCTCGTCCCGCAGATCCTCGGTCAGGTCGGCCGCCGCGTCGGGAATGATCGGCGACCCGGCGAAGAACCACAGCGCGGCGCTGTTGAGGGATTCCACGAAGGCGATGAGCAGCGCCGCGTTGTCCCGCCGGGCGAGCCCGGCCGCGTACGCGAGCGCGTTGCGGCTCGGGCCCGATCCGTCGAAGCCCACCACGAGCAGGCCGGCACCGTCCTTGCCGATCTCGAACTGCCCGGCCGGGAGCCTGCCGGTCAGTGGCTCCCGTCCGGGGTCTGTGTCACCGCCGAACACGGCACGTCTCGTCAGCTGTCGGCGTGCTTGCCGCGGAGGGCCAGCTCGCGCAGGGCGTCGGCCGCGTAGATCGCCAGGGCCACGAACGAGACCGCGGCGATCGAACCCCCGAGCCACAGGTCGTTGACCGTCGCGTCGACGTAGGCCGCGCCCCTGCCCTGGTAGCCGACCGCGAACGGCGCGGTGACCAGCCACAGGCCACCGAGGAACAGCAGGACGAGGGCGGAGACGCCCAGCTTGGCCTTCATCGGTTGTCCTCCACTCCGACCAGGGAAGCCTTGCCGTTACGGCGGTGCTCACCCGAGTTGTTCATGTCCTCGCGCAGCGCCTCGACGAGGGGTGCCAGCAGGCTCGCCAGCTCGGCGGACGACGCCTGGGGCGCGACCGGCACGGGCTCCGGCTCCGGCTCGGGCTGCCGCTGCCGGACGGCCACGAGGCCTCGTACGACGAGCTCCTCGTGGATGGCCAGCACGAAGCAGATCGCGCCGATGAGCCCCACGACGGCCACGCCGAGGCCGGTGAAGAACTCCGACTGGGTGGTGTTCGTCCAGTCGGCGTCCTCCGGCTGGGAGCCCAGGGCGAAGGGGGCGATCATCAGCCACAGCCCGGCCAGGACGGCCAGGGTGGCCGCGACGGCGCCCACGAACTTGCGAATCACTGTGAGATTCCTCCTGATACGAGGTCTTTCTGCGGGGGTGCGGCCTGCGCGATGAGGGCTCGCGAGGTCGGCCGCAGCACGTTCTTGGCGACGGACCGGGCCCGCTCGCCTTCCGGGCGGTCGTCCGGTGGCGCCATCCTGGCGACCGCGGTGAGCAGGGCGGACGGTTGGCCGTTGGCCCGCTCGACGCGCTGGGCGATCAGCTCGAGCAGCAGCCCGGCCAGGACCAGGTCGTCCTTGCTCAGCGGCGTCGGCGCCGGGGCAGCCGGCGTCGAGGAGCCGCGCAGCGGCAGCTCCTTGAGGAAGATCGTCGCCACGAACCCGAGCAGCGCGATGGGCACGCCCACCATGAACACCGTCTCCAGGCCCCTGGTGAACGCCTCCAGCACGATGTTCTTGATCGGCGTGGGCAGCTGCTGGATGGCGCTCGGGCTGCCGAGCTTGACGTTCGAGCCGCCGGGCAGCGCGATGTGCGCGGCCCTGAGCATGTCGGCTATCTCGTCCTTCAGGCGGTTCGTCAGGATCGCGCCGAAGGCCGCCACACCGACGGCGCCGCCCAGCGAGCGGAAGAACGACACGCCGGACGTGGTGGAGGCCATGTCACGCAGTTCGGAGCCGTTCTGGGCGGCCAGGATGAGCATCTGCATGGACAGGCCGAGCCCGGTGCCCAGCACCGCCACGTCGAAGCCGATGAGCCATTCGCTGGAGTCCACGTGCAGCCGGGACAGCAGGAACAGCCCGACCGCCACGACCAGCAGGCCCAGGACCGGGAAGATCTTCCACCGGCCGGTCTGGGTGACGATCTTCCCGGAGATCACGCCGGCCAGGAACAGCGCCACCACCATGGGCAGCGTCATCAGGCCGGACTCGGTCGGGCTGAGGCCCTTGACGATCTGCAGGTACTGCGGCAGGTAGATCATCGCGCCGAACATCGCCATGCCGACGAACAGCGAGGCGAGGCCGGTGAGCACGAACGTACGGTTGCGGAACAGCCGCGGCGGCAGGATCGGGTTGCGCGCGGTCCGCTCCGACAGCACCGCCAGGGCCAGCATCAGCAGGCTGAGCGCCGCCAGGAAGTACGTCCACACCGAGTTCCACTCGAACTCGACGCCGCCCAGCGTCAGCAGCAGCATGAGCGCGCTCGCGCTGGCCGTGATCGTCGTCGCGCCCCAGATGTCGATCGAGGTGCTCCGCTTGATCTTCGGCAGTTTCAGGACCTTCTGGATCACAATGAAGGACACCAGGGCGAACGGCACCACGACGTAGAAGCACCAGCGCCAGCCGAGCCAGTCGGTGTCCACCAGGAACCCGCCGAGCAGCGGCCCCGCGACCGTGGAGATCCCGAAGACCGCCCCCATGTAGCCGGAGTAGCGGCCACGCTCGCGGGGGGACACGATGTCGCCCAGGATCACCTGCGCGAGTGCCGACAGACCACCCACACCAAGGCCCTGCACGGCCCGAGCCGCGATGAGCTGCCCCATGTTCTGCGACAGACCGGCCACCAGCGAGGCCGCGACGAACAGCCCGAGCGCGGTCTGGAAGAGCAGCTTCCGCCCGAACACGTCGGACAGCTTGCCCCACAACGGCGTGGACACCGTCATGGTCAGCATGGTCGCGGAGGCGACCCATGAGTACTGGTCCTGACCGCCCAGCTCACCCACGATCGTCGGCAGCGCCGTGCCCACCACCGAGGTCGAGATCATCGACGTGAGCATGGCGAGCATCAGCCCGGACATGACCTCGAGGATTTCGCGGTGGGTGTACTGCCGCCTCGCGGGGGCTGCGGCCTGAGCATGCGCCACCAAGGCTTCATCATCCCCTTACTACAGTTTTGCGAACTTGAGTATACGCCCGTTTACTAGCCGCGCGGCAAGTGGGGGGTGCGTTCAGTAGAGTTCGGGGTGTGGATGCTCAGCTGTCTGAGGCCAGGCCCCGCGACCGCGAGGCCACTCGCGAGCGGATCCTTCGTGCGGCCCGCACGCTCTTCGGCGAGCAGGGGTACGAACGCGTGACCGTTCGCATGATCGCCGCTGCCGCGGACGCCAACATCGCCCTGGTCGGCCGCTACTTCGGCTCCAAGGCCGGCCTCTTCGGCGCGGTCCTGGACGGGGAGCCGACCATAAGGGACCTGTTCGGCGGCGACCGCGGGAGCCTGCCGCGCCGCCTGGCGGAATATGCGGCCGAGCGCATGGAGCACCCGCCGGAGAGCCCGATCCTGCGCACCCTCGAACGCTCCGCCGGCGATCCGGATATCCAGGCCGTGGCCCGCGAGCGCCTGATCACGGCGCTGCTCGACCCGCTCGAGGAGCAGCTGGGCGGCCCGGACGCCCACGCCAGGGCCCGCATGGCCACGGCGGTCTTCCTCGGCATCGGCGCCATGCGCCGCCGCCTCGGCCCCGAGGCGCCCAGCCCGGCCGACGTCGACCGCCTGACCGCGGTCTTCGAGGCCTGTCTGCGCTGAAAGTTTCACCCCCTGTCAAGGGTCTGGCCTGGGAAGACGTTGATGGCAGCGATCGGATGTCTTTGAGCGGGCACTGACGGTTACCTACGATCCGGGTAGCTGGTGGGAGCGCTCCCACATGACGGACGGAGTGAATTTCATGTCTCGCACAAGGCCCGTCCTGGCGGTGCTCCTCTCGGCGGCCGCCATGGCCGCGGCGGGGGCGATCGTCCTGTCCTCGTCCACCGCCGAGGCCGCCGACTCCGCTTTCTACGTGGATCCGCAGACGAACGCGGCCAAATGGGTCGCCGCGAATCCCAACGACAGCCGCACCCAGGTGATCAGGGACCGGATCGCCGCCGTGCCCCAGGGCCGGTGGTTCGCCTCGTACAACCCCGCCACCGTGCGCAGCCAGGTCGACGCGTACGTCGGCGCCGCCGCCTCGGCGGGCAAGATCCCGATCATGGTCGTGTACGACATGCCGAACCGCGACTGCGGCGGCGCCAGCGCGGGCGGCGCGCCGGACCACGCGTCGTACCGGGCCTGGATCGACCAGATCGCGGCCGGTCTCGGCGGCCGGCGCGCCACGGTCGTGCTGGAGCCGGACGCGCTGGCGATCATGACGAACTGCATGAACGCCTCGCAGCAGGCCGAGGTCAAGGCGTCGATGGCGTACGCCGGGAAGAAGCTCAGAGGGACGTCGTCGCAGGTCAAGGTCTATTTCGACATCGGACACGACGCCTGGTTGGCCCCCTCGGAGGCCGCGTCCAGGCTGACCGGCGCGGACGTGGCCAACAGCGCCGACGGCATCGCCGTCAACACCTCCAACTACCGCGCCACCTCGGGCCTGGTGTCGTACGCGAAGAGCATCATCGCGGCGACCGGCGTGTCCAGGCTGAAGGCGGTCGTCGACACCAGCCGCAACGGCAACGGGCCGCAGGGCAGCGAGTGGTGCGACCCGGCGGGCCGCGCCACCGGCATCTGGAGCACCACGAACACGGGTGACTCGGCCGTCGACGCCTACCTCTGGGTCAAGCCGCCCGGCGAGTCGGACGGATGCATCGCGACCGCGGGACAGTTCGTGCCGCAGCGGGCCTACGACCTGGCCATCGCCGCCCCGCCGCCCACCGTCGGCCCGACCGTCACACCCACGGTCACTCCCACAGTGACGCCGACCGTGACGCCGACCACCGGCCCCGCGGGCTGCGCGGCGACGTACAAGGTGACGAGCCAGTGGCAGGGCAGCTTCCAGGGTGAGGTCACCGTGAAGAACACGGGCTCGGCCGCCATCGCCGGCTGGAAGGTCGGCTGGACGTTCCCGAACGGGCAGACGATCACGCAGCTCTGGAACGGCAACCTCTCGGGCAGCGGCACCGTCACCGTGACGAACCTCAACTGGAACGGCGCCCTCGGGGCCGGGGCGAGCGCCACGTTCGGCTTCGTCGCCAACTGGAACGGCCAGAACGGCGTCCCGACACCGGTGACCTGTACGGCCTCATGAGACTCGATGGGCCCCTGGGCCCGCCAGGGGCCCATCGGTGAAATAACGACGCCTTCGCGGCTGTTGTCCACAGCCAGGTCGAACCGGTCTGCGAAAGGCGCGTACTCATGACTCTGCCGCTGTCCATCCTTGATCTGGCGTTCATCGGCGAGGGCGAGACGGCGGCGGACAGCTTCGCCGCCAGCGTGGCCCTGGCCAAGCGGGCCGAGGATCTGGGCTACCGGCGGATCTGGTACGCCGAGCACCACAACATGGCCAGCATCGCCTCCTCGGCGACCAGCGTGCTCATCGCCCACGTCGCCGCCCACACCCGGACGATCCGCCTCGGGGCGGGCGGCGTCATGCTCCCGAACCACGCCCCGCTGACCATCGCCGAGCAGTTCGGCACCCTCGAAACCCTGCATCCGGGACGCATCGATCTGGGCCTCGGCCGGGCGCCCGGCAGCGACCAGCAGACCATGCGAGCCCTGCGCCGCACCCCGTCGGCCGCCGACACGTTCCCGCAGGACGTTCTGGAGCTGCAGGGCTACCTCTCGGGTGAGTCCCGGATCCCGGGCGTGGACGCCACGCCGGGCAAGGGCACGAACGTCCCGCTCTACGTCCTCGGGTCCTCGCTGTTCGGGGCCCAGCTCGCCGCCGCGCTGGGGCTCCCGTACGCCTTCGCCTCGCACTTCGCCCCGGCTGCCCTGGAGGAGGCAGTGGCGCTCTACCGGCGTGACTTCCAGCCGTCGGCGCAGCTCGACCGGCCCCATGTCATCGCCGCGCTCAACGTGATCGCGGCGGACACGTCGGAGGAGGCGCAGGAGGAGTTCCTGGCCTCGAAGCGGCTGAGGGTGAGCAGGTTCCTGGGGCGGGGGCGCACGTTCACAACCGAGGAGGCGGACATGATCCTCGAGTCGCCGGCCGGGCAGCAGATCGTGCAGATGGCCAAGTATTCGGCGGTCGGGGACGCGGCGGAGGTCAAGGAGTATGTCGACCGGTTCGCCAAGCTCGCCGACGCCGATGAGCTGATCGTCGCCTTCTCGGCCGCCGACAGGAAGGTCTGGCTGCGCTCGGCGGAACTGCTGGCCGAGGCACACGGGCTCTGATCAACAGGGGCGGCGGAGGAAGCGGTGCGGGCGTGGCGGTGGAAGCGGGCGGGGGGAGCCCGATCGTTCGGCCCTGAGATGGTCGGCGGTCAGCGCCGAGGGCCGGTCTTCTATCCTTCGCCGAGCAGGCGTCTGCGCAAGTAGGGGCCGGTGGCCTCGGACGTGGGCACGGGAGCCATCCCCGCGGCGATGAGCTGGGCGCGCAGGGCGACGACGGTGCGTTCGAGCGCGCGGATCTGGGCCTGGAGCTGGCCGATCTGGTCGCGCATCGCCGTGGTCGTGCTCTGCTCGCCGATCAGGTCGGTGCTGAGCTGGGAGGCTTGATTCTGCACCCTGCTCAGCTGTTTCTCCATCTGGCTGAGCGCGTCCTCGTAGATCGTCTTCGCTCTGAGGAAGGCCTCGGCGTCCACCTTGGAGCGTTCTAACTCGGCTTGGCGCTCGGCCTGGAGGATGGCGGTCTGCTGGGTCTTCTTGTTGGCGTCGGTGGCGGAGCGGAAGGCCAGATACGCCACGCCGAGCGGGACGATCCCGACGGCGACCTGGATGAGGATGTCAGTCAGCGTGGCCTCCTTCCACTGGGCGTATCACGCCGGTGTACGTGATCCCGTCGTCGCTGTGCCAGGCGTTGACGGTCAGCGCGATGGCGAACTCCGTGCCGTCGCGGCGCAGGCCGACCAGCGGAATGATCCGACCGGCCAGCTCGGAGTGGCCGTTGACGCGAACCTTGGTCAGCCCCATGTCGTGCCTGTCGCGGAAGCGCGCCGGCATGAGCATCGTCAACGGCCGCCCGACCGCCTCGTCGGTGCTCCAGCCGAACATGGTGGAGGCCTGTGGATTCCAGGACTGGATGATCCCGGCGGCGTTGGCGACGATCACCGCCGAGCCGGAGCCCGGGAGCCGGTCGAGCGTGACGGCCTCCGGCCAGGTCGCGATCAGCGTGATCCAGCCGCCGAACGCCAGCCACACCGCACCCCCGACCCAGCCTCGCGGATTGTCTCCGGTGAACGTCGAGGCCAGGAACACCAGGCCGTACAGGAGGACCAGCGCGGTGGCGGCGGCGAAGGCCATCCGGTCGGAGCGCAGGAACATCTGCACCAGGCACAGCATGCCGGTGGCGAGCCAGAGCAGCGCCCAGACGTCAAGCGGCGCGATGGAGGCCAGCACGGCATAGGAGAGGGTGGCACGCTGGCTCGCCGGCGCGAAGGCCAGCGAGGCGGCGATGGCCAGAGATAACAGGCCGACGAACGCCAGGGACGCGCCGCGCCGCCCGATCCGCCGAAGGACTCTGTTACTCACGGTGGCAAGACTAGTGCAGAGGGTTAATGTTTCGCGGGATTGTCAGCCCAGAGCCGAAGCGCAGGCACAATGAGGCCATGCCAGGCTTCGAGAGGCTCACTGTCGAGGAAGCACGCACCCTCACCCGCGCCGAGCTCCTGCCGCGGATCGAGGAGGAGCAGAAGTACTGGTACGAGCGCATTCACCGCTGCCAGATGAAGCCGGGCGACGACGAGGCGTTCAGGGCCTTCAACCGGATCCTGCACGTCACCGCCGACCTCGGCCGCACCCACGACGACACCGAAGCCCTCCTCCAGAGCAGGTCCCTCGACGAGGACTACTGGCGCAAACCCCTCGGCGAGCTGGGCCTGCTCTGAGGCTCACGCCGGAGGCCGGCAGACGGTGCCCCGCGCGGGCAGGCGCAGGCTGGTCAGATAGCGGTTGACGTGGGCGATGATGCAGGAATCGCCGCTGTTGTACAGGCCGTGGCCGTTCCCCTCATAGCGGACCGCGGCCGAGCCGGGCACCCGCCGTACGATGTCCGCGGCCCCGTCGAAGTCCGTCCAGGAGCCGACGCCGAGGTAGGGCGGCAGCCCCTTGGCAGGCAGCGGGACGGGCGGGTTGGTGACCGGGGCAGGCCAGCCGACGCAGGCGAGCGGGTGCCAGAGCTCGGTCCCGGCGAGGTTCGGCAGCAGGCGCTCACCCAAGCGGCGCTTCTTCCGGTACTCCTCGTAGTCGCGGAATCCCATGCCGTCGAGGCAGTGGGTCATGTTCACCCCGGTGTACGAGGGGACCTTCAGGCTTTTCGTGCTCTGCCGGACGTAGTCGGCGAACCCTGAGGCGTCACCGGCGGCGGCCCGCTTGATCGCTTCGGCGAGCTCCTTCCACCGGGAGTACTCGGGCTTCGGACCCGGTGAGATGACGCTGGGGGCGGCGGCCTCCTTGATGTCGAACCCGCTGTAGGCGGTCCGCTCTCCCCTGACCGGCACAGGGGAGCGGTCGGCCCGCGCCACCAGCGCCCGCCAGACCTCGCCGACGTCCTGGCCATGCAGCGCGCAGGCGGTGGTCGCCGTGCACCAGGCCGCGAAGCGGGCGAAGGATTCCTCATGGGGGAGCCTGCCCTGCGCGCGGTCCTCATAGGGGTTCGCCGGGCCGTCGAACACCATCGCGCGCACCCGGCCGGGGAACAGCCGGGAGTAGGCGATCGCGGGGACGCCGCCGTAGGAGTTGGCGATGAAGCTCAGCTGCTCCTCGCCCAGCGCGACGCGGATCGCCTCCATGTCCCGCGCAACGGAGGCCGAATCCATGTGGTCGAAGAACTCGGGATCGGCGGCGCGGCATCGCTCCGCCGCCGCCCGGTTGCGCCTGCCCAACTCGGCGTACTCGGCGCGGGTGTCGGGCAGGGCGATCCACGGACCGGAGACGAGGCAGTCGTACGGCAGCACGCCCTTGTCGATGGTGTTGCGGGGCTCGACGCTGACCACGTCGAAACGGTTCCGCAGCTCGGCGAAGCTGCCCGCGGCAGTGCTCAGGTCCTTGACGCCCGAGCCGCCGGGGCCGCCGGGGACCGCGAACACCGTGCCGATCCGGCGTTCGGCGCCGGTGGCGGGCAGCATGCCGACGGTCAGCCGGATCTTCCGCCCGGACGGCCTGGCCCAGTCCATGGGCACCTCGATCGAGGCACACCGCATGTCCTTGGAGGCGTCCTTACAGGCCGCCCAGGCCAGCGACGACGGGCCGGAGCCCGGCGAACCGGCCGCGGCGGCGGGAACCGCCGACACCAGGACGGCGGCGGCCGTTCCCACCGCCAGCACCTTGATCCTGTGCCCCTTCAACGCGATCGTCACCGCGCCCGCCGTCAGCGCGGTGACCACGTACGCGACCAGCAGTCCCGCCGCCGCGGCAGGCGGCAGGATCCCGCCGCCGACCCCCGCGATCTGGAGCGGCAGGTTCTCGATCATGAACGAGGCGGCCTGGGCGCGCAGCGGCATGGGCAGCGTCTTCGCCACCACCGGCAGCACCACGATGATCACGATCAGCGCGACCAGGGCGCCGGGGGTGGAGCGGACGGCGGCCCCGACGCCGAGCCCGATCAGGGCGACCGCCGCCATCGACAGCCCGGCGAGCACCACCGAGGCGAGCACGCCCGGATCCGACAGCGGCGTGCCCAGCGTCTGCCCGTCGCGGAGCAGCTGCCCGGCCCGGTCGCCGAGCACCATCATGGCCCCCGCGTGCATGCCGAACGCCAGGACCTGCCCCGCCACCAGCGCGACCGCGGCCAGCCCCGGGACCTTGGCCAGCAGCAGCGCCTGCCGGCGCGGCACGGCCACCAGACTCGTCTGGATCATCCCGGTGCTGTACTCCGAGGTGATCGCGAGGGCGCCCAGCGTCGCGAACACGAAGTAGGCGACCGCGATCCCGTTGCCGAGGCCGTCCCCATTGCCGGTGAAGGCCATCCGCTCATGGAGCGACAGGTTGTCGAACCCGCGCCCGATCATGAACGCCACCCCGGCGCAGGCCAGGACGGCCGCCACCGAGCAGGCCAGCAGGTAGAGGTTCGAGCGGAGGGACCGGAGCTTCTGCCACTCCGAGGCGATCACGTCGATCATCGGCCACCCGCCCTGTACTCGGCGCTGTCCTCGGTGAGCCGTACGAACGCCTCCTCCAGGGACGCGCCACGCGGCGACAGCTCGGCGAGCGCGATCCCCTCGGAGAGCGCGAGCACGCCGATCCGGGCCGCGTCCAGGTCGTGCACCGACAGGGCGCCGTCGTCCTCGAAGGTGACCGCCGCCCCGTGCGCGCGCAGGACGCCGGCGAGCCGCTCCGGGTGCGGCGTACGCACCAGCACGTCGCGCTGGAAGTGCCCGGCCAGGGCTTCCATGTCGGTGTCGGCGATCAGCCGGCCCCGCCCGATGACGACGACGTGGTCGGCGGTGAGCGCCATCTCGTTCATCAGATGGCTGGACAGCAGCACGGTGCGGCCCTCGGCCGCGAGGGAGCGCAGCAGGTCGCGGAGCCAGCGGATGCCCTCCGGGTCCAGCCCGTTCAGCGGCTCGTCGAGCATCAGCACCCCCGGGTCCCCGAGGAGCGCCGCGCCTATCCCCAGGCGCTGCCGCATGCCGAGCGAGAATCCGCTGATCCGCTTGCCGGCGACGGCGTTCAGGCCGACCTGGTCGAGGACGGCGCTCACCCGGGCGCGGCCGATGCCGTTGCTGCGGGCCAGACAGGCGAGGTGCGCGTACGCGCTGCGGCCCCCGTGCACCGCCCCGGCGTCGAGCAGCGCCCCCATCGAGCGCATGGGCCGGCGCAGCGACGCGTACGGGTGGCCGTTCACCAGCGCCTTGCCGGCGGTGGGGACCTCCAGGCCGAGGACGGCGCGCATGGTGGTGGACTTGCCCGCGCCGTTCGGGCCGAGGAAGCCGGTCACCAGCCCCGGTTTCACGGTGAACGTCAGGTCGTCGACGGCGACCTTGTCCCCGTATCTCATGGTCAGTCCGCTCACTTCGATCATGGTCTCCCCCCGGTCGTCCGGCTGACGGCCGCCAGCCTGCCGGTCCGGCGGGCGGATCTCGATGGGGGTGCGCCCACCACGGAGGTAGGTCCAGGCCTACCGCCCGCACGCCGCGCGTCGGGCAGACTGCAGGCGTGACCGGGATCCGCCGAGCGTTCGCCGCCGGTGGCGGGCTGTTGCTGAACGCCGCCACGGGCGTGGCCGCGCTGGCGCTGATCG
Organism: Nonomuraea sp. NPDC003709; assembly: GCF_040610775.1. Classification (NCBI taxonomy): domain Bacteria; kingdom Bacillati; phylum Actinomycetota; class Actinomycetes; order Streptosporangiales; family Streptosporangiaceae; genus Nonomuraea; species Nonomuraea sp. NPDC003709. The sequence continues at coordinate 196,436 of NZ_JBEXMW010000018.1, read as the reverse complement.
GCATGCTGCTGGTGAGCGTCGTGCTGGTCCCGGTGGCCGGGCTCGGCGTGCCGCTGCTGCGCCGCGCGCTCGCGCTCGTCCGGTCCCTGGCCGGGGTGCAGCGGGCCTGGACGGGACGCGTGCTCGACCCGGGTCCGCGGCCCGCTCCGCACGAGGCCGGCACCTGGCGGGAGCTGTCCTGGCTGGCCGTGCACGCCGTCACGTGGCCGGTCCCCGCGCTCGTCGTCTGGGGGCTGCTGGCCGCCTTCGACTACATGTTCTTCCGGGTACGCGTGATCGAGACGAGCACGCTGAACACGTTCGCCCTCAGCGTCTCCATCGCGGCCATCGCGGCCGTCATCCTGATGGCCCTGCCCCTGCTCATAACCGGACAGGCGCGGCTGTCGGCGCTGCTGCTCCTCCCGGAGGCGACCCCGGCCGCGCGGATCAGGCAGCTGACCGAGTCGCGGGCCGTGGTGGTCGACGCGCAGGCGGCCGAGCTGCGCCGGATCGAACGCGACCTGCACGACGGCGCGCAGGCCAAGCTGATCGCGATCCGGATGAACCTGGGGCTGGCCCGCGACCTCCGCGATCCGGCCCAGGTCCGGATGATGATCGACGAGGCCCGGGAGGTCGCCGGCCAGGCCCTGACCGACCTGCGCGACCTGGTGCGCGGCGTCCACCCTCCGGTGCTGGCCGACCGCGGCCTGGCCGGCGCGGTCGAGGCCGCCGCGCTGCTGTGCCCGGTGCCGGTCGAGGTCGAGATCGACCTGCCGGGCCGCCTGGAGGCGCCGGTCGAGTCCGCGGTCTACTTCGCCACCGCCGAGGCGCTGACCAACGTGGCCAGGCACAGCTGCGCGTCCCGTGCGTGGCTGCGGGTCTCCCACACGGGCGGCCTGCTCCGCGTGGCGGTACGCGACGACGGGCGCGGCGGAGCCGACCGGGCCGCCGGCACCGGCCTGCGCGGCATCGACAGACGCCTGTCCGCCTTCGACGGCCGGCTCGTCCTGCGCAGCCCGTCCGGCGGCCCGACCGAACTCACCATGGAGCTCCCGTGCGCGTTGTCATAGCCGAAGACCTCGCCCTCCTCCGCGACGGCCTGATCCGCCTGCTGACGGCGAACGGCTTCGAGGTCGCCGCGGCGGTCGACAACGGCCCGATGCTGCTGGACGCGCTGACCCGCGGCCGCCCGGACGTGGCCGTGGTCGACGTACGGCTGCCGCCCGGCTACTCCGACGAGGGGCTGCGCACCGCGCTGGAGGCCCGCCGCCTGGTGCCGGGGCTGCCGGTGCTGATCCTCTCCCAGTACGTGGAGCAGCTGTACGCCCGCGAGCTGCTCTCCGACCGGTCCGGCGGCGTGGGCTACCTGCTCAAGGACCGGGTCGGCGACGTCGACCGGTTCGTGGACGCGGTACGCCAGGTCGCCGCGGGCGGCACCGTCATGGACCCCGAGGTGGTCTCGCAGCTGCTGACCCGCCGCAGCCGGGACGAGCCGCTGGGCGGGCTCACGCCACGGGAACGGGAGGTGCTGGCGCTGATGGCGGAGGGCCTGTCCAACCTCGCGATCGCCGCCCGTTTCCAGGTCACGGACAAGGCGGTCGGCAAGCACACGAACAACATCTTCGCCAAGCTGGGCCTCCCGCCGGACGACGACCACAACCGCCGGGTGATGGCGGTCCTCACCTACCTGCAGCATGTGACGTAATGGGGGCCCTGCCACACCCCGGAACAGCTCGCCCTCCCATGCGGCGTCCGGCGACGGCACAGTGAGTGTCGACGACCGGAAGGGAGCCATTCATGGAGTACCGACGTCTGGGACGCACCGGCGTCTCGGTCAGCAAGCTGTGCCTCGGGGCCATGATGTTCGGCGACTGGGGCACCAAGGATCACGACGAGAGCATCCGGATCATCCACCGTGCCCTGGATGCCGGGATCAACTTCATCGACACCGCCGACATCTACTCCGACGGCGAGTCCGAGATCATCGTGGGCAAGGCCCTCGCCGGCGGCCGGCGCGACGACGTCGTGCTCGCGAGCAAGGCCCACATGCCCATGGGGGAGGACCCCAACCAGCGCGGTAACTCCCGCCGCTGGATCGTCCGCGAGGTCGAGAACTCGCTGCGGCGGCTGGGCACCGACTGGATCGACCTGTACCAGATCCACCGGTACGACACCGAGACGGACATCGACGAGACCCTCGGCGCGCTCACCGACCTGGTCCGGGCCGGCAAGGTCCGCTACGTCGGCCACTCGACCTGGCCGGTCTCGGCGATCGTGGAGGCCCAGTGGACCGCACGCGAGCGCGGCCGTGAGCGGTTCGTGTGCGAGCAGCCGCCGTACTCGATCCTCACCCGTGGGATCGAGGCCGACACGCTGCCGACGCTCGCGCGCTACGGCATGGGCGTGCTTTCGTACAGCCCGCTGGCCGGCGGCTGGCTCACCGGCCGCTACCGCGCGGGCGCGGGCGCGGAGGCGCCGTTCTCCGCGGCTCGCCGGCGCCTGGCCAACCGGTTCGACCTGTCGCTGCCGGAGAACCAGCGCAAGCTGCAGGCCGCCGAACAACTCGCCGAGCTGGCCGACAAGGCGGGGATGACGCTGGTGGAGCTGGCGATCGCGTTCGTCCTGCGCCACCCCGCCATCACCTCGGCGATCATCGGCCCTCGGACGATGGAGCACCTCGAGTCCCAGCTGCCGGCCGCCGACATCGAGCTGCCCGACGACGTGCTGGACCGCATCGACGAGATCGTGGCACCCGGGGTGACCATCAACCCCGCCGACAACGGATGGGTCAGCCCGGCGCTCCTGCCCGCGGCGCGGCGCCGGCCCTGATCCGGTGCCGGCGCGCATCGAGGCCCAGGCGGGGTGAGCGATACTGAGCTGATGGCCATCCTCACCGTTGGCCGGGCGGCCGCGCTCGTCGGGGTCAGCGTGAAGACGCTGCACCACTGGGACACGATCGGCCTCGTACGCCCGAGTGGGCGCACCTGGGCCGGATACCGGGTTTACTCCGACGACGACGTCGCCCGGATCCACCGAGTCCTCGTCTACCGGGAGCTGGGGTTCCCGCTCGCCGAGATCGGCCGGGTCCTCGATGACCCGGACGTCGACGCGCGCGACCACCTGCGCCGGCAGCGGTCAGAGCTCGTGGAGCGCATCACCCGGCTGCAGAAGATGGTCAGCGCGGTCGACCGCATGTTGGAGGCGTCGAAGAAGGGGATCCGGTTGACCCCGGAGCAGCAGGTGGAGATCTTCGGCGACGACTGGCAGCCCGCCTGGGTCGAGGAGGCGGAGGACCGCTGGGGTGACACCGTGCAGTGGGCACAGTACGCCGAGCGGGCCGCCGCGATGACACCGGAGGACTGGAAGGGCATCGCGGCCACGACCGAAGCTCTGAACGCCGACCTCGCCGCCGCGATGCGCGCCGGCGTCGTGCCCGGCTCCGGCGACGCCGACGCCCTCGCCGAGCGCCACCGCGCGCTGATCTCGACGTACTTCGACTGCACGCACTCGATGCAGGCGTGCATAGGGCGGATGTACGCCGCCGATCCCGGGTTCGCGGCGCACTTCGAGGCGGTCGCACCGGGTCTGGCCGCCTGGCTGCGCGACGTGATCTTCGCGAACGCGAAGGCGCACGGCGTCGACCCGGAGTCCGCGGTCTGGGAGTGACCTCGCCGCAGCGTCAGCCGCGGGGGCTGTCGGTGGGCGGCTTGATCCGGACCCGCTCCTCAGGGTGGCTGTCGATGTCGTCGAGCTGCTCGCGGATCGTCCTGCGCAGGTTGTCGTAGTCCTCGAAGCGGTAGTCGTTGAACAGCGTGTAGCCGGTCCACATCAGGTTGGCGCACACCTTCGGCGGCACCTGGCCCGTCGCCGCGCCCATGCCGACCAGCGCGACCGACGTGATGCTGCCCGGCTCCTTCTCGTTCTGCATGTGGATGGCCTGGAACGCGGCGGCGCACGCCATGGCCACGTTCAGCGTCTCGCTCACGTCCTGCGCCGACTGCACCATCGTCGGCGTCGAGATCAGGAATTTCGGGTTGGTCGCCCCGGACGGCACGCACACGGCACTGCCCACCGGCAGCGACCCGTCGAACCGGTCGCGGATCGCCCGCTGGACGCGTAGCTGGATCCCAGCTCCGAGGTGCCGCTTGATGACCGCGTCGACCCCGCCGTCCATCCGCCCGCGGGAGTTGGTCGGGCTGACCCAGGCGTCGGCCTGCTCGGAGACGATCGAGCCCTTGTGGATCTCGACCTCAGGGGTGTCGGCGAACGCGGCCAGCCACTCTTGCACCACCTTCGCGTTGACGTCCACCAGGACCACCTTGAGCGGCGGCTGCACGGGATCGACGGTCATGGCTCACTCCAGGCGAGGGGGAGGGACGTTTCCAGCGGAAACGAACATACAGCTCCACAACGACAAAACTGGATCTTGCCTGGGTTGTGTGAATGATCTCCGCGTATGCGGAACGCATCACATTCGGGATCTTCACGCGGCACAATGCCTCCACCTCAGTCCCCTGTGCCGCCACCGGCACGCCTCGCCGACCCGGGAGCCCATCGATGCGCGACGCCAACACCCCCACCTCACCGTCACCCGACGACAGCCCCACGTCGCCCGATGGCGTCGCCGCTTCGCCCGGCCCGGATGACCCGCTGGCCTTGGCCGACCTCTTCAAGGGCGGCGACGAGCCGTGGCTACCGCTCCTGAAGCCGGTCATCGAGGCGCAACCGGCCGCCGCCACCTTCATCGGCCCGAACCGCAGTCCCCAGGTCGTACCCGTCCGCGAACTGACCTTCCAGGCGCTCAAGCCCAACCCGCCGCACAAGTGGAAGGTCGTCGTCTTCGGCCAGAACCCGTACCCGCGGGCCGAGAGCGCCACCGGCATCGCGATGTTCGACAACACCTTCCACGACTGGGCCGACAGCCAGTTCGGCAAGGTCATCACCATCCGCTGCATCATCAAGGCGGCGGCGATGTGGAAGCACGGGATCCCCAAGAAGACGCCGATCGCCGACATCCGCGCGCTGCTGAAGCAGCATGACACCGTGCAGCCGCCCGAGTGGTTCCAGGCGATGCTCACGCAGGGCGTGCTGCTGCTGAACGCGGCGCTCACCGCCAGCGGCGACGGGGCCATGGGGACCGACCAGCACACCGCGTTCTGGCGGCCGGTCGTCGAGAAGCTCGTCGAGGAGATCCTCAGGGCCAAGCAGAACGCCGACGAGGCGGACCGGGGCGTGGTGTTCGCGTGGTGGGGGGCGCACGCGCGCAGCCTGAAGGAGGTCGTACTCCGGCTCCAGAAGAAGTACCCCGAGGTCGAGGTCCGGCACATTGACCACCCCAATCCCGCGGCGCAGGGCGACATCTTCTGCGACGGGACCCACTTCGCCGACGTGAACGCGGCACTCGCGGCGCTCGGCGCCGACGAGATCGACTGGCTGCCCAGCAAGGGGTGGAACAAGCTCGCCGCGCAAGGGGGCGGGGCGGACGCGGACACCGCCGACCGGATGGGGGCGTTCATCGCGTCCACGATGGAGCTGCACAAGCTCTACCTGGAACGGCTCGCCAGCGTCAAGGACGAGGGCCTGGACCTGCCGGCGATCACCGGCGTGTTCGACACCCCGCTCATGGACTTCCGCGAGGCCGTCTCCCCGGTGGCCAAGCTGCTGTCAGGGCTGGACTGGCACACGGAGCAGTCGTACCGGTTCGGCGAGAAGCAGTCGGCCGGTGCTGTGGATGGCCTGTCCGCCGACGAGATCGCGGCCCTCTACCTCTACACCTGCGAGTCGGCGTTCTACCGGCAGATCAACGCCACCCTGCGCAATCCGGACCGCACCCGCATCGTTCCGTACCTCCCTTACCTGCGGCTCCTGTTCTCGGCCGTGTCGCGCCTCCCGGCCCGCAAGAAGCCGCTGTGGCGTGGGGTGTCGCTGGACCTGCGGGCGCAGTACCCGCTCGGCCGGACCGTGACGTGGTGGGGCGTGTCCTCGTGCACGTCGGAACTCGGCGTGGCCCAGGCGTTCCTCGGCCGCCGCGGCAAGCGCACCCTCTTCGAGGTGCACCCCGCCCGGGCCGTCGGCATTCGCAGCTTCTCCGCGTTCACCGGCGAGGAGGAGTTCATCCTGGCGCCGGGAACGCAGCTCAAGGTGACCGACGTCAAGGCGGAGCGCGGCGGCCTGTGCACCGTGACGCTCACCGAACTGGCCGAGCAGCACCTGGTGGCCTGAGCGACTCCGACCATCGAGCGCCCGGCACGCCGCGCCGCCTGCCGGGCCCTCAGCTTTTACGTATGAGAGAGCCACCCGGTGGTCCCGGGTGGCTCGGGGAGCGGATGGACCGGTCAGAACACCGTTTCGGCGTTGGCGGAGCGTACGGTCCACGGCGGCCCGCACGTGCCGCGCCCGGTGAACCGGTTCCCGGCGAAGATGATCGGGCTGGCGAACTGGTAACCGTCGGAGCAGGTCACCAGGATCCTGATCGCCCCGGTGAACACCGAGCAGTCGATGTCGATGTAGTACGCCGGGATCGGGACGCTCCGGGAACATGAGTAGGTGGCGGTCAGCGTGGCCCCGCCGTCCTTGCCCTGGGCGTCCTTGAGCGTCGTGGTCGACTGGTCGGTGAACCCGCGTTCGGGCGCCGCGGCGGCCGAGCCCGTGTGAAGCGCGACAGAGAACAGCAGCGCCGTGATCGCGGCCAGCACGCCGACGAGCATTCTTCTCGCATGTACTGCCATGTGATCGAACCTTTCGCTGGATTTCCCTTTCGGCCCGGCCGAGCCTTACCAGTGATACTTTCGCCAAGCCGGGAGCGCCGGTCATCGTCACTTCGGGAGAATCTCCGCCATGGCGCCGGGCAGGAGTTCATCACTAATGCCAAAATGGCGGTCAGACAAAGCCGTGCTCGTTCCACGCGCCGGCCAGCAGCCGGGTGACGGTGGTGCTCAGCACCCGGACGCCGTGCGTGGAGCCCGGCTCGATCCCCACCAGCTCCCGCACCCGCCGCAGCCGATAGTCGAGCGTGCGCGGGTGGATGTGCAGCGACTCGGCCGTACGCAGCCGGTTCATGTCGTTGCGGTAGTAGGCGTCCAGCGTGGGCACCAGGTCGGGCCCGTCGCCGAGCCGCCGCGCCGTCTCCCGCAACCACTGGTCCACCTGCGGCGTCTCCACCGCTCCCAGCTCCGCGAACACGTCGGCCACCCCGTACGGCCGGCGCGGCACCCGTTCGATCGGCGCCACCCGGCTGACCTTCCGCGCCAGCGCGGCCGCCTGGACCAGCGCTCGGCGGCGCCCGTGGGCGGTGCCGACCGAGCACGGCCGCCCCACGACCTCGGCGACCGCCCGCGCCAGCGCCAGCCCGGACCCCTCGGCCGCCGCCCGGTGCTCCGGCCGCGTCCCGTGGTAGGGCACCAGCGCCACGAACTCATCCGGTTCCTGCCACCCGAACGGCATCCGGTGCCGCTGCAACAGGGTGCCCATGACCTCCTCCCGGCACTGCTCCGGCGGCTCCGTGGCCACCCGTACCACCGTGACCAGATAGTGCTCGGTCATCGGCACTCCGAGGCTCCCGGCCAGCTCGCCGACCATCGGGTCGTCGTGCAGCACCATGGTGGCCAGCAGATGGACGCGTGAGGCCGTCGGCAGGAACCGCTCGTACCCCCGGAAGTAGCCGCGGGTGTAGACCGCCTGCGCCGCCGTGCCCTGCTCGGCCAGCCAGTCGATCATGCGCATCGTGTCGGTCAGATCGCCGGGCCCGGCCGCCTCGGAGATCTCGCGCAGCGTGAAGGCGGCATGCAGCGCGAGCGCGCCGCGCTGACAGCCCGGTGCCACGCCCTGTGCGCCGCGCTGCTCGCCGACCGACTCGATGAAGGCCAGGTCGCTTTCCAGCAGCGGCTCGCCGGAGGCGGCCAGCTCGGCCGTCCGACGCCGTACGACGACCGCGAACTCCATCATCGACGCCCGCGATCCGGACTCGATCGCCTGGAAACCGGCGATCTCGCCGGCGCAGGCGTCCACCACTCTCCTCGCGTTGTCGTCGGCCCTGCGTTTGAGCATGCCGAAGAGGTCCCCCATGTCGAATTCTCCCCGTGACGTCCGTCTCTTCTGGAACGCGCAGTGCGATATTCGTCGGCGGGGTTGTTTCGTATCAGTGGGCTTTTCCGGCGTTTTCGGTCACCCAGCAGAAACGGGGGGTGTGGTCAGGTATGAAAGGAGCATTCCTGGATTTCGGACCGCCGAGGGCCGGTGAAAGTTTCATGACGACGGACTATCCGGCAGTCCAGCGGGATCCGGAGCTCAGGATGCGGTCCAGAGTGCGTCGGCCCATCCGGCTCATGGGCGGGTTGGTCTCGAGGTAGTACCAGACGACGCCCATCGCCTGCTGGAAGGCCCACGCTTTGCCTCGCTCCCATTCCAGGTCGTCGCACCCGAGGTCCTGGCGGAGCACCTGCCGCGGCCCGGACTCAAGCAGATGCCAGGCACTCACAAGATCCAGAGCGGGGTCGGCCGGCCCGAAGCCGCCGACGTCGAGGACCCCGGCCAGCCGACCGGCGGATACGAGCACGTTGCCCGGAATGAGATCACTGTGGGTCATCACGTCGGCGTCCTTGCGCGGCAGACTCCGAAGGTCCTTCCACAGTCCGCGAAGCCGGGGGACGTCGAGGAGTTGTTCGCTCTGCTCGAAACAGGTCTCCATCCACCCGTCATGGGCTTGCAGGTCGCCTCCCCGGCCTTGGCCGGCGAACGTGCGGCCACGCGTGTCGATCGCGCGCAGGCCAGTGATGAGATCGGCCAGGTCGTGGGCGAACGCGACCGATTCGCCCGGGTCCTCATCGGTGGCCACGGCGCCGGGCAGCCAGGTCTGCACCGACCAGGGGAGGGGGTATCCCGCGCCGGGCTCACCGAGCGCGACGGGCTCGGGCGTGGGAAACCGCGTGCGACCTGCCAGCTCCCGGGCGGCTTCCGCTTCGGACTCCAGCCAACCGCGAATCGAGTCGACGTGCCCGGCCTGCAGAGGGAACCGAGCCGCGAAGCGGTCGCCGATGCGAAAGATGGCGTTGACCGTCCCGTGGGCCGCGATGCCGGTGATCGGCAGGCTCCGCCACTCGGGGAACTGTTCATCCACCAAGGCGCGTACTGTCTCCGGTGCCACCGTCAGCTGGTTGGCGTGCATATCCACGCCGGAAGCGTTCCGCGTCCCAGCCTTCTCCCGCAACGGCTTTTCGGCGAATACGTCGTACCTGAATGCGATGATCACGGCACCGTTCTCCGAGAAAGGCAGCAGATGAACTACTGGTTCGAGGGGGAAGCCGTGTCCGTCACCTACGTTCGTGATCTGTCCGCGGAGCAGGCTCTCCTCCGTATGGGCGCCACGATCAGCCCCGAAGCCGAGGCCGAAGGGGAGGAGGGTGAGATCGCCGCCTTCGAAGTCGATGGCGGAGTCGTTCTGGCCGAGCCGAACGGCTTCGCCGCGACCCTGGACGAGGTGATCGCCCGGCTGTCCAAAGACACCGTGGCGGCCACTGTGTTCTTCAACGTCAATCTGGATCAGCAGTTCGTGTATGCCGAGGGCGGCGTGGTCGTCACCGCGTTCCAGCCCGACCAGCCGGACAGCCGCGCCGGCAGTGACCCTGACCGCCTGCTCCCGCGCATGCGCGAACTGGGCATGGAGACGGAGAGCGACCTGGTCAAGGCCGCCGAGCTCGCCCAGATCGTCACCGGCCTGGAGCTGCCCGACGATGACGCCGATCCCACCTTGATCGGCATCATGCCGGACTACTGACGGGACCTCGCCGCTGACGGTCCCGGGAAGACCACGACGGCGAACGTGCTGACCACGCTGCTGACCCCCGACGCCGGCGTCCCGCTGATGATCCTTCCCTTCTTGAGCAGTCGTTCACGAAGCGAGCGTGATCTCGGCCAGCTCGCGCCAGTCCCTCCGCGCACCGTCATGGGTCGCCTCGGTGAACAGGGTTTCGCCGAGGCGATTCCGCGTGTCCGCGGCGATCCTGGAAGCGTCCGGCAGCGAACGATCCGGCGTGCCGCGCACGCTGTCGCTCGCCCCGAGCAGTCGCGCGGCCTGCTCGTACTGTCCCTGGCGCAGCGCGAGATCCGCGATCCCGATCAACAGCTCGGCGACCGCCGGTAGATACGCATGCTCCACAGTCGTGCGGAACGCCTCGGTCCGGTGCGCGCGGGCCGTCTCGAGATCCTCGGTGAGGTAGCCGTACAGGTCCATGGTCTTGGCAAAGATGGAGCCGACCCTGTCCGAGCCGCCCAGCACCGCTTGCACCGTGGCCAGGTGCTCGTGTGCCTGTTCCTGCTCGCCGCGCCAGCGCGCCAGCACCGCCTTCGACAGCGCCAGCTCGGCAAGCGCGTCCGGCCACGCGATCCCGCCCGCGCACCGCTGCGCTTCTGCCATGGCGGACGTGCTGGATCGCTCATCGCCGAGCAGCCAGTACAGCTGAGCCTGCCGCGCCCGCAGGCCGATCACGTCCTCGGTCGCGCCTATCTCGGTCAGCGCCACGGCCGCCTCTTCGTAGTGTTCACACGCGCGCGTGAACTCGCCGCGCATGGCGAGCCGTTCGGCCAGGAAGGTCAGCGCCAACGAGATCCCCCACCGGTCACCCAGCGTGCGGAACTCGGCAAGGGCGATCTTGGCGTCGACGTCCACGTCGGTCTCGTCGCCGCCGAGCGTGAGCCGGAACCGGCCACGAGTGAGCCTGGCCTGCGCGCGCACCCATGGATCATCGTCGGTGATGAGCGGCTCCAACGCGGGCAGGAAGTCCGTCGGACCCTCCAGAATCCGCTCCAGCAACCCGACGAACCCGAGCAGCGGGTGGTGATACCCGCTGCGCTGGGACAACCGGTACGCCTCCTGGATCCACTCCCGCGCCTGATACTGATCGCCGCCGACCCCGGAGCTCACGAAGATGGTCACGAGCAGGCACGCCAACGCCCGCACCTCATCGGGCACCTCACCGGGCAGCGAGACCGCCGCGATGCTCAACTCGGCGCCCTCGACCCGGTGCCTGCTGAAGTAGTACCAGCCCGCGGCCCCGACCAGCCGCGTCGCCTCCTCGGCCCATCCCTCGGCGATCGCCCCGCGCAGGGCCGCGCTGATGTTGTCGTGCTCGGGCTCGAGCGTGGACAGCCATTCCAGTTGCTCGGCCCGACGCAGGTGCGGATCGGCCGTCTCGGCCAGCTCGGTGAAGTACGCAAGGTGCGCCCGGCGCGCCTGCTCGGTCTCCCCGGCTTCGGCGAGCCGGTGCGCCGCGTACTCCCTGATGGTGTTGAGCATCCGGTAGCGCGGCGTGTCCTCGCCGTCGGCGAGCAGCAGCGACTTCTCCATCAACGCGGTGAGCACGTCGAACACCTGCTCCCCGGCGAACGCCTCGCCCCCGCACACCCGTTCGGCCGCCTCCAGGCCCGCCCCGCCGGAGAACACCGACAGCCGCCGCAGCACGCCACGTTCGGCCTCGGTCAACAGGTCCCAGCTGTAGTCCACGACCGCGCGCAGCGTCTTGTGCCGGGAAAGCGCCGTACGGCTGCCGCCGGTCAACAGACGGAAACGGTCATCGAGCCCGCGTGCCAGCTGATCGACGGACATGGTGCGCAGCCGTGCCGCGGCCAGCTCGATCGCCAGCGGCATCCCGTCGAGCGCCCGGCAGATCCGCGCCATGGTCGCCAAGGTGTGCGCGTCGGAGCCGATGTCCTTGCGCACCAGACCTGCGCGGTCCCGCAGCAGCCGCACCGCGGACGAGGACGCGACCTCGGAGGGGTCGGCTCCCTCGGCGGGCAGCGCGAGTGGCTCGACCCCCCACAGGACTTCCCCGAAGATACCGAGCGGTTCCCTGCTCGTGGCCAGGATCCGCAGCCTGCGGCACTCTCCCAGGAGCCGATCCGCGAAGGCCGCGGCCGCCTCGATCACGTGCTCGCAGTTGTCCAGGATCAGCAGGATCGTGCGCTCCCGGAGCGCGGTGATGAGCCGATCCATCGGGTCCCCGGCCCGAGCGCCACCGAGCAATGCCTGGTCACGCAGGCCGATCGCGGTGAGAACGGCCTGCGCCAGCTCACCGCCTGCCCCCACCGAGGCCAGTTCGACGAGCCACGCCCCATCCGGCAGCTCGGCGAGCATCGTTCGCGCGGTCTCCGTGGCCAGCCGGGTCTTGCCCGAGCCGCCCGCCCCCGTCAAGGTGACCAGCCGGTGCTTGACGGCCAGTTCGGCGACCGCGGAGACGTCGTCATCCTTGCCGACGAAACTCGTCAGCTCGGCGCGCAGGTTCGTCCTGTGGTTCTCCGTTCGCCGGCCCAGCTCGCCGCGGAGCAACGCGGTGTGCAGCGCGGAGAGCTCGGCCGACGGATCGGCGCCCAGCTCCTCGGCGAGCCGCTCGCGCGTCCGCTGGTACAGGGTCAACGCCTCGTTCTCACGCCCCGCCTCGGCGAGCGCTCGCATCAAGGCCGCCACGAACCCCTCCCGCAGCGGGTACGTGGCAACCAGGTCGGTCAGCTCGGAGACCAACTCCGAGCCGTGGCCGAGGCGGATGTCGGCATCCACCCGGTCCCCGAGCGCGGCGACGTAGAGCTCGTTCAGACGCGCGACCGCGGAGTCGAACGCGTCGCTGCCTTGCAGCGCGATGTCCGCCATGGCCGTACCACGCCACAACGCCAAGGCCGGGCGCAGCAGATCCGCCCGCGCCGCAGGCTCGGCGGCACGAGCCTGGCCGACCAGCTGCTCGAACCGGGACACGTCCACGGCATCAGCAGCCAGGGCCAGCCGGTACCCGCCGGAGTCCGCCTCGATCACACCGGCCGGCAACACTCTGCGCAGCCTGGACACCAGCGCCTGCAAGGCGTTCACTTCGTCCGCGGGCGGCTCTTCCCCCCAGATCCAGTCGACCAGCCTCGCACGCGTGACGATCCGGCCGGGTTCGAGGGCGAGCGCCGCCAGCAGTGCGCGCAGCCGAATCCCAGGAACCTCTACCACGGCCCCGTCATGGTTCCGGACCTCGAACGGTCCGAGCAATCCGACTCGCATATCGGTAATTGTGCCGAACCGCGGCGACGACTACCGCCACCGCATGCAATCCGAAGGCGTTGTCGCAGGTCAGGCGAACGTGTTGGGTCTTCAGCTCGGGTCTTCAGCGACCCCTGCGGCAGCGGCGGAAGCCCGCGGCCTGAGCCCCGCCGGCAGCCGGGACCGGCCCGTAGCCTCCCTGCTGGACTGGTCGGCCAACAGGTCGAACCTGGGCGCCTTGATCCCCGCTGCCGCGGCACTACGTCGTGCCGGTGCCGAACCTCCTGTGCTTCGGCCTCTTCGTGGGCCACCCGTTTGTGACGTTCTGAGCCGTCAACCCCGGCGGGTGGACCAGGCTCAGGAGGACGCCGATCTGGGCGGGCGAGAGCGGCATGCCGTTGAGCAGCTCTTTCATGGGGATCATGGGTCCACCCTGACGGAGATCACGACGCCGGGTCCAACACCGGAAAAGCCGGGATTAACGCGGATCTGTTGTTAATGTTGCCGCGTGGACCTGCATCCCCGGCTGCTCAGGGTGTTCGTGACCGTCGCCGAGGAGCTGCACTTCGGACGCGCCGCCGCCCGCCTGTACGTGGCCCAGCAGGCGCTCAGCCGCGACGTGCGGCGGCTGGAGGAGCAACTCGGGCAGGCGCTGTTCACCAGGACCACCCGGCGGGTGGAGCTGACCCCTGCGGGAGCGCGGCTGCTGGCCGGGGCCAGGCGGCTGCTCGCGCTGCATGACGAGCTGGTCGCGGAGGTCTCCAGCGCCCGGGGGCCGCTGCTCGTGGACGTCAACATGCAGGGGCACGAGCCGCCGCGGCCGCTGGTCAGGGCCAGGGAGCTGGCGCCGGGAGTGGAGATCCTCGCCCGCTTCCACGGCGGGCTGGCCTCCGGGGCCGCCGCCATGCGGGAGGGGCGTCTCGACGTGTCGTTCGGCCGGTTCGCCGGACTGCCCGCTTCCGTGCGCAAGGGGCTGGCCCAGGTGCCCGTACGGCTGGATCCGCTCGCCGTGCTGGTGTCCGAGGACCATCCGCTGGCCGCGCTGGAGGAGGTGCCGCTCGGCGTGCTGGCCGATTTCCCGCTGGACGCCATGGCGGGCAATCCCGCGACCACCGAGTGGACCGACCTGGGCGAGCGCCTGGCGGAGGAGTTCGGGCTCACCCTGGCCACGCCACACGCGCCACCGGTCGGATCCCACGAGATGGGCCTCTACCTGCAACGGCACCGAGAGCCCGTGCTGGCCACGGCGAAGGTCGGCGGAATCCCCGGCGCCGTGGTGCGGCCGCTGGTCGATCCCGTGCCGCTCGCCCTGGAGAACCTCGTCTTCCCTGAGGGCCTGCGGCATCCGGGTCTGGACGCGCTGCTCCAGGCCGTGACGGAGATCCGAAGCATGGAACGCCGGCTGCGCCGGCCGCCGCACTCCTGGCTGCCCGAGGCCGACGAGGCGCTGCTGAGGCGGTCGGGACGTGGTCACGGGGATGGCGTCTCGGAGGCGGGCCCAGGTTCGGGACGACGGCCGGCATGACCGAGGCGACCCGCAACGACGTGGACGGGCAGCGCGCCCGTCGACCACGTACCGCGTAGATCGTCCTGACAAGCACGAAGGCCCGCTCCAGGTTTTCCCTGGTGGCGGGCCTTTCGAGTGAGCGCGGCCGACAGGAGTCGAACCCGTAACCTTCTGATCCGTAGGGAGGGGCAGACGCTTCGTCAGTGCTCTTTCGCCCTGGTGAAATTGTGGATGTGTGTTGGTGTCGCGTGATCGCGTAAGACGGCGTTGCTGTACGCCACCTGCTCCAGGAAGTCTTCGCTCCCATCACATACTGCAGTTATGTGGCTCGACCCAGTCCGCTATGCGTAGTCGGCACGCGGCTGGACAACGCCGGATCCACCGGTGTGCGCTGTCATGCGTAGCCCTCGGCGGGAGCCGTCCCGGAGACCATGACGGTGAGCCATTTCATGTAGGTGGCTCGAACCCTGTACTCACCAGGTTTGAGATCGAGGATCAGTCGTTCGTCAGGCTCCAGCTCAGCGCCAGGAATCGCGGAGTCAAAGAGCACAGCCACCTCCCGTACCTCCCAGATCAGATCTTCGTCATCATCCCAAATCCGGTTGCCCTACGAGGGCTCGTCTGGCCGCCCCGACCAGTTCGGCTTCGGTGTCTGCGGCGGCCCAGCGCACAAAGAGGCGTTCGGTCGTCAGGTAGGTCGTCATGGCAGGCTCGTCACCGAGGACAAGGGCCTGCTGCGCACCAACAGTAATGAGGCCGATGTAGCCCTCGACGGCACAGGCGCGGCCGTGGTCACCCCACGTCTCTACGGGACCGTCGTTGTCATCCACACCCGCCCAAGCGGCCCTTCTCAGCCGATGGTCATCCACTACGCTGACTCCTATTGATCGTTTCCGGGAGAAGATGCCGTGATGCAGAATCCCGCGGCGTATGCGCCATCCCCGAAGGCGGCACTGCTGCGCTTCGGTGCGGTTGTGGCTGCGTCCGGACCGGTGATCCTGACCACCTTCGGGGTAGGTAGGCAGAGCGTCGGCTGGTTCTGTTTCTCGGCGGCTCCCGCTCCCTATCCGATGGAAGGTCTGTACGCGCTGGCGGGTCCGTACTCGCTGGCAGGTCCGTACGGGCTGGGTGTTTACGCGCCGGACGACCTGCCGGGTGAGCTGCTGTTCTGGGCCGTTCTTCTTCTGCCAATCACCGTGGCCGGCCTTGTATTGAACGGCTCACGCCGAGCCACGCTCACGGCCATCGTCGCGATCGCCACAGTGCTTGCGTACGGGCTCGTCGTCGCGTTTCTCCTGCCAGGCCCCGATCCATGCACCGGGCGGGAACATGCGGTCGCACCGCCCTGGCTCCTGATCATCTCGTATCCGATGGCCGCAGGAGCGCTGCTTCTGGCGGCCCGATCACCCCTGCCGCGCAGGAAGTACGGGATGATCTTTTGGGCAGGCGCCGCCGTCGCGGCAGCATGGGCGGCCATGTTCCACCGTCTTCCGGCCACATACGACATGTTCCTGAGCACCGTCTACATGGCCGAGGCGTCCTCCTGGGACGGCCTCGCGTGGTGGTCCAGTGACGCTGACACGATCGGCCTGCCGGTCGTCATCGTTGCACTGGCGGCGGCCGCGACAGCCACTGCTCCAACCTGGTGGAAACGCACAGTCGGCATCGCGGCAGCAGCGACTCTCTTACTCTTCGTACTGCTCGACATCGTGACGTACATCAGCCTGGAGAGTGACCCCTTCGGTCTGCTTTTCGCCGATTCGGTGCGCTGGCGCCTGCTTCTCGCAGCCGTTCTCGTCGCCTCGGCCGCTTGGCACCCCCAGGTACGGATCTCCTGGGTCGGCACCGTTCACCTGGCACGAAGCATAATCCGCGGACAGTTGAAAGGCCTGATCTCCAGGCGGACGAGGGATGCCGCCGTCGCAATCATGATCGTGCTCGGCGCCCTCTGGCTGATCGTCTCGTCCTTCACGCCGAGCCGGTAGGAGCACAACGACGCAGATCCTGCGGCCCGGAACGGCATTTACGCCCAGAGCGCTTCATTACGGTGAGAACAAGATTGTCCAGGATCATCCAGGGCTGTTGTTAGCGACCGCGTTAGCAAGCCCTGCTCCCTCGAGCCACAGTCTCCCACGTTCGATGCAACGAAAGCAGGGACGCTACCCGGTCGAGAAGGGGACGATGTCTCAATACCTCAGCGGCCGGGCACCGGACGCCTGGGGCCGCGCATACCCACTGTAAGGACATGCCGCATATCGCAGAGGGAGCCCCATCCGTGGATTACATCACCCCCATCCTTGCCGCCGTCGTCGCCGTAGTGGGGACGTTGAGCGCGTCGATCTACACTCAGCGATCCGCGCTTCAAGGGAAGCGGATGGACTTCGACCAAGCCCAGGCCCAGCGGAAAGAGGATCGGGAGATCATTGAGCGGAAGGCATGGCTGGAACAACGGCGCGCATGCTATGTGGCGTTGAACAGGCACGCCGCTCGTATATCGAACGGCACGCTGAAGCGCAGATGACTGCCTCCAGGGAAGTACTGAAGGCCGCCGGCGTAGTAAGAGGCCATCTCAGCAGCTGGTATGGGATGGTCCGGAGATTGGATCAAGGGATTGCCCGCGAGGGAGAAACCCTCGACGAGGCTCTTGCCTACAGCGAGCGGTTCTGGGAACGAATTGAGCGCATGCGTACGGCCATGCGAAGTGACCTCGGAATCGCAGATGCCTCCAATGAGCCATCCGAGCCCAAGCGGAACACGGGAAGCGAGTGACAGCACAGCGCCAAAGCCACCGCCTATTAGTGCCTGGTGCGGATGCGCGTCGAGAAGTCCCAGACATCAGGTATCGGCAACGGTTGGCGTAACGTCCAGAACGGCGCTCTTCTCCCGTTGGCCGGCCTGCGTAACTCGAGTGGGCCTCACCTTCTGATCCGTAGGTCTCCAAACGCTGTAGAGGAGCGTTCGAACCCGTTCACCGCGCTGCTCACCGGGGCTCCGGCCGTTCAGATCCGTCCGGCTCAGTTCACGATCGTCCGTCCGGGTGGCTCCCAGCTTGGCTCCTAGAGAGCGATCACTCGCGCCCCAGGACGGGGAACCGCTTCTCCGCCGCAACGAGCGCATCCACGAGTACGGGGATGTCTGTCTGATCCAAACCTTCGATCTCAAAGTGAAGAGTATTTCGCATCCCAGCATGGTCGGTCACGGCCCCAGCGATCGACAGGGAGCCTGTGGGCCGACACTCGACCGTGAGTTCTATCCAATGCTCCAGGGAGGAGAGGGTGGCGCTTCCCTTGACTTCCGCGTCGACGCGCTCCAAAGCCACTCGGAAGTCGCGCAACTCCTCAATCCGAAGCCCCGCATCCAGTTCGGCAGTGAACCCTCCAACCTGTGCATGGATCGGAGAGATCAGCCAGTTCCCGTCCCAGAAGTCGGTACAGCCGGGATGCATACGACCGAGGACCCGAATCAGCACATGATCGAAGCTTCTGCCCCGGCCAATGACGATCTCAGCATGCTCCATACGGTCATCCTCTATGAAGGGACATCCACCTGGCCCAAGTTCACCAGTGTGGAAGATCTCGGCCCACGGTCGCCTAAGCTGCTGTGCTGTTGGGCGGGCCGTTGGACGCTTGGGCCGTTACTCCTCGTAAGTCCTCCTTGATCGCCTTACTATCGGGCGCGTATCGGGGACGGTTACTCTGATGCAACTCTTGATCGGAACGGGGAGCAAGTGATCTTAAGGGCATGTAGTCGGGTGTTGATGGGAATCGGGCTGGTGGTCCTCGTTCCCAGCATCCTCGTGCAGTTGGGGGTGCAGGAAAAGTGGATGCGTGCGAGGGTGGTCGAGCCGTCGGAAGCAAATGCATCTTTCCTGACACCGCTCGTGATCTCATGGATTGGTATCGGTCTGGGGATCGCGTGGGTGCTGGCGGCCATAACCTGCTACCTCATACCGAGGTCCATGGCCTATCTGCAGCGACCACAGGGCCACCAAGGCGGTTCGGGGGCGGTCGTTTAACCTTCTCGCCGACTGAGACCATCCCGTCCGCCGTCGACCCGCCCGAAGAGGAAGCGGGTCAGGGCCACGGGGACAAGGTGAAGCCCTCAACTGGAGGAACGATCTTGTCCCCGTGGCCCTGGTCTGCGCGGCTTGTCCCGGGTCGATGGTGGGCGGGATGATCAGGCTTCCACCTCAACCATCTACGGTCCAGCTCTCAGCACGGCGATCATCCCGGAGCTGGAGCGCTCCCGCCGGAGGCATGGTTTTGACAGTGCACGTGGTTACAGTCCGTCCCGTGGCTTATGACCCGACAGCGCTCGATCGCCTCAGTTCCGTCGTCCCCCCGTCCGCCTCACCGATCTTTGGCACCCGTAGCTGGGATGAGGTCTTCCGAGTTCTCGATCTCCGGCTTCCGTCCGACTACATCGCCTTCATCGAGCGATACGGAGGCTGCGAGTTCGCCCGATGGCTCAGCGTTTTCGACTTTCGGACACTCACTGATGAGCAGCTCGCTCATATCCCCGAGTGGATGGACTACTACCGAGATCTCCGAGAGGACTCGCCCGAAGACTTCCGGCTCGCGATGTGGCCGGAGCCGGGTGGCTTCTTCCAGTGGGGCAGCACCATCGACGGTGACGCCATGGGCTGGATGACGGTAGGTAAGCCCGAGGAATGGCCAATTATGATCGTCGCTCGTCATCACGACGAGGATTCGCCGGTCCAGGAGACCATGACGGAGTGGCTGGTGGGCTGGGCCTCCGGGGCTCGGTTCGGTAGCTGGGCGTTCAGCGCCGGATCTGAAGAACATCCCCTGATCTGTGAGGCACGGGACTAGGCGGAATCTCCTTCTGCGCCGCTCTTGATCACCAAGGACGTCTATGGCCACCTGCTGGAGGGTGACAAGCGGGCGGCGACGGAGGCGATTTCCGGCGCTCTCCTGGGGAGCTTCGTCCGGCGGCTCCCAAAGTGGCTCCCGAAGAGGCCGAAGAAACCGGATGGTCTCCTCAATGACAAAGGCCCGCCTCAGTGTTTCCGCTGGTGACGGGCCTTTCGTGCTGTGCGCGGCCGAGAGGACTCGAACTCCTAACCTTCTGATCCGTAGGGAACGGCAGGTGCCGCGTTCGCAGCCTCCTGCCCTGTTGAAGCGGTGGATATGAGTCGATGCCATGTGATCGCGTGAGGCGACGTTGCTGTACGCGCTGCTGTACGGCGCTCCTTGGCGCAGGCCCACGCGTGCGGGGTACGGTCCGGGACGCAAGTTGTGGATGGACAGCTAGTCAAGAGCTGTGCGTACTCGCCGGCGGGACAGTGTCTTGTCTTCGATCAAACGTCTGGCCCTCATGGGCTGAGCAGCTTACAGTGACGGCGTCCGGCTGTCCCGAGAGGAGAGTTCGTGGAGCCGTTCGCAAGAAACGAGTATGAGACCGAAGCCCGGAAGGCTCTGCAGAAGGGGGACGCCGAGGCTGCCCTCGTCTGGGCCACTCTTGCGCAGGCAGAGGCCATGAAGCAGACCGGGGGGCAGCTGAAAGAGATCAGGCACCTGTTAGGAAAGATCCAGCTCAACCTGGAGAGCAGCGCGGCCAAGCGGTAAACCTGGTGCGACCGAGCGTTGACACAGACCAGGTCATCGCGCGTTTGCCCTGCCGGATAGAGGCAAGGAGCAACAGCCCGAGCCAGGCATGACGGATGAAACGAGATAACGCGATTCATCAGCCATGCGATTAGTCGTTGCGCTACGTTTTGCCCATGTCGATCCAGCTTGTGTCTGCGCTCATCGGACTGGGTGGTGCTCTCATCGGTGCAACGGCAGCCATGGCAGTCGCTCTCATCAACCACCGCCTGAAGACGCGGCAAGAACTACGTGAGCAACTAATCGATGGCTTCATCGAGTCCCTAAAAGGGGACACCGTAGCTGCATTGGCAGGTACGAAGCTGCAAGCCGCACGCATTGGTGACCGCGAGTTGCTGCGCAAGTACTACGAAGCGGACAATGTCTACGAGGTAGTGGAGGCAATGCACTCGATCTTGCTGAAGGCCATGAATGCAGAGCGATCCGCTCAGAATCTTCAGCCACTCGAACTGCGTGACATTGACCATCTGGTTCTATCGCCTGAGTCGGCAGCGCAGCAGCAGGCGTGGAGAAAATCCCCTTCTACTTTTGTGGTTGACCCTTCGTTGAGAATTAGGGCTGATCGAGCCAAGGGCCAAGGTGAACCGCGCGGTCGGGGTCCGAAGACAACCGCAAAGCGTGGAACAACGCAATCTTGACCCCATCCAAGTTTGAAGCCGGCTCGAACTGGTGTATGCCCCATCAGTATGAGTGAGGACGTGGCTATGCACGGACGTACACAAGGTTCCCGCTCACCTGCTCCGGTCTTGGAAAGAGTGATCGTCGGCTCACGGCCGTGGTTGCCCTAGCTGCCGTCGGTGAGTAGCGAAGTGCTCACGGCCTCGGCTAACGACTTCGGGTCTTTCGCCGGTGTCATAGGAGCGCCTGCTTGCAAACGGGAGCCGGTCACGACGTAGAGCCTTCCGCTCCCTGCTCAAGCGGTAGTTGGAGACTGGTGGCATTTGATTGGGTGAGGCAGCGTTGCTGTATCCGACTGCTGTACGGCACCGCGCGCGAACGTCAGCACCGTCTGACGATGCGCCGGCCGAAACCCGCCCCCTCAACCGCACGGTTCGGTCTCTCGCCGCTTCGAGCTACCTCAAACCCGATGCCACCTCGATGTGCCGAACGACGAGCAGGAGATCCGCCGAGTGCAGACGTTGCTCAATCTCGCTTAATCGGACGCCGAGGAGGTCGCGCTGCGCTTCCGTGAAAACGGCGCCGAAGTCCAGGCACTCGCTGACGCATATGGTGATCTCCAGGAGAACGGGGTCCGAGGAGGGCAGCAGACGAGGGAAGCGTTGGCGGCGCCAAAACCGCAATGCGAGCAACGCGGCCTTCCGGGGGTTGCCGTACCAGTACCAGCGAACCTGAAGGTTGGGATTTGGTTCCTCTGCACGCGGAGATCGCCGGCCTTGCATTTTGGCCTCCCGACGCCTTGTCGCGTAGGCGTGGAGTTCGGCATGCCAGGCAGCGCGGCTGGCCTCGATAGCGTCCAGCGCCTGAAGCAGTGCCGCCTCATCGTGTTGAAACCTCCCGGCCTGGAACTCGAGGAAACTCAGCGTCGCCTCGAATCCGAGTGGCCGATACAACTGCACGCAGGACCGGAACGCTGACAGCCGCCATCGGTAGGGCAAGTCAGGGTCACGTACCCTACGGGCGAAGTTGGCGAAGCTCACCGAAAAAGGCTAGCCAATTGGACGCGGGGAGGCACCAACGCGGCAACGGCGCTGCGGGGATATTACTAGTGGTCTGTCCCAACCACTCACTTCGGGACCTGACCGTCCGCTTTCAGGTGTAGCAATCACCCTGCTCCCTAGCTGCTACCAGGAGTCAGCCAGCAGTCCGTGGTGCCCTTCATGTGAGCTTGGTGGCCGACGTTGCCGTCAGCGTTGCCGTCACTCCCCCGGATCAGTATCAGGGCATGTCCCTCGTAGATTTGGGTGATCTCCGACCTGCGAACTGGTCGCCAGGGAGGGGTGGGTTGCTTGCCGTCGTGCACATCGCATCACGAGGCAACGCGCAACTCGAAGTCCGGTGCGTACAAGGCGGGGTCGAGAACCTTGCTGGCGGGGATTCCCGCCTTGTAGGCATCGGTGAGAATCCGATCCATGCGTCCCGCCACATAGCCCATGTCTGGTTCAGGGTCGTCGATAAGGGTGAAACCCGCGGCCTGACGATCGTCGGTCCACACGTCTCCCAGCAACCGTCCTCGCTGGTCGTATACCGCGGCCCGCCGTTTCGGGCCGGTGGCCTTGAAATCGTAGGAGTCGTTCTCAGAGACGGTGATCGGGGTGACGTAATCATAGAAACGAGGATTCGGCGTGTCAGTCATCGTCAGGTCCTTTCCAGCCGAGATCAGCATCCATGGATGGTTGGGCGTTCCAGTCGGGCGGCTTGGTCCAGCCATCCGGTACGACGTCCGCTTCCATGTACCAATGGCCGTCCTTACGGTACACACCGCGCACAATGTACGACGTGCCGCGGCGTAAGAGGATCTCCCGTTCGCTGATCAGCTTGGTGATGGGGAACATGTTGAGCGCTTCGTGTCCCTTGGGGACCCGTAACATCACGCGAAGGTCCCCGTCGAACCCGCCTCGTCGGCCCACGCTCGTGCTCAAGTATCCCGGTTCGGTGATGACGCGGCCGCGCAGCCGCATCATTTCGTCGGGTGACTTGATGTCGACCCCCATCGCGTCCAAGAACGCTTTGCCCACGCCTCTGTGCAGGACCACGTCGGATGGCAGATGAGACTTGGCGATCGCCTGGTCTATGGCGGCGATCTTGTCGGCGACCTCGGGAGACCAGTCAACACCGGGATCAGCGGCCTTCGCTCGAAGGGCCGGGTTGATTTTCAGATAGCCGGGGCCGCCGTAGAACTCTAGTGCGCTCCTTTCCTCATCGGTCAGGTCCGGTAGCGGCATGTTGTCCCGTGCCCATGCGCGTCCTTCGGCGTTGCTGGGGTGCCGTACGGCATCGTCAACGAGATTTGTGCCCGCCACTGTTGGCTTGCTCTTCGGGGCTGCGATTGGGCCGTTTCCGTTGGGGAGGTGGTCTTCGATGCTCCGTCCGAGGTTGTGGGGCGTGAGGGATTCCGAAGGCTTGGGGCGGATCACGTTTTTGGCAGCCTTGCCCAGTGCTCCCATGGCTCGGGTGGTGGCTGAGGTTCCGCCGCTGGAGCCGGCCGTTGTGACGGCTGCCACGATGTCCGGCAGGAGGCGGCCGAACGCCCGCTCAGGATTCGATGCCCAGGTATCCCAGTCCAGCGCCGACTTGGCGAACTCGGCTGGGTTCTTGATGCCGTAGGCCAGGGCTTGGGACAGGTCGTTGACGTTGCGTTGCCAGCCCATGTGGTCGACGAGCATTCGGACGGGGGAGTAGTCGATCGCCAGTTTCCCCAGGCCGGCCAGGCTCTCTACGGTGCCCTTGGCTGTTTCCGTCATCGAGTTGCCGGAGGTCAGGTTCGGGTCGAAGGTGTCCTGGATCTGCTGGCCGATGCGGTCCCAGAAGCCGCCTGCGGTGGGCAGAACTGCTCCGGGGGCGAAGAGAGAGTCGTCGACCGAGATCGGCGGCTTGCCGGCGCCGAACAGCTCCGGCTTATCAAGCTCCATGCGTTCCAGAAGCAGCAACCGCTTATTGATCTCCGGGCCCTGGGTTCCAGCCCACGCCGCTATTCTACGGATCGTGTCGGCCGAGGCAGGCGACAGCAAAGCTCCGCGCAGCAAGGTCCATAACTCCTCGCCGATGGAGTCCAGCGACGATTCGGCTTGGCGCAGCGCGTCCTTCAGGCTGCGGACTCCCTCGGGGACCATGCCTTCCAACTGACCCATGGCCTAGCCAGGGCTGTCCGCCGGGGTACGGGCTAATAACGCCCGGAGTTCTTCTACAGCACCGGCGCACGCCCCGATGAGGGCTTGGCGCTGAGCGGTCAGTTCGTCGGCGAAGCGCTGTGCTGCCGGGCCGGTCCAGACGTTCTGCGCCATGAGCGCGATCGAGCGATCGAGACCAGGTCCAGCTTGATCGGTGAGTTGCTCGGCTCGACGTAAGGCCTGTTCCACTTGCTCCCGGGTCATACGCGACTCCTTCGGGTGCGACGGTCAAGCTTGGGATCAAGGCGTGGGGCCATTGGACTGCGCTCCACCTACCGCAGCAACCGAATCGCCGGGATTGGTCTGAAGTGTCAGACGATGCGACGCCAGCCCGCGGCTGCATAGGAATGTTTTTGAATCGCCCCGGCAATCTTCGAACCTGTCGCAGCCCGCATTAGGAGAGAGTGGGCGGGGAGGGTCACTCACATGTTCCGACCTGCTGAAACACAGTGACGGTCTCGCACGGCACGCTTGATCATCCCGCGCATAGCCCGCTGGCCACGGTCACCACGTGATCCGATGGCAAGCCGACCCGGAGCGCAGGGCCGCCAAGGCCCGAGCACCGGAAGCGGCGCGGCAGCTATGCCTACTCGACCGCCGTGCCCATTTGGATGGCCCATTCGGCACGGGCGAGAAGCTCGTCGAAGGTGACGATCTCGGGCGCGTCCAGATGTCGACGGTAGGGTTCGAAGGACCGGATCTTTGCAGCATGATCTCCTCCGGCTTCGCCCTTCAGCTTACCGAGATGGCCAATGACCAGGAAGGATCTTGGCCGGATGAGGTAAGTGAACCTGCCAGGAATCTCGGCGCCGTCGAGATCGATCTCGGCGAGCTGGTCACTAATCGTGGTGGCCGCGAGATGGACTGTGCCCTGAACCTGGCTCACTCCTCCCGCAAGTTCATCCGATGGTGCGAAGCACCCACTTCGATACTCCTTGCCCAGCAGCGCGGTTCGGTGGGTCTTGAACTCGGCGAACACCAAGGAGCGTACAACTCCGGACGTATGGAGGAGGGCATCCACCCGTTTGCCTGGGAAGGCGATCGATGCGCCGACGACTGTTCGTTCTAGCTTCTTCTTGTCCCAAGCAGTGAAGAGCTGGCCCGGAGTTACAGCTCCCAAGATCCACGGGTTTTGCTCGAAGAAGTTCTGCCAGACGGCCTCCTTCCCGTTGAGTCGAATGGCCTCGCTGTCGAAGAACTGTGCCCGTCAGGGGTGCGCTGTAGCCAGAGGTCCTTGACGTGTCCGTTCTCGCCAGAAACCAGCAGCTTGAGCTGGTACCGGTGCCCGCTGACTTGCGTTGGTCCAATCAGCCACTCACTACCATCGGACTTGGCAAGATGACGTTCTGTGGTGATATCAAATGTTTTGTTGACAAAACGCGCTGGCCGTCCGGATTCGGTTCTGAATGATTTGGATCAATAGTCCCGATCGGGCCGTCGTCGCCTGGCGTAGTCGGCATCCTCATCATCGTTTGAGGAAGACCCCCAAAGCGTTGGCCAAGGGTGAGGGCCGCCCCATTCGTCCTCGCTCATTCCGATGCTCCCGTCCGCGGCACAGCGCGTCCAGGAGGAGGCACGCAAAGCTGCCGGGGACGGGTGGA
This sequence comes from Nonomuraea sp. NPDC003709, assembly GCF_040610775.1. Taxonomy (NCBI): domain Bacteria; kingdom Bacillati; phylum Actinomycetota; class Actinomycetes; order Streptosporangiales; family Streptosporangiaceae; genus Nonomuraea; species Nonomuraea sp. NPDC003709. The sequence continues at coordinate 170,868 of NZ_JBEXMW010000018.1, read as the reverse complement.
AGATCTCGGACCTGACGTTCACGACTCGGACTGGAACGCCCATCGAGCCTCGCAACTTCAACCGGGCTTTCGAGAGCCACTGCCGACGAGCAGGCGTTCCACGCATCCGGGTCCATGACACCCGGCACACCTGTGCCTCGTTCCTGGCCGCCCTCGACGTCCACCCGCGCGCGGCCATGCGCATCCTGCGCCACTCGCAGATCTCGATGACCATGGACGTCTACACCCAGATTCCCAGTCCCGAAACTCGAAAGGCGCTTGGCCGGCTCAATCAGAGCCTCGACCGTTCAAGCGAGGCATAACTAATCTCTCGGTACTATCACATAGGTCCTTGGGGGTATCCCAGAGGACCTATGTGTGTGCACAGGATCTTGTCATAACCGAAGGGATATGCCGGACTGGCTACGGTGGTCATTTCGCTTCTCGTTGCTTGTGGTTCAAAGGAATGGGGCTTCCAGTGAGGCGCCAGTTCACTTCCTGCCAGACGTAGCGGAGGGCGAATGACGCACCCTGTGATCTGCGAGCGGGCCAAGGGGCATTACTGTGGATGTTCCGCCTGTGGAGGGGCGCAGCATGGCTGGACCAACAGTCTCTTGTTGGCCCGAGACCCCTCTCTCGTTGCTCGTCAGAAGGCGAGAGATGACAGTGACCTCGCCTGGGCCAGAACTCGGCCTCCCGTAGGGCGACGCAAGCCATCCAAGGACAGACAGGCAGCAGCCACCGATAGCGCCACAGTCGACCTCGTTGACTGGCTATCCGAAAACCCGGACACCATCGACCGCATCCAGGAAATCGGAGACGTCCTTGCTGGCCCCGTAATCAAGGAGATCGATAAGAGGTTCGGCGGGAGCAAGCCGCGAGATTCCAGAAGGCAACTTACCAATCACTTCTGGTGCGATCTTCTCGTCGCCGTGGCCGAGGCCATCGAAAAATTCTCGAAAGCCATGGACCGGATCCCGGAGTACGTGACGACGGTCATCCTGCAGTCCCGGAAGGCCGAGGGTCGTAGCGTTCTCCTCGAGGCGCTGGTGGGTCTTGCGGTACGGACGGCGTGGGAGCCCATCAAGAGCATGATCCACACGACGGGGATCGAGGAGCTTCAACGAACGTGCCGGATCCTTGCCGTTCTGATCTGCTCGGCACCCGAGGATCACAAGGCCGTCCAGGACAGTGCCCTTCTCCCCCTGGCGAAGGAGGGGATGTTGGAGACCAGCAGGGAGCGGCTTGAGCAGGTCTTCCCGGCGGATTGGGTCCGCCGCCTACGAGAGGGCCTCGGCGAGGCGTGAGTGGCGTGGCCGGCGTCCCGTCGGCATGAGTTGCACGCGTGGGATCGGCTGTGCCGGGCTGCGTTGCTGTACGACGTTGCTGTACGGGCACGAAAAAGGCCCTTCGGACTGATGCCGAAGGGCCTTTGAGCTGGAGCGCGGCCGACAGGAGTCGAACCCGTAACCTTCTGATCCGTAGTCAGATGCTCTATCCATTGAGCTACGGCCGCTCGCTGCGTAAGCAAGCATAGCGGGTTCTGCGGAGTACCTCGAACCAGATATGGCAACCGTGTGGCCCGCTCCCTCCATCTTGCCCGTGATCTCGCTGGTTGGCCGGGGGTGGCGGTACATCGAAGGGTGTATCCACAGGCGGGTCCCGCGCAGGAGGGAACAGGGCGTGTGGGGTGGTGAGATGGGGACATGAAACGGGAGGCGTTGGGGGCCGGGGTGGCCTTTGCGATGGGGGTGGTTCTCATCGCGGGTGGGGCCGCGCTCCAGCGTGGCGTGCCCGTCTGGCTGCTGTGCGTGCCCCTGGCGATCACCTGTGCCGGGGTGCTGGTGCGGCAGCGGGCGCCCCTCGCCTCGCTGGGGCTGGGGGTCGTCGCGATCACGATCGACGCGTTCGTGGGGCCTTCGCTGGGGACGGTGCTGATTTTCACTGACAACCTCTATGCCGCGGCGCTTTACGGGCCGGCTCGGTTCGCTCGGTGGCTGCTCGGGATCACCGCCGTGCTGGCGGTCGCGGCCGGGGCCGTGGCCGGGTTCCTGGCCGCGGACTGGTGGCTGCTCGCTGTCATGGGGGTGCAGGCGGGGCTGGTGCTGGTGACGCCCGTCACCACGGCGCTGGTGCTGCGGGAGCATCGGGATCGGGCGGCGGCGGAGCGGGAGCGGGCCGAGCAGGTGGCTCATCTGGCCGAGCTCGACCGGCAGGCGGCCGTCGCGGCGGAGCGTACGCGGATGGCTCGCGAGCTGCACGACATGATCGCGAACCATTTCAGCGCCATCGCCATCCAGTCCACCGCCGCGCTTTCGCGCAAGGATCTCGATCGGGCGACCGTCCGGAGGGTCATGGAGTCCGTACGGGAGAACAGCGTGAAGGGGCTGGCCGAGATGCGGACGATGATCGGGCTGCTGCGGCAGGAGGGTGACGATCCCGCTGAGGCCATGCGGCCCCGGCTGGCCGATGCGGAGACGTTGGTGGAGCGGGTCACGCGGGCCGGACTGGTCGCCGAGCTGCGGGTCGAAGGGGAGCCGCGGGAGCTGCCCGCATCGGTTGATCTCGCCGGATACCGGATCCTGCAGGAGGCGCTCACCAACGCGCTCAAGCATGGGGACTCGTCGGTCCGGGTCGTCATCGCGTACGAGGCGGGGCGGGTTCTGATGAGTGTCGAGAACGCGGTCGGCGGGCGTGGGGCGCGGCTGCCCGGTGCTGGGGCAGGGCTGATCGGGATGCGGGAGCGGGTCTTGCTGGTCGGTGGTTCTTTCGAAGCCGGGGCCTCGGGGGACGGTGATCTGTGGCGGGTGTCGGCTGAGTTGCCCACCGGTGATGAGCAGGCGGTGCCGTACGCGGCCGTCCTGGGCCTTGGTTCGCGGGAAAGGGAGTCGGGGGTCGAGGCGCGGTGACGATCAAGGTGCTGGTGGCCGACGATCACGCGGCGGTCCGGGCGGGGATCGTGCTGATTCTGGACGGGGCCGAGGATATCGAGGTCGTCGGCGAGGCGGCGGACGGGGAGCAGGCCGTGGCCATGGCCCGGGAGGTGCGCCCGGACGTGGTGCTGATGGACGTGCGGATGCCGCGGCTCGACGGCATCTCGGCTACGCGGGAGCTGGCGGGGGTCAGCGATGTGCTGATCCTGACCACGTTCGATCTTGACGAGTACGTGTTCGGGGCGCTGCGGGCGGGGGCCGCCGGGTTCCTGCTGAAGAACACCGATGCCGAATCGCTGGTCGAGGCCGTTCGGTTGGTGGCGCGCGGGGATGGGCTGATCTCGCCGGGGGTCACGCGGAAGCTGATCGCGGCGTTCGCCGGGCAGGCGCCGCGGAGGGAGCCGGCGGCCGATCCGGGGAGTTTGACGCCTCGGGAGCGGGAGGTGCTGGCCTGCATCGGGCGGGGGCTGTCGAACGCCGAAATCGCCAGAGAGCTGGACATGGCGGAAGCCACGACGAAGACGCATGTCAGCCGGGTGCTGAACAAGCTGGGGTTGAAGAGCCGGGTGCAGGCGGCGATTTACTACTCGGGAGAAGGGGCGTAGAGGCTTAATCTGGGCGTTGTGAGCACGCCGCCGCCCCCGCCCCCGGAGCAGCCCGGAGAGCCCACCCCGCCTCCGGGGGAAGGGTCATCCGAGGGGCAGGCGGGTTGGGTGCCCCCGTCGTCGTCCGCGTCTCCGGGGGGCGGATCCGGGCAGCCGCCGA
>NZ_JBEXMW010000018.1:0-167094 GCF_040610775.1 Nonomuraea sp. NPDC003709 | reverse complement strand
GGTACGGTCAGCCCCCGTACGGTCAGCCCCCGTACGGTCAGCCCCCGTACGGTCAGCCCCCGTACGGTCAGCCCCCGTACGGTCAGCCCCCGTACGGTCAGCCCCCGTACGGGCCGCCCCCGTACGGGCCGCCGCCCTATCCTCAGGGGGCGCCGGCGGCTGGGCGTACGTCCACGGGGGTGTTCGTCGCGTTGGCGTTCGCCGGCGTGGCCATCTACAGCGTTTTCAACATCGTCATCGGGCTGCTCGTCTTCGTCGCCGCGTTCGGCACATCCGACAGCGCCACCACCCCATACCTGGCAGTCGGCGCGATCTTGCTCGCCCTCATCGGCCTGGGCGCCGGCGCGGGGCTGCAGTTCGTCCGCAAGCCGTGGACCAAAGGCATAGGCCTCGGCCTCATGATCGGATGGGCGCTCTGGTCCATCGTGACCGCCGGCTTCTGCACGGGCCTCAACCCCGGCCTGTACACCTGACATGCCCTACCACGAGATATTCGTCGGCCTGGGCGTGCTCGTGGCCTCCGTCGTCTTCGTACGGGAGGCGCGGCGGAGGGGCGCGCTCAACGAGCAGTCGCTGACCGCCGTCGCCGGCGCGCTGGTCGGGGGAGCCATCGGGATGCGGCTGGCGGGCTGGCTGGAGACGCTGGATCTCAAGGACCTCTGGCTGTACGGCTCCCGCAGCATCCTCGGCGGCCTGACCGGCGCGTACGTGGGCGTGCTGCTGGCCAAGAAGATCATCGGCTACAAGGAGCGGACGGGAGATCTGTTCGCCCCGGCCGTCGCGCTGGGCATGGCGGTCGGCCGGATCGGATGCCATCTGACCGAGGCGCCGGGCAGGCCGACCGAGCTGCCATGGGGAGTGCACGCGCCCCCGACCACTCCCGAGTGCCCCGGGTGTCTCACTGGGCAGGCCATGCACCCGTCGTTCATCTACGAGATCATCTTCCAGCTCGCCGCCTTCGCCGCGCTCCAATGGGCGCGCAAGCGGCTCACTCAGCCGGGCGAGCTGTTCACGCTCTACGTCGCCGCGTACGCCGTCTTCCGCTTCCTCGTCGAGTTCACCAGGGCGAACGAGACGGTCTGGCTCGACCTGACCAGGCCCCAGTGGTTCCTCGTCCCGAGCCTGCTGCTGCTCGCCCTCAGGCTCGGGTACGGCTGGCGGCGCGGCTACTACGATCCCCTGTTCGAGCGAAGGGTCATGGCATGAGTGCAGGTATGGGTTTGCGGGGCGACCGCATCCACAGGTACGTCAATGCGTTCTGCCCCCACTGCCACGGCCAGGACCTCGACAAGGTCGAGCGGCTGAGCGGCTATCTGGCTGAACGCGACGGCAGGATCTGGCTGGAGCGCGGCTGCCGCGAACACGGCCTAATCAAGACGTTGTACGACGAAGACCCAGAAATCCTGAAATATCTCGAAGAGTGGACCGCCCCGACCAAGCAGCACGTACCCGATATTTCCGGGAACTTCCTCCCCATCCCTTCCGCCTACCTCCACGGTCTCCCCGAAATGCAGACCCAGCACACCTGCATTCTCCTTGAGGACATCGCCGAAGCCTGCAACCTCCGCTGCCCCACCTGCTTCGCCGACAGCTCCCCCGACCTGACCGGCATTGTCCCCGTCCAGGACATCCTCGCGAACGTCGACCAGCGTCTTGAAAGGGAGAACGGCAAGCTCGACGTCCTCATGCTGAGCGGCGGCGAGCCCACGCTCCACCCCGAGCTCAAGACCCTCCTCACCGAGCTCGAACAGCGTCCCGTCACCCGCATCCTGATCAACACCAACGGCGTCCTCGTCGCCAGGGACGACTCCCTCCTCGACCTGCTCACCGAGCACAGGGATCGGGTGGAGGTCTACCTCCAGTACGACGGCCCGTCGGCCGAGGCCTCGAAGCACCACCGGGGCGGCGACCTGACGCGCATCAAGGCCCAGGCCGTGAGCAGGCTGTCCGAGCGGGAGATCTTCACGACCCTCGTCATGACCGTCGCGCTGGGCGTCAACGACGGTGAGATCGGCGACGTCGTACGCCTCGCCCTCGACACGCCGTACGTGGGAGGCGTGTCGATCCAGCCCCAGTTCGGGTCCGGCAGGTCGGGCGCCATCGACCCCATGGACCGGCTCACCCACACCGGCGTGCTCAAGCGCCTCGGCCCGCAGACCGACGGCCTCGTGACCTGGCGCGACCTGACTGCCCTGCCCTGCTCCCACCCCCATTGCTGCTCGGTCGGCTACCTCCTGCGCGACGACTCGAGAAGGTGGCGCTCGCTCACCGCGCTGATCGGCCACGACCGCCTCAAGCAGAACCTGGGCCTGGTCTCCAACCGCATCGCCGACACCGAGCTGCCGCGCGAGCTGCGTCTGGCCGTACAGGAGTCGCTGCTCGGCCTGCTGTCGGAGCAGTCGTCACTGTCGCACCCGCAGATCGGCGACCTGTGGCGGACCATCAGCGAGAACTGCGACCTGGGCATCTCCACGCTGCTCGCCCTGACCGTCAGGCGGAAGAAGCTGCGCAGGATGCTGGGGGAGCGAGTGGTCCGGATCACGGTCAAGCCGTTCATGGACATCTCGACCATGATCGAGGAACGGCTCGCACAGTGCTGCGTGCACGTGGGGACGCGGGCCGAGCAGGACCAGTGCGCGCCGTTCTGCGCGGTGCAGGCCTGGCCCCAGCTCTCCCGCCAGCGCCTGTCGGCGGTGGCAGCCCGGCCGCGCGCCCCGTTCGAGGCGGCCCTGTAGGGGAGTCATCGGGGGATGGCCGCCACGTTCAGAACGATGTACTCCTTGGCGTCCTGCACCCTCGCCGCGGTGTACCAGAAGGGCGCGGTAGACGGCGAAGTCGAGTATCCGTACCCCACCGAGCCGTCCCCCGCGGCGAACGGCCTCTCCCCGAGCTTGGCCATCGTCCCGGTCGCGAAGTCGTACACGATGTTCAGCGGCACCCCCCGCTTCATCGGCTCATCCAGCACGCTGAAGAGCGCATAACGGTCGCCCAGCAGCCCAAGTCTGACGTTTCCGATCGGCCGCAGCTCCTGAGGCAGGGCCTGCCGCTCGGACCCGTCCACGCGCTGCACGATCGCGCGCCGCTCCTGCGCTCCGACGCACCACTCCGGCTGGCACTGCATCGACCGCACTCCGTCAGGCAGGGAGACCTCGGCCGACTCGCCGGTCTCCAGGTTGACGATCCGGTTCTGGCCCGCCGCCCAGGGCCAGTAGGTCAGCCGGAGCCCGTCGGTGCCGGGCAGCCGCTGAGGCGTCCCGCCGGTCACGGGCATGCGGTAGACACCGCCTCCTCCTCTGACCGACCACACGAGGGTGTCTCCCGGGATCCCGAACGACTCGACATCCTGCGCGATCTCGCCGACGCGCCTGGCCGCCCCGCCCGCTCGGGACATGAGCCAGAAATTCACCGGCCCACCGGCGAGCGGGCCCGTGTACCAGGCGATGTACTGCGTTCCCACCGCCACGTATCGCAGATCCTGGGCCTCGGGGATGGAACCCAGGATCCGGATCGCACCGCGCGCCGAGTCGTACACCTCCAGCCGCCGGTCCTTCTCGGATTTCGCCAGCAGCAGCACCTCCGTCGCGCTCATGCTGGTCGCCACCTGCGTTCGCCAGCCCTCGGAGTCGTAGGCGGGCACTCTGAGCACAGCACGCGGCCACAACTCGGCGGCCGACTTGATCGAGTCCCAGCCGTGCAGGACCGTCGCGGGCTCGGCCCGGCGACCGTCGCCCCCACGTGAGACCACCGCCGCCGTACCCGCCACGACCGCCACCACCGCCGCGGCGGCGAGCACGACCCGCACGCGCTGCCTGGTACGCCGGGCGCGGCGGCGGCGGGCCACGCCGTCCGCCAGATCATGGCTTTCGACCTGGACGGCGGCCGCCCGCAGGGTCCGGACCAGGTCGCGCTCGTCCCGCACCGCGTCACCACGCCTTCCCGAAGCCCCGTTCATCGCGCCTCCTGCAGCACTCGCTTGATCCGGAGCTTGTCCAGGGCGCGGGCCGCCTGGCTGCGTACGGTTCCGCGGGAGACGCCGAGGATCTCGGCGATCTCTATGTCCGAGAGGTCCTCGTAGTATCGGAGCACGAGTACGGCCCGCTGCTTGCGGGGCAGTTCCTGGAGCTCGGCCCAGAGGTCGGCGTCGCCGTAGCGATCGAGTTCGCCGCGTTCGGGGACGGTGGCCACCAGGTCCTCCCGGCGCCGCCGGCGCCACGACCTGATGTGGAGCCTGACCATGGTCGTGCGGACGTACCCCTCGGGGTCGTGCTTCTTGCGCACGCGGGGCCAGGCGTCACCCAGCCGGGCCAGGGCCTCCTGTACGAGATCGGCCGCGTCCTCGGAACTTCCGGCCAGCACGAAGCCGTACCGGAGCAGCGCGTCGCCCCGGGCTCGGACGAACTCGTCGAAATCCTCCACGAACCCAGGGATCACGCGGGACGCGCTTCTGTTGCAAACCTACTCGGCGGGAACGTACAGGCTCAGCGTCTCGGCGATGCAGGCGGGCCGCTTCTCGCCCTCGATCTCGATCGTCATCTTCAGGTTGGACAGGTAGCCGGCGGGGGTGCCCTTCACGTCCGTCAGCTCGCCCACGGCCCTGATCCGGGCGCCGACCAGGATCGGCCGGGGGAAGCGGACCTTGTTGAGGCCGTAGTTGACGCCCATGGCGATGCCCTCGACCTTGACCATCGAGAACATGAACGACGGCAGCAGCGACAGGCTCAGGTAGCCGTGGGCGATCGTGGCACCGAACGGCCCCTCCTTGGCCCGCTCCACGTCGACGTGGATCCACTGGTGGTCGTCGGTGGCGTCGGCGAAGAGGTTGACCTGGTCCTGGGTGACGGTGCGCCACTCGGTCGGGCCGAACTTCTCGCCGACGGCCGCCTTGAGCTCCTGAACATTCGCGAAGGTCCGCATGGATCCGAACGCTATTGCGCAGGCGGGACGGGTGCCAAGTTCGGAGTCGCCGCGACCTGTTGCGAAGATCTTTACTCGAAACCATCGCATAGGTGTTCGAGTCCGCGCTACAGTTCTGTGTACCGCAATCGAACAAGGGTTCGGCCTGGTGAGAGGGGGTGTGTCCGATGACGGTGCTCGCGACCGCCCCTGCTCGGACACGCCGTAGCACTTTCTTCCCAAATCTAAGACGGCCGCTATATCCGGCAATAAAGTCCGAGAGCGTGGACCCTGTGCGAAACCCCTACGCCCCCGGAGCCGGCCAGCGTCCGCCGGAGCTCGCCGGGCGCGACCGAGAGCTGCAGCAGTTCGAGGTCGTGCTGGAGCGGGTGGCCCGCGGCCGTCCCGAGCGCAGCATGGTCGTCACCGGCCTGCGAGGGGTCGGTAAGACCGTCCTGCTCAACACGTTCAAGTCCATGGCCATGCAGCGGCTGTGGGGCACGGGCAAGATCGAGGCCCGGCCCGACCAGTCGATCCGGCGCCCCGTGGCGGCCGCGTTGCACATGGCCATCCGGGAGCTGGCGCCGCGCCACCGCGCCCCCGAGCGCATCGAGGAGTTCCTCGGCGTGCTCAAGGCGTTCGCGATGCGCGATCCGGCGGCGGCCAAGGGCACCTCGCACTGGTCGCCCGGCATCGAGGTGCCTGCCAGCCGCGGGCGCGCCGACTCCGGCGACCTGGAGATCGACCTCACCGAGCTGTTCGTCGACGCCGCGAGCGTGGCCACCGACCTGGCCGTGGGCATCGCGCTCTTCATCGACGAGATGCAGGACGTCCCGGCCGCCGACGTCTCCGCGCTCTGCGCCGCCTGCCACGAGCTGTCCCAGACGGGTGGGCCGCTGATCGTGGTGGGGGCCGGGCTGCCGCACCTGCCGAGCGTGCTGTCGGCCAGCAAGAGCTACTCCGAGCGGCTCTTCCGCTACGCGCGCATCGACAAGCTCGACCGCGAGGCGGCCGATATGGCGCTGATCCTGCCGGCGCGGGAGGAAGAGGTGGAGTTCACCCAGGAGGCCCTCGACGCCCTCTACGAGGCGGCCGACGGTTATCCCTACTTCGTGCAGGCGTACGGCAAGGTCGCCTGGGACCTGGCGCCGCGCAGCCCGATCACCATCGAAGACGTCAAGGTCTCCGCGCCGGAGGCCGAGGAGGAGCTCGCGGTCGGGTTCTTCGGCAGCCGCTACGAGCGGGCCACCCCGGCCGAACGCGACTACATGCACGCCATGGCACAGATCGGCGACGAGCCGGTCGCCACCGCGGAGGTGGCCGACGCCCTCGGGCGAAAGCCGTCCAGCCTCTCACCTGCCCGTGACAGCCTCATCAAGAAAGGGCTCATCTACAGCGCCGAGCGCGGCCTGATCGCGTTCACGGTGCCGCACTTCGGGAAGTTCCTGCGCGCTCAGCCGATCTGAGCGACGCCCCTAGACCTCTATTGGGCTGTCTAGTGGGGAAGCTAGACAGCCCAATAGAGCTATATCGCCATGCCTGTCGAGCGGAATCTAACGCTTTCTAGCGTCAGGCCGATACTGGCGTATATTCCGGCAGAGTCCCGTTGCCCGCCGCGCTGACCACGGCCATCCGCACCGCCGGGCGCCGGCCGCTGAGGTAGACGGCGAAGACCACGTCGTCCGCGTCGTGGTTGCGGAAGGCGTAGAAGCGCCAGCACAGCTCGCGCCAGCTGTCGTACGGCTCGGCCGAGGTCAGCTCGCCCGCGTGGGCCCGCCAGGTGCCGCTGGACCTGAGCCTGGCCAGCGTGACCGACTCGGCGGGGCCGCGGCGTTGCTCGCAGGGGGCGCGGAACCGTACGCGGTCGATCAGCTCCTCGATCTCCGGGGAGAGGAGCGCGAGCACGGCCACGCCCGCGACCGTCAGCCACTGCGGGTGGACCACGGCCACCCACCCCGGCACCGGTGCCCACACCGACAACCCGGCCATCCCGGTCAGCGCGACCGTCCGGCCGACCGAACGCAGTCCGACCGGCGCCGAGCTCACCTCGCCGAAGCAGCCGCAGCCCGCGTCCGGCCGGCGTCTGCGCAGCTCCAGCAGTACGTACGTGGACAGGGCGAAGAAGGCGACCGTACCCCACCGGAAGAACGGATGCGTCGTGACCAGCAGCCCCACGGCCAGGAACAGCTCACCCGCCGCGCAGACCAGCAGCGCGACGGCCTGCATCCGCCCCGGCACCAGGACCGCGGGCCCCAGCCTGGACAACGAGCCGGGTTCGCCTCCCGAGCGCACGGTGATCAACTTGGCCATCATGCCCAAGAGGAGCAGCGCGATCAGAAGCGGCAGCTGCGATTCGAACACGTGCCCGTCACCCCAATCCGATCTGAGCGTTGAAACAGCCTTTGACCAGGTCGCCGCCGAGCTCCACGTAGGAGAACGGCGACAGCTCCACGACCCGCCCGCGCGGCGACGTGTCGCACTCGACGCAGCGGTCGCAGAAGCGCCCCGCCACGCACCCGCACGCCACCACGGGAACATTGGCGTTCCGCTGCGAGCACAGGTTCCTGACCTGGAGCAGCGACCCGACGGCGAGGTACGGCAGCCCGGTGCACGACACGCCGGCGTCGGGGCAGCCGGTGTCGGAGCGCTCCAGCATCGGGTACGCGGCGCCGCGCTCTTCCTCGTCGAACGTGTCCGACCAGGTGGCGGGGCCCGAGATGCGGGACTGCAGCCCGGCGTAGGCGGGCGGCGGGGTGGGCACCGCGCGGGCCGGGTAAGGGGGCTGCGAGGTGGCTGGCAACATGGCCAGGCTTGTCCCGTTCTGCCTGATCCCGATCGCGTCGAACAGGTAACCGGGCTCGAACTTGGGATGCCGCACCTGCAGCCGCCCCGACGCCCGGTAGGGGATGATGACCGTACGGTGGCCCCGGTGCGGGCCGCAGTCGAGCTCGACCGTCAGGTCCCTGCGCCCGCTGATCGACAGGATCGTCCCGGTGATGCGGGTGGTGTCCGCCCAGATGCGCTCCACCACGCGTCCGTCACGCGTACGCATGACGATCATGGAACCCGCGGGGAGGTCGGCGGGCGCGGCGTCCTTCCCGTGCCAGGCGGTGGCCCAGGGGGCGATCACGAGCCGTTCCTCGGCGCCGTCGGGGGTCTCGATGATGATCAGATGCGGGCTGACGTCCTTGATCTCGCCGGCGACGGCGCGTAAAGGCTCCCCATTGTCCGGGTCAGGACCGGGAACGCCGGATTCGCGACCGAGCGCGGCCGCGGCGAGCACCCGACGGCGCTCAACGCTCGGATACCCCATCGGCCCCTCCCTCGTCGGTACTAGATTCACACGACTTGGGCGTAGCTCACACCGTTGCGGCGCAGACGGGATCAAAATACGCATCCCCGGGGAAGTGAGATGACACCCGGCGTCGAACAAACCGCCACCGACCTTGACCTACCTTTATCGTCGGCGGGCCGAAACCTGAATTCTGGTTCAAGCTCAATAGAGCATCAGGCTGCGATTCTGGCCACGATGCAGACCACCGGTTGGGAAGACGAGTTCCGCGAGTACGTGAGGGCGCGCGGTCCTGCGCTGCTGCGCGCGGCCCACCAGCTCACCGGACACCCGCTGGACGCGGAGGATCTGCTGCAGAACGCGCTGACCAAGACGTACCTGGCCTGGGACCGCATCGAGGACCGGGGGGCGCTCGACGGGTACGTGCGGCGGGCCATGGTGAACATCAACATCTCGCAGTGGCGGCGGCGCAGGCTGGAGGAGTACCCCTCGGACGATCTGCCCGAGGTGTGCTGCACCTCCGAGGAGCCGCACGGGGATGTGCACGAGCAGCTGGAACAGGCTCTGGAGGAGCTGCCGGAGCGGATGCGGGCGGCGATCGTGCTGCGGTATTACGAGGACATGACCGAGCCGGAGATCGCCAGGACGCTGGGGATCAGTGTGGGAACGGTAAAGAGCACGGTGTCGCGCGCGATGGCCAAGCTCAGGAACGCGCTGGGCCTTCCATCGCACGGGCACGGCTCATGACCTTCGATCTACGACCTCGGCCTCATGGTGCTTCGGCTTGCACGCCCATGGCGGCTTGCGCCGGGGCCGTGGCTTCTTCCGGCTGGTGTGCGGCGATCTCCGTGCATGCTGCCGTGGCCTGAGCCCCAGTTGCCCCACCTGCCCCTGCGGTGGCGCAGGGCCGTACCACGTCCCTGATCTTCCGCAGCGTGGCCAGGAACGCCTCCAGCTCCTCCGCGCCCAGCAGCCCGGTGAACCAGTCGTCGATGTCCTGCACATGCTGCGGCAGCACGGACTCCAGCCGCGCCCGCCCGGTCTCGGTGAGTACGGCGTAGGAGGCCCTGCGGTCGCTGGGACACGCCTGCCGGGTCACCAGCCCTTCCCGCTCCAGCCGGTCGACGACCCTGGTCACCCCACTCGTCGACAGCTCGGTCTGCGCGGCAAGATCGCTCATCCGCAGCCGCTGTCCGGGGGAGCGGCCCAGCCGGAGGACGGTCTCGAAATCGATCTCCGACAACCCCGCGCCGCCGAGCACTGGCTGAAGTCTGGCCAGCAGCCCCCCATGCACCTCCGTCAGAAGCCCAACGGCCGTCAGCCGGTGGTCGTCAAAGTTCATCACCCTCATAGCGTAACCGACGATAGTTGACGCGCGGAATATTCCTCGTGTAGAAATTTGTTGCCGCAGACATCCGCACAGCAACGAACCCCAATCGAGGAGAACCCCGATGACCACCACCCGCACCTGGGAGTCCCTGACCATCCCCGCCGTCGGCACCTACAACTTGGACGTGGCTCACACCCGCATCGGTTTCGTGGTCAAGCACATGATGGTCAGCAAGGTCCGTGGCCACTTCGGCTCCTTCAGCGGCTCGGTCACGATCGCCGAGAACCCGCTCGAGTCGACCGCCGAGCTCACGATCCAGGCCGACAGCATCGACACCGGGGTCGCCGACCGCGACGGCCACCTGCGCAGCGACGACTTCCTGGCCACGGAGAAGTTCCCGGCGATCACCTTCAGGAGCACCCGCGTGGTCGGCCACTCGGGCGACGAGTTCACCGTCGCCGGCGACCTGACCGTCCGTGATGTCACCAAGGAGGTCGAGCTCACGGTCGAGTACGGCGGCGCCGGCACCAACCCGTGGGGCGCTCCGGTCTGGGGCTTCTCGATCACCACGGAGTTCGACCGCGAGGAGTTCGGCCTGACCTGGAACCAGGCCCTGGAGACCGGCGGCGTCCTGGTGGGCAAGAAGGTAAAGATTGAGATCGAGGGCGAGGCCAACCCGGCCGCGTAACCCGGTTATCCACAGCCCCGAAGCCCGTCCACGCTCTGGGCGGGCTTCATCCACAGGCAGTTACCCACAGGCTGTTGATAACTCTTGACGAAGGACGGGGATCAATCACTTTGCCGCCTCGCCAGAAGGCCGGTACGCTGTCCTGAGCCGCGAAGGCTTCCAGGAGGATTCGCCTAGTCAGGTCTATGGCGCCGCACTGCTAATGCGGTTTGGGTTTACCGCCCATCCGGGGTTCAAATCCCCGATCCTCCGCAGGTGAACGGCCCTCTCCCGATCTTCGGGGGAGGGCCTTTCGGATCTTCAAGGGCGCCGTAGTTGCAACGGCTAGGGATTTCCCCAGGGAGCGGAGGCGAGTTGCTCCCCCGCGTCGGGCATCAGGGGTGTGGATACGTGGGTGTAGCGCTCGGTGGTGGTCACCCTGGTGTGGCCGAGTACCTGCTGTACGACGCGGATGTTCGCACCCTGCTCTATGAGGAGTGTCGCGGCGGTGTGCCGGGCGTCGTGGACCCGGGCGCCGGGCTTGCTGGAGGATGGCCTTCCAGATCTTCCAATCCTCGGTGCGTTCGATGGGAGTGCCGTGCTTGGTCGCGAAGACCAGGTCGTGGTCTTCCCATCGATCTTCCGCCCTCTCCCGCTCGGCATCCTGCACCTCGCGGTGTGCCTCGAGCTGGGCAAGGAGCTCTGGAGGGTGAGCTTGCTCTTGCCCTTGCGCTGACGGAAGACCAGGCCACCGCCGGTTCGCTTGGGCACTTGTCCGCATGGCCGGCGCAGTCCGTGAGATAGGGCCTGACTGGGCGCAACCCGGCTTGCACGTCGGTCGGTGACCGTGGATCTTGCATTTCTTGTGACACGGCCGGCGGAGCCACTTCTCACCGCATGCGCGCGGGTCGTTGAGTCCACCACCGCGCCCAGCTCAGAGCTCTAATCGTCGTGCCATTAGCCAGAGTAACGAGGGGTCGACCACGGTCACTCACGACCGGCCCGACGCCCAGCTCAGCCGCCTTGCGAGGCATGATCTCCGCAATTCGCAAGCTGACAGCGCGGGTTCGATTCCCGTCACCTGCTCCAAGCACGACGGACAGGCGGAACGGCAGCCTTCCAGTCAGGAACGCGACGGTGTCACTCGCTTCCGCTACACCGCCGAACGCGACGACGAGGTGTTGTCCTTGGACCGAGAGGCGGCCTTTCCCTATCACTCAGGACGCGGTGGGAAGGCAGAATGCCTGGTATGGAGTTACGACCGGAACTGCTTCCCCCGCCCGTCTCCCAGGAGCGACAGGAGCAGCTAGGGAGCGAGATCGACCGGATCGCGGAACTCATGGAAACCGGCAGGCTGATAGAGGCACGCGAGGCCGTCGCCGCTTTCAACAGGCAGACTGGGCACAGCTACGAGCCGTCCGATTTCGCCGCGTACTGGGAATCGCAGGATCTGGAGGAACTCGCCCGGGACGCCGCTCGCGCGGAGCGGCCCAAGGTATCGGACATCACCCGGGAAGAACTCGCTGAAATTGTCCGCAGAATCATGGAGGTCGACCCGGACTCGGACTACTACCTACGCCTGCTAGAAGCCAATGTGCTCCATCCCCGCGTCAGTAATCTGATCTTCTGGCCGCCGGAAGAACTACAGGACGCCACAGCCGAGGAGATAGTTGAAGCCGCCCTGACCTATCGCCCCATCGCGTTGTGAGCGCGGCCCATGGCGGTACGCCACCGAGCAACGTGGCACCGACGTTCGGTGTTCTTCTACATCGGCACATAGTGATCTTAGGTAGCGCATGCGGTGCAGGCGACGCCCTACTTCGATCCCTCAGGTGCCGTCGGCAAGTGTTCACAGCGCCAGGCGTGATCAGCGATAGGGAGCGAACCACTGATGAGAACCTGCGCGACGTAGTGATCAGCTTCATGCGGCCTGGCTGGGGCTGCTATCCGAACGAGCCGTCCTCGCGGCCGACGAACCGCACGCAGCCGTCGTGCTCGAACCGCACCCGCCCGTCAAACGACGAGGCGGGGTTGGTGCAGGCCCCATAGTCCAACCCGAGCTGACCGCTCAACGCGATCCAGAAACGGCATCCTCCGCACTGGGCGTAGTACCACTCTTCCAGATACTCGGATTGTGCGGTGGAGCGATTCAACGACGCACCCCACCGCACATGGCACTGATCGTTGTGATCTCGATCGTTACCCGTCCAAGGCTCAACGGTAGCCATTCTCAGCGCCTCCACCTAAATCCGAGACCGTCAGCTCCGGCGATTGCCAAGTGGCCCCCCGTCCTCCCAGCAGCAATAGTGAGAAAGCGTCTCCCAGGTCCCCGCCAAGCAAAGGGATCAGCCGGCCCGCCAGTGGTTACAGGTCGGATTGCAATACAAGGCCGTTCCGAGCAGTTCAGGATGGACATCGTATAGGCGTTGACCCGCATTGAACGATTCAGAACGGCTCGAGCTGGATCTTTAATCCGCAGGTTCCGGGTTCGAGGTCCTGTCACAATCAGGCTGTGGATTCTGAGGACTCCCCGCTTCTCAAGGCTGTCCAGCTCTATCTCACCGGCGTGCGTACCGAGGAGGCCGGCACCAGCGCGACTCGCGTCGTGGCGTGCCTGGAAGACGGCGACTGGGAGATGGCCCTCCTCCTTCTTGAGGATCTCGGTGATGTGGATCCACAGCCGCCTGAGTTCTGGAGCCGACTGGCCGCCGCCGCGCGCCTGATGTGGCTAAAGAATGATGCTGACTGGTACGAATGGCGGCGCGGTGAGGCCCGTAGCGGTGCCTTCAGGGCTGAACTGTGTCTCGACCGTACCGAGGACGGAGGCCGTGCACTGCCGATATCTCCTGGCGATGCGCTCCGGCCCATGTGGGACATCGGCCGGCGGACACCCGAGGGCGGGCCTCTGTGGAGCATCGCTTTGCTCTGGGTGGAGGGCCGAGGCTCCCTGAAGCCGGGCGGGTGCGGGCTGGTGAGACTGCTTCCTCTGACCCCAGGGCACTGGTGGCACCTTGAGCCGGGTGACCTGATCACCATGCATGAGAGGCGACGACCCTCTGGAACGGCACGCATCATCGAGGTCATGCCTCCCGTGATGACCGCTCCTCAGTTGCAGTTCTAGTTGCAATCCAGCGTCCTCCGCAGGCGGAAGGCCCTCTCCCAGATCTTGGGGGGACTTGGGGCTGTGGCTTTGACCCTCGGCCACCTCGTGAGACCTTCGAATTCGGCGTGGAGTGGCCTGTCGGCGGCGTTGAGCTGAGCATCGTTGACCTGGACGGCGGGGCCATCGTGGCCGCCGCCCAGCAGTGGGTTCCGTACTGGCCGGATGCCCCGCAGAGCGAGTGGATCCTCATCTGGGGGAAGTGATTGCCTGTGATCCACTGTCGGCTGGTATGTCGTTACTGCGGTGCTTGCGGTTGCTGGAGTCGGGGCAGGAATCTACGGCTGGCGAGGGCGGTCGTCGTCTTGGCGGCGAGCGCGGCGATGAAGGCTGTGATCGCGAGCAGTACGCACCAGGCCCACACCGTGTACCCGACGGGCCTTCCGTAGCTGATCCAGTGCAGGGCGAAGATGGCGACGGCGGCGTATGGGAACGCGAAGGACCAGAACGCGGGGCCGAATGCCAACCGGCGGTACACGGGGATCAGCCGGAGTTGGACGATGACGGCGAGCGCGGTGAAGCCGCCGAACACCAGGGCGACGGCGTCAACCTTGTCGTGGGTGATGGCCAGGTAGGCAAGACCGCCGAGAGCGGGCGGTGCGATCTCGATGGCCAGGGTGGGCAGCAGTGGCGCAGGCAGGCGGGGGCGGAACAGTAGCCGGGCCATGATGACGGAGCCGATGAGCAGCCACGAAATGACGCCGAGGCCCATGAACGCGTGGGCGATGGCGATCCAGCCAGCGCGGGCGGCACCGATGGAGGCGATGAGTCCTCCAGCGACGGCGGGCAGGACGTAGCCGGAGTGCAACCGATCCAGGTCGAGCTCTTCGACGATCCATTGGCCGGTGATCCACCCGGCCAGGATGGTGGTGGCGGCGGCGAAGACGGCGAACAGCCACCGGCCGGCGGTGGGGGCGTGGGGCATCAGGCCGGTCGCCAGGAGCATGCCGACGATCGGGATCAGCGACACGAACGGCGCCAGCACCGGATCGGCCAGTTCGGCGCGCCAGCCACCGGGTCGGCGCGGAACCTGCGACACGTAGCCGACGATGAGCACCAGCCACACGACGGCGGTGACGATGAACAGGACGTCGGCCACCAGCGCGGGCGCCACCCCCCGCATGGCCGCGTACCCCCAGCAGGTGGCCAGACCGGCCAACCCGTAGGAGATTCCGAACATGTTCGGGGTGATCCCAACCTGGGGCTGAGCTGTCCGCGTGTTCATCGAGCCCTCCACCGCGAATACTGGCGGCCGCGTGCCCTCTGCAAATTCGCTGACGCTGACTGTGGCTGTCTGGGCGACGTCGTAGGATCCGGCCGCCTGGCAATTCGACCTACCCCGAAAACCCATGCCCATGTCACGTGCGTGATCCATGCCAGACAAGATCAGGCGATCACCAGGCCGTGGAAAGACCATGCGTCAGCTGGCCGCACCGCGGCCCAGTGCATGGAAGTCGCGTCGCCCAGGGACGCGTGGCTTCTTGCGTGACGGCACCCTGAGCTTGGGAGATGGAGTTGGGTACCACAGCAGAGGCGATCATCCGCCTAACTCTGTTTGGCCCATAGCCATCCCATGGAGACCAGCGCGGCCAGGTGATCCAGGTGGAACCGATAGGGACACACAGGATCCGAGCTGCTGATGCGGTGAAGCGCAGCCGCGGAACTTGCCGTAGTGGAGCTCGTAGTCTCGTCCTTCTCGGCTGGTTGTTACTCGTAGCGGCCGGCTGGGTCGTTCTCACCGGAGCAGGGGGCGATGCGACCACAGCGGTGATCGCGCTGGTGGGCGTGGGATTGGGGTTTCTTGTCACAGCCGTCGTGCTCGCGATCGAGGACCTTAACCGTCCCTGATCAGGGAGACCCCCAGAGGGCCGCCGTCTATGCGGTCCCCGGAGTCTTTCATCTGGAGGGTTGCTGCATGGGTGCAGTACTCACATGGGTCTCCTGAACACTCTGCTCGATGAGGAGGGCATCGTGGACTCGGGCGTCCTGTAGGTAGGCCTGTTTGAGGATGGGCTTCCACTGCTTCCAGTCCTCCGTGCGCTCGATCGGGTCGCCAAGCTTCGTGGTGAAGACCAGATCATGATCGGTCCACCTGTTTCCCAGCCTTGAGCCCTTCCTCGGACTGCGCCCGTAGGAGGGCAGGAGCGCGACAGGCGGTGTCCTGGGGGCGATCAGGTCGGATGCTGTGTCGGTGTCAGCGGCTGTGTCAGCACGCCAACGGCCCGGTATCAGAGCGGTCGGTGACAGTGAATGCACAGAGCGCGAACCGGGGCACGCCCAGCTCGCCCCCGCCCCCCGTGGAAGCCCGTTTCATAGCAGACCTGAAGGAGTACAGCACCATGTCCATCACCCTCATCGACCAGGACAAGCTCACCCTGCGGACCGCCGCGTGGGGCGCCGTCTCCCTGATGTCCGCCGCTGGTGCCGCCGGCTCGGCCCACAAGGTCGCCACCGAGGGCTCCATCGCCCTGACCTCCGCGACCGGCCTGGTAGGGCACGTGCTCACCAAGGCGCCCAAGGGCGTGAAGTACGGCAAGTCCGTCGCCGACCTCGCCGACCTGGTGCTGCCGGCCCTGACCGCATCCATGAGCCTGCTCAAGCAGCAGGATCCGGCCGAGGCCGACAACTTCCGCAGCACCGTCAGCGTCGCCCTCGAAGCAGCCGCCCGTACCCACCAGGGCCGGCCCAGTCCCACTCTGGTCGAGATGACCCGCAAGATCACCGCAGCGCTCGACGCTGCTTGATGGGATGTCAACCTCGTGTCACGGGGTCCGCTCCGGACCCCGTGACAAGGCGGCGTGACGGGTCAGGCACGGGTCGAGTCCCGCCACCGGGCGGCCAAGCTGGTGGGCGCCGAACTTACCGACAGGCAGTGTTCAGACGCTCAGGGGCGCCTCACCGCACCCAGCCGAAGCTTCTCAGAGGGCCGGCGAACGGGAGCTCACGGCGGTGAGACGGGCTTGCAGTGCCGGTTTGACGGTTGGCCAGTCTTCGGCGACCACTGCGAACATGGCCGAGTCGCGGACCTTGCCCTCCTCCCCGTGCGCCCACGACATGGACCAGGCGCGCAGCACGCCCTCGAAGGGGATGCCGAGGTGTTCCAAGGCCTGGCGGCACCGGTGGTTGCGGGCGTCGGTCTTCAGGTCGACGCGGGCAACGCCGAGCGTGTCGAACGCATACGACAGCAGCAACAGCTTCGCCTCGGCATTGATCCCGGTGCCCTGCGCCGAGGCGGCCAGCCAGGTGAAGCCGATCTCGATCGCGCGCAGGTCCGGCCGGTCCGGCCACCTGCGGGGATCCCACAGGCCGGTGCAGCCCACCGCCTTGCCGTCGGTAAGCCGAACCTGCGCGAATGGGGTCAGCCCGTCGCGGACGAGCTGGGCCGCCAGGTAGTCCGGTATCTCGCGAGCGCGAGGCACCAGCGTGAAGTCGTAGGACGACCGATCCTCCTCGGCCGCCTCCGCGAGATCCGGCGCATGTCGCATCGCCAGCGGCTCCAACCGCACCAGATCCCCGGAAAGGACAGGAACATCAAGCCGCACGCTCATCAGCTCTCCCTCATCGTTCCTGGCATTGGCACCTTTCCCGCGGGTTTCCCGCCGGGGAGGTTGCCGGACCGTCACAGGGCCAGGTCCCTCAGATCCTCTGGATGAACTACCGAGTCGAGATCATGCCCGCACAGGCGGACACCGTCAATTCGCAAGCGGGTCCGCCCAATCAAACCGACGCGGTTTCTCCCATCAGGCGTTGATCGACCTGCCGAGGGCGCTGCCCGCGAGCCAGTCGTCCCATGACTTCGCCCACGGCGTCGGCCCGTTGCCGAACTCGAGCTTCCGCGACGTCCCCGTGACCTCGATGATGTCTCCCCGCTGCGTGAAGTTGTAGAACCAGCGGGCGTTGGCCATGCTGGCGTTCACGCAGCCATGGCTGACGTTGCTGTTGCCCTGCGCGCCGGTCGACCAGGGCGCGGCGTGGAAGAACATGCCGCTGTAGGTCATCCTGACATTCCACTTGGTATGGGCGTAGTACTCGCCGGGCCTGCCGATGGTGGCCGAGTCCATGAGGGTCGACGCGGCCTTCTCCTGGGCGATCATGACGCCGGACCAGCTTTCGTCGCCCTTCTTGCCCAGGCTGACCGGGATGGCCTTGACGACCTTGCCGTTCTCCCGCACGACCGCCCGGTGGGTGGCATTGCGGATCTTGGTGATGTGCTCGTCGCCGACCGTGAACGTCAGGCTGCGGTCCCTGGTGCCCCACAGGTCCCGGCCCGCGCGCAGCCCGGCCAGGTGCGCGACCACCGTGATCTTCTCGCCGACAGGCCAGTACTCGCGCGGCCTGAACTGGACCTCGCGGTCGCTCACCCAGCTCCACGCGCCTTCGACCGGCTTCGACATCCGCACCTCCAGCGACCTCTCGACCGCGGCCCGGTCGCTCCTGGCGGTCATGGGGCGCGACAGCAGGAGCTGGACGGGCATGCCGACGCCGACCTTCTCGCCGTCCAGCGGGGACATGCCGCTCTCCAGCACCCGCTTCGGCTTGAGCGTGGTGAACGTGGCCCGCGCGGTGACGGGTTTGCCGTCCCTGCCGGTCGCCTGCGCGCTGACCGTGTACGCGGTCGAGGGCCGCAGCGGCCACGTGGGGTGCCACGTCCCGTCCGCGCCGAGGGTTCCGCGGACCTCATGCCCCTTGGCGTCGGCGACGGTCAGCTTGGTGACCTTGCCGTCGGTGGCCTTGACACTGACCCCGGCGTCCGGGGGCACCTTCTTCGTGCCGTTCGCCGGGATGATCGACAGCTTGGCTGCGAGGGCCCGCTCCTGTGGGCCGGCGGGCGGTGGTGGGTTCGAGCCACCCGAGGTGCAGCCTGCGGTCAGCAGCAGCGTAGCCGTGAACGTGCTGACGAGTATGGTTCGGCCGTTCCGCATCGTCGATGCCTCCATTCCCCGACAAATAGGCATCTTTCGGACAAGACGGCCTATTAGCGATACGGAGAGCTATATGCCCATAACTGTGGGTAACAATGCAAAAGTGCCTTGATCGATGCGGCAGGTTGCGAGGCAGGCGTATCCAGAGGGCGTCTGCGAGATCGAGGAGTGGGACCTCGGGACGTGGCACCCGCCCACCATGAGGTGAGGCCGTTCTTGCTTCTCGGCTGTGTGGGCGGCCCTGAGCGCGTCCGCCATACCTCTGGGAGACTGGGTGCCTGTGACGCGCTCTGACCTGGCTCGCAGGATTCATGCCGCAGCCCACCTCACCGGCCACTTCGTGCTCCGCTCAGGACGTACCGCCACCGAGTACTTCGACAAGTACAAGTTCGAGGGTGATCCCGTTCTGCTGGATGACATCGCTCGGGCGATGGCGCCCGTGGTCCCGGGGGACATCGAGGTGTTGGCCGGGCTTGAGATGGGCGGGATTCCGGTGGTCACCGCGCTTGGCCGGCACACCGGTCTGCCGTGTGCGTTCGTCCGTAAGCAGGCCAAGGCGTACGGGACCTGTCGTCTGGCCGAGGGTGCGGATGTGGTGGGGCGGCGGGTTCTGGTGGTTGAGGATGTTGTCACCAGCGGTGGCCAGATCGTCCTGTCCACTGCTGAGCTGCGGAGCCTCGGGGCCCAGGTCAGTGAGGCATTGTGCGTCATCGACCGCGAGCAGGGAGGTGCGGCGGCGTTGGCCGCGGAAGGCATCAGGCTTTCGTCGTTGTTGACCGCGACCGATCTGCGCATGACGGACTGATCCGCCGGGCCCATCGACAAGGGCTTCTCTCTACGATCGTCACCCGTCCGGGCGGGCAGAACAAGACTGTTTCTTTGGTCGGTGCCGTCGCCATGCTGTAACCGTGAACGCCACAAATAGCGAGGTCTGGGATCCGTTCGGCACCTTGCACAACGCCCTGTGGATCGGAGGGGGACAATGGGCCGGCAAATCCACCGTCGCCAGGCTGCTGGCCACCCGGTACGGGCTGACCGCCTATCACTACGACTATCACGACGCACGTGCGCACAATGACCGTCGGATCGCCCGTCGCGTGCGGCTTGGCGAGCCCATCGCGGACCCTGAGCCGGACGCCGTCTGGGTGAACACCAGCCCGCAGAAAATGGCCGACGAGATCCTGGCCGGGTTTCCCGCGCGGTTCGAATGGGTTCTGGACGACCTGCGTGGCCTGGTTTCGGGGCGGCCGGTCGTCGCCGAAGGCTGGGGGCTGCGTCCCGAACTGGTCGCTCCCATCATCGACTCAACCTGGCGAATGATCGTCATGGTGCCGAGCGAAGAGTTCCGCCGGCGTCAGGTTCGCGAGCTGCCCCGGGCCGCCGCCGTCGATCACCAGGTCAGCGATCCTGATCGAGCACAGCGCAACCGACTCGCCCGAGACCGGCTCGTCGCCGACGAGGCCGTTCGTTCCGCTCGTCGTTTGGGCATCCGGGTTCTGGAAGTGGATGGGGTCGATGATGCGGAGGCTGTGGCGGATATTGTGGCCGACCACTTCAGTGCCTATCTGCCGCTTACGAACGTCTACGGGTCTTGATTACTCGGGCTCCGCGGAAGAGTTGTACGCATTCATGGAACCAATGGCGTGGTCTCGGTGATGCCGATGCCGGAGACCGTGGCGACCGTCGGTTCGTAGCCGTATATGACGTTCATCGCTTTCGACAACTCTGCGCGGTCCAGCCCGATGGCGTATCCATTTGCCCGGAAGATAGTACGGCCAGTACTCGGAAGAGCGGCGTGGACCCTCGGTTGCCGCGGTGACTCCGGGAAATGTCCCTAGGAAACCCAGGTTCAGGGGTGGTGCCGGTACGAGGAGAGCCGATCCCGCACCGGCCGGCCTCTTGTGGGAGGGTTGAAGATCGTGAGTAGCGTTGGTCAGGGCCCCTGAGGAGACAGTGGCAGTGATCGTGCGCGAGATTCTCGCCCTGTCGACCGGACATCTATGCGCAGGCAGAGCGTCATTTCGTTGCCGTTCTGACCGGCCCTCGCGTTGAACTGCGTGTACCTGCTGGTCGCCGAAGGGTACGCGGCGCAGTCGCCCGCCTGCGGCGACTCTGTCGTTTAACCAGACTCCGGAGGGTGAACGGCTCCGCCTTAATTGAGTCGCGGTGGCGATGGCGTGGTTCTTATCGTGTCGGCATGCCTTTCTACGCTCACTCGCTGGCCTGGCTGCTGGGGCTGGAAGGAATCGCGCTGTTACGCGCGCAGGCGGGTGATCTGGGGGATGCGGCCTTTGTGGAGGAGCGGATCGCCGAGATCCGCAAGATGGTGACCGACCCGGATCCGGAGCTGAACGCGGGCGTGGTCGTCGGCCAGGCCTCCACCACGGAGGGGTACGCGCAGTGGGCTGAGCAATACGACGGCGAAGGAAACCCGCTGATCGCCGTGGAGGAGCCGCTGGTGCGGCGCATCCTGGAAACGTTGGCGGTGGGGCGGGCGCTGGACGCCGCGTGCGGCACCGGCCGGCATGCCGCGTTCCTGGCCGGGCTGGGGCATGAGGTCGTCGGCGTGGACTCCTCGGCGGAGATGCTTGCCAGAGCGGAGGCCAAGGCTCCGGACGGGGAGTTCCATCAGGGGGACCTGTGTCGCATGCCGGTCCCGTCGGAGAGTTTCGATGCGGTGGTCTGCGCGCTGGCGTTGACCCATCTGCCGGCCCTGGGGCCGCCGCTGGCCGAACTGGCCCGTGTCGCTCGCCCCGGTGGGCACGTGGTGCTGTCGGACATCCATCCGCTGTCGCTGTATCTGGGAGGCGTGCCGAGGGTGGCGGGATCGGACGGGGGCGTACGGGCCATGCCGGCCAGCCGCTTCCTGGCCAGTGACTACATCAACGCCATCCACGAGGCAGGGCTGCGGATCGTGGCCTGCCACGAACCTCGGTGGGGCGAGTCGTACGGCGGGCACGGTGGCCCTCTCGCTCAGCGGTGGTGTTCGGAAGCGGCGGCGGTGGCCTATCGGGACACTCCCGCCTTGATCGTCTGGCATCTCCGAAAGCCCTGACCCGCTCACCAACTCAGCGCCTTCGGCCGGCCGGTCGTGGCGGGCGGCCGGTCACGGAGCATCCGGGCGCCGAGCGGGACCAGGGCCACGCAGAGCAGGCCGGTGACCAGCACGTCGGGGATGGAGGCGCCCTTCAGCACGCCCATCCACGTACCTCCTGCCAGCAGCAACATCACGGCGCGGGCGGTGCCGAAGAGGCCTGAGCGCCAGGCGGCGATGGCCAGCAGCAGCGAGCCCGCGTACTGGCCGACGGAGGCCCAGACCGGTACCCGCCACGGTCCGTAGGAGATGTCCACATACTCCTTCATGATCGCGCTCGTCGCCTGGTCCAGGCCGATGACCTCGGTGAGCTGGAAGGCGGTCTGGTCGGCGCCGGCGAAGTACAGGCGGGCGAACAGGCCGATGACCAGCAGCGTGGCGCCCCAGTAGGCGAGGTGGCCGCCCACCTGCTGGGCCAGGGCGACGAAGGCGGGGAAGAGCAGCAGCGCCCCCAACGCGAACACCGCGTAGGAGAGGGTGAGCAGGGCGGGCGCCGACGTGTAGGTGAGGAGCTGGCCGTAGGCGGCGAAGGGCTGTGCCTCGGCCCAGGCCTGCTGCTGAGGGGTGAGGGCGGTGACCGTGCTCAGATGACGCAGCAGGTATCCGGCGGACATGATCACCGGTCCCACGATGAGCGTCACGCCGCCGATCCATCGTCCGGGGAAGGGAATGTCCATCGGGGCGCCGGTGAGAGAGGAGGGTGTGTTCATGGGAGCGAGCCTGGCGCCGCTGAGGTGGGCCCGTCATCGGCCGATGGTCAACCGGCGCCCCTGTCGAAAGTCAGGGGCGCCGGGCAGGCGACCGGAAACAAGCCGGACAGGTGTCAGTCGAGGATGTGGGTGGTGGCGCGGGCGTAGCGGTCGCGGATCGACGGGACGGCGTCCCCTTCGTACGTCTCCGTCTCCTCCGACCGCCAGTCCGGCGTGGTGACCAGTGTGGCGGCCTGGTACGCGGCGCCGTTGGCGACGTACTCGGCCGGCGGCGGCACCGTGATCGGGACACCGAAGATCGTCGGGGCGATGCGGCGGACCGCCTCGGAACGGGCCGCGCCGCCGATCAGCAGCACCCGCTCCGGCTTGGTGCCCAGCGCGTCGAGAGCGTCGGCGAGGCCGCACAGCATGCCCTCGATGGCCGCCCGCGCCAGGTGGGCGGGGGTCGAGGTGGCCAGGGTCAGCCCGTGGACGGAGCCCGTCGCGGTCGGGCGGTTGGGGGTGCGCTCGCCCTCCAGGTACGGCACCAGCGTCAGCCCGCCCGACCCCGGCGGGGCCTGGAGAGCCAGATCGCTCAGCGCGTCCAGGCTCACCCCGGCGATGCGGGCGGCGGCGTCCATGACGCGGGCGGCGTTGAGCGTGCACACCAGCGGCAGGAACCGTCCCGTCGCGTCGGCGAAGCCGGCCACCGCGCCCGTCGGGTCGGCGCTGGGCGACTCCGCGACCGCGAACACGGTGCCGGAGGTGCCCAGCGACACCACGACGTCGCCGGAACGGGCGCCCACGCCGAGCGCCGCCGCCATGTTGTCGCCCGTGCCGGGGGCGATCAGCGCCGCGCCCCCTTCGTACGCCGCCTCGTCCGGCCCCAGCACCCGGGGCAGCAGGGGGATCGAGCCGAACGCCAGCTTCAGCAGATCCGTCCGGTACGCGCCCGTCGACGGTGACCAGTAGCCCGTGCCCGAGGCGTCCCCCCGGTCCGTGGCGAGCCGGTCGAGCGGCGGCACCGGGGAGTCGGCCGAGAAGGTCCCCGAGGCGAACGCGCCGGCCAGGCGCCAGGAGAGCCAGTCGTGCGGCAGGCAGACGGCCGCCGTACGGGCCGCGTTGTCCGGCTCGTGCTCGGCCAGCCAGCGCAGCTTGGTCACCGTGAACGAGGCGACCGGCACCGACCCGACGGCGGTGGCCCAGGCCTCCGGCCCGCCCAGCTCCGACACGAGGTCGGCGGCGGCCTGCGCGGAGCGGGTGTCGTTCCACAACAGGGCATCACGTACGACATTTCCGGACTCGTCTAGGCAGACCATGCCATGCTGCTGCCCGCCCACGCTGACGGCGAGCACGTCGTCCAGCCCGCCGGCCTCCTCGATGGCCCGCAACAACGCGTCCCACCAGTGCGACGGATGCACCTCCGTGCCGTCGGTATGCGGCGCGCGGCCCTGCCGGACCAGCGCGCCCGTCTCAGCGTCACGAATGACGACCTTGCAACTCTGCGTCGAGGAATCGACCCCAGCGACCAGCGTCACCCACGAACTCCTAACAAGTGCTCCAGCGCAAGCTGGTTGAGATGCGTGAAATGGTATCCGCGCGCGGCAGCGACGTCCGGATCGACGTCGTCGGAGGCGAGATCGGCCGACGTCTCACCGCGGTTGAGCGTGGGCAGGCCGAGCTCCTCGACCCGGTAGGCCGGCCCGGTTTCGGCAAGCGCTTTCCTGAAGGCCGCGATCGCCCGGTCGCGATCGGGCTGGACGGCCGGCAGGTCGTCGTCGTGGAAGGTGACGCCGTAGGCCCCGAGCTCGGTCAGTCGGTGCACGCTCTCCACCGGATCGAGCGGCTGCCAGCCGACTGTCCACAGACCGAAGGTGAATCGGTCTTCAGGGGTTGGCTCGTACATGTCTCGATGCTCCCCTGGCGATCAGCTGTTCACAAGCCCGAGGGGTCACGTCCCACGCTGATCTCCTCGGCGATCTTGCGGATCTCCGCCACCTCGAGGCCCGGAGCTTTGGGCAGGTGGCGCAGCAACGCCTCCATCACCACGGGCACGGGCTGGCCGGCGAACCGTCCCGCGATGCCGTGGACAGCCCTGAACAGCGCCTCATCGGTGTCGTGCATCGGCCTCTCCTTGTTCGGGTACCCGGAGAAACCTACGGCCTCGGCACGACAGTTCGCTCGCTACCCCTCCAGCGTGTTCCGCACTGCGACGCAAATCTCGTCGAGCCGGCGTACCTGCTCGGGCGTCAGCACGTCGAAGAGGCTCCGCCGTACCTCCTCGACGTGTCCGGGCGCGGCGGCGGCCAGCGCGGCGAACCCGGCGTCCGTGAGCACCGCGAAGCTGCCGCGCCCGTCGTCGGGGCAGCGCTCGCGCCGGACCCACCCGCGCTCCTCCAGGCGCGCCACGGCGTGCGACAGCCGGCTCTGCGAGCTCTGCGCCCTGGCGGCCAGCTCGCTCATCCGCATCGACCGCCCGGGCGCCTCGGAGAGCGCCACGAGGATCATGTAGTACGTGTGCGGCATGCTCGCGTCCCGCTGGAGCTGGCGGTCGAGCGCCTCGTTGATGAGCTGGGTCGCCGCCAGGAAGTTCCGCCAGGTGTGCTGTTCGTCCGCATCCAGCCATCTCGTCACGGTCCCAATTTAGTTGAACTCTCATATACTTGAGACGGGACTCCGCCCGGAAAGGGGCACATCATGCCTGTTCAGCGACTCAACCACGCGGTTCTTTACGTTCGCGACGTGGAACGCAGCGTCGGCTTTTACCGCGAGGCCCTCGGCTTCGACGTCGTGATGGGCATGCCGGGCGCCGCCTTCCTGCAGGCCCCCGGCTCGACGAACGACCACGACCTGGGCCTGTTCCAGATCGGCCCCAAGGCGGACCCGTCCCCGGCCGGCAGCACGTCCGTGGGCCTCTACCACCTGGCGTGGGAGGTCGACACCCTCGACGAGCTGGAGCGGGTCGCGGTCAAGCTGAGCGAGCTCGGCGCGCTGGTCGGCTCGTCCGACCACGGCACGACCAAGGCGCTGTACGCGAAGGACCCCGACGGGCTGGAGTTCGAGGTGTCGTGGCTGGTGCCGGCCGCGCTGATCACCGACGAGGTCCTCGCCGCGCGCTCCAGCATCCGCCCGCTCGACCTGGCCGCCGACAAGGAGAGGTACGGCGCTCAGACCCGAGGCGGAGTAGGCGTGTCCATCCCCGTCTGAAGTACCGTAGGTGTGATACGACCCTTCTTTCACGGGGAACGGTCATGCCAAGCGATCCTGACCACGTGCTCGACGCCATCGACGGTGTCGTCGACGAGTGGGAGACGCTGAGCGCGGACGCCATGCGCTGGTCGCCTCCCGAAACCAAGAGTCCCGACTTCCTGACCGAGGTGACGGAGATCTTCGGTCCGCTGGTCAACGCGTTCGCGCAGGCGCTGCGTCCCGTCAGCGACGCGTTCGAGCGGGTCATGCACACCTTCGACGACGACGATCACTAGCCGGTGCGCCGGCGCTGCGCCCGGCGCGGGTAGGCCTTGGCCGTCTCGGCCAGCCGTACGGCGTGTTCGGCCTGCTTGCGCCAGTGCCCGTAGGCGTCGCCGCGCTGCGCCAGCCGGTCCAGCTCGCTCATGGTCGCCAGCGGGATGAACGCGGGCTCGGCGTCCCGCCACGGCGTGCCGGGCAGCGGCATGAACGTGTGGGTGTGGATGCGGGCCCCCAGCTCGGCCAGGTCGGAGGCGAGCTTCAGCGACTGCTCCTGGTCCTCCTCGGTCTCGCCCGGCATGCCGAAGATGAAGTCGACGTTCGGCCGGAAGCCGTGCTCGACCGCGATCCTGACGGCGTCGCGCACGGGCGAAGTGTCGTGGCCGCGGCCCGAGGTGGCCAGCACCTTGTCGGAGCCGGACTGGGCGCCGATGATCAGGTTGTCGTTGGCCACGTAGCGCTTGAGCATCCGCATGGCCTCTGGGCTGACGTGCTCGGGCCGTACCTCTGAGGGGAAGCTCCCGAAGAACACCCGGCCGCGCGCCGGCAGCTCCTCCTTGACCCCGGCCAGCAGCTCCTCCACCTTGCCCAGGTCGGGATCGGGCCCGGGGGAGCCGTACGAGAGCGAGGTCGGCGTGATGAAGCGGATGTCGCGCAGGCCTCTGTCGACCATCCCGCGCACGTGCTCGCGCACGCTGGCGACCGAGCGGTGGCGGAACTGCCCGCCGAACATGAACGGCGTCTGGCAGAAGCGGCAGGTGTAGCGGCAGCCGCGGGTGATCTCGATCGGCCCGTTCCTGCCCACGAAGGAGGGGAACGCGTCGAGCGGCAGCTGCGGCGCCGGCCTCGTGCGCAGGGCGACGCCGTCGGCGTCCTTGATCGCCAGCCCCGGCACCGAGGTGAGCGGCTCGTCCTGCTGGAGCGCCCGGACGAGGGAGATGATCGTGGTCTCGCCCTCGCCGATCCCCGCCAGGTCCCAGCCCGCGTCGACGACCTGCTGCGGCTCGGCCGTGGCGTGCACGCCGCCCGCGATGTGCAGCCCCCGGCCGCCGCTCAGCGACCTGACCGTGGCCAGCTCGGCGGCCATGGCCTCGGCGTCGGGCGAGTAGAACGACCAGAGCACGAGCACGCGGTCGGCCTGGCTGGCCGTGATGTGCTCCGCGGTCTCCTCAGGGGTGGTGCCGAGTCTCAGCTCGTGCTCCACCCCGGCGCTCTCCAGCGCGGCGAGCAGCGCGTGCACGCCGTACGTCACCGCCTTGCGGTAACGGACCACCACGCCTACAGCCAGTGCCACGTCCGGCAGCGTAGCTCAGGCGGCGCGCATCGAACGCAACGCGCCGGTCAGCTTGGCCAGCTCGGCGAGCATGGCGTCGGCGGCGGAGTCCATGACGTCGTTGGCGTGCACCTTGCCGTCCTCGCCGATGAACTGGGAGTAGAACGGGATGTTCACCGCCTCCAGCACCGGGATCATCCTCAGGGTGCTGGTGACCTGGCGCAGGCTGTTCGCGGCGCGGGTGCCGCCGGAGACGCCGCCGTAGCTGACGAACCCGGCCGCCTTGTGCTGCCACTCGTGGTGCAGGTAGTCGAGGGCGTTCTTCAGTACGGCGTTGAAGCTGTGGTTGTACTCGGGGGTCACGAACACGTACGCGTCGCCCCGCTCGACGGTGGCGCTCCACTCCTTGGTGTGCGCGTTCACATACTGCTTGAGCCGGGGGTGGTTGGGCTCGTCCAGGAACGGCAGCGCGACCTCCGCCAGGTCGACCAGCTCGACCTCGAACAGTCCCGACTCCACGGCCTTGCCGTGGAACCACTCGGCGATGGGACGTCCGGCACGGCCGGGACGGGTGCTGGCGACGACGATCTGCAGGACCGGCTTGCCCATGGCATGCTCCTTCACTCAGGCGATGTAGCTACTCAACATTATTGAGCTGCTACATATTTCTGAGCAAGCGCTGATAGGATTTGTGGCATGAGTCTCGATTTGGTGTGCGCGCGCTTCCACATCGCCTTAGAGCTGATCGGCGCCCGGTGGTCGGGCGCGGTGATCCACATGATCTTCAAGGGCGCCCACCGGTACGCCGACCTCAAGGCGGCCATCCCCGGCATCAACGACACGATGCTGGCCCGGCGGCTGCGCGAGCTGGAGAGCGCCGGGCTCATCGAGCGCCGCGTGCTGCCCACGTCGCCGGTGCGCGTCGAATACCACCTGACCGAGATGGGGCAGGAGCTGCGGCCGGTGCTGGACGAGCTGGTGACCTGGGCGCACAAGTGGATCCCGCTGCCGGAGGCCAAGTCCGCCTAGCGATCCCGGCCTTCAGCGATGGGAGGACGGGATCCGCTTGGGCAGCGGCGGCGGCTCCGGGGCCTCCTGCGGAGGCGGCGGGGGCGGGTCGGTCCTGGCCGCCCGCCAGCGTGAGGGGAAGAGCGAGGCGGTCAGCAGAATGCACCCGGTGGGGAGCGACCAGGACCCCGATGAGCATCACCGTGCCGACGTACACGGCCGGCACGACCCAGTCGACGGTCATGGCCGCCGTGTGGCGATAACGCTCGATCCCCACGATGAAACCGGTTGCAATGAGCGGGGTGGCCAGCAGTCCCGCGCCGGCGCCGAGCAGATGGCGAACACCGTTTCGCAAAGAGAACACCTCCAGCAACGGGACCATAGCGACCTGCCACGCCGCTCACCTTTTAGGCGATAAATCGGTCCATAGCCCGTGTCCGAAAAGACCCCATAACACCGAAATAGAGACTCTTTGGCATGCTGGCAGGCGCCTTAGCAACCGTTAGCTTGACAGCACCCCCACCCGAGGAGTGCACATGTCGAGTAAACGCTGTGCGTTGGTTGGCGGCGTCATCCTCGCCGCCTGCCTGGCCACCCCCCTCAGCCCCGCAGCAGCCGACCCGGCGCCTCAATCCGCCTCCCCGTCCCTTCCCCCGCCCGTCGTGGACGCGCTCGAACGGGACCTCGGACTCTCCGAGCAGCAGGTCAACGCCCGCCTGGCCAACGAGGAACGCGCCGCGTCCACGCAGGCCACGCTCACCTCCCAGCTCGGCGCGTCGTACGGCGGCGCCTGGCTGAACGACGACGCCTCCAAGTTCCTGGTCGCCACCACCGACCCCAACGCCACCGGCACCATCAAGGCGCAGGGCGCCGAGCCGGTCGTGGTCGCGCGCTCGCTCGCCCAGCTCGACGCGGTCGTGCAGCAGCTCGACCAGGCGCCGAAGAAGGCCCAGGCCGGGGCGGCGCTCTGGTTCGTGGACGTGAAGACCAACAGCGTCGCCATCCAGGCGCCCACGGTGGAGGCCGCCGAGGCCCTGGCCAAGGCCGCGGGCGTGGACAGGAGCGCGGTCAGCGTGTCGGCGACCGCCGAGCGGCCCGTTCCGCTCATCAACATCATCGGCGGCGCGCCGTTCTACATCGGCTCCAGCCGCTGCAGCGTCGGCTTCTCGGTCACCAGGGGCAGCACCCCAGGTTTCGTCACCGCCGGGCACTGCCGCGTGGCCACCAACACCACCAACCCGACGGGCACCTTCCAGGGCGCCTCCTTCCCGGGTAACGACTACGCGTGGGTCGCCGCTCCCGGCAACACCGCGCAGCCGTGGGTACGCGGCTCCGGCGGCGCGAACGTGATCGTCCGCGGCTCCACCCAGGCCGCGGTGGGCTCGTCCATCTGCCGCTCCGGTTCGACCACCGGCTGGCGCTGCGGCACCATCCAGCAGCACAACGCCACGGTCACGTACCCGCAGGGCACCGTCACCGGCCTGACCCGCACCAGCGCCTGCGCCGAGCCCGGCGACTCCGGCGGCTCGTTCATCTCGGGCAGCCAGGCCCAGGGTGTCACCTCGGGCGGCTCCGGCAACTGCTCCGTCGGCGGGACCACGTACCACCAGCCCGTCAACGAGATCCTGAGCGTCTACGGGCTCACCCTCCGCACAGGCTGACCCACGGCGCCGAACTCCGCGCGGCACGCCCGGCTGGGCGCGCCGCGCGGAGGTTTTTGCGTTCACAGCAATGAGTTCTTCCGCTCCGTCCTGTCTGTCTGATGGAAAGCACGTCAACACCATCGGAGGAGCTCGCGATGAGGCGACCCGTTCTCGGCAGCCTGCTGCTCGCCAGCACGAACCCCGAGCGTCTGCGCACCTGGTACGTCGACGCCCTCGACCCGGAGGACAACTCCGACGTCGGCGGGTACGGGGTGCTCAAGTTCGGCGAGTTCTACCTGTTCATCGACACGCGGACGGATGTGTCGGACAAGAACCCCGAGCCCGGCAGGGTGATCCTGAACTTCGACGTGGCCGACGCCCGCGCGGTCGCCGCGCGCATGGACAGCGCGGGCGTGACGTGGCTGGCGGAGGTCGAGGACCGCGACGGCAGCCTGTTCGCCACCGCGATCGACCCGGACGGCAACTACGTCCAGATCATCCAGCTCAGCGAGGCCCATCGCGCAGGCATGTGACCTCAGGGTCGGGTCAGGGTCGGCTCGGGGGCGGAGCCCGATGTGAGAGGGCCGCCCCCGGCGGGAGAGTTGCTTCATGACCGCAGTGAAGAGGCTCTCCCCCCTGATCGCCTGTGCCGCGATCCTGTTCTCGGTGGTCGCCGTGCTGGTCGGGCAGTTCGGGCCCGATCCCCAGCTCGACCCCATGAACACAACCGTCAGCGAATACGCCGTGTCCGACCGCGGGGGCGTCACGGAGATCGCCATGGCGGTGCTCGGGTTGGGGTCCCTGGCGCTGCTCGTGGGGTTGCGGGCGGCCGGGGCGCCGGTGCGGGGGATGCCTCAGTGGTTGCTGGGGGTGTGGTCCGGGGCTCTGGTCGTTGCGGCCCTGGTCCCGACCACACCCCTCGGGGCGGATCTCGACCTCGCGGCCCAGATCCACCGGTACGTCTCCGTCGCGGCATTCGTGAGCCTGCCCGCCGCCGGGCTGTTGATGGTGCCCAGACTGGGCTCAGACGCCCGCTGGAAGCCCGTGGCGCGGGTGGTGGAGTGGGTGACCCTGGCCGGGGGGTTCGGGCTGCTGGCGATCACGTACGTGGCCCTGCCCGGCGAGCGGGTGATGATCGGTCTCGTCGAGCGGTTGCTGCTGGGTGCCGAGGTGACGTTGCTGGGCGTGCTGGCCGCGTGGCTGGCGTGGCTGACCTGGCGTCCGGTCAGCCGGCGGGCTGCTGTGCAACATGCGGATTTCCTGACATATCACAGATTTATCGCAAGTCGATCTTAAAACCACCTGTTTCGATGCTATTCTCTCCCGCGATCTTCTATCCGGGAGCGGGTGTCATGGCATCGGGCAGATCCATCAGATTCAAGATCTCGACGCTGCTCGTCATCCCCTTGGTCTCCCTGGTCGCACTCTGGGGCTTCGCCGCGAGCACCACGTCGGGGGACGCGCTCAACCTGCTCAAGGTCGAGACGATCTGGACGGGCGTCATCAACAACGCCGACGGCCTGATCTCCAATCTCCAGACCGAGCGCCTGGCCTCCGCCGAGCGGATCGCGGGCACGGTCACGGACCCCGACGCGCTGAACAAGGCGCGGGCCAAGGTCGACAACAACCGCAAGACGCTGCGCGAGCGCGCCATGTCCGAGGACGTGCAGTCGGCGCTCACGCAGGACATGAAGACCCAGCTCCAGAACGTCTTCGAGGCGATCAACCGGATCCCGGACATCCGCCGCAAGGTGGACGACCGCAAGCTCACCCCCGGCACCCTCGTCACCGAGTACGCCAAGGTCTCCGACGAGATCCACCTGCTGTACTCCAGGATGATGGTCAGCACCGACCTCCAGATGGCGCTCCAGGCGCAGGGCCTGATCGCCGCCGACGAGGTACGCGAGCTGCTGAGCCGGGAGCACGCGCTGATCGTCGCCAGTAACGGCCGGATGACCATGCACGCCGACCTCCACCTGCTGGCCGGCCTGGACAACACCCGGACGTACCTGTTCCCCAAGGCCCTGGCCAACCTCGACACCGAGCTGCGGGCCCCGTTCGAGAAGCTGTACTACTCCCCGCGCTACGGCACCATGGAGAACCTGCTGGAGAGCTACATCTCCGGCCAGCCGGTGGACGTCGAGCTGTGGCGGGGCGTGTCCGAGCAGGTGCAGAAGGAATACCGCGACGCCGTCTGGCGCACCGGCGACAAGCTGCTGGCCAGGATGGAGCCCGCGGGCATCGGCATCGTGGTGCGGGCCGCCATCGCGGGCGCGCTCGGCCTCATCGCCGTCATCTTCTCCATCGTCATCTCGATCAAGGTCGGTCGCAGGCTCACCCGCGAGATGAGGACGCTGCGCCGTACCGCGCTGGACCTGGCCGAGATCAGGCTCCCGGACGTCGTGACGAAACTGCGCAAGGGCGAGAGCGTGGACATCGCCACCGAGGCGCCACCCATCACGGTGGGCCGCGGCTCGACCAGCGAGGTCACCGACCTGGCGACGGCGTTCGACAGCGTGCAGAGCACGGCCGTGGACGCGGCCGTCGAGCAGGCCAGGCTGCGCGAGGGTGTGTCGCAGGCGCTGCGCAACCTCGCCAGGCGCAGCCAGTCGCTGCTGCAGCGCCAGCTCAAGATGCTCGACGAGATGCAGCGCCAGACGGAGGATCCGGAGGCGCTGGAGCGCCTGTTCAGGCTCGACCACCTGACCACCCGCATGCGCCGCCACGCCGAGGGCCTGGTGCTGCTCTCGGGCGGCGCGGCGGGCCGCAGGTGGCGCGGCGTCATCCCGATCGAGGACGTGCTGAGCGGCGCGGCGGCCCAGGTCGAGGAGTACACCCGGGTACGCGTCTACCCGATGAACGAGTGCGGCGTCTCGGGCGCGGCGGTGGCCGACCTCATGCACCTGTTCGCCGAGCTGATCGAGAACGCCGCCTCCTTCTCCTCGCCCAGCAACGAGGTCTCCGTACGCGGTGAGATGGTCGGCCGGGGCTTCGCGGTCGAGATCGAGGACCGCGGCCTGGGCATGGACGATGCCGTCCGCAGGGGCATCAACGCGCGCCTGGCCAGCCCGCAGGAGTTCGACCCCTCCCAGACCGAACGGCTGGGCTTCGCGGTGGTCGGCATGCTCGCGGCCAGGCACGGCGTCAAGGTGACGCTCAAGCCCTCGCCGTACGGCGGCACCACCGCCATCGTGCTCGTGCCCGGCTCCCTGGTGGAGCCCATGGCGACCCCGGTGCAGCCGCTGGAGTTCGAGTCCGTCTCGGTCTCGGTGCTCGGCCGCGGTGAAGTCCGGCAGGAGCCCACAGGGCCTGGCGAGCTGCCGCGCCGGGTCCGTACCAGCAAGCGGGGCCAGCAGGCGGGCGGGACCGGCCCCGTGGCCGTGCCCCAGCAGGCGTCACAGCAGCAGACGGGCAGCGGCCCGGTGGCCCTGCCGCAGCAGCAGGAGCCCGACCTGCCGCGCCGTCAGCGGCAGCGGGAGACCGGGTTGCCACAGCGTGACCGCCAGCGGGAGACGGGGCTCCCGCAGCGCGAGCGGCAGCGGGAGACCGGCCTGCCGCAGCGCGAGCGGCAGGCGGACCTGCCGCAGCGGCTCAAGCA
Source organism: Nonomuraea sp. NPDC003709 (assembly GCF_040610775.1). Lineage (NCBI taxonomy): Bacteria > Bacillati > Actinomycetota > Actinomycetes > Streptosporangiales > Streptosporangiaceae > Nonomuraea > Nonomuraea sp. NPDC003709. Next base: position 134,057 of record NZ_JBEXMW010000018.1, on the reverse strand, counting down.
GACACCGCCACCAGTGCCGCCGGCCGAGGAGCGCTCACCAGAGGAGACCAGGGCGCTGCTCTCCTCGCTCCAGTCGGGCTGGCAGCGCGGGCGGCAGGACGCCAGTGAACAGGATGGGGGATCTCAATCGTGAGCGGCGAGCACGAGTGGGTCGATGAGGAGGCGGGGCCCGTCGTGCGGCCGTACGCGGTCGCGCGTGGGCGCACCAGGCCCACTTCCTCCAACGCGCTCGACCTGCTGGCAACCGTCGCCGGGACGGGGCTGCCCGTCCCGGCCAAGGCGGAGCTCAGCGCTCAGCACCGGCGGTTGCTGGGCTTCGTGGCAGGTCAGACCAGGCCCGTCGCCGAGGTCGCCTCGGATCTGGGCCTGCCCGTCGGCGTCGTGAGAGTGCTGCTGGGCGACCTGCTCGACCACGGGCTGGTCACGGTCCGCCCGCCGCGCGACAAGGCCGCGACGCCCACGGAGAGCCTGCTCCGAGAGGTGATCAACGGCCTCAGGGCGCTCTAGTTCGCTGAGGTCAGCGTCCGCAGGGAGTGCTCCACGAGGGCGATCATGACTTCCTTGGCGGAGGTGCGCCGCCGCACGTCGCACAGCATGACCGGCACGTCGTCGTCCAGGTCGAGCGCGATGCGCACGTCCTCGACGCTGTGCCGCGCCGCCCCCTCGAAGCAGTTGACGGCCACCACGAACGGCGTGCCGCGCTGCTCGAAGTAGTCGACGGACGGGAAGCAGTCGGTCAGCCGGCGCGTGTCCGCGATGACGACGGCGCCCAGCGCGCCGTAGGACAGCTCGTCCCACATGAACCAGAACCGCTCCTGCCCGGGCGTCCCGAACAGGTACACGACCAGCCCGTCGCGGATCGTGATGCGGCCGAAGTCCATCGCCACGGTCGTGGTGTTCTTGGCCTCCACGCCGTCGAGGTCGTCGATCCCGATCCCACGGTCGGAGAGCACCTCTTCCGTGCGCAGCGGCTTGATCTCGCTGACCGCCCCGACCAGTGTGGTCTTGCCGACGCCGAACCCCCCTGCGATGAGAATCTTCAGCGCGACGGGGTCCTCAGAGAGCACGGAGTCCATTGATCACTTCCTTGAGAATGCGCTCATTCGACCGCGACCCTCCGGATGAGGGCGACGACACCGAGATGAGCCCGTGGTCACGCATGTCGCCCAGCAGGACCCGGACGACGCCGACGGGCAGGTCGAGCTCGACGGCCAGGTCGGCCACCGAGATCGGATTGCGTGCTGCCCGCAGGATGAGCTGCTGTTCGGGACCGAGCTCGCCAGACGGGTCGCCGACGGCGCGCACGGTTGCCACGAGGTCGAACGTGTCCCCTGAGGAACGCGTACGGCCGCGGATGAGAGCATAGGGCCGAACGACGGGCCCCGCGTCCTCATCGAACCACTGCGGGCTATCGCTCATGACGCTCCAGCGCGCGGATTGGTGGTGATGTGCTGGCCAACCCGCTTGACCAGCATCGCCATCTCGTAGGCGATGTGGCCGACGTCCACGTTCGCATCGGCGATCACGGCCAGGCAGGTGCCCTGTCCCGCCGCTGTCACGAACAGGAAGGCCGACTCCATCTCCACAATGGTCTGACGCACGTCGCCGCCGCCGAAATGGCGTCCGGTGCCACGGGCCAGGCTCTGGAACCCGGCCGCAACCGCCGACAGATGCTCGGCGTCCTCCCGGATCAAGCCCTTCGAGTACCCAATCGCGAGGCCGTCGGTCGACAAGATGACGGCCTGGCGCACCGCGGCGACCCTGGTGGCAAGATCGTCCAGCAGCCAGTTGAGCTCACCGGTGTTGGTGCTCGGCAAAGTCATGCATCCCCCTTACTCATGGCCCCTCCTCAGAGGCATCTTCTCGGGCGCGTTGGGTCCCCCGCTGGAACGCGGAGAACAAGTCCCTTACCTCATCAGGAGAGCGTTCGGGCGGCGGCTCCTGGCCACGCGGCTCCTGCTCGGGAGCCCGCTCCTGCCCGAGCGGCGGGCTCTCCTTGAGCTGCGGCGCCAGGTTGGTCTGGCGAACCCGTCTGGGCAGTCCCGCGTGCGTGCCCGAGGTCACCACGGCGAGCGCCTTCTTCCGCGTACGGCTCGGCAGATCGGCCTTGCCGTCGATGTCGCCCGCCTCCAGCGCCGCCTGCTCGGTCACCATCGAACGCGGCACGAGCACGATGGCCGTCGTCCCGCCGAAGGGCGACCGCCGCAGCAGCACCTTGATCCCGTACTGTTGCGCCAGCTTGGCCACCACGAACAGGCCCAGCCTGTCGCTGTCGGCCAGGTCGAACTCCGGCGGCGCGGCCATCCGCGTGTTGAACGCCGAGTACTCGGCGACCGACAGCCCGAGCCCGCGGTCCTCCACCTCGATGACGTATCCGTTGCTCACCAGGTCGCCGCGCACCTGGACCGTGGTGTCCGGCGGCGAGTAGATGGTGGCGTTCTCGATCAGCTCGGCCACCAGGTGGGTGAGGTCGGCGGCGGCGGTGCCGTCGACCGCGGCGACCGGCATGCCCTCGACGGTGACCCTGGTGTAGTCCTCGATCTCGGCGATGGCCGCGCGGACGATGTCGATCACGGGCACCGGCTTGCGCCAGGCCCGTCCCGGCGCGGACCCGGAGAGGATCATCAGGCTTTCCGCGTGCCGGCGCATGCGGGTGGTCAGGTGGTCGAGGCGGAAGAGCTCCTCGAGCCGGTCGGGGTCGTGCGTACGGCGCTGCATGGCGTCCAGCAGCGACAGCTGCCGGTGCAGCAGGCCCTGCTTGCGCCGGGCGAGGTTGAGGAAGACCTGGCCGACCCCGCGCCGCATCGCGGCCTGGCCGACCGCCGCCGTCACGGCGGTGCGCTGCACGGAGCCGAAGGCCCTGGCGACGTCGCTGATCTCGGCGGAACCGTGCACCTTGATCGTCTTGGCCTCCTTCCGCACGTCGACGTCCTCGCCCCTGCGCAGCCGCTCGACGATGTCGGGCAACCGGCTCTGCGACAGCTCGATCGCGGCGGTACGCAGCCCGGCCAGCTCGCCGGCCAGGCGGCGACCGAAGCGTACAGAGATGATGATCGACGCGAGCACGGCGATCAAGCCCACGCCGCCGGCGACGGAGATCTTGACGATGGTGGAGGTCGCGGCCTCGGACGTGCGCGTGGCCAGCACGCCGGCGGAGGAGGAGCCGAGCTGGTCCAGCCGCGAGGTGAGCTTGTCGACGGCCTCGGTCCACGCCTCGGCGGTGGGGGGCGGGCTGCCGGTCTTGATGATCCGCGCCTCCGTGGTGGCGAAGGTCTGGAACGGCTCGGTGGCGAAGACCTGCTCGTACGGCCGGCGCAGCGTCACGTCGAGCCCGGCCAGGCCGCGCGCGTGGAGGAACTTCCTGGAGGCCGCGTACTCGGTGAAGGCGGAGACCTCGGGCGCGGTGAGCCGGCGGTCGGCCAGCGCCCCGATGACGAGCGCGTGCTCCCTGGCGATGTACTCCCTGGCCATGCCCATGGCCTGCAGCGAGGACGCCTGCTGGAAGATCGTCAGGTCGGAGACGGAGACCAGGTGGTCGTAGAGGGTGAAGATCCCGTCGAGGATGCGGTTGTACTCGTTCAGCCCGGCCAGCCGGGAGCCGAGGCCGCCGTCGATGTCGGCCCTGATCGCCGCGAGGCGGCCGAGAGCGGATTCGAGGGTGTCGAGCGGCAGTCGCAGGTCGTCGCCGACCGAGCCGCCGGCTTCCATGACGGCCAGCTTGAAGTCGGTGACCGACCGGTCGGTGCGGGCGCGCTGGGCGCTGAGCACCGAGGTGAGCTTACGCGTAGTGAGCGTCTCGGCGGAGCGCACCCGCTCGGCCTGCAGCTGTAGTCCCAGGTCCGTGGAGGTGACGCCGATAGTCCGATAGAGCGTGTTCGCGCGGAGCAGTGACTGGGCGTCGCCCATGGTGAGGTTGAGGACGAAACCCCAGAGCGCGCTCAGAGACAGAAGGGGTAGCAGCAACAATAAGAAGATCTTGAACCGAATTGACCGGTTTCGCGAGCCCATGTCCCAACCTCGAGTCGGGGGCATTTCCACACCTTGTGTAAATACACCTCCGGAAGATCGCATAGGAGACTAGCACCGTTTATGGTTCCGGCGCAGTGGGAGGAACACGTTCATTACCGTGATTATTGGGACAAGATCTCGCGATCGCGACGCGCCCTGGCGGCGATCGTCCGCAGCCACAGCAGCGCCACCAGGGAGATCGCGATGAGCCCGGCCCAGTTGACCAGGGTGTACACGTGCACCTGCCACGTGGTCACGTTCGGGACCCGGCCGATACGCAGGAGCTCCCACTGCCACGGCTGGCCGGTCAGCACAAGCGTGATCGCGATCGCGATGGCGGTCATGGAGTCCCAGAGGGCGTGCAGCAGCGAGACGCCGAGGTAGGCCAGGACGACGGGGCCGGTGATCCGGCCGCGCGCCGCGAACAGCACGCCGCCCGCGATGGCCGTCCACAGGCCGTGCCCGACGGGCGACAGGATGCCGCGCAGCACCTCGGTCTCGACGAGCTGGGACAGTGACAGGCCGTCGGCGGTGAAGAGGGCGTTGAAGGCGTACCCGGCGCTCTCGAACGCGGCGAAGCCGAAGCCGACGGTGGCGCCGAGCACGATGCCGTCCCGGGCGGAACGCCGGGCCATCCTCCTCGTGACGAACATCAGCGCGCCGAGCTTCACGCCCTCCTCGATGAGGCCGACGAGGACGTACATGACGATCGACGGGCGGATCAGCAGGCTCTCGAGGAGGGAGGCGCCGAGCACGCCCAGCACGCCGCCCACCACGAACGCCACGAACAGCAGCTCGACCGTCACCTGCGGCGAGCGGTCGCGCCCGTACGCCCAGACCACGAACGTCACGGGCACCAGGAAGCTGCCGAACAGCACCACCGTCGGCACGAGGTTGGAGTTGGCCGTCCAGGCGGTGACCGCGACGCTGGCCAGCCACAAGACGAACCCGATCAGGAAGACCCGCGGCCACAGCTTCACAGCGCCTTCACCTCCACAGCGCGCAGGGCTGCCGTGACGGCGCCGCCAGGCCGAGCCCAAACCGTCCAACCGCGAATACCCCGTCCCTCAGGCGTCAATCGTCGTCTCAGGGATCGATCGTCCCGAATGTCCGGGTATCCGGGAATCTTTCGTGCGGCCTATTACCGCGAATGCTCGTTTGGAGTAGCGTCCGGAATATCGCGAGCGGGGGGAGTCAGGTGGTCGGCAAGCAGGGCAGGGTCACGGGAAAGATCGGCCCAGGGCTCGTCGGCGAGGTCATGATCCCGGTCAGGGGCGGCGTGGAGGCGTTCTACGCACATCCCAGCGTGCCCGACGAGGAGTTCCTGACCGGATCCATCGTGGTCGTGGTCGAGTACTTCCCCCCGCGGACCGTCTACGTGGTCAGGGCGCTCGTCTAAGGGAGGCCGGCTCCGATGTCCCCCGAGTTCTACATCGCCGCCGGCGGCATCGTCGCCGCCGCAGTCATCATCATCCTGCTGTTCAAGGCCGTGTGGCGGGTCGCGGAACCCAACGAGGCCCTGATCATCTCCGGGCTGGGCGCCCGCCGTCGCGGCGAGGGCGTCGACAGCCTGGGCTTCAAGATCATCACAGGCAAGGGTACGGCGGTGCTGCCCGGGTTCCAGGCGGCCAGGCGGCTGCGGCTGGACACCAGGGCCGCCAACCTCCAGGTCTCCTGCGTCACCCAGCAGGGCATCCCCGTGCACATCCGCGGCGTGGTCATCTACAAGGTCGGCGACGATCTGTCCTCCATCGCCAACGCCGCCCGCCGCTTCCTCGACCAGCAGGACTTCATGACGAGCGCCATCCACGAGCTGTTCACCGGCCACCTGCGCTCGATCATCGGCAACCTCACCATCGAGGACCTCATACTCAACCGCGAGCGCCTGACCAGCGAGACCAGGGCCTCGGCCGCCGACGAGATGAGCAAGCTGGGCCTGATCGTCGACTCCCTGCAGATCCAGGAGATCGACGACGAGACCGGCTACATCGTCAACCTCGGCAAGCCGCACGCCGCCAAGGTCGCCTCCACTGCCCGCATCGCCCAGGCCCAGCGCGACCAGGAGGCCACCGAGGCCGAGCAGATCGCCGCCGCCAACATGGCCGCCGCCCGCCGCGACTCCCGCATCAAGGAGGCCTCCTACCAGGCCGAGATCGACCAGGCCCAGGCCACCGCCCGCCAGGCCGGCCCGCTGTCGGAGGCGACCGCCCGCCAGGAGGTGGTGGTCCAGGAGACGAGGGCCGCCGAGCTGGAGGCCAAGCTCGCCGAGCAGCGGCTGCAGTCGCAGGTGCGCAAGCCCGCCGACGCCAAGGCGTACGAGACCGTCACGCTCTCCCAGGCCGAGCGCGACGCCCGCATCGCGCAGGCGGAGGCCGAGGCCAGGGAGACCGAGCTGCGCGCCGCCGCGCAGGCCTCCCAGGTCAAGCTGGCCGCCGCGGCGGACGCCGAGTCCGTACGGCTGCGCGGCGAGGCCGCGGGAGCCGCCACGAAGATCGCCGGTGAGGCGGAGGCCCAGGCCGCGCAGGCCCGCGGTCTGGCCCAGGCCGAGGCCGCCAAGGCGCTGGGCCTGGCCGAGGCCGAGGCGTCGTCGGCCAAGGGCCTGGCAGAGGCCCAGGCGCTCAGGGCCCGCGCCCAGGCGCTCAAGGAGAACCAGGAGGCGGTCATCGCCCAGCAGCTCGCCGAGCGCTGGCCGGAGGTCGTGGAGGCGGGCGCGAAGGCGTTCGGGAACGTGGACCACATGGTGGTGCTGAACGGCGCCCAGGGCGTCGAGGAACTGCTGGCCAAGGCCCTCACGCTCGGCGGCGCCGGGATCGGCCTGGCCAGGGCCCTGCTCAACGGCGCCACTCCCCATGGGACTCCCAATGGGACGGAGCCGGAGATATCTAGTAAAGCGCCTTGATCGGGCGTACCTTCTCATTGGGGCGAGCCGGGAAGTCTGGTCGGCGACTTATATGTCGACGTCCTCCCGGAGTGGATCATGGACTTAATGCTCGCAGGCATCATCGCCCTCATCGCGTTCATCTGCGTCGTGGCGTTCAAGCTGGTCTGGCGGGTCGCGGAGCCGAACGAGGCGATCCTCATCTCGGGCCTGGGCGCCCGCGGCCGGGAGACGCTCGGCTTCAAGATCGTCACGGGTAAGGGCGCGCTGGTCGTCCCGGGGTTCCAGACCGCGCGCCGCATGTCGCTCGACAGCCGCGTCTCCCAGCTCGAGGTCAAGTGCGTCACCAAGCAGGGCATCCCGGTGCACGTGCGCGGCGTGGTGATCTACAAGGTGGGCGACGACTTCGTCTCCATCGCCAACGCCGCCCGCCGCTTCCTCGACCAGCAGAAGACCGTGGACGAGAAGACGCACCAGCTCTTCTCGGGCCACCTGCGCTCGATCATCGGCAACCTCACGGTCGAGGACCTGATCGTCAACCGGGACGCGCTCACCAACGAGATCCGCACGTCGTCGGCCGACGAGATGAGCAAGCTCGGCCTGAACGTGGACTCCCTGCAGATCCAGGAGATCGACGACGCCACCGGCTACATCTCCAACCTCGGCCGCCCGCACGCGGCCGCCGTGGCCTCGCTGGCCAGGATCGCCGAGGCCCACCGCGACCAGGAGGCCAACGCCGCCGAGCAGGAGGCCGCCATCAAGAAGGCCGCCGCGGTCCGCGAGGCCCGCATCCAGCAGGCCGGGTACCAGGCCGAGATCGACCGGGCGTCGGCCGCGGCCAAGCAGGCGGGCCCGCTGGCCGAGGCCACCGCCCGCCAGGAGGTCGTGGTCCAGCAGACGACCGCCGCCGAACGCGAGGCCATGCTCGCGGAGAAGCGACTGGAGGGCGAGGTGCGCAGGCCCGCGGACGCCAGGGCGTACGAGCAGGTCACGCTCGCGGAGGCGGCGCGGCGCGTGGCGGTCGCCGAGGCGCAGGCCGAGGCCGAGGGCATCAGGCTGCGCGGCGAGGCGGAGTCGGAGGCGACCAGGCTGCGCGGCATCGCCGAGGCCGAGGCCGCGCGGGCCAAGGGCCTGGCGCAGGCGGAGGCCATCAAGGCCCGCGCGGAGGCGCTGGCGAGCAACCAGGAGGCGGTCGTCGCGCAGCAACTCGCCGAACGCTGGCCGGAAATCGTCGAGGCCGGCTCGAAGGCGTTCGGAAACGTCGAACACATGGTGGTCCTGAACGGCGCGCAGGGCGTCGAGGAAATGCTCGCCAAGGCGCTCACGCTCGGGGGTGCCGGATTGGGCCTGGCCAGAGCCCTGCTCAACGGCGGATCGCCAAACGGCAACGAACCGGAAATCGTTCGTAAAACCACTGAATCCCGCGAATAGCGACGTTACTCGGCTGTCCGGCCTTCCATTCCTCTAGCGTTTTGACAATACCGCTGGAGCGAATTGGAGGACGAATGCTGAAGCCCATTTCCGGTATATTCCTGAGTTTGCTGGCCATTGCCGGATGTTCCGCCGACAACGCCCCGTCGGCGGCGCCGGCGGCCGCCGCGTCGTCCGCGCCGCAGGCGCCCGCCGAGACGGCCCGGCTGCGCGCCGCCCTGCTGCCGGTGCCCAAGGGCATGCACGTCGCGTACGGGCCCGAGCTGGGTGCGTTCGGCTCGCTCAAGTCCACCCAGCAGGGCCTCGCGGCCGTCCGCGCGGCCAAGCTGCAGCGGCCGGAGTGCGCGGGCGCGGCCCAGCTCGACGCCGACAGTCCCGACGTCGCCCAGGCGCCGGCGGCGGTGATCGCCTTCGCCGCCGACCGCGGCTCGATCACGCAGGCCGTGGTGGCGCTGCCCGGGAAGGCCTTCCCGGCACCGCTGCCCAAGGAGTGCAACTCGTACACCGCGGACGTGAGCGGCACGCAGGTGACCTACAAGACGCGCATGCTCGCGATGCCGACCAAGGGCGACGAGTCGCGGGCCTACCTCACGACGGCGGCGGGGGGCCAGAAGAACGCGCAGATCGGGTCGGTCATGATCCGGCGGGGGACGCTGATCATGAGCATGCTGGTGGTGGGGCAGCGGGTGAAGCCGCAGGGGCTCTACGAGCTGGCCCGCCTCGCCGACCAGAACCTGGCCCAGATCACCCACTGACCCGCCGCACTTCGGCCGGGGTCCTTCCGGGGACGGAGGGCGGCACCGCCCCCCGCTGCTCTCCTCAAAGGGACGCCGGCCTAGATGAGGACGTGGTCGTCCGGGCGGCCGACGAAGGAGAACTGGGCGTTGCGGGTCAGCTTGATGTGGTCCGCCTGCCAGGTGTGCATCGACGCGTCCGCGCTGCGCCAGTAGACGAAGTTGAAGCGGTCCGCCGAGTAGATCTTGACGGAGTCCTCCTTCAGCCGCCGCACCAGGTGGGTGTCCTCACCACGGGTGATGTCCGCGAAGCCGTACGAGCGGAACATGTCCGCCTTGCCGAGGAACGTACCGCCCTGGACCAGGAAGGAGTAGCGGTGCTCCAGCCCCGGCAGGCGGAGCATGGTCGTGTTGCTGCCCTCGAAGTACGCGTAGTGCGCCCCCTTGCCGACCAGTTCGGCGTCGGAGTAGTCGAACGCGCGCACCAGGTCCGACAGGTAGTGCTCCCCGTACAGGTTGTCGTCGTCCATCTTGGCGATCAGGTCGCCCTCGGCGGCCGAGATGCCCAGGTTCATGCAGGCGCCGAGCGACAGGGAGGCGTCGGCGGGCAGGACGACGACGTCCGTGATGCCCGCCATGCGGGCCTTGTCGGCGACCACGACCGGGTCGATGTCCAGCCCGTGCAGCACCATGACGAGCTGGAGCGGCCGGTGGATCTGGCGGGCCACGGAGGAGATGGCGTGTTCGATCTGGGAGGCGCGGTTGGTGGGCAGCACGACCGAGATCGAGCGCGACCTGGGCTGCACCTGGTGCCCGAGGTCCTGGAGGATCTGGTCCACGCGGTGCGAGAACAGGTGCTTGTCGAAGACCTCGCGCATCGCCAGGTGCCCCATCCTGGCCCGCAGCTCGGGGCTGTTGATCAGGTGCAGGACCTGGTTGTACGACTCGACCGGCTCGCGCGCGATGGGGACGAGGTCGCCGAAGGTCTCCTCGACGGCCCGTGACCACCCCGACACGACGGGCGTGGCGCAGGCGGACAGCTCGAAGACCCGGCGGGCGCACATGGTCGGCGAGTCCAGCACCGAGTTCACGTTGAGGAAGACCTTGTACATCCGGTACGCGGCCAGCATCTGGTCGTAGGGGAGCTCGCCCACGATGTGCGGCCGGTACTTCTCCGGCCAGGCGTACTTCTCGTCCACCTCGCCGTTGCGCGCGAAGATGTGCAGACCCAGCTCCCTGACCGGGTCGATGACGGTCTCCATCTGCTCGCGGCGCTCGGGGTGCTTGTCGCGGAAGTACATCCCGGCGAAGACCACGTCGTGCAGGCGCCCCTGCCGCTGCTGGATCGGGTTGTGCACGCGGGGCTGGGCCGCGAACTGCAGCACATCAACCCGATCGTGTCCCAAAATTTCCCGATATTTCGGCACCATGTCACCGTCGCAGGTGAACACGTAGTCGAACAGCTTGGCCGTGTCGATGAAGAAGTCGAAGTTCGGCGGGTCCTCCTTGTTCCAGAAGACCGTCGGGATGCCCTCCCGCTTGCACCAGGCCACCAGCTCGCGCAGCGGCTCCTTGGGCGCGTTGGTGCCGGTCATCTGGTAGCGCCAGCGGCCCTGGTTCCCGTGCCAGGCCGACTCGCAGAACAGCAGGTCGGGCCGCTTCTCGGCGAAGATCTCCGGCCAGTCCTTGAGCCCGAACTCGATCTGGTCCCACTCGTACTTGAAGGCCATCCGGGAGAAGTCGTCCAGGATCACCGCGACCTTCAGGTCCGGCCGGTTGACCGGCCCCTTCGGCCACTTCACCGCCGGCACCTCGACGAGCGGCGGCCGGTGGTTGGCGAGCTCGGTCGCCTCGGAGACCGGTACGGGCGGCTTCGGCGCCTTCTCCTTCGACCGGACCGCCTCGACAATCTTCCCCGGGCTCTTCGAGCCCAGGGCCTCGCCCAGCTTGAACGTCCGCTTCGCCTGCGTGGCCTCCAGCTTCCAGCTCGCGTACGCGGCCTTGGCCTCGGCGATCTCCAGCCGCCGCCGCAGCTCCCTGACCTCGGCCTCGAATCGCTCGACGAGCTTGCGCTCCTCGGGCAGCCAGTTGACGGGCCCGAGCCGCTGGTACGTGGGCTCTTCAGGGGTTTCGGCCATGGTGATACGCCTATCGCTTAGCGGAGGTACTGCATCTTACGGCGGATATGACCGCTAAACGGGTCGTTTGGCCTGAGAGGCGGGGGCGAGGTTGTCGCCCTTCAGCCAGGCGGAGATCACCCGCGCGATCCGCATCCCGGCCTGGCCGTCCCAGAGCACCGGCAGCTCGCCCGCCGGCGTGGCGGCCCCGTCGGCCAGCGCCTTCTCTGCGGCGGCCGGCAGGACGGTCGGCGTGACCAGGCGGTTCGTGCCGTGCGTGATCGTGATCGGCCGCTCGGTGTTGGGCCGCACGGTCAGACAGGGGACGCCCAGCACGGTCGTCTCCTCCTGGACGCCGCCGGAGTCCGTGACCACCAGCGCGGCGCCGCGTACGAGTGAGAGAAAGTCCACATAGCCCAGCGGGTCGACGACCTTGACCGACTCCCCGTCCACCAGGCCCGCCTCGGCCAGCCGCGCCTTGCCGCGCGGGTGGATCGGCACCACGATCGGGATCTGCCGCGAGACCTGCAGCACCGCGTCCACCAGCTCCTTGGCGGCCTCGGGGGTGTCCACGTTCGCGGGCCGGTGCAGGGTCGCCACGGCATAACGAGCCGGTATGGCCAGCCGCTCCACGACGGGCGCCGGGTCCAGCGACGGCAGCGCCGAGTACAGGCTGTCGATCATGGGGTTGCCCACCAGGTGCACCTTGGACGCGGGCACGCCCTCGTTCGCCAGGTAGGCCAGGGCCTCGGGGGAGGTGGCGAAGAGCACGTCGGCCAGCGCGTCGGTGACGACCCGGTTGACCTCCTCCGGCATGCCCCGGTCGAACGAGCGCAGCCCCGCCTCCACGTGCGCGGTCCTGACGCCCAGCTTGGAGCAGACGAGGATCGCGGCCAGCGTCGAGTTCACGTCGCCGTAGACGACGACCAGGTCGGGGTCCTGCTCCTGGACGACCTCCTCCAGGCCGACGAGGAGCGCCGCGGTCTGCTTGGCGTGGCTGCCCGAGCCGACCCCCAGGTTCGCGACGGGCTCGGGGAGGCCGAGGTCGGCGAAGAAGACGTCCGACATCAGCGCGTCATAGTGCTGACCAGTGTGGATGATGCCCTGCCGCACGCCGAGTTCACCGAGTGCCCGCACCACCGGGGCCGCTTTCACGAAATTGGGGCGAGCGCCCAATACGTGCAGGACCAGGGGGTTCTCCCTCATTGACCTCGCCTTTCATAGCGGAAGGGGAAAAACGTTGCCTATGGTACGGTCACCGCGTGGCATCCGACGCCAGTCGTCAAGACTCCTCCAAGGTTTCCGCGAAGTCCGCCCGAGCCGGCGTCGGTGGACTTCTCAAAGGTTTCGTTCAGCACCCGATCATCGTTTCCCGCGTCGTCGTGACGAAGGTCAAATCCGACCCCGTCCGGGTGGCCCAGGCCGCCGCCGACGCGCTCCCGCCCCGGCTGCGTCCCGTCGTGGGCAGCGTCGCCTGGCCCGTCGCCCGCCGCGCCAGGCGCATCGTGCGCAAGTTCGGCATGCGCGTGGTCAAGGGGCCGTGGAACGAGGCCAAAGAGCTGTGGGACGCCGGCAGGGTGACCGAGGCCGCCGAGGCGCTCGAAGCCCACACCAAATACCCGTTCGTCAAGCGCAGGGCCGCCTACTACCGGGGCGAGCTGGCCGCGATCAGCCCTGACCCGATCCCGCCCGGGCCGAAGGTGGCCATCACCGACCGCGTCGCGGGCCGGGTGCTGCACATGGTCACGAACGCGTTGCCGTACACGCAGGCCGGGTACACGGTGCGCACGCACCGTATTGTCACCTCGCAGAAAGCCGCCGGGCTCGACCCGCACGTGGTCACCAGCTGGGGCTGGCCGATGCTGCAGGGGCACGCGGACGCGGCGCCGTTCGAGGAGATCGACGGCATCCCCTACTACCGGCTGCTGCCCGACGGCCACGGCGAGATGCCGTTCGAGACGCGCGGGCGCATCATCAGGGGCGCCGATGCGGTCACCAAGCTCGTCACCGAGCTCAAGCCGCAGGTCCTGCACGCCGCCACCGACCACCGCAACGGCTCCATGGCCCACGCGGTGCGCGACAGGACGGGCACGCCGTTCGTCTACGAGGTACGCGGCTTCCTGGAGGAGACCTGGGCCTCGCGCGACCCGATCCGGGTGGGCAGCGAGCGGCAGGTGCTCCAGCGCGAGCGCGAGGCGTTCCTCATGCGCGCGGCTGACGCCGTGGTCACGCTGGCCGAGACCATGGCCACGGAGATCGTCGAGCGTGGCGTGCCGCGGGAGAAGATCCACCTGGCGCCCAACGCCGTGGACGACTCGCTGCTGACCGCCCACTACGACGGCGCCTCGTTCAGGAACGCGTACAGCATCGCCCCCGGCGAGATCGTCGTCGGCTCGGTGTCCAGCATCGTGGCCTACGAGGGCTTCGCCACCCTGCTGCGGGCCGCCGCGCTGCTGCGTGACGACGGCACCCCCGTAAAGGTCCTCATCGTGGGCGACGGCACCGAGCGCGAGAACCTCCTGGCGCTGGTCGACGAGCTGGGCCTCGGCGACGCCATCCTGCCGGGCCGGGTCGGCCCCGACGAGGCGTTGCAGGCGCAGGACGCCATCGACATCTTCGCCTGCCCGCGAGAGGACCTGCGGGTATGCCGACTTGTTACGCCATTGAAACCCGTCGAGGCGATGGCGCTCGGAAAGCCCGTCGTACTCAGCGATCTGCCTGCTCTGTCCGAGCTCGTGGGCTCGGACGGGGCCGGGATGCTCGTCCCTCCGGGCGACCCGGCCGCGCTCGCCAAGGCCATCGCGGGGCTCCGGGAGGACCCGGCCCGGCGCGCTGAGATGGGTGAGGCGGGACGGGCGGAAGTGGCGGCGAAGCGGACTTGGAGCCGCGTTGCCGAGACTTATCAAGCCCTATACCGGTCGCTTGCCTAATGTTGACCTTCGCGTTGGCTGTCACTTCTGACGTGTTCGGTCGCATTAGGCGTGAGCTAGGTGGACTTGAGATAACCTTTGCGACCATGAAGTGTTGTTTCCGGCTCTCTAAGGCGCTGCTGTGACAGAAATCGACTTGGCTGTCATCGGCCTGGGCTATGTCGGCATGCCGCTGGCCAAGGAGGCGGTCGCCGCCGGCCTGCGGGTCGTCGGCCTCGACGTCGACCCCGCCAAGGTCGACGCGCTCAACGCCGGGCAGTCGTACATCGATGACCTGGCCGACGCCGATCTCGAGCACATGCTGGCCAACGGGTTCAGCGCCACGCTCGACGAGACCGTGCTGGCCAGAAGCAACACGATCGTGATCTGCGTGCCCACCCCGCTGGACGAGGACCACCGACCGGACCTGTCCGCCGTGGAGGGCGCCACCAAGGCCGTCGGCCGCAACCTGAGCAAGGGCACGCTCGTCGTGCTCGAGTCCACCACCTGGCCGGGCACCACCGACGAGGTGGCCAGGCCGCTGCTGGAGAGCTCGGGGCTCGTCGCGGGCAAGGATTTCCACCTCGCCTTCTCGCCCGAGCGCATCGACCCCGGCAACCCCAAGTTCGGCCTGCGGAACACCCCCAAGGTCGTGGGCGGCTACACGCCGCCCTGCCGCGACCGCGCCACGGCGTTCTACGGGCAGTTCATCGAGCAGGTGGTGCCGGTCAGCGGCACCCGCGAGGCCGAGATGGCCAAGCTGCTGGAGAACACCTACCGGCACGTCAACATCGCCCTCGTCAACGAGATGGCGATCTTCTGCGACGAGCTCGGCATCAACCTGTGGGAGTCGATCGAGGCCGCGGCGACCAAGCCGTTCGGCTTCCAGAAGTTCCTGCCCGGTCCGGGCGTCGGTGGGCACTGCATCCCCGTCGACCCGTCGTACCTGTCGTACACCGTGCGCAAGCTCGGCTACCCGTTCAGGTTCGTGGAGCTGGCGCAGGAGATCAACGAGCGGATGCCGTCGTACGTGGTGGCCCGCGTCCAGCGACTGCTGAACCGGCATAAGAAGGCCGTGAACGGCGCCCGGGTCGTTATGCTCGGCGTCACCTACAAACCGGACATCGCCGACGAACGCGAAACTCCGGCCCTCCCGGTGGCGCGTGCGCTGCTGGAGCTGGGCGCCGAGCTCTCGTTCGCGGACCCCTATGTCAAGGAGTGGGCGGTTGACGGCACCCCGGTGCCGCGTGAGGAGGATCTGGCCAAGGCCGTGATCGACGCGGACGTGACGCTGCTGCTGCAGCAGCACGCCGCTTTCGACCTCGACATGGTCGAGGAGAACGCCCGGCTCGTGCTCGACACCCGCGGTGTGCTCACCGAGGGTGAACGCGTCGAGCGGCTGTAGCGACGGAGGGCTGCGCGCAGTGCACGTGCTCGTCATGACGGTGGTGCATAACCCCGAGGATGCTCGAATTCTGCACAGGCAGATTCGTGCCCTTGTGGATGCCGGTCATGAGGTCACGTACGCCGCCTCGTTCACCGCCCACGGGGTCGTCCCGCGACCCTGGGTGACCGGCGTCGACCTCCCCCGTGCCGCCCAACGCAAGCGCATGTCGGCCGTGTGGGCCGCCCGGCGGCTGTTCAAACGCATGCGTGACAAGGTCGATCTCGTCCTCATCCACGACCCCGAGCTGCTGTTCGCCATCTGGGGCGTGCGCAACCGGCCGCCCGTGGTGTGGGACGTGCACGAGGACACCCCCGCCACGCTCTCGCTCAAGCCGTGGCTGCCGGCGCCGCTGCGGCCTCCCGTGCGGTTCTTCGCCCGCATGCTGGAGGGCACCGCCGAGCGCCACATGCACCTGCTGCTGGCCGAGACGGCGTACGCGGGCAGGTTCAAGCACGCCCACCTGATCGTCCCGAACGAGACCTGGGTGCCCGACTCCGTGACGCCTCCCGGCGACGACCGGGTGGTCTACCTCGGCTGGCTGTCCAGGGCCAGGGGCGTGTTCGAGGCCGTCGAGGTGGCGAAGCTGCTGCAGCCGTACCGGGTGGCCGTGGAGCTGATCGGGTACGCCGACCCGCAGAGCCGTCCGATGCTCAACCAGGCCGTCACCGAGGGCCTGCTGGAGTGGCGCGACTTCATGCCCAACGACGAGGCGCTCAAGCGGCTCGACGGGGCGCTGGCCGGGCTGTCGCTGCTGCACGACGAGCCGAACTACCGCCACTCGATGCCCACGAAGATCGTGGAGTACATGGCGCACGGCATCCCCGTCATCACGACCCCGTCGCCGCGCGCCGTCGAGCTGGTGGAGCGCTATGACAGCGGCGTCGTGGTGCCCTGGGAGGACCCCAAGGCCGTGGCGCAGGCCGTCCTGACGCTGCGGGACGACGTACGGGAGCGGCGGGCGCAGGGCGCGCGCGGCTACGCGGCGGCCCGGGCCAACCACCACTGGCCCAACTCGGCCAAGCGCTTCGTGACCCAGCTTGAGTCCTGGGCCGGGGTCAAGCGGGGGTAGGTTCCTGACCGTGCGCTGGCTCTTACTCGTCGTGGGCGCA
Organism: Nonomuraea sp. NPDC003709; assembly: GCF_040610775.1. Taxonomy (NCBI): domain Bacteria; kingdom Bacillati; phylum Actinomycetota; class Actinomycetes; order Streptosporangiales; family Streptosporangiaceae; genus Nonomuraea; species Nonomuraea sp. NPDC003709. The sequence continues at coordinate 117,424 of NZ_JBEXMW010000018.1, read as the reverse complement.
GCGATCCTGGCAGTGATCGCCGCCGTGGTCATCGTCATGCCGCCGTCCGACGAGCCGGCGCCCACGGCCTCGTCCTCGACCCCCAAGCCGTCGCCGTCCGACCCCACGCCGAAGGTGTCGAAGTTCACCGACCCCTGTGGAACGTTCGAGACCAGAGAGCGGGCCCCGTACGCCGTCACCGGCTACTGGATCACCCCCAGGTCGAACCCCTGCACCTGGCGCAGCCAGCTGGAGGAGATCCACAGCGTGGGCGGCGACACGATCATCCGGATCGGGTACGGCCTGCAGTTCCGCACCGTCTCCGACTCGGGCGAGATCCTGACGAGGGACGGGGAGCTCGACTCGCTCTACAAGGCGTGCGAGGAGGACGGGCTCACCTGTCACGACGCGGCCGAGCGGGACCTGCGCGAGGCCAACCCCGGTAACCGGATCGGCCGCACGTACGTCTACCGCACGGACGAGTCGTTCGGCACCAACCTGTTCCGCTGCCCGCAGATGGAGCACCCCGTCAAGGCGGGCAAGCGGATCTACTACCGGCTCCTCACCCAGCCGGACGGCTCGGACGACGCCACGTGCGACTTCTCCGGCAAGGCCACCTCGTACGACATGATCCTGGTGGCCGGGTCGGAGGAGGACAGCCTGGCCAAGCTCCTCGACCTGGGCGACCAGTTCGGCATGCGGATCTTCCCGGCGTTGCCGCTGGCGCCGCGCGACCCCAAGACGCCCACCAGGGCGTACAAGAAGCATCTCGGCACGCTGACCACGCTGACGCGGCGCATCCTGCAGGACTACGGCGTGCGGTTCGCCAACCGCGACTCGCTCGGTGGCGTCTACCAGCCGTTCGAGGTCCAGATGGCGGACACCCTGGCCACGAACCCGACGCTGGAGGTGTACGCCGACCAGCACACGATCGTGGAGCAGGAGCTCGGCAAGCCCATCCTGATCAGCCCCTACATGGACGCGCGCAGGAGGGTGCCCTTCGGGCAGTCGCCCAAGCAGGTGGCCGAGGCGTTCAAGGCGCTGGCGAAGACCGGGGTCGGCATCATCGCGCCCCAGGACAGCCGGGGGACCGGCAAGGTGGGGCTGTTCTGGCCGGACCAGCGCGACGACGAGGTGGACGAGCGGCTGCGCCCGGTGGTGGGGGAATCGACGTACGGGACGGCGTACCACGGCTCCACGCGGGACTACTACCGGGAGATGGCGGCGGCCCGCGCGGAGATGGTCGCGGCCGGCTTCCAGGTGGACCTGTGGGCGAACGTCGAGGCGTTCGAGCCCTCCGGCAAGGAGCCGTGCGCCCCGCAGGGCACCCGCGGCAAGACGGACAAGAAGCGCCTGGACCAGGCCGTGACGATGGCCGGGCGTTACGTACAGAAGGTCGTCTCCTACATGTGGAGCGACTTCATGACGTGCGGCACGCCGTCGCTCGAGAAGGAGATCATCACCGACTGGCGGCGGCCGATCGCGGTGGACGCGATCAGGAAGGCCCGCGACGTCCAGGACGGGGTGGAGGTACGCGGCTACAACTTCAAGGACAGCACCGTCACGATCACGTGGTCCGGCGGGACGAAGGACCTGTCGGTGCCGGCCGTCGGCTGGCTGGACGAGACCCGGCAGGAAGGGCTGGCCGAGGGCATGGTCACGGCGTGGGTGCCGTTCGACTGGACGCAGGTGCCGGCCGGCGACTGGGTGCAGGTCACCGTCAAGGGTCCGTCGGGCCAGGCCACCACGGAGCCCTTGCACGTTCGGATTGTCACGTAGGCACGGTTACCTGCCGACTGCTGACAACGTGTAGCGTGCCTGCATGGTCCCGAGCATCCCGGTCAGCGTCGACCTGGTCGTGCTCACCGTGCGAAACCACGCCCTGAGCGCCCTGGTGTGGCGCCGGGACAACCCCCCGTTCCTCCGGCGCTGGTCCCTGTCCGGCGGTTTCATCCAGCTCGACGAGGACCTTCCGGCCGCCGCCCACCGCATCCTCGCCGAACGGGCCGGTCTCCCGGGCGCGCCGGTCCACCTGGAGCAGCTCCAGACGTACGGCTACCCTGACCGCGACCCGCGCCAGCGCGTCCTGAGCGTCGCCTACCTGGGCCTGGCCCCCGACCTGCCGGCCTCGGAGAAGGCCCACATGAGCTGGCAGCCGGTCGACTCGCTCACGGTCATGGCCTTCGACCACCGCCGCATCATGCAGGACGGGATCGAGCGGGCACGGGCCAAGCTGGAGTACACGCCGCTGGGGGCGGCCTTCTGCCCGCCGGAGTTCACGGTGGCGGACCTGCGCCGCGTGTACGAGATCGTCTGGGGCCGCCTCCTCGACCCGCGCAACTTCCACCGGAAGGTCACCAAGGCCGAGGGCTTCCTGGTGGAGACGGGGGCCACGACGACCAGGGACGGGGGCCGCCCGGCCAAGCTCTACCGCCGCGGCCCCGCCGAGCTCCTTCACCCGCCGATGCTGCGCAGCCTCAAGGAGTAGGGCTCCTCAGCACGGCGGCGGTCATGGGGGTGTGCAGGGTCCAGCCGAGGGTTTCGTAGAGGGCCTGGCCTTCCGCCGTGGCCACCAGGACGCCCGTACGCGCCCCCAGGGACGCCGCCGTGCTCGCCAGCGTACGCATGATCACGCTGCCGAGTCCGCGGCGGCGGTGGTTACCCGCCGTCTCCACCTGGTCCACCACGGCCGTGCGGCCCGCCAGGGCGAACTGGCCCCTGGCGGCCACCTCGCCGGCGGCCGTCAGCAGGCGGGCCGCCGTGACCCCGGCGCGGGTCGTGACGGCCAGCGTGTAGCCGGGGGGAGCCTGGAAGGTCCCGCGGGTCAGGGGCACCGTCATCATGAACTCCGGTTCCTGGACCACCCACCGCTCCGGCAGGAGGGGGCCGACGTCCGCGGCGGAGGCGCACAGCTTCAGCCAGGTCCCGGGCGTCATGAGGGTGGCGGTCAGGCGGTGGAGGGCCTCCGGCGTCGGGGCGGCGACGATGTGGCGGGACACGTGGCCGGGCAGGCCCACGTCCACCCGCAGGCCCCACGGCACCGGTACGGGTCGGGGGGCGTTGCGGGAGATCACCCAGCCGTCCACCCAGGCCCGAACTGTTGCGGTATGGGCAGTTTTGAGAACCTCCGTCATGATGTCCAGCTTATGGTCTGGCCTCTACCACTGACCGGGGCGTAGCAGGATAAAAAGGACACGGCGTGGCACCGCCGAGTCGTTACCCGGGCCCGGTAGGGTCCCCGGTGTGCGCGTTGAGATACATGGTCACAGGGGAGCTCGTGGCCTCTGGCCGGAGAACACCCTGCCGGGGATGAGCCGCACGATGGAGCTCGGCGTCCACGCGCTAGAGCTCGACGTCGCCCTCACCGCCGATCGGCGGCTCGTGCTCACGCACGACCTCACGGTCTCCGCCGTGACCAGTGCCGACCGGCGGCCGCTCAGGGCCGACGATCCGCTCTACCCCTACGTCGGCAAGCCGATCAACGCCCTCACGCTGGCGCAGCTGCGCATGCTCGACGTGGGCGTGCGGCTGCCGCGCCACCCCGACGACCCGTTCGCGCTGACGCAGGTCGCCATGCCCGAGACCAGGATGCCAACGCTTGGCGCGGTGCTGGGGCTGGTGAACGCCTACGAGGCGGAGGGCGTACGGCTGCACGTCGAGCTGAAGTCCGACCCCACCAGGCCCCACCTGACGGCCGACCCCGAGCTCTTCACCGAGCTGGTCGTCGAGGAGCTCGACCGGCACGGCAGGCTGGACAACGTGGCCGTGCTCAGCTTCGACTGGCGGATCATCACCCATGCGGCCAGGCTCGCCCCGGGCGCGCGGCGGTTCGCGCTGATCGAGCTGGACACCCTCCACTGGCACGACGACCTGGGCGACGACATCCCCGCCGCCGCCCGCGCCGCCGGGGCGACCACGCTCTCGCCCGAGCACGCCATGGTGGACGAGGCGCTGATGGCCCAGGCCCGGGCCGCCGGCCTCGACGTGGCGGTCTGGACCGTCAACGAGGCCGGCCTGGCGGCGCGGATGCTGGACCTGGGGGTGGCCGGGATCGTCACCGACTACCCCGATCGGATGCGGGACCTCTGGCGGGAGCGGGGCATGGAGCTGCCCGAGCCCGTGGGCCCGCTGAAGCCGGTGGGGGTCTAGAGCCAGCCGTTCCTGCGGAAGCCCCGATGCAGGAGCACGCAGGCGGTGACCATGACGGACAGCACCGCGGGGTAGCCCCAGACCGAGTGGATCTCCGGCATGAAGTCGAAGTTCATGCCGTAGATCCCGGCGATCATGGTGGGCACGGCCAGGATGGCCACCCAGGACGAGATCTTGCGCATGTCCTCGTTGGCCAGGGCGTTCGAGCGGGCCAGGGCGGCCTGCAGGATCGAGCTGCACAGCTCGTTGGAGGACTCCACCTGCTCGCAGACCCGGGAGAGGTGGTCGCCGACGTCGCGGAAGTATTCGCGCATGTCCGAGGGGATGACGCGACGCTGCGGCAGCGCGGCCAGGGGGGACTGCAGCGGCATTATGGCCCGCTTCATCTCCAGCATCTCCCGCTTGAGCTGGTAGATCCGGTTGATGTCGCGGGAGCTGACGTCGGCGAACACCGTCGCCTCGACCTCTTCCAGCTCCAGCTGCATGAGGTCGGCGACCTGGAGGTACTGGTCGACGACGTGGTCGGAGATGGCGTGCAGGACGCCGGCGGGGCCGCGGTTCATCAGCTTGGGCTTGTCCTCGAGGCGCTCGCGGACCGCGCTGAGCGGGCAGTGATCACCGTGCCGCACTGTCACCACGAAGTCGGGGCCGATGAACACCATGATCTCGCCGGTGGCGATGATCTCGCTGGTGGCGGTCAGCTCGTCGTGGTCGAGGTAGGCGATGGTCTTGAGCACCATGAACAGGGACTCGCCGTACCGCTCGACCTTGGGGCGCTGATGGGCCTTGACGGCGTCCTCGACGGCGAGCGGGTGGAGGTCGAACACCTCGGACAGCCACTCGACCTCGGGGGCGTCGGGCTCGTGGAGCCCCACCCAGACGAACGCGTTGGCGCCGTCGGACTCCCTGTTGCGCTCGCGGACGAGGTTGAGCGCCTCGACGATGCCGGTGGCGGCGACCTTCTTGCCCTGGACGTAGGCGCCGTACTCGACGATGGAGTCGACGGGGGGCACGCACATGTCACGCACCGGCTCTACGAGCTGGAGCGCGGTGCGCGTCTGAAGAGGGTGACGGTTGATGCGACGGAAAAGCGTGGACGAGCGCATGGCAGTCCCTTTCCGCCCGACATGGCACGCTCCACGCGCGATGAAACTTCACCTCACAGAATGCGTGGAGGCACGATCAGGCTGCCGGATTGGAGTGGTCGGGGGTATACGAGGTGTACGTGGGCGAGCACGTACTGCTGGGATCACCAGGATTCATCCCGGACCACCTCCAATCACATGGGGACGCCGCGAAGCCGCCTTAACCTACCACAGCCGAGTGAACTTCTTTGACGATACTCGCCAGGACCGTCTCGACTCAGGTAGAACTCCACAAAGTTATGGCCCTATTCCGGCGATTGGTGTGGCCGAGGCCCTAGCCTGTGCCAGGCTGCGGGCCTGCGACAATGGACCTCGTGCGCGTTCTAGTCATTGGTTCCGGAGGGCGTGAGCACGCCCTGTGCCGTTCCCTCAGCCTCGATCCCCAGGTCAGCGAGCTCCACTGCGCCCCGGGCAACCCGGGCATCGAGCAGGTGGCGGCCCTTCATCCCGTCGATCCGCTCGATCCCGGGCAGGTGGCCGAGCTGGCCGTGCGGCTGCGGGCCGATCTCGTGGTCGTGGGGCCAGAGGCCCCGCTCGTCGCGGGGGTGTCCGACGCCGTGCGCGACGCGGGCATCGCGTGCTTCGGGCCGTCGAAGGACGCCGCCATGATCGAGGGCTCCAAGACCTTCGCCAAGGAGGTCATGAAGGCGGCCGACGTGCCGACCGCGCGGGCCAGGACGTGCGTCACCGAGGAGGAGGCGGCCGCCGCGCTCGACGAGTTCGGGGCCCCTTACGTGGTCAAGGACGACGGGCTCGCGGCGGGCAAGGGCGTGGTCGTCACCGACGACAGGGACAAGGCCCTTGCGCACGCGCGCGCGTGCGAGCGCGTGGTGATCGAGGAGTTCCTCGACGGGCCGGAGGTGTCGCTGTTCGCGCTGTGCGACGGCAGCACGGCGGTGCCGCTGCAGCTCGCCCAGGACTTCAAGCGGGCCTACGACGGCGACGAGGGCCCCAACACCGGCGGCATGGGCGCCTACACGCCGCTGCCGTGGGCGCCCGACGGGCTGACCGAGCAGGTCATGCGGGAGATCGTGCACCCGACGATCGGCGAGCTGACCCGGCGCGGGCTGCCCTTCCAGGGCGTGCTCTTCGTGGGGCTGGCGCTGACCTCGAAGGGGCCGAAGGTCGTGGAGTTCAACGCGCGCTTCGGCGACCCGGAGACGGAGGTGCTGCTCGACCGGCTGGAGACGCCGCTGGGCGGGCTGCTGATGGCGTGCGCGACGGGCGAGCTGGGGCTCGACCCGGTGTTCAAGGACGGCTCGGCCGTGACCGTGGTGATCGCTTCCGAGGGCTACCCCGAGGCGCCGGTCAAGGGCGACGTGATCAGGGGGCCGCAGGAGAGCGGCGACGCGTACGTCCTGCACGCCGGGACCGCGCGGCAGGGTGACGAGGTGGTCTCCGCCGGCGGGCGGGTGCTCGCCGTGGTCGGCCACGGGCCCGACCAGGACAGCGCGCGCCGGGCGGCCTATGACCTCGTCGGCCGGATCGAGCTGCGCGGCTCCCACCACAGGACGGACATCGCCCGATGAAGCACGTGCACTCCGGCAAGGTACGCGACCTCTATCAGACCGACGACGGCAAGCTGTTGATGGTCGCCTCCGACCGCCTGTCGGCCTTCGACTACGTGCTGGAGCCCGATATCCCCGACAAGGGGGCCATTCTCACGCAGATGTCGTTGTGGTGGTTCGACCAGCTCAAGGACGTCGTGCCCAACCACGTCCTGGGCAAGGGCGACGACTCCCGCAGCGTGCTGTGCAAGCCGCTGACGATGGTGCAGGTCGAGTGCGTGGCGCGGGGCTACCTCACCGGCGGCGGGCTCAACGAGTACCGCGCCGACGGCACGGTCTCCGGGGTCCGGCTGCCGGAAGGGCTGGAGGACGGCTCCCGGCTGCCCGAGCCGATCTTCACGCCGTCCACCAAGGCGCCCATGGGGCAGCACGACGAGCCGATCTCGTACGAGCAGGTCGTCCAGGAGGTCGGCAAGGAGACCGCCGAGGAGCTGCGGCGGATCACCCTGGCCGTCTACACGCGTGGCGCGGAGATCGCCGCGGAGCGCGGCATCATCGTGGCCGACACCAAGATCGAGCTCGGCTGGGACGCCGACGGGGTGCTGACCCTGGGCGACGAGGTGCTGACCCCTGACTCGTCGCGGTTCTGGCCGGCCGACGAGTGGAAGCCGGGCCGCTCACAGTCCTCTTTCGACAAGCAATTTGTACGTGATTGGCTGCTATCGCCCGAATCGGGATGGGACAAATCCTCCGGAAACCCCCCACCTGCGCTTCCTGACCACATCGTGGAGCGCACGAGGCAGCGATACCTAGAAGCATATGAGCGCATCACGGGGGCTTCCTTTAGCGGATGATTCGGCTGGGCCAGTTGGTGTTACCGACTACTGTTGGCCCGATCGAGCCTCACCGTTGATTTCAAGGAGCCGCACGAATGGTCCGTTACCGCGTGCGCGGTGGCAACGCACTGCGTGGAACCGCGTTCATCCAGGGCGCGAAGAACGCCGTGCTCCCCATGATCGGTGCGGCTCTGCTCGCCGCCAAGGGCCGCACCGTTCTACGCAACGTGCCGATCATCGAGGACGTCCGCCGCGCGGTCGAGCTGGCCGAGGCGGTCGGCGCGTACGTCGAGCTGCACGAGTCGGAGCGCACGCTGGTCATCGACGCCTCCAGGCTGACCAGCGCCGTTCTGCCGGCAGAGATCGCCAGGCGCTTCCGCGGTTCCGTGCTGTTCACCCCCGCCCTGCTCCACCGGCTGGGCGAGGCCATCATCGAGGGGATCGGCGGCTGCAACCTCGGCAGCCGCAACCTCGACTTCCACTACCTCGGCTACAAGCGGCTGGGCGCGCTCGTGGACGAGGGCGAGACCGTCATCCACGTCAAGGCGTCCGGCCTGACCGGCGCGACCCTCTACCTCGACACCCCGTCGCACACCGGCACCGAGAACCTCATCATGGCCGCCGCCCTGGCCAAGGGCACGACCGTGATCGAGAACGCGGCCCTGGAGCCCGAGGTGCTCGACGTCATCGACATGCTGACCAAGATGGGCGCGCGGATCAGCGGCGGCGGCACGGGGTTCATCACCGTGGAGGGCGTGGAGGAGCTGCACGCCGTCGAGCACACCGTGATGCCCGACCGGCTCGACGCGGGCGTGTTCGCGATGGCCGCGGCGATCACCGGGGGCGAGCTGAGCCTGGTGGGCACGGGCCTCGACCTCGGCGTCGTCCGCTACAAGCTGGAGCAGATGGGCGTCGAGTTCGCCCGGCAGGGCGCCGTCCTGCACGTGCGGTGCGAGGGCCCGCTGCGCCCGATCAACATCATCACCGACACCTACCCCGGCTTCGCCACCGACCTGCAGTCGCCGATGATGACCGTCGCCGCGCTCGCCGACGGCACCAGCTACATCCACGAGCGCATCTTCGACGGCAGGTTCGCCCTGGCCGGAGAGCTGAACAAGATGGGCGCGAACGTCGAGGTCGAGGGCAGCCGGGCCATCGTGCGCGGCCGGACGCCGCTGATCGGCACCCAGGTGACGGCCCACGATCTCCGCTCCGGCATCGCCCTGGTGCTCGCCGGCCTCGCCGCCGAGGGGGAGACCCACATCGACTCCGGATACCTCATCGATCGCGGCCACGCGCATCTCGCCGCCCGAATGCGCGCTCTCGGTGCGGACATTACACGAGAGATTTCAGAGCGCTAAAAAACGCCAGAAAAACCTCGTTGAGCTGCTAGGACATCTTGTCGGGCGGTCAACCTGAACGACTTTCCGGAAAAGTCGGGCGTGACATTACGGCCCCCGCGAGCGATCGTTCCAAAAGAGAGCACTGCAACGGACGGCAGGATGGGACGAACATTGGTCGAGAGGGCCGAAGAAACTCCCCGAGTGTCACGCCCGGGCGCTATGACACCGGACCTCACCATCGGCGTGGTCGGACCCCACGACCTGGTCGAGCGAGTCATGCTGATGGGTCATGCCGCGGCTCCGCTGCCGTGTCGCCTGGTCGCGGCCGCATACCGCGACGAACAGGAGGCGCCCGACAAGGTGACGCGGCTCGGACCTGGAGTCGACGCATGCTTGTTCGCCAGCCCGGTCCCTTATGACCTGGCCAGGCGTTCCGGTGTGCTGACGATGCCGGCGACGTACGTCCAACTCGGCGGAGCAGCACTGGTGGCGGCGTTGGCCAAGGCCGCGCTCGACACCCGCATCGACCCCCAGCGGGTCAGCATCGACGTGGTGAGCCGGGCCGATGTCGAGGAGGCGTACACCGACCTCGGCATCCCCGCGACGGACGTGCACAGCCGCGACGAGCCGGGAGCAACCGGCACGATCGCGGCCTACCACGAACGTCTGGCCAGGCAGGGGGCCACCTCGGGGGCACTGACGTGCCTCCCCGCGGTGGCCGAACGCCTGCACGCCGCGGGCGTTCCGGTCATCAGGATCAGGCCGACGTCGGCGGCGGTCCGCACGGCGCTGCACACCGCGGCGCTGCTGGGGGCACACCACCGGCTGGAGGAGTCACAGCTCACCGTGGTGCTGGTGGAGGTGCCGACGCTGCGCGAACCCGTGCGCCGCGCGGCCCCCCGCTACTGGCGCGACGAGCTGCGGCTGTCACTGCATCGGCTCCTGGTCCAGGAGGCGAACCGGATCAACGCCACCGTCTGGCCCATCGACGATCACAGCTATCTGGTTACCGCTACCAGAGGCTCGATCGCGGCGGCGACGGACGGGTTCAGGGTGTTGCCGTTCGCGGCCAGGATCAGGGACGAGCTGGGACTGGCGGTCGAGGTCGGCGTGGGCATGGGTCGCACGACGCATGACGCGGAGTCGCACGCCCGGGCGGCACTGGCCCGCACGCAGGCGGGCAAACAGGCACAGGGATTCGCGGTGGATCGCGAGGGGCGGGCACTCATCCCGGCCCCCCGGATGCCACCGACCGGGTCCAACGCACTCAAACCGAAGGGGGTGGAAGTACTGGCCCGGCTCGCGGCCAAGCTCGAAGGCGGAGACACCGTGGTGGACGCCGAGGGCGCGGGCAAGATGCTGGGAGTGACGCCGCGTACGGCTCGGCGGTTGCTGCGCACGTTGGTTGACGAGGGACTCGCGTGGCCGCTACCGCCGAACCGCACACCGCAGCCTGGCCGTCCGCGCCAGCTGTACCGGCTGATCGTGGAGAAGCTCGGGCCTCGATGAGGGTCCGGGACTGAGCGTTTCGGTGCCGGGCCGCCTCTCGGCACCGAGCGTCACGGGCGGGGTCCGCGCCCGCGGGCACTTCGTGCTGCCCGCCGTACGGGCCTGAGGCGTCTCTTGAGGCTGGAAACGCTCCTGGGGCTGGTCTGATGCCCGGCGGGGAGCCGCCGCCCCTCTGTGTGCATTACGGAGTCGTGTGTGACTGTTGTGGGCTTTCGTATGACCTGGGGAACAGGATGGCATTGACAATCGATGTCATCTTTGCGAACTCACGCATTGACTCTTGTGAACTCATTGGTTGACCCGTGTAGATCCGGGTATGTTCTCCAGTGCCCCCGATCGACGGGATTCGGACGGGGGCGCCAATTCTTTCAGGCGTCGATCTTCCGCTCTCGCGAGCGTTCTGGCTGTGTGTTTCTGGCCGAGGCGTCGCGGTTTCGTCCAACACCACGTGCCTCGGCGCGTTTCCGCAGGTCGGAGGCCGGAAGTCGTGGTAGGGAAGCGGCCGGTTTCGGGCTGATACGTCCGGTGTTGCGGGCCGTGCGCCGTCAGCAGGCGCAGGCGGCGCCGGACACCGGCGCCGTGAGGGCGTCCACGGGGCGCCGGGTGACGCCCGAGGCGGTCTCCACGGGGAAGCCCTCCCTCGCCCAGTACTCGAAGCCGCCGATCATCTCCTTGGCCCGGTAGCCCAGCTTCGCGAACTCCAGGGCCGCCCTGGTGGCGCCGTTGCACCCCGGGCCCCAGCAGTACGTCACGACCATGGCCTCACCCGGGACCAGGCCGGGCGCCCTCGTGGCGATCTCGGCGGTCGGGAGGTGCACGGCGCCCTCGATGTGGCCCTGGTCCCAGCTCTCCCGGCTGCGCGAGTCGACGACCACGACGCCGGGAACCCCCGCGGCCAGGTCGGCGGCCACGTCCGAGACGTCGGTCTCGAAGGCGAGGCGGGCGGCGAAGTGGGCGAGCGCGGCGGCGTTGTCGGACATCGGGGGATCGTTCCCTTCGTAGCGGGTGACTGCGAAGGATCGTGTCACTTTCCGCAGGTAGGAGGACAGTGGCGCGAATGCCCCTGATCGCTAATATCCCGCCAGAGTGCGATGTCTGATACCTGCGAGAGTTCTGTCGGGGTCGCCCGGTACAGTCATGAGCCATGCGTACGGACACCACTGACAGCCGGCCCACCGTCCTCGTCTGGGGCGCCCTGGCGGTCGTCTACGTGGTCTGGGGTTCGACGTACCTCGGGATCGGCGTCGCCATCGAGTCGATTCCGCCGATGCTCAGCGGGGCCCTGCGGTTCATCACCGCCGCCGCCCTGCTCGCCGGTTTCGTGCTGATCCGGTCGGGGCCGTCGGCCTTCAGGATGTCGCGCCGGCAGTTCGTGGGCGCGGCCGTCGTGGGCGTGCTCCTGCTGACCACCGGCAACGGGCTGCTGGCGGTGGCCGAGCAGTACATCTCCACGGGCCTGGCGGCGCTCCTGGTGGCCTCGGTGCCGCTGTGGCTGGTCGTGTTCAGGTTCGCCGTGCGCGACCGTCCCAAGACGCTCACGCTCGCGGGCGTGCTGGTCGGGCTCGGCGGGGTCGCGGCGCTGTCGCTGACCGGCGCCGACGGCGGCAGCGGCGTCGGGATCGTGGTGGTCCTGCTCGGCTCGGTGTCCTGGGCCGTGGGCTCGTTCCTGTCGAGCAGGATCCAGATGCCCGCCAACGCGCTGGCCACCAGCGCGGTCGAGATGGTCGTGGGCGGCGCCGGGCTGCTGGTGCTCGGGACCGGGGTCGGCGAGCGGCTCGACGTGTCGGCCGTCACCACCAGATCGTGGGTGGCGCTGGCCTACCTGGTGCTGGTGGGGTCCCTGATCGGGTTCACCGCGTTCTCCTGGCTGCTCGGCAACGCCCCCATCTCGCTGGTGTCCACCTACGCCTACGTCAACCCGGCGGTGGCCGTCGCGCTCGGCGCGCTCATGCTGGACGAGCCGATCACGACCCAGGTGGTCGTCGGCGGCCTGGTCATCCTGGCCGGCGTGGCGCTGGTGATCTCAACCGAGCGGAAGCGACCGAAGCGCGTCCTCGAAGACGTCGACGGTGGCGGCGACGTCGGCCTCGGTGTGGGCGGTGGACAGGAACCACAGCCCGCGCGGCACCATGTTGACCCCGCGGTCGAGCAGCGCGGCGTGTAGGCGGGTCATCATGGCGCGGTCGGTCCCGGCGAAGTCGCGGTAGTCGCGTACGGCGGGCGCGTCGGTGAAGTACGTCTGGAAGACCGGCCCCGGCCCGTCCACCAGCATCGGGACGCCCACCTTGGCCGCGGCCTCGCGCAGGCCGGCCATGAGCTGCCGCCCCCGCGCGTAGAGGGTGCCGTAGACCTCCTCGCGCTCCTCGTCCAGGATGCGCAGGGTGGCCTCGGCGGCGGCGATGCCGACGGGCTGGGAGTTGAACGTCCCGGCGTGCGCGACCTTGCCCGAGGAGATGGCGTCCATCACGGCCGCCCGCCCCGCCAGCGCGGACACCTGCATGCCGCCCGCCATCGCCTTGCCGAAGACCGACAGGTCGGGGCTGACGCCGAGGTACTCCTGGGCGCCGCCGGGGGCGAGCCGGAAACCGGTGATGATCTCGTCGAAGATCAGCAGGCTGCCGTGGCGGTCGCACAGTGCGCGCACCCCCTGGAGGTAGCCGGGGTCCGGCTCGATGGCGCCGGTGTTGCAGAGCACCGGCTCCGTGACGACGGCGGCGATCTGTCCCGCGTGCTCGTCCATGAGACGGCTGAGCGCCTCCAGGTCGTTCCAGGGGCAGATCACCAGGTCGGCGGCGGGCGGCTGGCCCGCGGTGCCGGGGACGGGGCGCGGGTGGTCCTGCGGTCCCGCGTCGTCCAGGGACGGGTGGACGCTGTAGAGGACCGGGTCGAGCCAGCCGTGGTAGTGGCCCTCGAACTTGAGGATCTTGGGCCGTCCCGTGAAGCCGCGCGCCAGGCGCCAGGCGGCGTGCGCGGCCTCGGAGCCGACGGTGTTGAAGCGGACGCGCTCCGCCGAGGGCACCATCGCGCACAGCCGCTCGGCGACGCGGGCCTCCGCCGCGTGCTGGGCGGAGTAGACGATGCCGCGGGCCACCTGCGCGGCGACGGCCTCCACCACGGCGGGCGGGCAGTGGCCGAGCAGGGCCGGGCCCTGGCCGAGCACGTAGTCGGTGTAGACGTTGCCGTCGACGTCCCAGAGCCTGGCTCCCGATGCCCTGTCCACGTAGAGCGGCACGCCCGCGGTGCGGCGGGCGTCGCTGGAGACGCCGCCCGCGATGTAGCGCTGGGCATTGGTGTAGAGGTCGCGGCTGACGTCCAGAGTGCGGGTCATGCCGACCATCAAACGGGGGCACCTCGCCCGGCCACAAGAAAGAGAGCAAGAAGCGGGTCTAAGCGCAAATTTCGGTGCTTGTGGAGGTCACAGGGCCTTGATGGGCTTACGGACATGTTTCTTGGACGCATTCGGCGCACCCCTTCCGGCCCCGTCGAGCTGGTGGCCCGGCGGGTGCCCGGCGAGCTCGTGAGCCTGGCCGACCTCGGGTCCGACCCGGTGGCGGCCCTGGACTCGTACGGGCTCGACCGCCTGACCGAGCTGGTGGCCGGCCACGACGGCCCCACCTTGGACGAGAGCGCGGTGATCTTCGAGCCGCCCGTGGCCACCTGCACGAAGATCTGCTGCCTCGCGCTGAACTACCAGGAGCACGCGGACGAGAGCGGCCTGGAGGTGCCGCCGGAGCCGGTGCTGTTCTTCAAGCCGCCGTCCGCGCTCGTGGGCCACGGCCACCCGGTCATCGCCCCCGCCCGCACCCGCCACCTGGAGCACGAGGTGGAGCTGGCCGTGGTCATCGGCAAGGTGACCAGGGACCTGCCGGCCGAGCGGTGGCGCGAGGCCGTCGCCGGATACACCGTGATCAACGACATGACGGCCCGCGACCTCCAGCTGGCCAACATCGCCCGCAACGTGCCGTGGGACCAGTCGAAGGGGTTCGACACCTTCGCGCCCGTGGGCCCGTACCTGGCGACGGTGGACGAGGTGCCCGATCCGCAGGAGCTGGAGCTGACCTTGGAGGTGGACGGCGAGGTCAGGCAGCGGGCCAACACCCGGCAGATGGTCTTCGGGCTGCCCCGGCTCATCGCCGACCTGTCCGACGGGATGACGCTGATGCCCGGGGACATCGTCGCGACCGGCACCATCGCCGGGATCGCCCCGCTCAAGGACGGCGACACCATGCGGGCCACGGTGGAGGGAATCGGGACGCTGGTGAATACGGTCAAATTTCGGTCCGCCTAAAGTAGAGGCATGACCTACGCCGTGGCTGCCCTGGTGGACATCGACGACTTCATGGTTTCCGAGAAGACCCGTGGCCGGCCATGGGCGCTGCGCCAGCTCCAGCGCGCCGACCACGCGGTGCGCTCCGCCGCGAGCGCCCGCCGCGACGCGACCTGCCACCCCCGACCCCCGGAGGAGTGGCTGATCGTGTTGTCGGGCGCCGACCCGGGCGCGCTGATGTCCGACGCGGAGGAGCTGGCCGAGGAGCTGCGGGCCAGGATCGTCCGTGAGACGGCGTGGACGGCCACGGTCAGCCTGGGCGCGCCCAGCCTCGAACACCTCGCGGCGGAGCGGGACGCCAGGCGGGTCAACGACTACAAGCTCGTGCTCGGCGGCGACCGGGTGATCGCGCCACCCGCGCACGAGAGCGCCGCGCCGGCGCCTCCGGTGCGCATCGAGCAGGAGCTGACCAGACGGGTCCGCGCCGGTGACCGCAACGGCGCGGCGGGGCTGCTGGCCGGGTGGGTGGACAGGTGCGCCCGGGAGCCCGGGGTCGACCCGCGCACGCTGCGCAACTGGCTCATCGGCCAGCTGCTGTTCGTGGTGGACGTGGCCAACCGGAGCAGGCTGGCCGACGGGTCGACGGACTGGGTGGAGGCCTGCGCCCGGCTGCCGATCGAGGACATCATCATGGTCGGAGACATCCACGAACGCTCCTACCTGCACATCTGGCTGCGGGAGACGCTGGGCCGCCTCATGCCGGCCGCGCCCCGCCGTGACGTGCTCGCGCTGGCCGAGGCGTACCTGGCGGAGCACTACACCGATCCCGGGCTGCGCCTGGCGACCGTGGCGGAGGCCGTGAGCGCGAGCCCGTACTACATCTCGCACCTGTTCGCGGAGGAGCGGCGGACGACGTTCCTGCGGCACCTGACCGGGCTGCGGCTGCGGCACGCCCGCCGGTTGCTGTCCACCTCGGCGCTGCCGGTGGACGTGGTCGCCGCGCACACCGGCTACCCGACCGCGAAGGCCCTGCGCAGCGCGTTCCGGCGGCACGTCGGCTGCTCCCCCACGGAATACCGCAGGGCCGGGCTCCGGCCCGAATCGTGACCAGGAGGACGCGCATGGACCTGGCGATCGACGGCGGGCAGACGGGCCTGCGGATCGGCCTGGCCGAGTCGGGGCGGATCCGGGAGATCCGCGAGCTGCCCGGCCTGTCGTACGCGGAGGGCTCCCCGGCCGAGGCCGTGCTGGAGCGGATCGGGACGGGATGGGGGCCACTCGGCACCGTCTGCCTCGGCCTGACCACCATCCTGGACGACCCCGGCAAGCTGGCAGCCCGGCTGCTCTCCATGGCCCGCCGCGTGCTGATCACGACCGACGTGGTCACCTCGCACGCGGGGGCGTTCGCGGGCGGCGACGGCGTCGTGCTGGCCGCGGGCACCGGAGCGATCGCCCTGGGCGTGGGTGACGGCATCCGGCAGGTGGACGGCTGGGGCTACCTCTACGGCGACGCGGGCAGCGGCTTCTGGATCGGCCGCCGCGGCCTCGACGCCGCCTTCCGGGGCTTCGACGGGCGCGCGGAGCCCGGCCCGCTCACCGAGCGCGCCCAGGCCGTGTTCGGCGACCTGGCCAGCCTGCCCGAGCGCCTCTACCTGGCCCCCGACGCGGTGGCGCGGATCGCGCGCTTCGCCGTCCACGTCCTGGAGCTGGCAGGAGACTCGGGCCGCGTCCTGGAGCCGGCGGGAGACCGGAGCCGCCCGGATCCCACGGCCCGCGCCATCGCCGATGAGGCGGCCCGCGAGCTGGCGGGCACGGTGGCGGCGGCCCGCTGCCTCGCGAAGGAGGCGGCGGTGCCCGTCGCGTGGACCGGCCGCCTGCTGCGCGACCCCGGACTCCGCGCCGGCTTCGAGGCGGAGCTGGCCCGGCTGCTGCCTCAAGCGACCCTCCGGCCTCCCGCGGGCGACAGCCTCGCGGGCGCCGCCCTGCTGGCCGCCTCCACGGGGCCGAGCCGCTACGAGACGATGATCAGAACGGCGGAACGATGAGAGTGGGACACGGCACCGCAGAGCTGCCCGTGCCGGACGGCACGCCGATGGGCGGTTACATCGACCGGCCGGGGCCGTCCACGGGCCTGGCGGACCCGCTGTCGGTCAGCGCGGTGACCTGGTCGGACGGCGGGAGACGGTTCGCGCTGGCGATCGCCGACGTCATCTGCGTCAACGAGGACCTCGCCGCGCGGGCCAGGCAGGCGGTCGGGTGCGAGCTGTGGCTGGCGGCGAGCCACACCCACGCGGGGCCCGAGACCGGCTGCGTACCGGGCGGCGGGCCGACGCCCGAGCCGTGGCTCGGCCGGCTCACCGAGGCGGTCCGCACGGCCGTGCGGCGGGCGATCGAGGCGGAGCGGCCGTGCGAGGGCATGGCGTACCGCGGCGAGCTGCACGGGGTCGGCGCCGACCGGAGCAGGCCGGGGGCGCCGGCGGTGGTGCCGCTCGACCTGATCGCCGTGCGCGACGGCGGGCTCGCCGGGGTGCTGGCGGTGCTTCCCGTGCACCCCACCGTGCTGCCCGCGGCCAATCGCCTGGTCAGCGCCGACCTGGTCGGAGCCGTACGCGCGAGCCTGCGGCGGCGGCTCGGCGAGGACGTCTGGGTGGCGGTCGCCACCGGCGCCGCCGGCGACATCAGCACCCGCCACACCCGGCGCGGCCAGGACGCGGCGGAGCTGCGACGCCTGGGCGAGCTCGTCGCGGACCGCTGCGCCGAGCTGCTGGCGGGCCCTGGGACCCCGCTCTGGCGGGCCGGACCCACCGGCATCTCCTGGGCCACGCGACGGCTGACGCTCGAACCCGCCGCCACGACGGCCGACGAGGCGGCCCTCCTCGCCGGGTACGAGCAGGCCGCGGCGTCGGGTGACCCGGTCGCCACCCGCCTGGCCCGCAGCAGGCTCGAAGGGCTGCGGGCGCGCACCGCACCCCCCGTCCGGACCGGCGTGGACGTGAACGTCGCCCGCCTCGGCGGGCTCGCCCTCGCCGGGCTGCCCGGCGAGCCGTTCCTGGCCGTCGCCGAGCGCGTCGCCGACCGGCCAGGTGAGCCGACCGTGGTCCTGGGCTACGTCAACGGCTACCCCGGATACCTGCCGACGGCCGCCGCCTACCGGCGTGCCGAGTACGAGGTCCTGGCCAGCCAGGTGGCCCCGGGCAGCGCCGAACTCATCGCCGAGACCGCACGAAACCTGCTGGAGGATCTGTGATGGACCAGAGCTCGTACGCGCTGATCGCCGGATCGGCCGTGGACCGGCTGCTCACCGCCGAACGCGACGCGATCCGACAAGCAGGCGCGCTGGTCTACGCCTCGTTGCGCGCGGGCGGGGTGCTCCAGGCGTTCGGCACCGGCCATTCGAGGTCCGTCGCGCTGGAGCTCACCGGCCGGGCGGGCGGCCTGGTGCCGGTCAACCAGCTCGGCATCCGCGACCTCGCCTACTACGGTGACGCCTCGCCGCGCGACATCCTCGACCCGAAGATCGAGCGTGCGCCCGGCCTCGCCGCACGCGTCTGGGAGCTGGCCGACATCCGGCCCGACGACGTCTTCGTGATCATCTCGAACTCCGGCGGCAACGCGGCGATCGTTGAGATGGCCCGGCTCGCGGTCCGGCACGGGCACCCCGTGATCGCGATCACCTCTCGCGCGCACACCGCCGCGGTGGCCGTCGAGGAGCGGCTGGCCGACCTGGCCCAGGTGGTCATCGACAACGGGGCGCCGTACGGCGACGCCACGCTGCCGCTGCCGGGCGGCGGCAGCGCCTGCGGCGTCTCGACCCTCACCGGCGTGCTGATCGCGCAGCTCCTGGTCGCCGAGGTCGTCGGCCGCTTCCTCGCGGCCGGCGAGCCGCCGCCCGTCTTCAAGTCGGCCAACACCCCGGGCGGCGACGCGCACAACGCCCTGCTGCTGGACAGGTACGGCCCGCGCGTGCGCCTCGGCGACGCCTAACTCCGCACGAGCCGGTACGGCTGGCGGGGCCGGCCCGCCTGGGTGCCCTTGACCGGAGGCATGGGCCAGGCCAGGCCCTCCTCCGCGAGGCTCTGCAGCACCCGGCGGGCGCTGCGCGGGGAGATCGACAGCACCTCCGCGACGATCTCGGCGTCGACCACCATCGAGTCGCCGTCGTGCAGGCCCTCCACCAGGCGTTCGAGCAGCTTGGCCGCCTTGGTGGCGACGATCGGCTCGCTGTCCTGCCGCTTGCGCCGGCGTACCGGCAGGGACAGCACGGTGCCGTCGCCCCCGACCAGGTACGCGGCGGTCGCCCCCGCGTTGCGGGCCTTCTCGACGGCCGCCATCGCGTTGGCGTCGGCGTCGCGGGCCGTGCTGCCGAGCCCGACGCCGACCTCGACGTCGACCCCCACGTCAGAGCGGATCCGGTCCATGAACGGCGCCATCCTGAACCCCTCCGTGGCCTGGCCGAGCGCGCCCACGGTGGCGGTGACGACGTAGCCGTTCTCGTCGCGGGGCGCCACGGTGGCGCCCATCAGCCGCGCGTCGGCGAGCAGCGAGCGGTGCAGCGACAGCTTCAGCTCCTGCTGCCAGTAATTGCCCGGCCCGGAGTAGCTGGGCTTGGCGGAGGCGGCGAGCTCGACGACCACGATGGCGATCTGCGCGTCCTCCAGCCTGCTGCCGGTGCCGAGCAGGGCGGCGGTGTTGAGCGCGAGGCGCAACGTGTGGGAGGTCGGCAGCAGGCGCAGCACGGGCACGCCGGCGGCGCTCAGCTTGTTGGCGACGCTCCTTATCGTGGTGAGCGCCGCGGTGGTCTCGCCCTGGCGGTAGAGCTCCTCGTGGAAGGCGCCGAAACCGCGCGCCGACTCCGGCCGGTCGTACTCGGAAAGGTGCACGCCGGCCGTGCTCACCCCGATCTCGCCGTACGCCTCGTCCACGTCGGCGGCGGGCAGCGAGTCGATGCTCACCCTGGCCGGGTCGATCCCGTGGGTGAGCACCCCGCGCAGCAGGCTGGCGTACAGGCTGGCCCCGCTCATGGGCACGAACGTGGCGGGGACGGTCAGCTCGCCCGCCTGCCTGGCCAGGTCGTGCTGGAGGGGCCCGGTGAACAGCACCACGTCGATGCTGTCGGCGATCCGCGAGAACTTGTCGTAGGTCTCGTGCTCCTCGGCATGAGGCGCGCCGAGCAGCCGCCAGTCGGCCGCGGCCGGCAGGCCGGCGCCGATCATCATGATCTGTTCGACGAGATCGTGCGGTCCCACGACTCCGATCGTCACCCTGGGCCGCGACTCCGAACGCAGCCGGTCCATGATCTTGATCACCCCAGTCCGGATCTCCACTGCAGCAAGCGGGTCATCGTCGCACCGAGCACCGCGGCCTGGTCCCCCTCTGCGAGGCCACTGAAGATTACCCTCCCCAGCGAGATCCGAAGATCGATGAAGGGGAAGTCGGACCCGTAGACGACCCGGCCGGCACCGAGCTCCCGCACCATCCTGGCGATGTCGGGCCCGGTGTTGAAGGACCCGCACACCTCCAGGATGACCCCTGGGCGCCGGTGCGCCACCTCGATGGCCCGCTCGATGCCCAGCGGGGTCGCGCCCGCGTGCCCCGCGATGATCACCACGTCGGGGTGCTCCGACGCGACGGCGTCCACCGCGGCCAGGTCGTTGTAGGGGGAGCCGTCGTAGGTGTGGGTGAGCACCGGGCAGCCGGTACGCTGCGCGAACTCCCACACGCCGGCGTAGCGCCTGCCGGTGAGCGGGTAGTCGTGCAGGTCGGGGTGGAGCTTGATGCCGCCGAAGCGCGGATCCGCGCTCCACCTGGCCAGCTCGCCGTCGGGGTCCTGCCAGGGGTTGATCGTCAGGTATCCGGTGAAGCGGTCCGGCGCGCGCTCCACCGCCTCGGCGGTCGCGGCGTTCCCGGCCGCCGCGTCGAGCTGGATCGCCAGGTGGCTGGAGATGACGGCGTGCGCCACGCCGCACCTGTCCATCACCCGGGCCATCGCGTCAGGGGACGCCTCGGGGATGAAGAACAGGCTGTAGGGGCCGGCGTGGGCGTGGGCGTCGACGATCCGGACGCTGGTCTGCGGGCGGCGCTGCCACAGCGCCGAGGTGATCGCGTTCACATCGCCCCCACGGGCAGCAGTTCCAGCAGGGTGCCGGCGCCGATGGCGGCCACGGCCGCGTCGTCGAGCTCCGCCCACAGCAGCCGGGTGACCGCCTCGGCGGGGTCCCTGAGCGGCGCCCCCGTGCCGAAGACGAGGCGGCGCTCGCCGTACCGCTCGACGAGCCATTCGAGCCCGCAGTGCGAGGACAGGTTGGCCAGCCCCAGGTAGACGTTGCCGGTGCGGGAGAGCACCCCGGCCGCCTGCCTGAGCTGGCGGTAGCCGATCGCGCCGACCACGACCCGCAGCTTCGGGTGCGCGGCGGCGACGGACTCGACTGCGGCCCAGCCGGTCTGGGCCGCGTCCACGAGCAGCGGCAGCCCGGCCTCGGCAACGGCTGTCAGCATGGCCGCGCAGTCGCGGCCGGCGAGGTCGTAGCCGTGGTCGGCGGGGTAGGCGCGGACGGCGCACACCCCGCCCTCCAATGCCCCGGTCACGAACTCGTCCGGCGTGCCGGTCTCGCCGCAGGTGCCGGGCAGCATCACCCAGCAGGGGCGCAGCCTGGAGTGGTCGGCGACCAGGCCGAGCAGCTCCCTGTTGCCCGTCGCGGGGTCGTGCAGCCACGACAGGGTGTGGCTGACCACGGCCTCCGCGATGCCGAAGCGGTCCATCCTGTCCAGCGCCTCCGTGATCGAGCCCGTGCCCACGTCCCTGCGGGGATAGCGGCCGAGCATCGCGTCAGCGTCGATCAGCATGAACCGTCCAATCTTCGGGGACAACGGGGGGTTCGTCGCGGTAGGGGAAGATGCCGACGGTGAACCTGCCGTCGGCGCGCCGCAGGCCGAGCGAGTGGATCTCGCCGTACTCGGCGGTCCTGGTGGCGGGGTCCGGGATCCTGGCCGGGCCCGTCCCGTACACCACCTCGTCGGGCGGTTCCAGCGGCACCACCAGGATTCCCGGGCCACGGGTGCCCGCGAACCCGCCGTCGCGCTCGACCCACGGCGACAGGCCGTGGATCTGCCAGATCGCCTCCGCGTCGATCCGGTCGGTGACGATCCAGTACGGGTTGTCGCCCTTGACGAAGACGATCTCCCGGTCGTGCCGCGCGCTGTAGCCGTGGTGGTGCCCCGCGAAGACGTCGGCCCGCGCGGAGACGGAGAACAGGTCACAGGCGGCGCGGCGGTCCTCGACGTAGCCCTCGCCCGGGACGAGCAGCGTGTTGTGCGCCCTGGTCGCCTGGTACCAGTCGTAGTAGCCGGGGTCGTCGTAGGACGGCGGGCCGCCCCCTTCCCAGGCCAGTGGCACGCCCCAGCCCGACAGCACGAAGTCGAGCGCCGCGTGGTGGCTGTGCGGTTCGAGCTCGTGCCCGACATAGGGGCCGTAGTTGACGACGGTGTGGAAGTCGCCGTGGCGGAAGGTGGCGTAGCCGCTGGCCTCCAGGTTGTGCGAGCCCTCGGCCGGCCCGACGTCCTGCGGCCAGATCAGGCCGCTGTCCTGCAGATGGGGCACCCAGCCGCCGGACGTCGTCAGGACGCTCAGCCAGTGGTACATGGCCTGGCGGCGCGGGTGCCGCGCGAGCGCGGGCTCGACGGCCACGGCCCGTTCGAGGTTGTCCAGGCACATGAGGTGGTAGCTGGGCGAGCGCTCGTGGTGGCCGCCGTCGGCGCGCACGTCCTGTTCGAGGTGCTCCAGGATGCGGGCCATGGCGACCTCGGCCCACTGCCCCGCCTCGGGCAGGTCCGCGAACACCCTGGCCGTGTGCAGCAGCTCGCACGCGTTGACGAACTGCCAGTTGCCGTGGCGGAACTCGTCGTGCTCCTCGGCCGACCACCTGGCGCCGCCGACGACCGTCTTCATCATCCGCAGCCAGCACCCGTCGCTCAGCGCGGGCTCGTCCGCGAAGACGGCCAGCGCCTCGGTGACGTACATGGCGCGGGCGCGGACGCCGAGCGAGTACCAGACCACGTCGAGCCCCGGCCAGTCGCCCTCGACCCGGTCGCGGTCGTCGTACCACTGGCGGAACAGGCGGTCCCACTCGGCGGCGTAGCGGGGGTCCCCGGTCCCGGCGTAGGCCGTGATCAGCGGGGACATCCAGCGCAGGTAGTGGAAACCGTACAGCAGCGAGCGGCCGTGGCCCTTGTCCAGGAAGTCGACCTCGATCCCGAGCAGGGCGTCCGCGCCCTCCGCGCCGAGGGCGGCCGGGATCGGCCGCCGCCGGCGCCAGGCCCTGGCCTCGGCGACGCCGCCCGCCCCGAGCGTTTCCAGCAGGGCCTCGTCGGTGATGTGCCGCATGCGCGTGGGATGCACGTGCGGCGGTTTCTCTACGAACATGTCACCGGCCGCCCCGTGCGGGCGGACTCGTGCGCGGCGGCGAGCACGGCGGTCACGTGCCGCGAGCTCTCCACGCTGACCAGCGGCTCGGCGCCGGTACGGGCGCAGTCCACGAAGTGGTGGATCGCGTCGCGGTAGGCGCCCGCCGGGATGCCGTGCACGACCCGCTGGAGCATGTTGCGCGGGTAGGAGTAGGACTTCTCGGTGGCGAGCTGGATGTTCTCCTTCTGCCGGTCGAGCTGGATGACGCCCGACTCGCCGGCCACGGTGATGTAGCTGTCGACCATGGTCGGGAAGGTGTTCGGGTAGATCCAGGCCGACTCGAACGTGGCCACGGCGCCCCGGCTGAAGCGGGCCTGGATCTGCATCGCGTCAGGGGTGTCGATGCCCATCCCGCGCAGCTTGCCGTGGCGGGCGGTGGCGAAGACCTCCACGACGTGGTCGTCGTAGAGCCAGGTGACCAGGTCGATGTCGTGGCTCGACAGGAACCAGGCGCAGGTCGTCCGATCGGCCCAGCCGATCATCTCGGTGGGCACGTGGATCGTGTCGTCCTTGCGGGCGTAGCCCACGACCGGCTCGCCGATCAGCTCCATCTGCTGCTTGGCCTGCGCGTACGCGGGCACCCAGCGGTGGTTGAACAGGCACATCGCGGTGACGCCCGCCTGCCGGATCGCGGCCACGGAGCGGTCGGCGTCCTCGACCGTGGTCGTGAACGGCTTCTCGACCAGGATGTGCAGCCCTGCCTCCGCCGCCGCCACCATCACGTCCGCGTGCAGGTGGTCGGGGGTGGTGATCGACACGGCGTCGACGGTGCCGGAGTCGATCAGCTCCCGGTAGCCCGGGTGGACGGCCGCCTGCGGGGCGGCGTCGAGAGGACGGCGCGCGACGGCGGTGACCTCGGCGTCCGGGTGGGCGGACAGGACTTCGGCGTGGCCGCGGCCCATGATCCCGGCGCCGACGATCCCGACTCTGAGCTTAGGCAAGTGCGTCATTCCATTGCTTCTCTGCGGCGTCGAGCGCCTCCTTGGCGCTCTTGGATCCCTGGAGGAAGGCCCTGATCTCCTCGGACAGCGACTCTCCGAGCTCGGCGTCCTTGGCCGTGCCCAGCGGGACGTACTCCAGCTTCGGCAGGCCCTTGACGATCACCCGGCGGGCGACGTCCATCGGGGAGTCGCCGGTGATGTCCGAGAAGAAGGCGTCCTTGGTGGAGGAGATCGTCGAGGGGTAGATCGGCACCAGCTTGCAGAACGCGAGCTGGTTGGCGCCGTTGGTGAAGAACTTGACGAACTCGGCCGCCGCCCGCTGGTGCTTCGACGCCTTGGGGATGGCCACGGTCTGCTGGGCGAGCAGCAGGTATCCGCCGGTCCCGGTCTGGACGGGCTCGGTGACGAGCAGGTCCTTGTAGACGTCGGGGGCGTTCTTCTCGACGTTGACCAGCGTCGCCGCGGACGCGCTCGCCGCCATCGCGATCTGGCCGTTCTCCAGGGTCTGCGGGTAGTTCCGGACGTCCTTGGAGATCGATCCCGGCGCGATACCGTGCTTGTCGTAGCTCGCCTTGAACGTGTCCAGCAGCTTGGCGACCTCGGGCGTGTTGAACGTCGCCTTCTTCTTGTCGGCGCTCAGCAGCTCGATTCCGTAGTAGCGCAGCACCGAGGCGGCGTTGACGCCGGGGATGTCGTTGCTGCCGTAGACCTTGGTCTCGGCGTAGACCTTGTCGGCCAGGGCGAGGGCCTCGGCGTAGGACTTGGGCGGGGCCTTCTCGTCGAAGCCCGCCTTGCCGACGACGGACTTGCGGTAGATGCCCACGGGAGTGCCGCCGTTGTACCAGGGCACGGCGTACAGCTTGCCCGCCACGCGCAGCGAGTCGACCAGGTTCGGCTGGAAGTCGGCGAGGTCGGCGGGCTTGAGCAACTCGTCGAGAGGGGCCAGCGACGGGGTGAACCGGCCGAGGTCGGAGGAGGCGATGTTGACCGCGTCGGGGACGTCGCCGCTGGCGACCGCGGCGAGCAGCTTGGTCGCGATGTCCTGCCCGGGCACGTCGACCCACTTGACGGTGACCTTGGGGTGCTCCTTCTGGTACTGGGCGATCAGCCCGTCGATGTAGGAGCCGAAGTTCTTCTTCAGGTTGATCGTCCAGAACTCGACCTCCCCCTCGAACGGCTGGTCGTCCGCCTGTCCCCCCGACGTGCTGCCCGACGTTCCGGCCACGCAGCCGGACGACATGAGAGCCAGCGCGAGCGCGCCTGCCCCCAACGCTGTTCTCCTCGACATCGGGGGACCTCCTGAGAATTATGGCCGTCCTTAATAATTCTTTCGGCACAATGACACTCCGGCGCCTGAGTCGTCAAGGGTCCCTGCTCAGATCGGCCCTTGACGGTCGAGATCGGCCATCTATAGTCTGCGTCCAAATTCTGGCCAACTCTTATCGAGGCTTTGGGCGTCACTATTAAAGACCGAAGGATGTGAGGCCGGTGGCCGCCAGCCGGATCCCAGGGCAGCGCTGGTACACGCCGTACCTCTTCCCCTTACCGGCCCTGGTGCTGTTCGGGGTGTTCTTCGCCTGGCCGGCCGTCACCGCCGTCCAGCTCTCCTTCACCGACTACGACGGCGTCACCCCGCCCGTCTTCACCGGACTGGACAACTTCGTCAAGATCCTCGGGGACGCCAGGTTCTGGACCGCCCTGCGCAACTCGCTGGTGTTCCTCGTGGGCCTGTTCCCGCTGCTCGTCGTGCTCCCGCTGCCGCTGGCCGTGCTGGTGAACCAGAAGCTGCCCGGCATCAGGACGTTCCGGATGCTCTACTACCTGCCGGTCGTGACCTCGATGGTCGCGGTCGCGGTGGCCTGGAACTACGTCTTCCACCAGCAGGGCGTGGTCAACTGGCTGCTCACCGGCCTGGGCATCCTGGACGAGCCCATCCAGTACCTCCTCGACCCCGTCTGGGCGCTGCCCGCGCTGATCCTGGTCGAGGGCTGGAAGAACATGGGCGTCTACATGATGGTCTACCTCGCGGGCCTCCAGACGATCCCGTCGGAGCTCTACGAGGCCGCCAAGATAGACGGCGCCAACGGCTGGCACCGGATGCGGCGCATCACCGTCCCGCTGATGGTCCCCTACATCGCGGTCACCGTCACGATGGCCATGCTCGACGCGATGCAGGCGTTCACGACCGTCTTCGTGATGACCAAGGGCGGCCCGCAGGACGCCACCCTGATGCTCGGCTACTACATCTGGGCCGAGGCGTTCGAGAAGTACGACATGGGCTACGCCAGCGCCGTCGGCCTCGTCCTGTGGGTCCTGCTGATCGTGATGGCCCTGCTCAACTATCGGCTCACCAGCGGAAGGAAGGACGAGCGGTGACTCGGAGGCTCGGCTGGTGGGTGCGCCGCGCGGGCATGTACGTGCTGCTCACCGCGATCGCCCTGGCGTTCGTCGGCCCCTTTCTCATCCTGCTGTCGGCGGCGTTGAAACCGGCCGGCCAGGCCGTCTTCTCCTTCCCGCCGGACATCATCCCCCGGCCCCCGGTGCTCACCTGGGCCAAGGAGGCGTGGACGGCCATCCCGTTCCCGCGCTACCTGCTCAACTCCGCGTTCCTGGTGGCCGTGATGGTGCCGCTCTACATCCTGGTGTCGGCTCTGTGCGCGTACCCGCTGGCGCAGATGGCCTTCCGCGGCCGGAGCCTGATCTTCTTCGCGATCCTCGCCACCATGTTCCTGCCCGGCGAGGTGATGCTGCTGCCGAGGTTCTTGGTGGTCTCCCAGATCGGGATGGCCGACGGCTACCTGGGCGTGATCCTGCCCGGCCTGCTGTCGGCGTTCGGGATCTTCCTGCTCCGGCAGACCTTCGCCGGGGTGCCACGCGAGGTGGTGGACGCCGCCAGGACCGACGGCTGCCACGAACTGCGCATCTTCTGGCACGTCATGCTGCCGGCCGCCCGCCCCACCCTGGCGATCCTCGGCGTCTTCGGCTTCATCTCGGTCTGGAACAGCTTCATCTGGCCGATGGTCGTGCTGAAGGACTCCTCCCTGTATCCCATCTCGCTGGGGATCGCCTACCTGGCCGGAATCACCGGCACCGACATCCGCAGCCTGGCGGCGGGCACGATCATCTCGATCCTGCCCGTGGTCGTCTTCTTCATGATCATGCAACGACACGTCCTCGAAGGCATGCGCGGCGCGGTCAAGAGCTGACGCCGCCCGTTGTGAAAGGGTCATCCATGCTTACTCGCCGCCAATTCGGCGTGGGCGCGCTCTCCCTCGGCGCCCTGGCAGCACTGCCCGGCACGGCCCGCGCCGCGGCAGGCTACGACTACACCACGCGTGAGACGTTCGACCTGTTCGACAAGGTGTTCCACGAGAGCGGCAACGCCGGCCAGCCCACCGACACCAATGAGGCGGGCGGTCTCGGCTGGGGCGCCTCCTACGTGATGGCCGCCTACATCAGGATGTACGAGGCCTACCGCGACACCACCTACCTGGACCGGCTCATCCACAACGCCGACCTCGTCCTGGGCAACCGCGACTCCGAGCGCGGCGTCACCGACTACCGCGGCCTGTCACTGCCCGCCTGGCGCAGCATCGTCTACAGCGCGGGCGGCGTGAGCCTGCTCGACTCGTCGGGGCAGCCGCTCCTGGAGGTGCGCAGCGCGCTCACCAACGTCAACGACGCGGTGGCGACCGTACGGGCGGGCACCTCGGACGGGCGGTTCACCCTGGAGGTGAACAACCCCGTCAAGAGCAAGGTGTCCACCTTCACCGACCTGAGTATGGACCCCGCCAGCCCCGACTACGCGGTGAAGCGGATCCTCGACGCCTACCCGTCGCCGACCATGGTGACGGCCAAGGACCTGCGTCCCTCGCCGGCGGGGGCGACGACGCCGGCGCTCGGGACGTTCAAGCTGGCCGCCGCGCCGGTGATCTTCTCGGTGCACACCGGCATGATCACCTACCCGCTCGCGTCGTTCGTCCGGATCGTCCGCCGGGACCCGCGCCTCTTGCGCAACGCCCGCTACCGGGCCAAGGCCGCCGAATACCTCAAGGCGTGCCGGGACGCCGCTGCCGCGCACGACCCCGAATGGGTGGCGGACGGCTACTACATCTGGCCGAAGGGCATGCCCGTCCCCTACGACGGCGTCGAACAGCCGATCAACCAGAGCGTCGCCCTCGGCCAGACGTACGCGGAGCTGGCGGCGGCGACCCGCGACCCGTTCTTCCGCGACCGCACCCGCCGGCTCGCCGCCACGTTCGCCCGCGACCTCAAGACCAACGACAAGGACGCCTACTACTGGCCGTACTGGCCCAGCTTCGGCAAGCTCTACAGCGGCTACACCAAGGCGGACGCCGTCTCCGAGTGGACCCCGTCCTTCGGCACGCCGCCCAAGGGCGGGCAGCAGATCGAGGACCTCAGCCACGGCGGCATCGACGTCGAGTTCGCCGCCGCCGCGCACCGGTTCGGCCTCGCCTTCACCGACGCCGACATGGGCCGCTTCGCCCGCAGCTACACCAAGAACATGGCCACCACCGACAACGGCGTGGCGACGACGTTCCTGCGGGTGGACGGCACCGGCGGCCTGGCCGCCGCCGGGCAGTACCTCCAGGCGCCGCGCTACATGCCGGTGGCCCAGTGGGACCCGGCCCTGTTCACGCACGCGCTGGCGGTCTACGCCGACCACGCCGTCCAGTCGCAGTACGGCTCCACGCTGCTGTCGGTCGCCTACCTCAACTGGCAGCCCCGCCGCTGATCAGCCGCGGATCAGACGCGGAAGGCCGCGGCGGCGGTGAGAAACGCGTCGTTCGCCTCGGGGGAGCCGATGGACACCCGCGCTCCCTCCCCGGCGAACGGCCGCACCGCCACGCCCTCCACGGCGCAGGCGGCCGCGAAGTCGAGGGTGCGCTCACCGAGCCTGAGCCAGACGAAGTTGGCCTCGGTGGGCGGCACCGTCCAGCCCTGGGCGATGAGCGCCTCGCGGACCCTCGTACGCTCCTTGACCACGTGCTCGACCCGCTCCAGCAGCTCGTCCTCGGCCTTGAGCGAGGCGATGGCCGCGACCTGGGCGAGGTGGTTGACCGCGAACGGGATGATCGTCTTGCGGATCGCCGTCGCCACGGGCTCGTGCGCGACCAGGTAGCCGACCCGCAGGCCCGCCAGCCCGTACGCCTTGGAGAACGTGCGCAGCACGCAGACGTTCGGCCGGTCGCGGTAGAGGGTGAGGCCGTCGGGGACGTCCTCGTCGCGCACGTACTCCCGGTAGGCCTCGTCCAGCACCACCAGCACGTGCTCGGGCACCCGGTCCAGGAACGCCTCCAGCGCGCTCCGGCGGATCGAGGTGCCGGTCGGGTTGTTCGGGTTGCACACGAACACCATGCGCGTGCGCTCGGTGATCGCCTCCGCCATGGCGTCCAGGTCGTGGTCCTCCCCGGCCAGCGGCACCATGACCGACTTCACTCCGGCGAGGTCGGCCAGCAGCGGGTACGCCTCGAACGACCGCCACGCGTAGACGACCTCGACCCCGGGCTCCCCGATCGACTCGAACAGCTGCTGCGCCACCGTGACGGACCCCGCGCCGAGCGCGATGTTGTCGGCCGGCACCCCGAACCGCTCCGCGATGGCCTCCGTCAGCCCGACGGCGCCGGGGTCGGGGTAGCGGTTGATCTGCCGCGCCCCCTCGGCGATCGCCTCGACCACGGACGGCAGCGGGTCGTACGGGGATTCGTTGGAGGACAGCTTGAACGACCGGCCGTCGGGGGTCGCTACGACCTTGCCCGGCTTGTAGGCGGCCATGGTGTCCAGGATGTGGCGGAAACGAGGCATACCCCAACCATATGAGGCCAGGCAGGCCAAGACACCACCTGGCCTCGCGGTGTGCCGGGGTCCGGTCTCGCCGGACCCCGGCGCCTGCTCTCAGACGAGCGAGCGCACCACCACGGTCTGGTCGCGGCCGGGGCCCACGCCGATGGCCGAGACCGGAGCGCCGCTCATCTCCTCCAGCGCCCGCACGTACGCCTGCGCGTTCGGCGGCAGATCGTCGAAGTCCTTCGCGCTCGTGATGTCCTCCTGCCACCCCGGCAGCTCTTCGTAGATCGGCACGGCGTGGTGGAAGTCCGTCTGCGTCATCGGGATCTCGTCGTGCCGCACCCCGTCCACGTCGTACGCCACGCACACCGGGATCCGCTCCAGCCCCGACAGCACGTCCAGCTTGGTGAGGAAGTAGTCGGTGATGCCGTTGATCCGGGTCGCGTAGCGGGCGATGACCGCGTCGAACCAGCCGCAGCGGCGGTTGCGGCCCGTGGTGACGCCGTACTCCCCGCCCGTCTGGCGCAGCCACTCGCCGACCTCGTCGGTGAGCTCGGTCGGGAAGGGGCCGGAGCCGACCCGGGTCGTGTACGCCTTGAGGATGCCGATGATCTTGGTGAGGCGGTTCGGCGGGATCCCGGCCCCGGCGCAGGCGCCCCCGGAGGTCGGCGAGGAGGACGTGACGAAGGGGTAGGTGCCGTGGTCGATGTCCAGCAGCGTGCCCTGACCGCCCTCCAGCAGCACGAACTTGCCCTCGTCCAGCGCCTTGGAGAGCACCAGCGAGGTGTCGGCGATGTGCGGCTTGAGGCGCTCGGCATAGGCGAGGTACTCGTCCAGGACCGCCGTGGGGTCGATGCCGCGGCGGTTGTAGACCTTGGTGAGCACCTGGTTCTTCTCGCCCAGGGCGACCTCGATCTTCTTGGCCAGGATGCCGGGGTCGAGCAGGTCCTGGACGCGCACACCCATGCGGGCGATCTTGTCGCCGTACGCAGGCCCGATGCCGCGGCCCGTGGTGCCGATCCTGGCCTTGCCGAGGTAGCGCTCGGTGACCTTGTCGAGGGCCTTGTGGTGCGGCATGATCAGGTGCGCGTTCGAGGAGATCAGCAGGCGCTCGGCGGAGATGCCGCGCGCGGCGAGCCCGTCGATCTCGCTCAGCAGCACGCCGGGGTCGATGACCACGCCGTTGCCGATCACCGGGACCACGTCGGGCGACAGGATTCCCGTCGGTAGAAGGTGCAGCGCGTATTTCTGGTCCCCGATGACCACGGTGTGTCCCGCGTTGTTGCCACCCTGATAGCGGACGACGTAGTCGACGTCGCCACCGAGCAGGTCGGTGGCCTTGCCCTTGCCCTCATCGCCCCACTGGGCGCCTACGAGAACGGCAGCCGGCATGGTTCAGTCTCCCGTGCACAAAACGAAAACCCCTGGCGCAAGCGCGACAGGGGCTCTTGCGTAGAGAGACTACCCGAACGTGCCTATTCGTCCCAAGACAACGAGGACTATCCCTTGGCGAGCGCCTCGTAGCCCGTCTCGGTGCTGTCCCTGAGGAACTGTACGCACCGCTCGGCCTCGTCCTTCTCGCCGATCGCCTGGGCGGCCCTGGACAGGGCGTACAGGCAGCGCAGGAAGCCCCGGTTGGGCTCGTGCTCCCAGGGGATGGGCCCGTGTCCCTTCCAGCCGCTGCGGCGGAGCGCGTCGAGCCCGCGGTGGTAGCCCGTGCGGGCGAAGGCGTAGGAAGTGACGGCGTGCCCCTGCGCGAAGTACTCTTCCGCGAGCGTTGCCCAGGCCGCCGGGTAGGCGGGGAAACGGGCGGCCACGTCCGCGGCCTTGGCTCCGGAGTCGAGCGCCTCCCTGGCCTCGGGCAGATCCGGCAGTTGAGTCGGGGGCGGCCCGGCGAGAAGGTTATCCATAGGACAAGTCATACCCGCCGGGCCATGAAACTGGCTAGGAGATCTTCGTCCCAGCGCTCTTGAGGTTCTCGCACGCCTCCACGACGCGCTTGGCCATGCCGGCCTCGGCGCTCTTGCCGTAGGAACGGGGGTCGTACATCTTCTTGTTGCCCACGTCGCCGTCCACCTTGAGCACGCCGTCGTAGTTGCGGAACATGTGGTCCGCGATCGGCCTGGTGAAGGCGTACTGGGTGTCGGTGTCGATGTTCATCTTGACGACGCCGTACGAGATCGCCTCGTGGATCTCCTCCAGCGACGAGCCGGAGCCGCCGTGGAAGACCAGGTCGAACGGCTTGTCCTTGCCGTACTTGGCCGCGACCGCCTCCTGGATGTCCTTCAGCACGCCCGGACGCAGCTTGACGTGGCCGGGCTTGTAGACGCCGTGGACGTTGCCGAACGTGGCGGCCAGCAGGTAGCGGCCCTTCTCGCCGATCCCGACGGCCTCGGCGGTGGCCAGCGCGTCCTCGGGGGTCGTGTAGAGCTTCTCGTTGATCTCCCCGACGACGCCGTCCTCCTCACCGCCGACGACGCCGATCTCCATCTCCATGATGATCCGTGCCCTGGCGGACTTCTCCAGGAGCTCCTTGGCGATCTCCAGGTTCTCCTCCAGCGGCACGGCGGAGCCGTCCCACATGTGGGACTGGAAGAGCGGGTCGAGGCCCTTGGCGACCCGTTCCAGGGAGATGTCGAGCAGCGGCCTCATGAAGCCGTCGAGCTTGTCCTTCGGGCAGTGGTCGGTGTGCAGCGCCACCGTCACGGGATATTTGGCGGCCACCACCCGCGCGTACTCGGCCAGCGCCGTGGCCCCCGTGACCATGTCCTTGACGGTCGCGCCGGACAGGAACTCGGCGCCGCCCGTGGAGACCTGGACGATGCCGTCGCTCTCGGCCTCGGCGAAGCCCCGCAGAGCGGCGTTCAGCGTCTGCGATGAGGTCACGTTGATCGCCGGGTAGGCGAATCCGCCGGCCTTCGCCCGGTCGAGCATCTCAGCGTAGACCTCTGGAGTCGCAATAGGCATGATTCATCTCCCTGAGAAGTAACGGCTTCGCGCAGGCCCAGTATCCCGACTCACTACCCCGTGTGGTAGACACAACGCGTTTGTCGCCTCTACAGGTAGGCTCTCGGCGTGGACTGGCTCTGGAATCTCCTCGACCCGACGTGGTGGCTGACCGTGTTGGGGGCTTTCGCGACGATCGGCGTTCTCGCCATCATCTTCGCCGAAACGGGCTTGCTGCTCGGGTTCTTCCTCCCCGGCGACTCGCTGCTGGTGGCCGCGGGGATTTTCAGCTCGGCCTCGGTGGCGCAGGGAATGGGCATCGAGCCGCTCTCCTTTCCCGTCCTCTTGATCGGCACGCCTCTGTGCGCCATTGCGGGCGCCCAACTCGGGCATTTCCTGGGGGCCAGGTTCGGCCGCAGGCTCTTCGAGAAACCTGATTCGCGCTTGTTCAAGAGGGAGCACGTCGTCAGGGCCGAGGAGTTCTTCCAGAAGTTCGGTCCGGCCAGGGCGGTGATTCTGGCCAGGTTCGTGCCGATCGTGCGCACGTTCATGAATCCCGTCGCGGGCGTGCTGGAGATGCCGGCCAAGCGGTTCTTCCTGTGGAACGTCGTCGGCGGCGTCGTCTGGGTCGAGGGCCTGCTCCTGCTCGGCCACTTCCTCGGCAGCAAGGTCGACCCCAAGCAGATCGACAAGTACATCCTGCCGGGCGTCTTCGTCATCGTGTTCATCTCGCTGATCCCGATCATCGTCGAGGTGATCAAGAAGCGCAGGGAGCACAAGAGCCTTCCTGAGCCCAACGGCAAACACCACCGCGTGCCGACCGACACCCAGTTCTGAGCCGAAAACCGGGGGTTACCCGGGGTACGCTGCCCCCTGTGGGACGCCACAGGTCAGATCCGATGGGCATCGCCCGTATGGCGCTCGCCGTCCTCGCCGCGGGCGCCGTGGTGACGCTGCTGGTCATCGGCGGCCGCGCGCTGTTCGGCTCGTTCGGCGCGACGCCGCCCGAACGCGAGCGCGCGTCGGCCGTCACGCCCGGCCCCGCCGCGGAGACCACCGCGCGGGTGCCGACCGTGCACATCGAGTGCCTGGCCGATGCCTGCCCCATCGTCACCGTACGCGTGCCGGGCGGCGACGTGCTGCAGTATCGCGAGATGAGCAGGGGCGAGGAGGTCAGCTACTACGAGCCGGAGCTCGACGTCGTGCTCAGCGACGCGGGCACCGTCCGCGTCACCGAGAACGGCAAGCCGCGCGAGCAGGGGAAGGCCGGCGCCCGGGAGGCGTTCACCGTCAAGTCGTCCGGCGGCTGAGGCCCGCGCCTGTGCCCCACGGCTGAGGCCCTGTGGTTGAGGCCCTTCAGAGCCCGAGGTCGCCTCAGAGCCCGAGGTCGCCGAGGGTGAAGACCGAGCGGTACTCCAGTCCCTCACCGGTGATGCGCTCCCGTGCGCCCCGGTCGACGATCGTGGCCACGGCCACCACCTCGGCCCCCGCCTCGCGCAGCGCCTCCACGGCCGTCAGCGGCGAGGAGCCCGTCGTGGAGGTGTCCTCGACGGCCAGCACGCGCCGTCCCTTCACCTCGGGCCCCTCGATCCGGCGCTGCATGCCGTGCTGCTTCTGCGCCTTGCGCACCACGAACGCGTCGAGCGTGCGCCCGCGCGCCGCCGCCGCGTGCAGCATCGCGCCCGCGACCGGGTCGGCCCCCAGCGTGAGCCCGCCCACCGCGTCGAACTCCAGGTCGGCCGTCAGGTCGAGCATCACCCGGCCGACGAGCGGCGCGGCCACGCCGTCGAGGGTGATGCGGCGCAGGTCGAGGTAGAAGTCGGCCTCCATGCCGGAGGAGAGGATGACCTTGCCGTGGACGACGGCCTTGCTCTTGATCTCGGCCAGCAGGTTGTCGCGATCCGTCATGCGCCCAAGCTTATGGCTCCGGCCGGAGGGCCCGTCGCGGCGCCCTCGAAACCTCTCGAAGGTAAAGGCGCGGGTGCGGTTTAGTCCCGACGGAGAGTGCGGAATGAATGCGCGAGGCAACCCCGTGTAATCGTGAGGTCACTATGGGTGGCGGAACTCCGCAAAGCGACGCAGAGCTTCTCCAGGCGGTCAGAGAGGGCAACGCCGCCGCCTACGGGCAGCTCTACGAGCGTCACGCCGCCGCCGCCCGGGCGCTGGCCAGGCAGCTCGTCCGGCGCTCCGAGGTCGAGGACGTGGTCGCGGAGTCGTTCACGAAGATCCTCGACCTGGTCGGCAGGGGCGGCGGGCCCGAGTCCGGCTTCCGCACCTATCTGCTGACGGTGGTGCGGCGCACGGTCTACGACCGCTCCAGGATCGAGAGCCGTCAGGTGGCCACGGGCGAGATCGAGGAGTACGACCCTGGGGTGCCGTTCGTCGATCCGGCGCTCGTGGAGCTGGAGAAGTCGCTGATCGCCAAGGCGTTCTTGTCGTTGCCCGAGCGGTGGCGGGCGGTGCTCTGGCACACCGAGGTCGAACGGTGCAAGCCGGCCCAGGTGGCGCCGCTGCTGGGCCTGTCGCCCAACGGCGTGGCGGCGCTCGCGTACCGGGCGAGGGAGGGGCTGCGGCAGGCGTACCTGCAGATGCACCTGGGCTCGCCGCCGAAGCACGACTGCCGGCCCGTCCTGGGCAAGATGGGCGCGTACGTCCGCGACGGGTTGACCAGGCGCGACGCCAAGGTGGTCGACGAGCATGTGGGCGCCTGCGAGGAGTGCAACGGGGTCCTGCTGGAGCTGACCGACGTCAACCGCGGGCTGCGCGTCATGGTCGGTCCGCTGGTCGCGGGGCCGATCTTCGGCGGGTACGCGACGACGCTGGCGAAGTCGGCCGCGGGCGGCGGCGCGGGCGGGCTGCTGCGGGCGTTCCGCCGGCTGTGGCGGGGGCCCAGGCAGCAGCTGGCCGCGATGGCCGGCAGCATGGCCGTCACCGTGGCCGTGGCGGCCGGGCTGCTGCTGGTCACCGACGAGAAGCCGATCGCGAGGCCCACCGCCGCCGTGCCGGTCGCGGGGCCGCCGCCGTTCGCCGGCGAGCCCATGCCGGTGCCGGTGCCCGTGCCGTTGCAGAGCGAGGAGCCCACGCGGGTGCGGCCGCCGGCCAGGAGCCCGGTCAAGAGCCCTGTCACGAGCGGGGAGCCGGGCAAGGCGCGGCTGCGTGCCACCGTCGAGGCGCTGGGCTCGCTCGTACGCGCCCGGCCCGGCATCGTCGGCCTGCGCCTGCGCAACTATGGCGAGGCGCCCAGCGAGGAGTTGACGGCGCTCGTGGACCTGCCCTCCGGCGTGACGCTCGTCCCGCCCGCGCGGCGCGACGACCGCGACACCGTGGGCACCGTGGACGGGTGGGCGTGCCGCCCCTCCGGGCGCGACGCGCGGTGCGCCAGGGCGCCGCTGGCGGCGGGGCAGGGCACGGCGCTGTTCCTGCGGGTACGGGTGGCGGCGGAGGCGCCGGAGGGCGCGGGCCCGGCCGTCCGGATCGACTCGGGCCCGCTGCACGTCACGGCGCAGGCGGAGGACGGCGTACGGACGACCGGGGCGCCCGCCAGGTTCGCCACCGACGGGAAGGTGGCCGTCAGGGCGATCGGCAACTCGCTGCTGACCTGCCCCGAGACGGCGGACGGCTGCGCGGAGGCCCGGAAGCGCCGGCGCGGCCAGCGCGACAACGACCTCTGGCCGATGACCGCGCTCGACCAGGACGGCAGCTCCGGCACCGGCGCGTCCAGCGGGGCCGCGCTGAGCCTGCCCAAGGGGAGCAAGGTCGTGTGGGCCGGCCTCTACTGGTCCGCGAGCGCGACGACGGCCGGGCCCATCAAGGTCAGACCGCCGGGGCGGCGCCAGTACACGCTGGTCAAACCCGACGACGTGGCGCTCCGCGAGCTGCCGTCAGGGGCCGTCTACCAGGCGTACGCCGACGTCAGCGAGCTGGTCTCCGCCTCCAACCGCAACGGCACGTGGTGGGCGGCCGACATGCCCATGGAAGAAGGGGTGTCCCGGCATGCCGGATGGAGCCTGGTGCTGATCGTCACGGATCCCGCGGAGCCGTACAGCCAGGCCATGGTGCTCGACGCGGCCACCGTGGTCGGCGGGTCGGCGGGACGGGTGCGCATCCCGCTCGGCGGGCTGAGCCCGGCCGCCTCGCCCGCCAGGGTCGAGCTGGTGACGTGGGAGGGCGACGCCGACCTCAAGGGTGACAAGGTCTCGCTCGGGTCCGGCGCGCTCGCCCCCGAGGGCGGCGATCGGGACTCGTCGAACGTCTTCGACGAGTCCTCGACCGGCGCGGCCGAGATGACGTTCGGCGTCGACGTCGACACGGTCGGGGCCGAACTCGGGGTGGATCCGGGGCTGACGATCGCGACGGACAAGGATGTCGTGCTGTTCGGGGTGGCCGCGTTGAGCGTCCGAGCGCGATCATGACTGTGAACGGGACAAACTGGTACGGTCTGCCTGAATGCTCCGGGGTGGCAGCGGGTCGATGCCGAATCGTCGGGATTAACCCTCGCGCGATCACCAGCTTTCATTACCCTGAGAGAGGGCCGCCGAGTCCGGTCTCTGACGGTGCAGAGCCAGCCAGGACGGACCACCAGGAAAGGGGCGGTGCTAAGTGGATCGCTGTGCGCTGTTCGTGGACGCCGGCTATCTGCTGGCCGATGGCGCGATGGCCGTGCACGGCACGCGTCATCGGGAAGCGGTTGCCTGGGACTACCCGGGGCTGCTCCAGCTGATGACCAGCCTGTCGCGCGAGCGCACCGGCCTGCCGCTGCTGAGGTGCTACTGGTACGAGGCGACGGTCGAAGGCCGTCGCACGCCGGAGCACGACGCGCTGGCCGACATACCGGGCCTCAAGCTCAGGCTGTCGCGCATCCGGCCGGGCCGGCGCGAAGGCGTCGACGCCCAGGTCCACCGCGACCTCATGACGCTCGCCCGCAACAACGCCATCTGCGACGCGGTGGTCGTGAGCGGGGACGAGGACCTGGCCCAGGTCGTGTGCGACGCGCAGGACCTCGGCATCAGGGTCAGCGTGATCCACATCGCGGCCGACGGCGGCTGGGCCGTGTCGCGGTCGCTGCGCCAGGAATGCGATGACCTGGTCGAGCTGGGCGCCGTCCACCTGCGCCCTTACGTCAGCCTCGTCGCGGGCATCGCGGAGTCGTCCAACGGGCACCAGCCGATCAGCAACGGGCAGGCCGCCCATTCGCTGCCGCCCGCCCAGCCGGCCCTGCCCCCGTCGCTGCCCCCGCTGCCGCCGTCCAGCGGCAGCCACGCCGCCGGCTCCTCCACGCCGTCCTCGTCCAACGGGTCCTCGTCCGGGCGCGGGCAGTCGTCCGCGCCGCCCGTGCTGCCGACGTACGCCAGCTACCAGCCCGAGCAGCCGCCGGTCACACCCGCGCCGCCGGCCGCTCCGGCGACCGGGCCCATCCAGTCGCAGTCGCCCAGCACCGGACAGTTCGCCAGCCCGTCGTCCAGCGGCACCTACCAGCCGGCCCAGCTGGGGCCGTACACGGGGCCGCAGCCCGCGCCCGTCACCCCGCCGTCCGCGGCCACCGCCGGCGCCACCACGCTGGCGGACGCGGTCAAGTCCGCCCACCGGGAGGGGCACGACTTCGGCGAGTCCGTGGCGCGCGACGCGCCCGCGCTGTGGCTGGAGGCGGTGCTGGCGCGCAAGCCGCGAATGCCTTCGGACCTGGAGGCGCGGTTGCTGCAGGGATCTTCCCTGCCGATCGACTTCCTGCTGCACGACGAGGTACGGCACGCGCTGAGACGCGGCTTCTGGGACGCCTTGGAACGCGCCCGTCACTGACTCACCCCCCAGCCGATCCCGCCCCGCCGGTCACTTCCCCACCTCATCGGCCGGCCCCGCCGCTATCGCCGAGTCGCCTCGTCGGTCCCGCCGTTATCGCCTTGTCACTTCGTTGGCCGGCCCCGTCGCTCCAGCCTTGTCGCCTCGTTCCCCACGCGACCCTCCGGCCAGGAGCTCCCCGGCCACCCCACCACTCACTACAGGAATCCCGATTACGGCGCTTCCCGTTACGCGCCTCTCCGGGACTTCTGGCCGAGCCCCTTCGCGGCCGCTCCCACCCACGACGCGGCGCTTGGGAGGCGGCGGTTGCGTGGTGGTGCCTGCGCTCGAGTTGCCGCACGTCGTCGGTGTGACGCGCCGACTGCCGTCGCGCCCGGCCGCCATGCCCCGGCCGTCGTGCCCGCCGCCGGTGTGACGCGCTGACCACCGTCGCGCCCACCGTCATGCCCCACCGGCGCACCCGGCCGTCATCCCCCAGCCTCCATGCCCCGCCGTCATGCCCGGCGGGGCGGGGGCGGGGTCAGGAGAGGGCGTCGAAGCCGGCGCGGAGGTGGTTGAGGCGGTCCGTGAGGTCGGACAGGGGGACGGTGAGGGCCGGGTCCTGGGCCTTGCGGGCCAGCTCCCGAACCCGGGCCAGCTCGTCCTCCACCGCCGTCAGCCGTCGCGACAGCTCGGGCAGCACCGAGGCGTGGTCGCCGACCCCCGGCGGGAGTTCGCCGCTCACGCGGTCGCGGAGCAGGGACGCCTGCTCGGCCAGCCGCTTGTTCATGTTGTACAGCTCCGTGAACACCGACACCTTCGCCCGCAGGACCCAGGGGTCGAACGGCTTGGTCAGGTAGTCGACCGCCCCGGCCGCGTAGCCGCGGAAGGCGTAGTCGGGCGCGCTGTCCA
This sequence comes from Nonomuraea sp. NPDC003709, assembly GCF_040610775.1. Lineage (NCBI taxonomy): Bacteria > Bacillati > Actinomycetota > Actinomycetes > Streptosporangiales > Streptosporangiaceae > Nonomuraea > Nonomuraea sp. NPDC003709. The sequence continues at coordinate 77,845 of NZ_JBEXMW010000018.1, read as the reverse complement.
CCACGGTCAGGAAGATGATCGGGATGTTCCTGGTCCGCTCCCGCCGCTTGATGTGGGCGGCCGTCTCGAAGCCGTCCATGCCGGGCATGCGCACGTCCAGCAGGATCAAGGCGAACTCGGTGTTGAGCAGCGCCTTGAGGGCCTCCTCGCCCGACCTGGCGCGCACCGGCACCAGGTCGAGGGAGCTGAGGATGGCTTCGAGGGCGATCAGGTTCTCCTCGCGATCGTCAACGAGGAGAATCTTGGCGCGATCTGGCATCGATCACGACCCTTCGGCTGAGGCTGACGAGTCGGACATGGACCCGCGCCCGCGGCTCAGCCAGCCGCGCAGGCGTTCGAGCAGGCGGTCCACGTCCACCGGCTTGGGGACGTAGTCGGACGCGCCGGAGGCGATGCTCTTCTCGCGATCGCCCCGCATGACCTTGGCGGTCAGCGCGATGATCGGCAGGTCGGCGAACTGAGGCATGCGCCGGATGGCGGAGGTGGTGGCCCAGCCGTCCATCTCCGGCATCATGATGTCCATCAGCACGAGCGCGACGTCCTCGTTTCGTTCGAGCTGCTCGATCCCCTCCCGACCGTTTTCAGCGTAGACGACCGTGGAACCGTGTCGTTCCAGGACGCTGGTCAGCGCGAAGACGTTACGGATGTCGTCGTCCACGATGAGGATCTTGGCGCCGCTGAGCGGGTCGTCGCCCTGCCACTGGGCCGGGGTCTCCACCGGCTCGACCAGTTCGTGCATCGGCAGGTCGAGCGGCAGCGGCGGCTCGGGCGCGACCGCGGCGGCCGACTCCTCCGCCGGAGCCGTCATCAGCTGGCGGCGGGCCACGCCGCCGTCGGTGGCGGCCAGCGGGCCGGTGTAGGAGGCCGGCAGGTAGAGCGTGAACGAGCTGCCCTTGCCCAGCTCGCTGTCCACGTGGATCTCGCCGCCGAGCAGCCTGGCGATGTCCCGGCAGATCGCGAGACCCAGGCCCGTGCCGCCGTACTTGCGGCTCGTCGTGCCGTCGGCCTGTCTGAACGCCTCGAAGATGACGTCCCGCTTGTCGGGCGCGATGCCGATGCCGGTGTCGATCACCTGGAAGGCGAGCAGGTCGTCGGCGCCGTGCAGGGTGTCGTCGTCGAAGTCGACCCCGGGCGGCGCCATCGAGACGCGCAGCTTCACCTCGCCCCGCGGCGTGAACTTCACCGCGTTGGAGAGCAGGTTGCGCAGCACCTGCTGCAGGCGCTGCTCGTCGGCGCGCAGCTCCTTCGGCACGTCGTTCTCGACGTCGACGCTGAACGACAGCCCCTTGTCCTGCGCCAGCGGCGTGAACGCCGCCTCCAGCAGGTCCACCATCTTCGGCAGAGACACCTGGATCGGGTGGATGTCCATCCGGCCCGCCTCGACCTTGGAAAGGTCGAGCATGTCGTTGATGAGCTGGAGCAGCGACGAGCCCGCGCTGTGGATCGTGCGGGCGAACTCCACCTGCTGCGAGGTCAGGTTGCCCTCGGCGTTCTCGGTCAGCAGCTTGGCCAGCACCAGCAGGCTGTTGAGCGGCGTGCGCAGCTCGTGGGACATGTTCGCGAGGAACTCGGACTTGTACCGCGAGGAGACCGCCAGCTGCTCGGCGCGCTCCTCCAGCGTGCGGCGGGCCTGCTCGATCTGGAAGTTCTGGATCTCGATCGCGCGGTTCTGCTTGGCCAGCAGCGCCGCCTTGTCCTCCAGCTCGGCGTTGGATCTGCGCAGCTCCTCCTGCTGGCGCTGCAGCTCGTCGGAGCGCTCCTGGAGCTCCCTGGTGAGCCGCTGCGACTCGGTGAGCAGGTCTTCGGTGCGGGAGTTGGCGATGATCGTGTTCATCGTGACACCGATGGTCTCGACGAGCTGGCGCAGGAAGTCGAGGTGCACCTCGCCGAACGGCGTGAACGAGGCCAGCTCGAGCACGCCGAGCACCCGGCTCTCGAACAGGATCGGCAGCACCACGATCTGCGCGGGCGTGGACTGGCTGAGCCCGCTGTCGATGGTGATGAACTGCGGCGGCACGTCGTCGAGCATGATGTGCCGGCCCTCGGCGGCCGCCTGGCCGACGATGCCCTCGCCGATCGCGAACCGCTGGCGCGGGCCCCGGTCGGGGCGCACGCCGTACCCGCCGATCAGTATCAGCTCGTGGTCGCCCTCGGGGTCGATGCCGTAGAAGGCGCCGTAGCGGGCCGAGACCAGCGGCGTCAGCTCGCTCATCGTCAGCTTGGCCACCTCGAGCAGGTCGCGGTGGCCCTGCATGAGCCTGGAGATGCGGGCCAGGTTGGACTTGAGCCAGTCCTGCTCCTGGTTGGCCTGGGTGGTCTCGCGGAGGTTGGCCACCATCGAGTTGATGTTGTCCTTCAGCTCCATCAGCTCGCCCTGCGCCTCGACGGCGATCGAGCGGGTCAGGTCGCCGCGGGCCACGGCGCTGGTGACGGTGGCGATGGCGCGCACCTGCGTGGTGAGGTTGCCGGCCAGCTCGTTGACGCTCTCCGTGAGCCGCTTCCACGTGCCCTCGACGCCCTCGACCCGGGCCTGGCCGCCCAGCTGCCCCTCGGAGCCCACCTCCCGGGCGACTCGGGTCACCTCGGAGGCGAACGACGACAGCTGGTCCACCATGCGGTTGATGGTGGTCTTCAGGGCCAGGATCTCGCCCTGGGCGTCCACGTCGATCTTGCGGGTGAGGTCGCCGTTGGCCACGGCCGTGGTGACCTCGGCGATGTTACGCACCTGGGAGGTCAGGTTGTTGGCCATGAAGTTGACGTTGTCGGTCAGGTCCTTCCAGACGCCCGAGACGCCGGTCACCCGGGCCTGGCCGCCCAGTTGGCCCTGCGTGCCCACCTCGCGCGCCACTCGGGTCACCTCGTCGGCGAAGGAGGACAGCTGGTCCACCATCGTGTTGAGGGTGTCCTTGAGCTGCAGGATCTCGCCCTGCGCGTCAACGGTGATCTTCTTCGACAGGTCACCCTGGGCCACCGCCGACGACACGGCCGCGATCTGGCGCACCTGGGAGGTCAGGTTGTTGGCCATGAAGTTGACGTTGTCGGTCAGGTCCTTCCAGACCCCGGACACGCCGCGCACCTGCGCCTGGCCGCCCAGCTGGCCCTCCGTGCCCACCTCCCGGGCGACTCGGGTCACCTCGGAGGCGAACGACGACAGCTGCTCGACCATCGTGTTCATGGTCGACTTGAGCTCGAGGATCTCGCCCTGGGCGTCCACGTCGATCTTGCGGGTGAGGTCGCCGTTGGCCACGGCCGTGGTCACCTGGGCGATGTTGCGCACCTGGTACGTCAGGTTGTTGGCCATCGAGTTGACGTTGTCCGTCAGGTCCTTCCAGACCCCGGACACGCCCTTCACCTCGGCCCGGCCGCCCAGCTTGCCCTCGGTGCCCACCTCGCGCGCCACTCGGGTGACCTCGTCGGCGAAGGAGGACAGCTGGTCCACCATCGTGTTGAGGGTGTCCTTGAGCTGCAGGATCTCGCCCTGCGCATCAACGGTGATCTTCTTCGACAGGTTGCCCTGGGCCACCGCCGTCGCCACGGTCGCGATGCTGCGCACCTGGGAGGTCAGGTTGTTGGCCATGAAGTTGACGTTGTCGGTGAGGTCCTTCCAGACGCCCGAGACGCCGGTCACCTGGGCCTGGCCGCCGAGCTGGCCCTCGGTGCCCACCTCGCGGGCGACTCGGGTGACCTCCTCGGCGAAGCCGGAGAGCTGGTCGACCATCGTGTTGACGGTGTTCTTCAGCTCGAACATCTCGCCCACGGCGTCGACCGTCACCTTGCGGCTCAGGTCGCCCTTGGCCACCGCGGTGGTCACGACCGCGATGTCGCGCACCTGCGCGGCCACGCGGGACGACATCGTGTTGACGGCCTCGGTGAGGTCGCGCCAGCTTCCCGACATGCCACGCAGGTTGGCGCTGCCGCCCAGCCGGCCCTCGGTGCCGGCCTCGCGCGCCACCCTGGTCACCTCGCTGTTGAACAGCGCGAGCTGGTCGACCATGCCGTTGATGGCCTTGCCGAGGCGCCGCACCTCGCCCCTGGCGGACCGGTCGAGGTCGATCCGGCGCGACAGGTCGCCCTTGGCGACCGCGTCGATCACGTCGGCCGCGCCGCTCACGGGGCTCACCAGGGCGTCGATCAGCTGGTTGACCGACTCGACGCTCTCCGCCCACGCGCCGACGCCCGGCCCGGGCGTCAGCCGTTCGCCGAACCGCCCTTCCTTGACGACCTCTTTGCGAACGCGCACCAGCTCGTTCGCCAGGTGTTCGCGGCGGTCGGCCACTTCGTTGAGCAGCAGCCGGACCTCGCTGAGGATCCCGGGAGGCGCGTGGGGGACACGACGCCGGAAATCACCATCACGCCAAGAGAAAAGGGTCTCAAGGATGGGAATGAGATCCGACTCGGTGTAGGTCCTCTCCTCCGGGGTTGGCGCGGCCTTGGCCGTGGTCATGGGGCCTCCTTCACTCGCGGCGGGCTCCGGCGAGTGATACAAGTCTGTCACGATGAGTAGCTCTGAGTCCTGCCCTTGGATTTACCCCAAGTCAGCTGTAAGTGTGGTAGGCACGGTGGGATGACTGCTTCTCCCCATGCCGTGCTCGCTGCGACCTTCGCGCCGGGCGAGACCGCTGTGACGGCTGCGATGAGGTTCACGCGCGAGGTGATGACCGCGTGGGCCACCGGCGGCGTGCTCCATACCGCCGAACAAGTCGCGGGAGATTTGGCCGAACAGGTCGCTGACGAGCCGTTTGAGGTGATCTGGAAGCATCTCGGGGATGCCGTACAGGTCGAACTGAGGCAGCGAAGCCTCTCACAGGGTGATCCGAAAGCTCCTTCCGCGAACGTCGAAGAGTGGGGCGTCACCTTCACGGGCGATTCCCGTGTCCATTGGGCTAGGCTCACGCTACCTGGCTCCCCGGACCGGGTTGCCGCCGAATGGCTTGAGGAGAGCGCCCGAGGCCCGCACTGGCTCGGGTTTCTCGCTGATGCGAGTGACCTGCTCGCGGGCACGCTCGACCCCGACATGGTACCTGCCCTCGTCGCCCAGGTCGTAGTCCCGCGATTGTCCAGCTGGTGCGCCGTCTACACCTCCGACAACTCCGTCGGGCCGATGCGGCTGGTCTACCTCTGGCACGCCGACGAGGCCAGGATCGACGGGCTGCGCGAGCAGCTCGCCGATATAGACGTGTCCGCCGCCGACACCAGGGTCACCTCGACCGTCCACCTGGCCGACTCGCAGGTGCTCGCGGTGCCGCTCACGGCGCGCGGGCGGGGGCTCGGCATGATGTGCCTGGGCCGGCCCGACCGCTTCCCCGACGACGTCATCCAGTTCGCCGAGGACATCGGCAGGCGTGCCGCGCTGGCCATGGACAACGCCCGGCTCTACGCACAGCAGGCCGCCGCCAACCGGGCGCTCCAGCGCAGCCTGCTGCCGCCCAACGAGCCCGAGGTCCCCGGGCTCGACTATGGCGTCATCTACGAGCCCGCCGGCGAGACCAACGAGGTGGGCGGCGACTTCTACGACCTGTTCAAGGCGGGCGACGACTCGTGGCGGTTCGCGATCGGCGACGTGTGCGGCACGGGCCCCGAGGCCGCCGCCGTGACCGGGCTCGCCCGCCACACGCTGCGGCTGCTGGCCCGCGAGGGGTACGGCGTGGCGGCCGTGCTCGGGCGGCTCAACCAGGCGATCCTGGAGGAGGGCGAGCGCGCCAGGTTCCTCACGCTGCTGCACGGCGACATCACGCCCGTGGCGACCGGGCTGGAGGTGCGCCTGGTGTCGGCCGGGCACCCCGAGGCGCTGCGGCTCAAGCCGAGCGGCAAGGTGGAGGCCGTGACCACGCCGCAGTCGCTGCTGGGGGTCTTCCACGAGGTCATGTTCGAGGCCGACACCGTGCATCTTGAGCACGGCGACGTGCTGCTGGCGGTGACCGACGGGGTGACGGAGCGGCGCTCGAGCGGACGGCTGCTCGACGACGACGGCGGGCTGGCCAAGCTGCTGGCCGAATGCGCCGGGCTGTCGGCCAGGGCGGTGGCCGAGCGCATCCGCAGGGGCGCGGCAGAGTTCGCCTCCGAGCCGAGCCAGGACGACCTGGCCATCGTGGTGCTGCGCGCCCGCTAACACGCTCAACAACGCCTCCCTGTGACAGCGTCGGCACATGCTGTCACCGGGAGAGTCTGACGGTCAAGTCGATCAGTCGGGAAACTTCTTACAGTGTGTCAAATGCCGCTGTGATCCACGTGCTTCCTGGCGAATTCGAGCTGGAGGGCGGTCTGCGCGATCCGCTCCGCCACCACGAGCGAGCCGCCGATGGCGTCGTACATGTAGACCTCGTGCTCGCGCCCGTGCTCGGCCAGCTTGGCCACGTACTTCTCGATCTGGCGCAGCGGGCAGCGCGTGTCGTTCTCGCCCGCGAGGATCAGCAGCGGGCTCTTGACCTGGTCGACGTAGGTGATGGGGGAGCTGGCCGCGTACTGCTCCGGCTGCTCGTCGGGTGAGCCGCCGAGCAGCGCGCGGTGGTAGGCGCGCAGGCTCTCCGCCTCGTCCTCGTACGAGGTCTGGTGGCAGGCGATCGGCACCGCCGCGATGCCGGCCGCCCACAGCTCCGGCTGGGTGCCGAGGCCGAGCAGCGTGAGATAGCCGCCCCAGGCCGCGCCGGCCAGCACGATCCGGTTCGGGTCGGCGATGCCGCGATCGACCACGACCTGGCGTACGGCGGCCACGTCGGCCAGCTCGATGTGCCCGACGTCGCCGTGCAGCGCGTCGCGCCAGGCGGAGCCGTAGCCGGTCGAGCCCCGGTAGTTGACCCGCACCACCGCGAACCCCGCGTCCACCCAGGCTGCGACCTCCGGCGAGAACGCGTCGCGATCGTGCGCCGTCGGGCCGCCGTGCAGCAGGAAGACGGCCGGGTACGGGGCGACGCCCGTCTCGGGTTTGGAGACCAGCGCGTGGATGCGGCCGCCCTCGCCGTCGACGTCGATGTCCTCGACGGGGACGCTCGGCGGGGCGGGCGGGCCGCCGGGATTGACCACGACCTGGCCGCTGCTGGAGCGGATGACCGGCGGGCGCGAGGCACTGGACCAGGAGTACTCGACGTGGCCGCCGGGCCGGGGGGACGCCTCCTCGATCACGCCGTGCGGGGTGTCGATGAGCGTCAGGCCGCCGCCCGCGAGGTCGTAGCGGTGCAGGTACGTGCGGGCGCGGTGGTCGCGCAGGATGAGCAGGCCGCGGCCGTCGTCGTACCACTCGGCGTTCAGGTCGCCGGGGTCCCTCAGCCAGATCTCGCGCTGCTCGCCGCTCACCGGGTCCCAGACCAGGGGCTCGTGGCGCTGGCGGCGCTCGTGCAGGGCCAGCAGGCGGCGGTCGCCGACGACGGGGGCGAAGTGCAGGCCGGTGACGCCCTTGGTGGGCCCGTCGTACAGCTCGGCCACCGTCTCGCCGCTCGGGCGGACGACGCGGAGTGCGGGGTGGCGGAAGTCGCCGTACTCGCCGTGGTTGATCGCGATGAGCGAGCCGTCGAGGGACATGTCGGCCACCCAGGCGGCCTCGCTGTGCTCGTACAGGAGACTCGCCGGGCCGCCGACGCGTACGACATGGATCCTGAACGTGCCCTCGCTGGCCATGCTGATCGCCGCGACGCCCGTCGTGGACAGGGCGAGGCCGCCGGGCTGGCCCGGCGGCAGGTCGGGGGCGACCGGCTCGTTGGGGCCGCCGGCGAACGGCTGGCGCCACCACACGCCGAACTCGTCGCCGGCGGTGTCGGCGAACCAGTAGATCCACTGGCCGGTGGGGTCGATGGCGGCGTACGCGGTGCCCTTCGGGCGGTCGGTGACCTGGCGGACGGCGCCGCTCACGCGGTCCCAGGCGTAGACCTCCCAGGTGCCGGTGGCGTTGGAGCGGTAGATGGAGCGGTTGGGGGCCTGGCGTGCCCAGGACGGCAGCGTCATGCGCGACGCGCGGAACCTGGCCTGCCAGCGTTCCTCCGCCTTCATCCGGTGCGCCCCCTCCCATTGATGTCCCGTGCCTCCGGGCGCGGGATGCCGTCCAGTATTGCGCGTGTTCCGGGGAAAAACTCAGGGAATGTGGGGGAATTTCGGACTAAATGCCCCATCAGTAACACCAGTCCCACATGCCCGTCAAGGAACGGGTCTTGATCGGGGTACGGGCTCGAAGATAGACAGGTGAAACGCTGCGTGCGTTACTACTTTTTGCTGGCTGTTCATGGCATTTCGGGAGATAAATCCCGCTATTCGCCTGTCGAGCTCGGCCGGGTCGGTATGCCACGCACTCGGGCCCATCCCGACCACCTGGGCGATGCCGCCATGCCCCAGCTCCATCTCGAACTCGACCGAACGTCGCTCCACCTCGGCGAAGCCCTCCAGGCTCCGCGCCAGCCTGCGCTCCTTCTCGTCGTCCACGGAGAGCAGCCCGAGCTCCTCGACCAGCGGGCTCAGATGCCGCGCCGCCGGGGTCACGACCACCGCGACGCCGCCGGGCCTCAGGATCCTCCCGAACTCGGGCCCGTTCCTGGGCGCGAACACGTCCATCACCACATCGGCCACCCCATCCCTGATGGGGAGCGGACGCCACACGTCGGCCACGAACGCCCCTGCCCTGGGATGCACCCGCGCCGCCCGGCGTACAGCGTGCTTCGACACATCGAACGCCATCCCGATGCCATCGTTCACCGCGTCCAACACGGCCGCCAGGTAGTGCCCGGTGCCCGCGCCTGCGTCGACGATCAACGGCGCGGCCCAGCCCTCCGCGCGACGATCACCGTCGATTTCCGGCTCGTACGCGGGATCCGTTGATCCAGCGCCGTAACCGGCCTCCACTCCCGCCCCACGGTACGCCCTCAGCCCCGTGCCGTCATTCGTTTCGGTGGAGTACTCACGTTTTGCTGGAACGTTCTTGCTGCACGCGTACTTTCGTACAGTTTCTGCTACTGCGTCGTGCAGTGGTGAGTAGTGGCCCGCGTCGAGAAATTGCGCCCGCGCGGCCACCATCTCGGGGCTGTCGGCCGTTCCCGGGGGTTTGTTGCCGACCAGGAGGCTTACGTAGCCCTGCTTGGCGATGTCGAAGGCGTGCCCTTGGGCGCACCGCAGCGCGCCGGCGTCGAGCCGGAGGGTGGCTCGGCAGACGGGGCACGCTAGGTATTCGACGATATCGGCCAGCATGCCGCCCATTCTCGTCCACCACCCCGGGACCCTTCCCACGGGGCGGGGCTTGGCTCCTGACGTGCGCATCACCACACCGCCGGTCTCCGCCCCCTGCTCGCCGACGCGGCGTGCTGAAGGGGTGCGGGCGTTGGGTGTGGGGTCAGGCGGCGGTGGTGGCTTCGAGGAGGAAGGCGGCGTTGGAGGGGGTGGCGCGGAGCTTGTCGACGAGGATCTCGAGCCCCTGCCGCTTCTCCAGGGAGGTGAGCATGCGCCGCAGCCGCCACACCACCTGCCGCTCCTCCGTGTGCAGCAGGATCTCCTCCCGCCGGGTCCCCGAGGCGTCCAGGTCCACGGCCGGGAAGAGCCGCCGCTCCGCGAGCTCGCGGACGAGGTGCAGCTCCATGTTCCCCGTCCCCTTGAACTCCTCGTACAGGTTGTTGTCCATCCGCGACCCCGTGTCCACCAGGGCGGTGGCGAGGATGGTGAGGGAGCCGCCGCCCTCGACGTTGCGGGCGGCGCCGAAGAAGCGCTTGGGCGGGTACAGGGCCCCGGCGTCGATGCCGCCGGTGAGGACCCGGCCGCCGCCGGGCGCCAGGTTGTTGTACGCCCGCCCCAGCCGCGTCAGCGAGTCGAGCAGCAGCACGACGTCCTGGCCGGACTCGACGAGCCGCTTGGCGCGTTCGATGGCCAGCTCGGCGACGGCGGTGTGGTCGCGGTCGGGGTGGTCGAAGGTGGAGTAGAAGATCTCGCCGGAGATCGTGGCGCGCATCTCGGTGACCTCCTCGGGCCGCTCGCCCACGAGGAGAACCATGAGGTGGACCTCGGGGTGGTTGCGGGTGATCCCGGCGGCCAGCGCCTGCAGGACCATGGTCTTGCCGGCCTTGGGCGGGGCGACGATGAGGCCGCGCTGCCCCTTGCCGATGGGCGCGAAGAGGTCGATGACGCGCGTGCTGAGCGACTCGGTCTCGATGCGGAGCCGCTCGGTCGGATGTACGGGTGTCAGCTCGGCGAACCCGGGCCGGTCGCGCCACTGCGCGGCGCCGTTGACCGAGGTGACGCCGACGAGTTTGTTGCCGGCGAACGACGCGACGACGTGGTCGCCGGGCCGCAGGTCGAACTGCCGTACCTTGTCGGGCGTGAGGCGCACGTCGCCGGGTCCGGGGAGGTGCCCGGCCCGGAGGAACGCGGATTTCTCGCGTACGTCCAGGAGGCCCTCGACCTGGCGGACGGGCACGTCCGCACGCTGCTCAGGAATGTGTACAGACATGGTGAAACCCCTTTGGGGGAATGCGCCGGACCAGCCCGAAAGCGGTCGGGCGCGGTGCGAAAAGAAAGGAAGCCGGGCCCCTCGAGAGAACCGGGGCGAGACTCAGATGAAGATCAGCGGAGCCGAAGCTCGACGCCTGGTGGCAAGATACCACACCACCTTGCCCAGTCAACGCCTAGCCCTCTTGGGCTATTCCCGGACCGTTCTCGGAGTTTCTCCCACGGACGCGGGCAGGGGGGCGTGACAATGTTCTTCTCGGCACCGTACTGCGAGGAAAATTACCGCAGCCGGTGTGCCGGAGGGCATAGGGCCCCCGTCGAAGCAGCGCCATCGTGTCAAGTGACATGCAGGACCCCTGCAACTCGGTGAGGGTTCCATAGAACCAACAGAAACTCCTTGGGGGAGCACCCATGAAGACCGTCAACCACTGCCCGCAGTGCCACCACGAGCTCGACGAGGGCCCGATCATGTACAGGTGCGCGCACTGCTGCCGCGCCGTCTACGCGGCCGACATCGAGAACGAGTTCGTTCCGCGCCGGCAGCAGGTAGCCGTAGCCGCTTAATCTGGGCGAGTGCCGCATACATCTATAACAGTGTCCGGCGTCGAGGTGACGCCGCTCTGCGACGCCGTAGGTCCCATGGGAGCGGCGATCCGCCGCCCGCTCGCCGAGATGTTCCCCGATTCCGGGCTCCAGGACGAGCCTTGGGTCCTGCACTTCCACTGCTACCTGATCCGCGACGCGGCCGGTCGGCTGACCCTCGTCGACACCGGCATCGGTGACGAAGACTCACCGGCCGCGAGCTGGGCCCCCGTTCCCGGCACCCTGGCCGGCGAGCTGGCCGCCGCGGGCGTCTCGCCCGCCGAGATCGGCACCGTCGTCCTGACGCACCTGCACAGCGACCACGCCAGCGGCGTGGTGACCGACGGCAGGCCCGCGTTCGAGAACGCCCGGTACGTCCTCCAGCAGGCCGAGGTGGACGCCGCGCAGGGCCTCGTGCTCGACCGGCTCCTCACCCCGATCAAGGGGCAGCTGCACGTCGTCGAGGGCCACGCCGAGGTCTCACCGGGCGTCCACGTGCATCACGCGCCCGGGCACACGCCGGGCCACCAGATCGCCAGGGTCGGCGACGTGGCCATGACCGGCGACCTCGTGCTCCACCCGGTGCAGCTCGACGACCCGGCCATCCGGTACGCCTACGACGACGATCAGGAGGCGGCCGCGCGCACGCGGGCGGAGGTGCTCGCGGCGCTCAGGGCCGAGCGCGCGATTCTCGCGACCGCTCACTTCGGCGAGCCGTTCCTGCGTTTGTGACGTTTCCCAGGCACGATGTGTAATCATGAAGATACGCATTGTGACTGGTGCCGCACTCGGCGCCGCTCTGGTCGTCCCGTCGGCGGCGTGGGCGGCGCCCACGCCTGATCTGTCCGGGGCCGCCGTCTACGCGGCGGCAGGCAACCAGCTCAGCCGATACACGGCCGCCGGCGAGTGGCACCAGCTCGCCAGCTTCGGAGCCACGCAGTTCGCCGCGTCGCCCGACGGCACGAAGGCCGCCTGGATCACGGAGAGCGGCAACCTCAACATCAGGCAGCGCGGCAAGACCAGCACGATCGTCAGCGGTCTCCAGGGCAGTACGCCGTGCCTCACCCCGGTCTGGTCCGCCGACTCGACCAAGGTGGCCTATCCGAGCGCGAACGGCACGATCAACGCCGTCCGGGCCGACGGCAGCAACGCCCCGCACAAGCTGGGCGTGTCCAAGGGCGTCTGCCACCTCGCCTGGGCGGGGAACGGGCGCTATCTCGCCGGCTACACCAGCACCGGCGACGCCCTCTACCGGCTCGACACCAAGACGGGCAAGACCGCCATGGTCAAGAACGTCAAGTCCATCAACCACGTGCAGAGCCTGTCGCCCGACGGCAGCAAGGCGGTCGTGGCGTTCCCGGAGGGCACGCAGGCGTCCGGCACCAGGACCTGGCCCACCACGTTCAAGCCGGTCATCGTCGAGGTCCCGACGGGCAAGAGGCTGAAGCTGCCGGCCAAGGGCAACGCGATCGGCGCGTACTACCTGCCGGACGGTCGTCTCGTGATGCGGATGGCCGCCGCGCCCGCGCAGCCGGGGCACGCGGGCGGCCACACGGCCGCCCACGCGGCCGGCCACGCCCACAACACGCTGGTCGTGTTCGACAGCGCGGGCAACGAGATCCAGCGGCTGGCCGAGCCTGCCAAGGCCAAGAACCAGGCGCTGCTCCAGGTCGTGTCGTAGGGGCTACCGCCCGCTCATGACCGGCTGATCGGCCAGGAGCGACAAGGGCAGGGAGGCCATCGCGGTCAGGCCGCCGTACGGGGAGGGCGCGAGAGTGACCTTGATGCCGTGTCTGGCCGCGAGCCTGCTCACCACGAACAGGCCGAGCCGGTCGCTCTGCGCCAGGTCGAACTCCGGCATCTTCGCCAGCCGCTCGTTGAGCTCGTCCAGCTCGGCCCTGACCAGGCCGAGACCGCGGTCCTCGACCTCGATCATCAGACCGTGCGGGGTGGTCGAGGTCCGCAGGTCCACCCTGGTCTGGGGCGGCGAGAAGAGGGTGGCGTTCTCGATCAGCTCGGCCATCAGGTGGGCCACGTCCGTGACCACCGCGCCGTGCAGCGCGACCGGCGGCGGCTGGAGGATCTCGACCCGCTCGTACTCCTCGACCTCCGCGACGGCCGCGCGCAGCACGTCGAGGATCGGCACCGGGTTGCGCCAGCCGCGCCCGGGCGCCTGGTCCGACAGGATGATGAGGCTCTCGGCGTGCCTGCGCATGCGCGTGGTGAGGTGGTCGAGCTTGAACAGGTCCGCCAGGGCCTCGGGCTCCTCCGTCGCCCGCTCCATGCTGTCGAGCTGGAGCAGCTGCCGGTGCAGCAGCGACTGGTTGCGCCTGGCCAGGTTCACGAAGACCTGGCTGACGCCGTGCCGGAGCCGGGCCTGGCTCACCGCGGCCGCGACGGCCGTGGACTGCACGTCGTTGAATGCCTGGACGATGTCGCGTACCTCGGAAGTGCGGGACTTGACCTCGATCGGGGCGACCTCGTCGGCGGTGGGCGGGGCGGTGTTCGTGCGCAGCCGCTTGACCAGGCCGGACAGCCGCACCTCGGCCAGCTCCGTGGCGGCGTCGCGGAGCCCGGCCAGCTCGCGCACCAGCCGCTTGCGGAAGCGCAGCGAGAGCATGATCGACGCGATGACGGCGATCAGGCCGAGACCGCCCGCGACCCCGATCTTGATCAGCATGCCGATGGCCGCCGGGGTCACCCGGCTCACGAGGCTCTTGACGGCCAGGGCCTGGTTGCGCTCGACCGCCGCCCACAGGTTCTGGCCGTCGACGGGCCAGGTGGCGGCCGTGACGGGCAGGCCGTTCGTGGCCGCCTGGCCCCGGATGGCGTCCTCGGCGTCCAGGAACTCCTTGTAGACCGGTGACTCGGCCAGCCGCGCGTACGGGCCGCGCAGGTCGCGGTCGAGGTGCGAGAGCGCCTGCGAGAACAGCAGCCGCCTGGTGGCCACCATCCCCGTGAACGCCTCGTGCTCCGCGGGCTCGACCCGGCCCCTGGCCAGCACGACCGCGACCACGGCCCGCTCCCTGGACAGCACGTCCTTGGCCTCGCCCAGCATGGTCACCGCCCTGGCCTGCTTGTAGAGGGCCATGTCGGGCACCAGCACCATGGCGTCGTACATGCGGAAGGACGCGTCCACGATCTGGCTGTAGCCGTCGATCACGTCGAGCGGCGCCACAGTCGTGCCGTCCACCTCGCGGCGGACCTCCGCGAGCTGGTCGAGCTTGGTGTTGAGCGTGACGAGCTGCGCGGTCATCTCCGGTGACAGGTCACGCTGGTTCTTGGCGAGCGTACGGAACGCGGTCACGGCCTGGTCCGTCTCGCCGCGCTGCTTGGCCATCTTGGCGGCGCCCTGCCCGCTGACCAGGAACTCCACGGAGACCAGCCGCTCGTCCTGCAACTCGATGTTGACGCGCTCGGACGGGTCGGCCAGGTTGGTCGCCAAGTCCTTGATCGACAGCAGGCGCATGCCATCGCCGCCGGTCAGGCCCGCGGCGAACGCCCACAGGCCCACGAGGGACAGCAGCGGGACGAACAGGAGGACGAGAAGTTTCACGGCGATGGGGCGGCCACGCGTGGGGGGCATGCGACCTCCGGGTGCAAGATGAGATCGCCTCGCAGAGTACACCCCCCTTTGGAAGGATTTCTGTGCGTCTTCCGCGTTCTTTCTCTGGCTGGACCATCGCGGTCTTCGGATTCCTCGCCTTCGCGCTCGGCCTGCTCGGGTTGGTCTCACCCGACTCGCTGCTGGCCATGCTGGGTTTCGAGGTGCTCGATGTCCGTCCCGCCGGTGACTACACGCTGGTCTATATGGCCGCCTCGTCGATGGCGGCGGTGAACATGGGCGTTTATTACGTTTTCGCGGCTTCTCACGACTACACGCCGTTTTTCCGGTGGACGGTGCCGTTCAGGCTCGTGACATTCGCGGTCTTCACCACGCTGGTGCTGACCGGGGCCGCGCCGGCCAAGTTCTTCGGCGTCGGGCTCTGGGAAGGGCTCGGCGCGCTCATCACGGGGTTCGCGCTCTGGCGCGAGGGCAAGCTGGTGCCCTCGCGCCAGTGACTCACGGCCTGGCCTCCTCCGAGTCGCGCGCGACCAGTCGGTCGCCCGGCTCGGGGGAGTGTCGCAGGCGCTTCTCCAGCTCGCGCTTCTCGTCCTCCAGCCGGGCCACCCGGTCGGAGGCCTCGGCCCTGGCGCCCTGCAACCGGCGGCGGCGCCTGGCGGACCTGCGCGAGCCCGAGCCGATCAGCCAGAGGCCCAGCGCCAGGACGGCCATGACCGCCGCCCCGGCGAGGAACATCTCCACCTGATTGGGCTCGAAGGTGTACCCGAACAGGATGTACCTGGCGCTCTCCTCGGTCAGGACGAGGGCCACGGCGCTGCCGGCGAGGAGAACCAAGAGCACTCCAAGCAGAATCATCCAACTCACCCCTTGTCGTAAGAGCCCGTTTCCACTGCCCTGTCGGGGATGAGGTATGCGCCAAGATTGCAATCATGAGACCCGAGCCGGGGCAGGTGCTCCACTTCTCCGAGGACCCGACGATCGAGCGTTTCGTCCCGCATGTGGCCCCGACCTCGATCTTGACGGAGTCGTACGTGTGGGCCGTCGATCGCGACCGCTGTCCCGACTACTGGTTCCCACGCGCCTGCCCGCGGGCCATGGCCTGGGTCGGGCCGCGCACCACCGAGGAGGACACGGCCCGGATCGTCGGCGCGGGGTGCGGCGATCGCGTGCACGCCATCGAGTACGGCTGGCTCCAGGCGCTCAAAGACGTCCGGCTGTACGCGTACCGGCTGCCGGCGGACGGCTTCGCGCCCATCGGCGACCCGCCGACCGCCGTGGTGTCCACGGTCGCCGTGACGCCGCTCGGCCCGCCGGAACGCGTGGGCGACCTGTTCGAGCTGCACGAGGAGGCGGGGATCCAGCTCAGGGTGCTGCCCAGCCTGTGGCCGTTCTGGGACGAGGTGATCGCCAGCACGCTGGAGTTCAGCGGGATCAGGCTGCGCAACGCCCGTCGATGAGGGCCTGCAGGGTCTCCAGCGGCATCGAGCCGGGCGGCCGCTTCTCCTGCGCGAACTTGTTGGCCTCGCGCCGCAGCACCTCGTTGACCGGGGTGGGTACGCCGTGCAGGCGGCCGAGCAGCACGATCTCGCCGTTGAGGTAGTCGGCCTCGATGGAGCCGCTGCTCCTGGCCAGGCTCTGCCACGACGACCCGCCGCCGCGGACGATGCCCTCGATGGGCCGGATGTCCACCTGGTGGCCGCGCAGGCTCGCCTCTTCCTCCGGCGTGGAGTACGTGATCCCGGCCCGGTCGAGCAAGGCTTTGGCCTCGGTCCTGGCCGCCTCGACGATCTTGTCCCTTCCGGGAACGTGGCCCACGAGCGCCTCCACGGCGTTGCCCAGGTTGCTGAGCAGCTTGCCGTGCTTCCAGCGCATGACGTCGGTCTGGGTCAGGCCCACCAGGCCGTGCTTGCCGAGGTCGCCGGCGATCCGCTCGGCGAGGTCATCCACACCCTGGGGATAACGTCCGACGTGGAGCAGGCCCGAGTACGGGTGTCCGTGGGCGGCGACGACGCCGGGCTCCAGATGCTGGGCCGGCAGCCACACGCAGACGCCGTAAACGCGGTCGAACCGCCGCAGGACCATGCGCTCGTTGGCGACGCCGTTCTGGGCGCAGGCCACGGGCAGGTCGGACGGCCAGTCGGCCAGCGCGGAGACGGTGTCCTGGGACTTGGTGGCCAGGATCAGCACGTCGTCGTCACGCGCGGGGACAGGGCCGTCGGCGACGGGGATGTCGAGGGTCTCGGTGGATTCGGGGGTGATCAGGCGCAGGCCGTCACGCTTGAGTGCCTCGTAGTGGGCGCCTCTCGCGACGAGGAGAACGTCGTGCCCGCCTTGGTGGAGGCGGGCACCGATGGTTCCGCCGACTGCTCCGGCCCCGATCACTATGTAGCGCATTGTCCAAGGATGTCACTTTGCGAGGGCGACCTGGGTCTGCGCCGGCACGCCGGCCCCCCGCGTACGCTCCCGCATGATCGTCTTGAGCACGCGCCAGCCGTCGCGCACCGCGTTCAGGTTGCTCACGCCGTGGATGCGGGAGCGCTCGTGGCTGGGGACCTCGTGGATGATGAGGCCGGCCTGGGCGGCGCGGACGTTCATCAGGGTCTCGATCTCGAAGCCGTCGCAGTCGAGCTCGAGGGAGTCGAGGTGACGGGCCCAGAAGGCGTTGTAGCCGTAGCAGAGGTCCGTGTAGCGGGTGCCGTAGAGCAGGTTGGTCATCCCGGTGAGGACCTTGTTGCCGAGCGAGCGGATCGGACTGAGGTCGTCCGAGCCGCCACCAGGGGCGTACCTGGAGCCCTTGGCGAAGTCGGCGCCGTTGATGAGAGTGGAGACGAAGGAGTGGATCTCCCGGCCGTCGGTCGAGCCGTCGGCGTCGATCATGACGATGATGTCGCCGCGGGCGGCCTGGAAGCCCTCGATGAGGGCGTTGCCCTTACCGCGCCGGCTCTGCACGACGACCCGGAGGTCGGGGCGCAGCCTGCGCGCTACGGCGATGGTGTCGTCGGTCGAGTTGCCGTCGACCAGGATCACCTCGTCGATCCAGTCGGGCAGCGTCGCGAAGACGTGGGGAAGGTTCTCGGCCTCGTTCATCGCGGGGACGATGACACTGACACTGACGCTGGCGGCGAAAGGCTGCTTGTTCATGGAATCAAGATGACTCGCCACACATGCAAGTCACTTGACACTGCCTTGCATTGGTCCGTCATTTATCGGACCAGCGCCTCCGCGGCCCTCTCGATGATCTCGTCGACGGTCTCCCCGGGGGTCTGGCGCGTGGTGTCCAACCATAGGCCAATGCGCGGGGTCTCGGTCCGCAGCGACTCGTCTAGCTGGGTAATCGTCCAGTCGGAGCCGTACCCGACCTTGGGGCGGGCACGTTCGCGGCGATCCACTTCATCCGGATCGGGTGCCAGGACGATTACATGAAGAGGACGAGTATGAATCAATTTCGTAAACCGTTCCAAGTCCGGGCCAAGAATAACGTCCTGGACTATTGGCGTGAATCCGGCATCGAAATACAGGTCCGCGGTGTTCGCCGCTATCCGGTGACGCAGGTGCAGCTGGCGGAGCGCCTCGCCGTCGAGGTCGGGGGTCATCTCGGCGCGGCCGCCCACGACCATGCGCCGGAACGTGTCGCCGCGCACGTGGGCGGAGCGCGGCAGGCGCTCCGCCAGCGCCTGCGCCACGGTGGACTTGCCGGCGGCCGAGACGCCGGTGATCAGGACGGCGCCGTTCACGTGCCGACGAGCTTCCGCACCCGGTCGGCGCCGATGGACAGCAGCAGCGTGGGCAGCCTGGGGCCGGTGTCGCGGCCGACCAGCAGCCTGTAGAGCAGGGCGAAGAAGGCCCGCTGCGCCGCCTTCAGCTCGGGTGTCGCCTTGGCGTCGGCCGGCAGGCCCGCCTGGAGCTTCGGCACGCCGTACACGAGCGTGGTGAGGCTGTCCAGCGACCAGTCGTCCAGGCCGTCGGACAGCAGCCGCAGCGACTCGCGCTCGGTCTGGCCGAGCGAGTCGAGCAGCTCCTCGTCCGGCTCCTCGCGCACGCGCGTGCGCTCGCCGGCGGGCACGTGGGCATCGACCCAGCGCTGTGCCCGGTCCAGGCGAGGGCGGGCCTCGTCGAGCGTCTCGATCGCGTCGAGGTCGCGCAGGATTCGCAGGGTCTGCTCGGCGTCGCCGGTCGTGACGTCCACGATGGAGGCCAGCGTCCGGTACGGGACCGGGTGCGGGGTGGCGGGCAGCGGGCCCGCGGCCGTGCCCACCGCCCTCCTGTACGCGGCCAGCTCGGCGGGCTGCCCCTGATCATCCGCGATCTTGCGGCCCAGGGCGTCCCACTCGTCGTAGAGCCGCTGGATCTCCTGGTCGAAGGCGATCTTGAAGGACTGGGCGGGCTTGCGGCGGGCGTACAGCCAGCGCAGCACCGGCGCCTCCATGATCTCCAGCGCGTCGGCGGGAGTCGGCACGTCGCCCTTGGAGCTGCTCATCTTGGCCATGCCGGTGATGCCGACGAACGCGTACATGGGGCCGATCGGCTGCCGGCCGCCGAACACCTCGCCCACGATCTGGTCGCCGACGATCCACGCCGAGCCGGGAGAGTGGTGATCGACCCCCGACGGCTCGAAGACCACGCCCTCGTAGGCCCAGCGCATCGGCCAGTCGACCTTCCAGACGAGCTTGCCGCGGTCGTGCTCGGCCAGGCGCACGGTCTCGCCGAAGCCGCACTCGCAGGTGTAGGCCAGCTCGGTGGTCGCGTCGTCGTACGCGGTGACCGTCGTCAGGTCGCGCTCGCACAGGTCGCAGTACGGCTTGTACGGGAAGTACTCCTCCACCTGCTTCGACCGGTAGCGGGAGAGCACGGCGTCGATCTTCGCGCGCTCGCGCACGGCCAGCAGGATCTGCTCGCGGTAGGCGCCGCGCGTGTACTGCTCGGTCTGGCTGATGCCGCGGTATTCGACGCCCAGCTCCTCCAGGGCCTGGATCATGGGCGCCTTGAAGTGCTCGGCCCAGTTGGCGTACGAGCTCCCGGGAGGGGCGGGCACCGAGGTCAGCGGCTTGCCGATGTGCTCGGCCCACGACGGGTCGACGCCCGCGGGCACCCTGCGGAAGCGGTCGTAGTCGTCCCAGGACAGCAGGTGCACGCACTCGACCCCGCGTCGCCGGATCTCGTCGGCGACCAGGTGGGGGGTCATGACCTCGCGCAGGTTGCCCAGATGGATGGGGCCCGACGGGCTCAGGCCTGAGGCGCAGACGATCGGTTTGCCGGGCGCGCGCCGCTCCGCCTCGGTGATGACCTCGTCCGCGAACCTGGAGACCCAGTCGGTCTCGGCACTTTCCGCCATCGCGCCATTCTTGCGGCTCCGCGTCACCCAAGCCAACGCGTTACCATCCAAACCCTCCGTGTCGCCAGTCCCGGACGGCCCGCGCCCCACCGCCGACGAGCGGCGGGGCGGCGGGTGGGCAGGGTCGCTAGAAGGTCGCCGCGTGCGGGTCCCAGTCGGCGGGGAGCGGGTCCGGAGCGGTCAAGGTGGAGTTGATGGGCAGGAACTCACCGCGCTCGCCCGACTCCGAGATGGCGCACATGAGCTCGAGCACGTGGTACGCCAGCTCCCCCGACGCCCGGTGCTCCGTGCCCGCCCGGAGCGACCTGGCCAGGTCGAGCACGCCGATGCCGCGCCCGGCCGTGGTGCCCGACACCGGCAGCTCGCGCCAGTCCGCGTCGCGCGGTCCCCGGGCCAGCAACGGGCCCTCGAAGGTGTTGGGGTCGGGGAGCGACAGCGCGCCCTCGGTGCCGATGATCTCGATCATCCGGCGGGGGACCGGCGAGTCGAAGCTGAACGTGGCCGTCGCCGTCGCCGTCCCCGGGAAGTCGAGCAGCGCGTTGACGTGCGTCGGGACGTCCACGGGGAAGACCAGGCCCTCCTTGGGCCCCGAGCCGACGACGCGGTGCGGCCGCGCCTTGCGGGTGTCGGCCGCCACCCGGGTGACGGGCCCGAGCAGCGACACCAGGGCCGTCAGGTAGTAGGGGCCGAGGTCGAAGAGCGGGCCGCCGCCCGGCTGGTAGAAGAACTCGGGGTTGGGGTGCCAGGACTCCGGCCCCAGGTTCTGGATGGCGGACGTGACGGCGACCGGCTCGCCGATGAGGCCGGAGCGCAGGGCGTGCAGGGCCGACTGGAGCCCGGCGCCCAGGAACGTGTCGGGGGCGCCGCCGACCCGCAGGCCCAGGTTGGCGGCCTCGGCCACGACCTTGGCGGCCTCGTCCACGCTCATGGCCAGCGGCTTCTCGCCGTACACGTGCTTGCCGGCGCGCAGCGACTCCAGCGCGACGGCCGCGTGCGCGGACGGGACGGTGAGGTTGACGACGATCTCGACCTCGGGCACCGCCAGGACGGTGGCGAGGGTGCCTGACACGGGGACGCCGTACTCGGCCGCGACCGCGGCGGCCCGCTCGGTGTCGATGTCCGCGAGGCCGAGCACACGGACGTCGGGGAATGAGGTGAGGTTTCGAAGGTATTGGCCACTGATGTTCCCGGCGCCGATGAGGGCGACGCCGATGGGGCCGTTGCTCAAGAGCTCTCCAGGGAGGTGAGGTAGGCGTGGCTGTCCGCGAGAGCGGCGAAGACGTCGGTCGCGCACTCGTCGAGCTCGACGATGCGCCAGGCGTCGGGTGCGGCGTCGAGGATCTCGGGCACCGCCATGACGCCGCGGCCCACCGCGGTGTGCGGCTCGCCCTTGACCACCGGGCCGTCCTTGACGTGCAGCGCCAGGACGCGCTCGGAGAGGCGGCCGAGCAGGGCCGGCACGTCCGCGCCGCCCACCGCCGCCCAGTAGGTGTCGATCTCCAGGAACACCTCGGGAGCGAGCAGGTCGGCCAGCACCTCGATGGCGTGCCGGCCGTCGATCTCGGGCTCGATCTCCCACCAGTGGTTGTGGTAGCCGATCCGCATCCCGTACCGGGCCGCCTGCTCGGCGAAGCCGTTCAGCAGATCGGCCGTGCGCGACAGGCCGTCGCGCGTGGTGAACTCCTCGTGCTCGATGCCGCCGGGGATGATCACCAGGTCGGTGCCGACCGTGGCGATGGCGTCGAAGACCTCCGACGGGTCCTTGCTGAGCAGCGCGTACGCGTGCGTGCTCGACACCGTCAGCCCCAGGTCGTCCACGACCTCGCGGAAGCCCTTGGGGTCCGTCGTGGGGTCGTAGGGCTCGACGGACCGGTAGCCGATCTCCGCGATCCGGCTCAGCACCGTGTCGCGGTCGGCCGCCAGCGCGTCCCTGACGGTGTAGAGCTGGACACTGATCGGTTTCGTCATCCGCGTACCCCCAGGAGGTGCTCGAGCGCGAGCTGGTTGAGCCGGGTGAAGTGGAAGCCGCGGGCGGCGGCCACTTCGGGGTCGAAGTCGTCCTTGGCCAGGTCTGCCCAGGTCTCGCCCGGCGCAAGCGTGGGCTGGGCGAGTTCGTCCACGCGGGAGGCGCTCAGGGCCTCCTGCACTTCGGGGTCGGCGCGGAAGGCCCGCGACTTCTCCTTGAGGATCAGGTAGGTGCGCATGTTCGCGGCCGCCGAGTCCCACACGTCCTGGGCGTCCTCGGTGCGCAGCGGCTTGTAGTCGAAGTGGCGGGGGCCGTCGTAGCCGCCGTTCTCCAGCAGGTCGACCAGGAAGAAGGCGCTCTTGAGGTCGCCGTGGCCGAAGATCAGGTCCTGGTCGTACTTGGGGCCGTGCTGGCCGTTGAGGTCGATGTGGAAGAGCTTGCCGTGCCACAGCGCCTGGGCGATGCCGTGCACGAAGTTGAGCCCGGCCATCTGCTCGTGGCCGACCTCGGGGTTGAGGCCCACCATCTCCGGGTGCTCCAGCTCGTTGATCAGCGCCAGGGCGTGGCCGATCGTGGGCAGGAGGATGTCGCCGCGGGGCTCGTTCGGCTTGGGCTCGAGGGCGAAGCGGAGGTCGTAGCCGCGCTCGCGTACGTACGAGCACAGCGTGTCCAGGCCCTCCTTGTAGCGGTCGAGCGCGGCCTTGACGTCCTTGGCCGAGTCCGATTCCGAGCCCTCGCGGCCGCCCCAGCACACGTACGTCTTGGCGCCGAGCGAGGCGGCCAGGTCGATGTTCCTGATCACCTTGCGCAGCGCGTACCGGCGGACGTCGCGGTCGTTGCTGGTGAACGCGCCGTCCTTGAAGACCGGGTGGGTGAAGAGGTTCGTGGTGGCCATCGGGACCTTCATGCCGGTCTCGTCCAGGGCCTTCCTGAACGCGGCGATGGCCTTGTCCCGGTCGGGCTCGACGGCGAGCAGGTCGTCGTCGTGGAACGTGACGCCGTACGCGCCGAGCTCCGAGAGCTTGTGGACGGACTCCACCGGGTCGAGCGGCGCCCGCGAGGCGTCGCCGAAGGGGTCGCGCGCCTGCCAGCCGACCGTCCAGAGGCCGAAGGTGAACTGGTCGGTCGGGGTTGGGATGAAATCGGTCATTTGGGGTGCTCCTCGGTTTAGTCCATAATCTGTACATAATCCTGAGGAGGTAGGCATGGCGGCGTCAAGAGGGGTTCGGCATGATTCCATGCGCGCCCGTAACCTGGCCGTAGTCCTGGGCGCCATCCACCGATCAGGACCGCACACCCGGGCCGCGCTCGCCGAGATGACGGGGCTCACCAAGACCACCGTGTCCAGCCTCGTGTCCGACCTGATCGAGGCGGGAGCGGTGGCCGAGGGCGGGGCCGTGCGGGGCGGCGAGCGGGGGCGGCCGGGCGTGGCCGTGAGCCTGAGCGGCGACCGGGTCGCCACGCTGGGGCTGGAGATCAACATCGACTACCTGGCCGCGTGCGTCGTCGATCTGACCCGGGAGGTGCGGCTGCGCCGTACCCGGCCGGCCGACAACCGCAACTCCGACCCCGTGGACATCCTCGGGAGCCTGCGCGACCTGGTGAAGGAGACCACGGCCGAGGCCGAGCTGGGCGGGCTGCGGGTCATCGGCGCCGCCCTGGCCGTGCCCGGGACGGTCGAGGGCGAGGTGCTGCGCAACGCGCCGCATCTGGGCTGGCGGGACGTACGCGTGCCGGACCTCGTCGACCTGCCCTTCGTCATCGACAACGAGGCGAACCTGGCGGCGCTCGGCGAGCTGTGGTTCGGCTCGCGGGAGACGGACTTCCTCTACGTGTCCGGCGAGATCGGCATCGGGGCCGGGCTCGTGGTGGACGGCACCGTGTTCAGGGGGACGTTCGGGCTGGCGGGCGAGCTCGGCCACGTGGTCGTGGTGCCGGACGGGCCCGCCTGCAGGTGCGGCGGGCGGGGCTGCCTGGAGGTGTACGCCGGTCAGGACGCCCTGCTGGGGCCACTGCCCTCGGTGTCCGAGCTGGTCACGCGGCTGGAGTCGGGGGAGCGCCGGGCGCTGGAGGCGTGCGGGCGGGCCGGGCACGCGCTCGGCGTGGCGCTCACCTCGGCCGTGCACCTGCTCGACCCGGGCCGGATCGTGCTCGGCGGGATCTACGCGCCGCTCTTCCCCTGGCTCGAAGGGCCGGTGGCGGAGGGGTTGGGCACCCGGCTGGGCCACATGCGGGGCATGCCGCCCGCTCTCGTGGTCTCCGGCATCGGCGCGGACGCCGCCGTGCTGGGCGCGGCGGGGCTGATCATCCAGCAGGTCATCGCCGAGCCCGCCCAGATGCTCGGCCTGTAAGGGGCGATCTCTACCATATCGGCATGCTGATCGAAGAGCGGGCCGCCGAGGACGGCGAGCTGACCGAACTGCTCGACGCGGCGTTCGCGGAGCTGGTGGCGCGTTACGGGCCCGAGGGGCGCTCGCATGTCAAGGAAGGCGCGAGGTTCCTCGTGGCGTCGGTGGACGGCCGGGCCGTCGGCTGCGGCGCCGTGCAGCCCGTGGACGACCTCACCGGGGAGCTCAAGCGGATGTTCGTGCTGCCCGAGTATCGCGGGCGCGGCATCGCCACGTCGATCCTGGGCGCGCTGGAAGGGCTGGCCTGGGACCTGGGCTACCGGCGGCTGCGGCTGGCGACCGGGCTGCGGCAGCCCGAGGCCATCGCGCTGTACGAGCGGTGCGCGTACCGGCCGATCGAGCCGTACGGGAAGTACGTGGACGCCCCGCTGACCCGCTGCTACGAGAAGCCGCTGGCTCAGTAGTAGCCCTTGGCGCCGTCGAGCAGCTCCCTGACCGTGTCGAGGTGGCCGACGTGCCTGGCGGTCTCCTCGACCATGTGGATCAGGATCCAGCGCAGGGTGGCGGCGTTGGAGCTGAAGCCGGGGAACTCGCCCACGTCGTCGAACGAGTGGGCGGCGACGATCTCGTTGGAGACCGCGCACTGCTGCTCGAACTCGTCGAGGAGCCGGGCCAGCGGGACGCCCTCGACCCGCATGTCGAGGTCCTCCGCCGTCTCGTCGAACTGCGGATTGGGGGCCGAGTCGCGGCCCAGGAAGAGGACCTCGAACCAGCAGTGCTCGGTCCAGCGCATGTGGGAGACCAGGCCCGCCACCGTCATGAGCGGCGAGGTCGGCAGGACCGGCCGGTGGGCGTCCTCCTCCGACAGGCCCTCGCATTTCCACCGCACGAGCGCGCGCTGCAGGTCGAGCCAGCCGATGAGCTGGGTACGTTCGTCTGCGACGGCGGGAGGGCGTACGCGCGAGAGGCTCATGGCCGCCGACGCTACTTCAGTGATCGTCCTGCCCGCACCGCATTTTCCCGGCGGTGGGCGGACCGGGACGGCCCGCCCACCCGCGCCTAGCCGTTGGCCGCGTTCTCCAGGCCCTGGACGTCGATCTTCCTCATCCCCATCATGGCCTTGACGGCGCGCTGCGCCCGCTCCGGGTCGGGGTCGCCGATCAGCTCCTGGAGGCGGCGCGGGATGATCTGCCAGGACAGGCCGTACCTGTCCTTGAGCCAGCCGCACTGCGACTCCTCGCCGCCCTCGGTGAGCTTCGCCCACAGCTCGTCGACCTCCTCCTGCGAGTCGCAGTCGACGTAGAGCGAGATGGCCTCGGTGAACGTGAACTCCGGGCCGCCGTTCAGCGCGATGAACCGCTGCCCGGCCAGCTCGAACGTCACCACCATGGCCGCCCCGGTGGGCCCGGGCGTGACCTCGAGGACGCGCGAGTCCTTGAAGAGCGAGGTGTAGAACCCGGCGGCCTCCTCGGCCTGGTCGTGGAACCAGAGGAACGTGGTGATCTTCTGCATGGCGTTTCCTTCCTACGAGGTCTCTCGCCAACGCGTCGAACTCCCCTGGGCCGGATCGACAGACCAGACACCGGATTTTCGTTTTTTTTCTGACACGCCACCCGCAGGCCGCTAACCAGGCGCCGGCGCGGTGCTCTCGCGGATCACCAGGCTGGTCGCCAGCTCGACCCGCGGCGTGTCGGGCTCCTGGCCGTTGATGAGCTGGATCAGCATGCGGGCGGCCATGGCCGCCATGTTGGCCAGGGGCTGGCGCACGGTGGTGAGCGTGGGGGCGATCCACTGCGCGAAGGACAGGTCGTCGAACCCGACCACGCTCAGGTCCTCCGGCACGCGCAGGCCGCGCGCGTGGGCCGCCCGGTACGTCGCCAGCGCCTGAATGTCGTTGCCCGCGAAGACGGCCGTGGGGCGGTCGGGCAGGTCCAGCAGCTCCATGGCGTGGTGGTAGGCCGGCTCGTGGCTGTAGTCGCCGTGCCGGATCAGGGCCGGGTCGACCTCGATGCCCACCTGGTCGAGCGCGGCGCGGTAGCCGTCGAGCCGGGCCCGCGAGGTCAGCCGGTGCGCGGGGCCGGTGATCATCGCGATCCGCCGGTGGCCGAGCTCGATCAGGTGCCTGGTCGCGGTGAAGCCGCCGTTCCAGCTGGTCGAGCCGACCGACGGCACGTCGGGGCCCTCGTCCACGGACGGCTGCACCACCACGAACGGGATGCCCAGCCGCCGCAGCTCGCGCTCCTGGTCGGCCGAGAGCTCGGAGATGACCAGGATCGCGCCGAGCGAGCCGCGCGTGCCGAGATCGTCGAGCCACTGGCGGGCCAGGTTGCTCCGCTTGTGCACGGCCGAGACGACCAGGCCCATGCCCTCGGCCTGCAGCGCCTCCTCGGCGCCGCGGATCAGCTCCACCGCCCAGGGATTGTCCAGCTCGTTGATGACGAACTCGATCAGGCCGCCGGGATGCTCGTAGCGGCCGGGCAGCGAATAGCCGTGCTGGCCGAGCAGCCGCTGGACCTTGCCCCTGGTCTTCGCGGAGACATCCGACCTCCCGTGCAGCACCTTGGACACGGTCGAGACCGAGACGCCGGCCTGAGCCGCGATGTCGGCCATCGTGCTCCGCCGCTCCGTCGTGATGTCGTCCACTGTTCACATCCTCCCGTCCCCTAAGTCTGCCGTCTCGGACAAGCCCTTGACGACATCCGACGTTTCGCCTACGTTTCCGGCAGATTGATGTTTCGCAACCTTTCGCAAATGCACCAGGAACCCGCCCGCTCCGCCGTACTCCGGCTCCACACCTAGGAGGAACGCATGGATCACGCACCCAGCCGCCGCGCGGTGCTCGGCGGCACGATGGCCGGCCTCGCCGTCCCGCTCCTCGGCGGCGCCCCGGCGGCCCGGGCCGCCACCGCCCAGGCGGCGGGCCCCATCGGCTCCGGCTGGACGGAGATCTTCCCCACCTACTCCGTCCACCAGCCGCCCGACAGGACCCGCCACACGTACGACGCCGCCACCGGCGAGCACCACTTCTGGGTGTACGACACCGACCCCAGCACCTTCCCCGGCCAGGACTCGGGCCCGCGCAGCGAGCTGCGCTTCCACAACGACTACACCTCGGGGGACGCGCAGTTCGAGTGCGACATGAAGATCGGGGCGGGCACGCACCGGATGTGCGTCATGCAGGTCTTCGGCGGTGCGACGTCGGCGACGGCGTTCATGACGCTGGCCATGAACACCGACAGCATCAACTACTACGACTCCACGACGCAGATCTACGCCCCCGTGTACGACAAGTACATCCGGCTCAACGTCGTCCACGAGACCGGCATCGGCAAGATCCACATCTTCGTCAACCGCCAGTACCGCACCAGCTTCAACGATCGCGGGGCGGCCACCCACTACTTCAAGGCCGGCCTCTACGGCCGGGCAGGGATGTCGGCGCGCAGCGACAACTACCTCAAGAACATCCACATCTATCGCAAGTGACACCCGGCCGGCCCGCTCCGTTCCCAGGGGCGGGCCGCCTCGTTAGAGTGCCGATCATGGAGCCGACGACCGCGGAACAGTACCGGCGCTTCGCGTCGAGGGAGGCCCGCGGCTCGTCGCCGCTGTACGAGCAGCTCGCCTCCGGGGTGGCCGACGACCCCGACCTGATCGCGCTGCTGTCCGGCCTCCCGCCCGCCAAGCGGCAGCCCAACCTGCTGTTCGCCGCCGCCCGGTACGTCGCGGGGACGCCCGCCGGCTATCAGGAGTTCCGCCGATCCGTGCTCGACCACCGCGACGCGGTCGTCGCCACGATGCTCGCCCGCCGTACCCAGACCAACGAGGCGGCCCGGTGCGCCGCTCTCTACCCGCTGCTCGCCTCGCTCCCGCAGCCGCTGGCGCTGCTGGAGGTCGGCGCGTCGGCCGGGCTGTGCCTGCTGCCCGACCGCTACGGCTACGACTACGACGGGCGCCTGGCCGGGGACGTGGACAGCCCGCTACGGCTGCGCTGCCGCACCGAGGGCGAGTCGCCCTTCGCCGAACCGGGCGGCGCGGTGACCGTCGCCTGGCGGGCCGGCATCGACCTCAACCCCCTCGACGTCACCGACCCCGACGACGTCCGGTGGCTGCGGACGCTGGTCTGGCCCGGACAGCACGACCGCCTGCGGCGCCTGGACACCGCCATCGACGTGGCGCGCCGGGATCCGCCCCGCATCGTGCGGGGAGACCTCAACGCGCTGGTCGGCGAGGTGGCCGCCCAGGCGCCCGCGCACGCCACGCTCGTCGTCTACCACACCGCGGTCCTCTACTACGTTCCGGACGACGGGCGCGCCACGTTCGTGGAGCAGGTCCGGCGGCTCGCCGGCCACTGGATCGCCCAGGAGGACCCGGGAGTCCTACCCGGCGTGGACGCCCGGCTCCGCGAGCGGCCGCCGGCGGACGTCCTCACCTACGCGCTCGCGCTCGACGGGCGTCCCGTCGCGTTCTCCGCGATGCACGGTGGCTGGCTCCGCTGGCTGCCCGCCTGAGACCTGGCCCCTCACTCGCGCGCCGCGAGCGTGTCCGCCGGACGGGAGCTCAGCGCGAACCTGCCCGGGACGGCCGTGGCCACCAGCGCCAGGGCCGCCACGGCGGCGACCACCGCGAGGTACGCGACCGGCGGCACGTACGGCAGCGCCGACCCCGTCATCCCCGCGCTGAAGGCGACCAGCGTCACCAGCGAGATCGCCGTCCCGAGGGCCACCGCCACGACCGTCGCCGTCAGTGTCTCCGCACGCAGCATCCGCGCCGCCTGCCGCCGCGTCGTGCCCACCACCCGCAGCAGGGCGAGCTCCCTGGACCTGGCCAGGGTGGACATGGCCAGCGTGTTGACCACGGCGATCGCGCAGAAGGCGATGATCAGGCCCATGGCGACGTACGTGACCGCCGCGTTGGGGCTCTCCACCTGCGCCGTTCCGGCCCCGTCGAGCACCGGCACGCCGGACGCCCGCCGGAGCGCCTCCCGGTCCCCGCCGGAGACCAGGACGGTGCCCCGCGGGTCGTCCACGTGGCCCGCGACGAGCCCGCGGGAAAGGGTCAGGTCGCCGAAGCCGAGACCGCGGGCGTAGATCGCGACGACCCGCACCTCGGCGGGGGTTCCGTCGCCGAGCACCAGCTTCAGCCGGTCTCCCAGGCCGGCGTCCAGGCGGTCGGCGGCGGTGCGGCTGATCGCCGCCGACGTGTCGCCGAGCCCGTCCAGCGAGCCCGCCACCACGTCCAGGTCCATCGTCCGGTCCAGGCCGCCGGGCGTGACGGCCTGGACGGCGTACTTCTCGAGGTCGATCCTGACCGACGTGCGCAGCACCTCCGTGACGGCACGCACGCCGGGCACCTGGCGCGCGGCGGCGGCGGAGGCGCCGGGCCCGAGCACGTGGTCGGCCCTGACACCCGCGCTCAGCTCGCCCTGCGCGGCGTGTCCCATGGTGGTCTGCACGAACAGGATCGTGCACGTCATCGCGGTCATCAGGGTCAGCGGCACGATCACCGAGGCCAGCCGTCCGGTGCCGGCGCGCAGGCTCTTGCGCGCGAGGTAGCCGGCCACGCCGGGCGCGCGCAGCGGCAGCGCCGTCACCGCCCGCGCGACCACCGGCCCGAGCAGGGCGACCGCGATCGTCCACACCAGCGCGGTCAGCATGGTGACCGGGCTGGAGGCCGCCTCCGTGTTCAGGCCGGACAGCACGATC
This sequence comes from Nonomuraea sp. NPDC003709, assembly GCF_040610775.1. NCBI lineage: Bacteria > Bacillati > Actinomycetota > Actinomycetes > Streptosporangiales > Streptosporangiaceae > Nonomuraea > Nonomuraea sp. NPDC003709. The sequence continues at coordinate 47,937 of NZ_JBEXMW010000018.1, read as the reverse complement.
GTCAGGACCACGCCGCCGGCCAGGGCGAGCAGGCCCGCGACCAGCCGCACCGGCGGGATCCCGGCGGCGGGCATCGCCGTCTCTCCCAGCGCCTCCACCGGCCTGATCCGCGCCGTACGGCGGGCGGAGACGCGCGCCGCCACCCACGCGGCCACCAGCGTGGTCAGGACCGCGACGATCGGGGGGAACGGGCTGACCACCAGTCGCAGGTTCGCCGGCATCGCGCCCAGGTCGACGAACCTGGACCGCAGCCAGAACCCGAGCAGGATCCCGGCCCCGGAGCCGAGCGCCCCGGCGACCGCGCCGATGAGCAGGGCCTCGCCGCCGACAAGCCTTCTGACCTGCCCGGGGAGGGCGCCGACGGCCCGCAACAGGGCGATCTCACGCCGGCGCTGCTGCATGGACAGCGCGAACGTGCCCACCACGACGAGGATCGCCACCAGCAGCGAGGTGCCGCCGAGCGCGCCGCCCAGGCTGATGAGCTTGACCCGGGCGTTCTCCGCCTCGGGGAACTCGACCGCGCCGCGCTCGTCGCCGGTGTAGGCCACGGCGCCCTTGACGGCGACCTCGATCCCGGGCCAGACGCCGATCGCCGTCACCAGGCCCGCGCGTCCGGCCAGGCGGCGGGCCTCGCCGGTGGCGAAGAAGATCGTGTCCTGGCCGGGCAGCGCCTGCGCGGTCACCCCCACCACGCGGTGGCCGGGGATCGCCCGGCCGGCGTGGCGGGCGTCCACGACCACCTCGTCCGCGGCCTTGGGGGCGCGCCCCTCGGCGAGCGTGAACGGGGTGAGCGCGGCCGACTCCCAGCCGTGGGCGGTGAACCCGGCGTAGGGGAAGGTCACCTCGGTGACCACCTTCGTCACGCCGGGCTCGCGGGCGAGATCCTGCGCCAGGGAGGCCGGGATCCACCTGCGCTCGGACAGGAGCTTGGCCTTCTCCTTGCCGCTCTCCTTGGCCTGCCGGACATACTGGTCGCCCGCCACGATCACGGGGGCGCCGGCGTACCGCTCGGGCGCCACCCCGCCGCGCAGGCCCGTGTCCAGCAGCATCCCGCACGCCGTCACCAGAGCCGCCGCGCACAGCAGGGCCACGAACGCGCCGGCGAACCCGGCCTTGCGGTGGCGGAGCATCCTCAACGCGAAGGAGATCATCAGTTCCACGCCCCCAGCCCGGTCATGCGCCCGGCCACCTTCTCGGCGGTGGGAGCCGCCATCGCGTCCACGATCCGGCCGTCGGCCAGGAACAGCACGTTGTCGGCGTACGAGGCCGCCACCGGGTCGTGGGTGACCATCACCACGGTCTGGCCCAGCCCGGAGACCACCTCCCGCAGGAGGGTCAGCACGTCGCGGGCGGTCATCGTGTCCAGCGCGCCGGTCGGCTCGTCGCCGAACACCACCTCCGGCCTGGTCACCAGCGCCCTGGCGATCGCCACGCGCTGCTGCTGGCCGCCGGAGAGCTCGGCCGGGCGGTGCCCGGCACGGCCGTCGAGGCCCACCCGCTGCACGACCTCCCGCAGCCAGCCCTGGTCGACCCGGGCGCCGGCCAGCATGAGCGGCAACGTGATGTTCTCCGTCACGGTCAGCGCGGAGACCAGGTTGAAGGCCTGGAACACGAAGCCGACGCGCTGCCGCCGGAGCTCGGTCAGCGCGTTCTCGTCCATGCCCGCCAGGTCGGTGCCGCCCAGCCGTACCGATCCCGAGCTCGGGACGTCGAGCCCGGCCGCACAGTGCAGGAACGTGCTCTTGCCCGAGCCCGAGGGGCCCATGACGGCGGTGAAGGTGCCCCGGGGGATGGCGATCGACACCTCGCGCAGGGCCGCCACCGCGCTCCGGCCCCTGCCGTACACCTTGCTCACCGCGTCCAACCGCACTGCCTCTGTCATGCCTCAAGCCTGCTGATCTGCGCTTTCAGCCACCAGAGAGCCGGTCACCACCCCGCCATGACCTCATCATGATCCGGACATAATGGTCAGGTGATCCGCATTCTCCTGGCCGAGGACCAGCACGTCATCAGGGAGGCACTCGTGGCCCTGATCAGCATCGAGCCTGACATCGAGGTGGTCCAGGCGGTCGAGTCCGGGGACGCGGTGGTCTCCGCCGCCCTGGTCCACCAGCCGGACGTGGCCGTCCTGGACGTCGACATGCCCGGCGCGATCGACGGCCTCGACGCCGCCGGCGAGCTGCGCGCGAAGCTGCCGGGCTGCCGCACGCTCATGCTCACCGGCCACGGCAAGCCGGGCCACCTCCGCCGCGCGCTCGCCTCCCAGGTGGACGGCTTCCTCCTGAAGACCGCCTCGCCGGAGGAGCTGACGGGCGCGATCAGGAAGGTGGCGCGGGGCGAACGGGTTCTCGACCCGTCGCTCGCCAGCACCGCGTGGAACCTGGCCGACAACCCGCTCACCTCGCGCGAGGCCGACGTCCTGCGGCTGGTCGCGGCGGGCGCCGAGGCGACCGAGATCGCGGGCCAGCTCTTCCTGACCGCGGGGACCGTCCGCAACTACATCACCGCGATCGTCGCCAAGCTCAACGCCCGCAACCGCACCGACGCCGTACGCATCGCCACCGAGGCGGGCTGGATCTAGATCGGGACCGTGGCGGTCAGCTCGAAGCAGCCGTCCTCCTGGGACACGGCCAGCCGCCCGTCGAGGGCCGTCAGCCGGGTGGTGAGGTTGCCGATCCCGGCCGAGCCGCGGCGTCCCTCCGCGGCCCGTGCCCCGTCGTTGCGCACGCTCAGCCGTACGGCGCCGTCCCGTACGGACGTCGTGATCGTGCACCGGCGGGCCGAGCTGTGCCGCAGGACGTTGGTGACGGCCTCCCTGAGCACGATGCCGAGCGTGGTGTCGGCCTCCCCGGCGAGGGTGTCGTGGCCCAGGTCGAGCAGGACGTCGATGCCCGCGGTCGCCAGCAGCGAACGGGCCGACTCCGCCTCGGTGGCCAGGGACAGCTCCCGATGCCCGCCCGACACCGTCCGCAGGTCCCGCATCGCCTGCTCGGTCATCGACAGGACGTCGTCCAGCTCCTTGCGTGCCCGCTCGGCGTCGAGGCGGCGGGCGAGCTCGCACTTGAGCAGGATCGCCGCCAGGGTGTGCCCGAGGAGGTCGTGCAGGTCCCGGGCGGCGCGCAGGCGTTCCTCGACGACGGCCGCGCGGGCCGGGCCGTCCCGCGACTCGTGCAGCTCCCTGGCCAGCTGGGCGAGCTTGAACAGCCCGTACACGACCAGGCCGGTCACGACCGTGCTGATCGGGTAGTTGACGATCAGCGGGACCGGCAGGCCGAGCAGCACGCCGGCCGCCGCGACCACCGCGACGATGGCCGCCACCAGCGGCAGCGCCGCCGCCCACGGGAAGGCCAGCAGGATCGGCCCCGCCAGGAACCCCGCCACTCCCAGCCATGCCTGCCCGAACAGCGGGATCGGCGCGAACGTCAGCACCGCCATGATCGACAGCGCCACCGGGTGCCGCCCCTCGACCGATCGCAGCTGCATGAAGACGATGACGGCCAGCGGGATCGCCGGCCACGGCGAGCCGGCCACCAGCAGCGCCTTGGCCGAGAACCCCACCAGCACGGCCGCCAGCAGCGCCATCGGCAGCACGCTGCCACCCGGGTCGGGCACGGGCTCGGTGACCGTGGCGGGCAGCCTCGCCTCCACCGTCACCAGGGCCTCGTCGGTGAGCCCGACGGTGAGCGTGCCGCCTGCCTCCTCGACCTGGGCCGGCAGGTCGCCCAGGCTCTCGTCGCCGGCCGTGCGCGCGCCGTCGTGGGAGACGCGCAGCCGTACCGTGCCCGCCTCCGTGAAGGTCTCGATGCGGCAGGTGGTGGCCGTGCGCCGCCGTACGATCTCCGTCACGGCCTCCCGGAGCACCGCCGCCAGGAGCGCTCCCGCGGGACCCAGTGGCTCGGCGTGCCCGACGCGCACGTCCACGGTGACGCCCGCGGCGGTCAGCATTGCTTTGGCGGTGGTGGTCTCGGGGGCCAGGGACATGGCCCGGTAGCTCGCCGCCGCGGCCCTGGCCTCGGCCAGCGAGCGGCGGGCGGTCTCCACGTCGGGCTCGCCCGTCCGGGCGCCGTCGGCGATCGCGGCCAGCGCCCTGCCCAGGCCCGCGCTCAGCTCGGCGGCGATGCGCAGCCGCTCCTCGGCCGCCGCCGTCACCGCCAGCGCGAGCCTGGCCGCGTGCACCTCGTCGATCCGGTCGATCATCTTCGTCAGGCCGTAGACGACCAGGGAGATCAGCACCATGCTGATCACCGGGTCGGCGGGGCCGAGCAGCGCGGCGCTCGCCGCCACCGCCAGGGCGAGCGGCCACAGCCGGGTCAGCAGCAACGTCCCGCCGACGAAGCCGAGCACGCCGACGGAGGAGCCGGACAGCAGGACCGACCCGTACGCCAGGACGGCCTGGAGGGGGACCAGCCACCACGACCGCCACCGGGCGAAGGCGACCTGCACCCCGAACACGGCCAGCGCCAGGGGCGAACCGGCGGCCACGTAGATGCTCGCGAAGCCCGCGAACACCACGACAACGATCAGCATCGCCCGCTTGTGCACCCGAGCAGCCTAGGAGACGCCGGGTGCCGGGGATCAGGCGGAGGTCCCGACCGCGGCGGCGGGGACGCGCGGCCCGGCCGACGCCCTGGGCCTGCGGGCGGAGACGGCCAGGACCGCGGCCGCGCAGACCGAGACCAGCCCGGCGAGAGCGGCGGCGGCGCCGAGCGTCGACGCGTCGGGGTGGACGAGGGCCTGCCCGCGCTGCGCCTGCCACAGCACCAGCCCCGTGAGCCCCGCGTACCCGAGCGCGGAGACGACCACCAGCGCGGTACGGGTGCCGGCGCCCGCGAGGACCGGGAAGCGCCGGGCGAGCAGGCGCAGGCCGATCGCGATCAGCGGGAGCACCTGCAGGGCGTGCAGGCCGACGAAGTGCGCCACCCGCAGGTCGCCCGCGCCGGTCTCCCACCCGGTGACCGCCATGCCGGCGCCGCCGTCGGGCGCGCCGACGCTGTGCGCGCCGATCGTGGTCAGGCTCAGCCCCCTGGCCAGCCCTTCCGCCTGGCCGGGGGTGGGAGCGGTCATCAGGTAGCCGACGGACATGCCCGCGAGCGAGATGGCCAGCCCCAGCGGGATCGCCCACGCCATCGCCAGGTCCAGGCGGCGCTGCGCCATCAGGAGGATCCCCATCGCGAAGGTCAGCAGCCAGCCCAGGTACGCGGCGCCACCCATGATCATGAACACCGTCTCGTCCAGCCCGGTGGCGAAGTTGAAGTGGCTGCGCACGCCCCGTGCCGCCTGGAAGGTGATGGCCGTGATCTCCGGGAGGAGGAAGCCGCCCACGGTCACCGTGCCCAGCCACCACAACGTCCGCCGCCACCGCCGGGCCTGGCCGATCATCCAGGCCAGCGTGAGCGCGTAGAGCCCGAGGGAGATCGCGAACTTGATCGGCTTGAGCCACACCCCCTGGCCCATCAGTGTCCGCCCGTCCACCGCGAGCCCGATCGCGCAGCCGACGGCCAGCACCGCCATCGCCGCCGCGCAGTAGCTGAGCGGACCATGCCACGCGGACGTGGCCTTGCGAAAGTCCCGGCGCTGTAGCAGGGCACCCATGACGACTCCTTCACATCGACTGAGTGCAACTCTGCTGGTCAGCGGCCTGCCTAACCAGAGACGTGATCACCGGCCGGGCATGACCTCGTCACGAACCGGGCATCTTGTTACGGCCGGGCCGATAGTGCCGAGACGGTACTGGTCAGTCTCCGATTTATACGTTTTCTTGACGCCCTGACCAGGCTAATCACCTCTTTGGCCTGGATAGTGTGCGATGCGTATTTATGCGGCCATTTCGGAGGGGTGACCGTTATGGTGCTGGCGAAAAAGCCGGCCCCCACGGAAGGGACGCTGCGTTCCTGGTTGCTGGAGGGTTTGCAGACCGACCGGAAGCAGATCGAGCACGGTCCTCATGTGAAGCACCCGTGGTGGCGGGTGATGTGCCTGACCGGCGTGGACTACTTCTCCACGCTGGGCTACCAGCCGGGCATCGCGGCGCTGGCGGCCGGGCTGCTCTCGCCGCTGGCCACGTTGTTCCTGGTGGCGCTCACGTTGCTGGGCGCGCTGCCGGTCTACCGCCGGGTCGCGGTCGAGAGCCCGTACGGGCAGGGCTCGATCGCGATGCTGGAGAAGCTGGCGCCGCAGTGGTGGGGCAAGCTGTTCGTGCTGGTCCTGCTCGGCTTCGCGGCCACCGACTTCGTGATCACGATGACGTTGTCGGCGGCGGACGCGACCGCCCACATCCTGGAGAACCCGTTCGTGCCGGGCTTCCTGGCTGGGGAGCGGGTCATCGTGACGCTCGTGCTGCTGGCCCTGCTCGGCGGCGTGTTCCTGATGGGCTTCACCGAGGCGATCGGCATCGCCGTGGTGCTCGTCTTCGTCTACCTGGCGCTGAACGCGGTCGTGGTCTCGACGGCCATCGTGCACGTGCTGGAGGCCCCTCAGGTGGTCGTCGACTGGAAACGTGCGCTGAGCCTGGACTTCTCCAGCCCGCTGGCCATGATCGGCCTGTCTCTTGTGGTCATGCCGAAGCTGGCGCTGGGCCTGTCCGGGTTCGAGACCGGTGTCGCGGTGATGCCGGTGGTCAAGGGCGAGATCCAGGAGCGGATCAAGGGCACCAGGCGGATGCTCACCACCGCCGCGCTGATCATGAGCGTCTTCCTGATCTTCTCCAGTTTCGTCACCACCGTGCTCATCCCGCATCAGGAGTTCGAGCCCGGCGGCAAGGCGAACGGCCGGGCGCTGGCCTACCTGGCGCACGAATTTCTGGGCAACTGGTTCGGCACCGTGTACGACATCTCCACGATCGCGATCCTGTGGTTCGCCGGGGCCTCGGCGATGGCCGGGCTGATCAACCTGGTGCCGCGCTACCTGCCCCGGTACGGCATGGCGCCGGAGTGGACGGGCGCGATCCGGCCGCTGGTGCTGGTGTTCTCGGTCATCGCGTTCGCCATCACGATCATCTTCGACGCCGACGTGGACGCCCAGGGCGGCGCGTACGCCACCGGCGTGCTCGTGCTCATGCTCTCGGCCGCGGTCGCGGTGACGCTGTCGGCCGGGAAGCAGGGCCAGCACAAGGCCATGGCCGGGTTCGCGCTCATCTCGTTCGTCCTGGCCTACACCCTGATCGACAACGTCTTCGAGCGGCCGGACGGCGTCAAGATCGCTTCGTTCTTCATCGCGAGCATCGTCGGCCTCTCGCTGATCTCCCGCGCCACCCGCTCCACCGAGCTGCGGGTCACGGCGGTCCACCTGGACCCGCTGGCCGAGCAGTTCGTCAACGAGGCGGCGTGCGGCGAGATCCACGTGATCGCCAACGAGCCGCACGAGCGGGACCAGGCCGAGTACAACGACAAGTTGCGCGAGGCGTGGGTCACCCACCGGCTGCGTCCCGCGGAGCCCGTCCTGTTCGTGGAGGCGACGGTGCCGGACGCCTCCGAGTTCGAGTCGGAGCTGCACGTCAAGGGGGAGGAGCGGTTCGGCCACAAGATCCTGTCGGTCGAGACCTCCGCGGTGCCGAACGCGCTGGCCGCGCTGCTGCTGCATCTGCGCGACCGGACCGGCTCCGTACCGCACATCTACTTCCACTGGACCGAGGGCAATCCGGCCGTGGCGATGCTGCGCTACCTGGTCTTCGGCGGCGGCGACGTGCCGCCGGTGACCAGGGAGGTGCTGCGCCAGGCCGAGCCGAACCCGGAGCTGCGGCCGCGCGTCCACGTGGGCTGACCATGGGGCGGCGGCTTCAGCCGCCTGCCCGCCCAGGATCACCGCGGCGACCACGACCGCCGTCACGCGCGCCCCGACCGCCGCGCCCCCGACCGGCCGCCGCACTGCGTGAATAACGCGTCAACGGCCGTGGCGAGTGCGAAGTAATGCCGTAGAAGATATCGCCCCCGCGGGCCCGGGCGGGTTTTATGAAATTGCTCCCACAGAAAGGATGGTCGATGCGCGGGCGTCCTGTGGAGATGCTGCTTCCGGCCGGGTTCGTGTGGGCGGTCGGCGCTTGCGTCGTCGCCGCGCTGGCTTTCTCCGAGGCCACGGCACGCATCATCGTGATGGCGGTGGCGGTCGGCGTGTTCGGCGCCTGGGTGCGGCGCTATTTCGCCGCACTGGCGACGGGCGCGATGTCGTGGTGTTTCGCAACGGGCTTTCTGGCGCATCCCCAAGGCCAATTGGCCTTCGGAACCGACGACCTGCTCCGGCTGGCCGCGTTCACCGCCGTGGCGCTCGTGGGCTGCGCCTGGGGATACGTGTGCGGCGCCCGCCGCCGGCACCGCCTGATGCGGGCGGACCTCCGTCGTGCCCCCGTGATCCTCGGGCGATTACACGGGCGTCCCGAGGAGCTGCCGCACGAGGCGCAGTGACGGTTCAGACCTTCTCGATCAGGTCCTGGATGCCCTTCAGGACGGCGTCGGCCCCTTCGATGTGGATCCAGCTGTGCGAGGCGTTCTCCAGCACGCGGTTCTCGCCGCGGGAGACCGAGGCGGCCAGGTCGGTGTACATGGCGCGCTTGGCCTCGTTCTGCCGGTGCAGCATCTCGGCCGGCAGGTACAGCTCCTGGCCGGGGTCGATGCCCTGGGCGGTGAAGGCGATCAGCGGCACGTCGGGCACCTGGCCGCCGTTCCTGACCTCCTCGGCCAGCTCGGCGAGGTTCGCGCGCTCCCGCATGCCGTCGGCGAACGCGGCGGGGTCCAGGTGCCGGGCGACGAGGGCCTCGCGGGTGTCCGCAGGCCAGCTCGCGAACATGCCGTTGAGCAGGGCCCGCGCGCCTTCGACCAGCTCGGCCGGGATCTCGGTGACGGTCTCGTCGAGCGCCTGCGCCTGCGTGAGCCGGAACGGCTCGGGCACGTAGGCGTCCCACTCCTCGTAAAGGATGTCCAGGGCGACCAGCCCGGCCACCTCGTCGGGGTGGAGCTGGGCGAAGCGGCGCGCGTGCAGCCCGCCCAGGGAATGCCCCACCAGCACGTACGGCCCCGGAACGCCGGCGACCCGCAGCAGGTCGTACAGCTCGTCGGCGGCCTCGGCGGCGGTGCGCGGCAGCCGGGTGGGGTCGCTCCAGCCGGTGCCGCCGCGGTCGTAGATCACGCTGGTGGTGAACTTGCCGACCTGCTGGTGGAGGTTGAGGTAGTCCAGGCCCATGGCGGCCGCGCCGGGCAGGATGACGACGGCGGGACCGCCGGCGCCGGCGCGGTCGAGGAACAGCTGCCTGCCTCCGACCTCGTAGCGGCGGCCCAGCGGGGGCGTGATGTTCTGGCTCATGAGAACTCCTGTGGTCGAAACGCCAGGTCAGGTGAGAGGGCCGAGGTACGTGCCGCCGGACACGTCGATGGTCTGGCCGGTCACCCACCGGCCCTGCGGCCCCGCCAGGAAGCCGACGACGTCGGCGACGTCCTCCGGCTCGCCGAGCCGCCCGAGCGCCGTGATCGACTCCAGCCCGGCCACCACCTCGGGGATCGAGGTGTAGCCCGCGGTCATGTCGGTCCGCACCGCGCCGGGGGCGACCGTGTTCACCGTGATCCCGCGGCTGCCGAGCTCGTTGGCCAGGGTCGGGGCCATCGACGCGAGCGCCGCCTTGCTGATGGTGTAGCCGATCTGCGTGGTGACCGCGAAGCGGCTGGCCGTCGAGCCCATGTTGATGATGCGGCCGCCGTCGTTCAGCAGCGGCAGCGCGCGCTGGATCACGAAGAACGGCGTGCTGACGTTGATCGCCAGCACCCGGTCCAGCTCCTCCGGGGTGGTCTGCGAGATCGGCTTGGCCGGGCCGATGCCCGCGTTGTTGACCAGGACGTCCAGCCCCCGTCCCGCGAGCCCGGCGGCCAGCCCCTCGAACAGCTCGTCCACCGCGCCCGCCTCGCCGAACCGGGCGCGGACGGCGAACGCCTGGCCGCCCGCCTCCTCGATCCGGCCCACGGTCTCCTTGGCGGCCACGTCGTTCCCGCCGTAGTGGACGGCGATCAGAGCGCCCTCGGCGGCCAGCCGCAGCGCCACCGCCCGCCCGATGCCTCGCGACCCGCCCGTGACCAGCGCCGTCTTGCCCGCCAGAACGCCCATCTTCTGCTCCTTGCCAGCGGCCGGTCCTCGGTGCGGATCCGGCGATGGCTCAACCCTGGCGGCACCGCCTCACCGCGTACTCACCGCACGCTCACCACGCCTCACCGCCATTGCCAGCTGGGGTAGCCGCCGTCGAGGGCGCGGGCCGCGTAGCCGTGCTCGCTCAGGACGCGTACGGCCTCCGAGGACACCGCGCAGTACGGCCCGCCGCAATACGCCACGATCTCCCTCTCCCTGGGCAGCTCGTCCAGGCGTTCGCGCAGCTCGGCCATGGGCAGGGAGATCGCCCCCGGCACGTGCCCGGCCGCGTGGTCGGCGGCCGGGCGCACGTCCACGACCAGCGTGCCGGGATCGGCCAGGCGGGAGGCCAGCTCGTCGGCGGTCACCCCCTCAAGGGGCCCGAGCCGGGTCCGTACGGCGTCGCGCAGCTCGGCCAGCCGCCCCTCCGCGAACCCCCGCAACTCCGCCAGGAACCGCGACACCCGCTCGTCCGCCAGCCGGTAGTAGACCCGCTGGCCGTCCTTCCTGCTGGTCACCAGATGGACGGCCCGAAGCTGCTGGAGCTGGGCGGAGGTGTTCTTGAGCGCCACCCCCGCCGCCTGGGCCAGCTCCTCGACCGTGTGCTCGCGCCGGCCGAGCACGTCCAGCAGGCGCAGCCGCACCGGGCTGGCCAGGGCCTTGCCGATGCGGGCCAGCTGCTGGTAGATCGGCTCCTCCGGGGACTCGGACATCAGACCATGTACTGGTCGTGACGCAGGTACAGCTCGGTCCACTCCTCGGGGCCGAGCTCGCGGCCGGTGTTGGAGATGTCGGCGAGCTCCTCGAAGTACGCCTCGCGGGGCGCGCCCGGGGTGAAGAGGATCAACATGGAGGCCGGCTCGCCCGATTCGTTGCGGAAGGCGTGCACGCCGCCCTCGGGCACGTACAGGAAGTCGCCGGGCTTCCCCTCGGCCCACTTCTCGCCGTTGAAGAGCCTGATGGTGCCGGACAACACGTAGAACGACTCGGTCATCGTGCGGTGGAAGTGCGCGCCGGGACCGGACGGGCGCGGGCCCATCTCCCATCGGTACAGGCCGAACGCGCCGTTCGTCGAGCCGCCCGTGCCGAGGTAGTGCACCTGCGTGCCACTGGCCATCGACAGGTCGGGCGGGGTGTCCGCCGTGCGCAGGACACCACTGTGCTCGCCGGACTCTGCCAGGTATCGGGGCTCGGGGTAAGACATGTCCACTCCTTCTCATGTTCTAAGGAACCTTAGAATATCTCCTTCACTCCCGGCCGGCCAGATCACGATTTGGCGAAGCGCGCCGCGCCTCAGTGATCACGATCACTAGGTTCTGACCGAGCGCGAGGAGAGGAACAGCGCCCGATGCCGCTCGATCTCACCGCACTGTACGAGGCGGAGCTCCTGCGCGGCGCGCTCCGCGGGCCATGGCCACCGGCCGTCCTCCGCGCCTGCCGCCGGGCTCTCCCGCGCCTCCTCGCTCTCCCCGGCCCCGAACGGCTCGAGTTCCTGCGCGCGACCGCCGCGGCCGAGGAGCCGGAGGCCCTGGCGGCATTGGCCGCGGCAGGGCCGGGGACGTGGGCCCTGGCGTGGGAGACCGGCGAGCGGCCCACGGCCTTCCACGTGTGCCCGGCCCGGCACGACGGCCCGGTCCGGGCGGTGGCGGTGGGCGAGTTCGGGGGCCGTACGTTCGTGGCCAGCGGCGGCGACGACCACGTGGTACGGCTGCGCGACGCGTTCGACCAGTCGGGTCCGGACCTGGAGGGCCTTACGGCGAGCGTCCGCGCCTTGGCGTTCGGCGTGGTGAACGGCAGCCCAGTGCTGGCCGGCGGCGATCACGACGGCACCATCCGTACGTGGGACCCGCTCACCGGAGCGCGCGGGTTCGCCCGAGAGACGACCGCGGGCCACCCGTCGGCCCTGGCCTTCGTCGCGGCCGAGAGCGGGCGGGTGCTGCTCGCCGTGGCGATCGGGTACGACGATGACGAGATCCTGGCCGCCGACCATGACGGGCGCGTCGACCTGCTGGATCCGGTCACCGGCGAGCTCGTACGCGAGCTGCGTGCGGAGTGGGACGAAACGGTGCTCGACCTCGCGGTGGCGAAGCTGGGCGAGCGTACGGTGCTGGCCTCCCTGGGCTACGACACGCTGTACGTGTGGGACCCGGCCACCGGCGAGCGGTTGGGCACCGCCGGACTGAACGATGTCTGGCCGGACCTGGAGAACGACGGGTTCGCTCCGCCCCTGCTCGTGGGCATGTGGAACGGGCGGCCCGAGATCGGCGTGGTGGTCCGGATCGAACACCCGCCGGACTACACGGTGCAGAGCCGCGAGTCGGTCTACCTGAAACTGGAGAACCTCGGCGACCGGGCCCGCGGCCGGGGGTTCGACCGCGACCAGGGTCCGGTGGCCATGACGACCCACGCCAGGCAGAACGTGATGCTCGTGGCGAACCACACCGACACCGGCCGGGCGTGGGAACGGCCCGCGAAGGCCGTGATCACGTACGTGGGCGACGGGACGGACGTGCATCTGGACGCGGACACCCGCCTGATCACGGCCGCCGCGTTCGGGAGCCTGGAGGGCGGCCTCTGCCTGGCCACGGCCGGGCTCGACGGAACGGTGCAGCTCTGGGACGCGCAGACGCCGCACCGGCACCGGCGGACCGGCTACGGCGGGTCGGGGCTGGCGCTGTTCACCACGGCGCAGGGCGCGCCCGCCCTGGCCGTCGGCACGCACAGTGACACCGTGCTCGTCGTGGACGCGGTGAGCGGAGAGAAGATCGGCTCGGTGGGCTGCCGCCAGAGCGGCCGCGGCCACGACTGCGACCTCTCGCCGTACGACCACTGCTGCCGAGGGCTCGCGGCCGGGAACGCGGCCGGTCGGCCGTACCTCGCGAGCAGCGGCTGCGCCGCGTACGGCACCATGCTGTGGCAGCCGCTGAGCAAGATCCGCGGGATCGCGCGGAAGGACGATGCCACGGGCGGCCGGGTCACCTTCGGCACCAGCGGCCACGCCTCACCCACCGCTCTCGCCTTCGGCGAGGTAGACGGCCGCGTGCTGCTCGCAGCCGGGGCCGAGGTGTGGGACCCGGTCACGCAGGAGTGCGTGGCCAGGCTGCCCAGGTGGGGGTTCGCGCTGAGCGAGAGCGCCTTCGGCAGGGCCGGGGACCAGCCGGTGCTGGCCACCCGGCGCGACAACGAGGTGGATCTCTGGGATCCGCTGACCGGCCGCCATCTCCAGGCGCTCGACGTGGACGACACCGGCGAGGGGCTGGCCATGGGCCGGATCGCCGACCGTGACGTGCTCGCCGTCGCCAGCGGCAGGTACGTGCACCTGTGGGACACCACCGCCTGGGAACGCCGCGAGTGGATATCGCACACCTCGACCGTCACCTGCCTGAGCCTGGCCGAGCACGGGGACCGGGCCCTGCTGGTGACCGGGACCGAGGACGGCACGGTGACCCTCTGGGACGCCGCCTCCCAGCGCCGCCTGGCCGTCCTGGGCGCGTTCGCCCGCCCGGTCCGCTCCGTCGCGGCGACGATCATCCGGGGGAGCCTGCACGTGTACGGCCAGTCCCACTACGGCCGCGTGCTCGCCTGGCGAGTCGTCGCTCCCTAGTCCTCCTCTTCGTCGTCCTCGTCCCAGTCGTCCCCGACCAGGTGCAGCGCCCATGCCGGGACCTCGTCCAGGTTGTTGCCGGAGGCGTCCAACTCCTCCAGCGAAGTCAGGCCCGCCAGGCTTTCCGGCAGTTCCCCCAGCTCGTTGTCCGCGACGTCCAGGCGCGTCAGCGACGACAGGTCGCCGAGGGAGGCCGGGAGGCTCTCCAGGAGGTTCCCGTGGAGGTCGAGAAGCGTGAGGGACGGGTACTCGCCGAGCCATTCGGGGACCAGGGTGATGTGGTTGTCGCTCAGGTCGAGCACGTTGAGCGAGCTGAAGCTCCGCAGGCAGGGCGGGACGGATGCGAAGGCGTTCCCGGCCAGACTGAGCTCTCGCAGGGAGGCGAGGCTCGCGAGCGGGTCAGGAAGGTCGCGGAGCCGGTTTCCGGTCAGGTTGAGCTCGCGCAAGGAGCCCAGCTCTCCCAGCCAATCCGGGACTTCCGCGATCTGATTGAAGGGTAAGTGCAGCTGAGTAATGCCGGTCAGCTCCCTCACGGACTCCGGAACCCGTTCGAGCCGGAGATTCCTGAGGTCCAACACGCCGGCATCGTCCGTCAGCGCCTGGGCGATGCGCTGCTCGACCGTCGAATCCAGAGACATGTGGGCGATGCTCCTTTGGCGGGGTTCGTTCTCACCAGTAGACGAGTGTGGCTTCGATCTTGTTCTGGTCCTGGCGGGTCAGAAGGACATACATCACTCGCCCGTCGACGGACTTCATGGCCCCGGCGAGGCAGTCCCAGCCCTCGCACGCCTGATCGCCTGGGGGAACCTCGGACCATCCTGCCGCGTAAAAACCTTTGAGGGCTTCTTTCTTGGTGTCGGAGAATACGTCGAGATCGACCGAGCCACCCTCTGCGGAGTCGCACGAACCGGAGTCGTGTATGTTGCTGACACTGTTCTTCGGGAATAGGTCGCGGGTGGCCCTCAGTAAGGCTTCGTTATCCTTTCATCTTGATGCTCAAGGAGCATTCCCTCTTTCCGCTCTGTCGGCGAGGCCTTCCTCATCGACAGCACGCCAGCCGAAATGGAGGGCCGGGCGATCTCAGTGACGACCGCCCATCCGAGCACCACGCTCGCTACCCTGTGCACACCTTCGACGTTGGGGGATTCCGTGGGCACCTGGGCCGCTTACCTCGCCTGCCAGGCATCGAGTGACGCCGAGAGGATCCTCCCTGCCGGCGTTTCCTGGGGTCCGGATCGATGGGAGGGAGCGGTTGCCCCAGGATGGTCGGTCGCCGAGACGGAGATTCTGGCGGTCGGGGATCCCGAAGCCATCTTGGCGCAGACGAGCGGGCACGCGCTGATGGCCTTTGTATTGGACAGCGACTTTGCGCACGTGATGGGGGCGGTCGACGGCCGGACTCACTGGGAGCTGTATCTCAACGGCCACCACGCCGAGGCATACGACGCTCCACTGCCCGAAGTCCCCCATGTTCAAGACGCTGATCTCCACCGCCGAATAACTGTCTGGATCAAGGCCGCTACAGGAAACGTCGTGTCACCGGACCAGGTCCGAAAGGTCATCTGTACTCGTCGCGTCTTTGCCGATGACGCCCTGCGCTCTCTGCTGTACGTTTTTGGCATTGTCACCGAGCACATGTCGTTCGGCGATGACCTCTCCGGCCTGCCCTAATGGGTACCGCACAAGAAGCTGCAGTTGATGTGCTCGCCGAGCTGCCGAGGCTCAGGAAGCTCATGAAGTAGGCGAGCAGCACCAGCGCCTGCCACAGTCCCCAGACGGGGCCTGGTGATGTACGGCCTGGACCACCGGCGCGTGCAACTCCAGGCCCAGCAGCGTCATGGCGATGGCGAACACGCCGTCGCGCTCAGCCCGGCCGGCCTGCGGGCGTCAGGTGGGCTGGCCGGTGGGGCGCACGACGACCGTGTTCACGTCCACGCCTTCGGGCTGGGCCAGCGCCCAGGCGATGGCGTCGGCGATGTTGTCCGCGCCGAGCAGCGGCCCGGCGGGACGGCCGTCCGGCCAGAACGAGGTGTCCACCCGGCCGGGCGCGATCAGCGTCACGCCGACGCCGTCGCCGGTCACGAGCATGCGGGTGTTCTCGGCGAGCGCGGTCACCGCCCACTTCGTCACCGAGTACATGTTGCCCGGCGAGTGGATGAACCCGGCGACGCTGCCGACCAGCACGATCCGGCCGCGGGTCTCGCGCAGCGCGGGCAACGCGGCCTTCACGAGCAGGGCGGGGCCGAGCACGTTGGTGAGGACCATGTCGCGCAGCCGGTCCGGGTCGGTCTCGGTGAGCGGGCCGTGGGTGGAGAAGCCGGCGTTGGCGACAACATGGTCGAGCCTGCCGTACTCCTTGACGGTCGCCGTCACGGCATCCTGTACGGCGTCATAGTCGGTGGCGTCCCCTGGCAGGCGTAACACGCCGGGCACCTGGGCGAGCCTGGCCTCGTCGCGGCCGGTGACGGCAACCGCCTGCCCGTCGGCGACCAGCCGCTTGGCGAGCGCGAACCCGATGCCACTCGCGCCACCTGTGATCAGCGTCGTTTTCACGGCGACACAGTAGGGGCACAGCCCCACCAGCAGCCAATAAATCTGCTTATGGCTGATCAGACCGAAACCGATGAGACGCGACGGGCGGGCAGCGCGATCTGGTGGGGCTGCCAGCGCGGGACTTGTCGTTGTAGACGATTGCGAGGGGTCGGGGTGGCCGGCGTGCCGGGCCAGTCACCACTTGTCCCATCCCGAGTAGGCGTACCAGGGGCCGGAGATCGGATCGAACTGCTCCACATCGCCGTCGGGCATTTGGCCCGCTGGACTCCAGATGAAACCGGCGGACGTGCGCACCCCCGGGTCATCGACGGTGAACCTCGCTCCACCGCCGGGTGTCGCCTCCGACCAGCAGGTGGGGTAGAGGCCCACTCGATGGCACTCCCACGAGACGGTGCCGCTCCGGGCAACGGCCTGGGCATGGGCGATCAACGCGGGCTCCGACAACGCGAACCGCACCCGGAACGGCGCATCGAGAGCCACGGCCACAACAACGCCGCAGACGATGAGCCACGGCATGAACCAGCGGAGCTTGCGGTCCCGGATCGCATCGGCATCGCCGATGAGCGCGACGACGGCACGTACGGTCCAGACGAGGGCAAGCGCGCCGCCGACGAAGAACACCCAAAGCCTGAACTCGACGTATACGTAGGGAGCGCTGGCCCACCACAGGGCTACCAGAGCCGCGAGGGAAAACGCCGTCAGTAATGGCCATCCGGGGGGTTTGGCGAGCACGGCGCAACCTTAGACCGTGGCGGCGGGCAAACGCAGCGACGGGACTCCTGACGGTACGGGTCTGGAGCCTGGGGCCTTGAGAGCCTGGCTGTGGGAAGCCCTCATCCGGCTAACGTGACGGCAGGTCCACCAGGCCGGGCTGTGACATTGTGCGTCGCTCCGCCGGGAAAAGCCGGTAGATCGTGTCACGGAGCGCCTCGTCCCGTACGGACGCGACGAACTCCTCGGCCGTGCTCCCGCACAGACGACGCAGCTCAGGGGACTCGTCCAGCAGGCACTGGATGAGCGCCCGCTGATCCGCGAGCCGTCTGGCAGCACCGGTCTCGTCCACCAGGCACCCGTGCCGGCCGACGTAGACGAAGCAGCGCGGGAGCGGAGCTCCGGATTCGAGGGTCACGGGATGGCGCTCGGCGGGCAGGCGGCGGCGCCAGTAGTTCGGTTCGGTGAGGTCGAGCGCGGCCAGCTCGCGTTCGTCGAGCCAGAGCACGAAGAGCCGCGAGGTCTCGCCCGGGGCCTCCACCGGCACGGCCGGCACGTAACCCCACCGGTTGACGTGCGCGGAGAAGCCCGGAGCGATGCCGTCCACCTCGGCGAATGTCATGGGGATGACCGGCGGGATCCCACGGCCGGCGAACTTGCGGCGCATCTGACCGGGCGAGGCATTGGAGCCCACGGCGACGACCGGATGGCGCTCCGACATCGGGGAGCGGTCGAGCCGCGCCAGGAGCTCGCCCAGCGTCTCGTCTCCGGCCTGCCAGTCGTCCGCCGGGGCGGCCTCCTCTAAGCGCAGCTGCAGGTACGTGTCGTCCACCAGCACGCCGGAGGTGGTGGGGGTGTGTCCCGGGTAGGTCAGCGGCTGCGTCATGGGGTTGCTGTGGAAAAGGTCCACGGCCTCGGCCACGGTCATGAAGCATCGAGTTCGTAGACGAGCGTGTGCCGGTCTCCCGGTGCGACCGTGACCATCACCCGCACCGGCCGGCCTTCGGCGTCGTAGCCGGTACGCATGTGCTCGGCCACCGGCGTGCCCGCAGGCAGCCCCAGCCGGGCGGACTCGTCCCTGGTGGGCATCCGGACCTGGATCTCGTCCACCAGCCGGTGCTGAGGGTGACCGATGGACGCGAGCAGGCCACCGGGGGCGCTCACGCTCTTCGGCTGCATCAGCGCCGTCCCCCTGGCCAGGTCTTCCGGGAAGTAGCTGTCGGCCACCTGGAAGGGAACGTCGTCCACGTACCGCACCCTGCGCCGGACCACCACGATGTCCTTCTCGGCATCGAGGTTGAGGCGTTCGGCGACCGCTTTCGGCGGGATCTCCAGGCCGACGCTCACCTCCTGCAGGGGGACGCGGCCCTGGTCCTGGACCTCGGTCGCCCACGCGTCCGCGTCGGCACTGTGGCCTCCCCGATGCTCGAAGTGGGACAGATGCCAGCGCAGGCGCGCCTGCGAGCGCACGGTACGGCCGCGGCCGCGCCCGCTGCTGAGCAGCCCCTCGTTGGTGAGCTGCTGCAACGCCTGTCGCACCGTCTGACGCGACACACCATGTCTCTCTGCCAATTCCTGCTCTGGCGGCACCGTGTTACCTGGCGCCAGTTCGCCTCGCTCTATCGACGTGCGCAGGGTGTCCGCGACGCGTTCGTACAACGCGCGGGGGTCGGATCCGGCCGGCACTTGAGTTCTCCTTGGGTCACTTGTACGTACTCACCGTACCAAGAGACCCTATGGTGACCGCAAAATCACAGACCGTTAGGTTTGCGTCTCGAGCCAGGCGACGATGCTGCGCACGTACCCGTCGACGTTCACCAGCGGACGGCCGTCAAGGATCCCGACGAGATGCCCGACCCCGAACGGGGCGTCGTAGGCGCGGGCGCGCCGGTAGGTCTCGGGGTCCACGGCCAGCCTGATCGTGTCCCAGCCGTGCCAGGCCATCAGGGCCGCGTCGACGGCGGGGTCGAACAGATGGGCCTGGTCCCAGTCGAGGACGCCGACCAACCTGCCGTCCCGGCCCCAGTGCACGTTGGCGCCGCCCAGGTCGCCGTGGACCAGCGCATCCGGTACGGGTTCCAGGGCCGATGCCGCCTCCAGGCGCCTGCGGCACTCATCCCGCCACCTGTCCGGCAGACGCGGCACCACCTGCTGCGCCAGAACCTCGGCCCAGCCCTTCTCCCTGGGGGCGTAGAGCAGTTGCCTCAGCCGCGGCGTGACGGGCACCTCCCGCACGGCGCGTAGCAACGTTCCGATCTGATCCGGGTCGCCCTGCCCCTCGGGCTGCTCCTCCCCGTCGATCCACGAAACGGCGACCGCCGCGCGCTCACCGAACCGGGTCACGGGTGTGAGCGGCTCCGGCACCGCGAAGGGCAGCCCGGCGCCGGCGATCTCCCGCAACGCCTCCATGCGGCGCGGCATCGCCTCCGCCGACGACGGTCGCTTGCTCACCCGTACGGCCGCGGTTCCCGGGAGGAGCACGACGTGATGGAGATTGCCCTCGGTGACCCGGGCGGAGTCGAGGGAGTGGCCGGGGAGGAGGGCGTCGGCGATCTCCAGCAGCTCGCCGGCGGACATGGGGCTTTCGGTCATGTTTCACCAACATCCGTGTCGCGGCGAGGCCGTCCAGAGAAAGGGCCGGATGTCTCTCCAGGCGCCCGGTCAACGAGAAAGGCCGCTTCCGAAAATCGGAAGCGGCCTTCTACCTGGGTCGGGGTGGCGGGATTTGAACCCACGACCTCTTCGTCCCGAACGAAGCGCGCTGCCAAGCTGCGCTACACCCCGGTGCACGCCGGTCTTGCGCGTGCTTGGAAAAGTCTAGCGGACTCCAGAGGTACTTGTGACCGCCTTAACGGCGAGGAACAAGGGTAAGCAGTGACGCCTCCGGGAAGCAGGCGAAGCGGGCGGGGGCGTAAGGGGAGGTGCCGAGGCCGGCCGAGACGTGGAGCCAGGCGTTGTCGTGGCGGCTCAGACCCTTCACGCGGGCCCGGTCGATGCCGCAGTTGGTCACCAGGGCGCCGTAGAACGGGATGCAGAGCTGGCCGCCGTGGGTGTGGCCGGCCAGCAGGAACTGGTAGCCGTCCGCGGCGAAGCGGGTCATGTTGCGGGGCTCGGGGGAGTGCATGACGCCCAGCCGGAGGTCGGCGTCGGCGGGGGCCGGGCCGGCGACGAGGTCGTAGCGGTCGCGGTTGATGTGGGAGTCGTGGATGCCCGCCACCGCCACGTCGAGGTCGCCCACCTTGATCCGGGCCGTGGTGTTGTTCATGTCGAGCCAGCCCTCGGCCGCCATGCCGGCCCCCAGCTCCTCCCAGGGCAGGGAGGGCACGTGCTGGCGGCGGTCGTTCTTGGAGGTGCGCCAGAGGTAGCGGGCCGGGTTTTTGGGCTTGGGCGCGTACAGGTCGTTGGAGCCGTAGACGAACAGGCCCGGGCGGGACAGCAGGGGCTCCAGGGCGTGCAGGAGCGAGGGGACGGCGTCCAGGTGCGCGATCGAGTCGCCGGTGTTGACCACCAGGTCCGGCTTCAGCGAGCCCAGGGAGCGGACCCAGTTGATCAGCATCGTACGGCGCGGCGTCAGGTGCAGGTCCGACAGATGGAGAATGCGTACGGGACGCTGACCGCGCTCCAGCACCGGCACGTCGAAGCGGCGCAGGCGGAACCAGTTGCGCTCCACCACAGAGGCGTAACCCAGCCCGGCCAGGCCGAGACCGAGCATGGACAATGGCACTGCGACGGCTTTCCTCACCTACTCATGATGCCCGACATCGGGTGCGCGGCGTCCGGACAGTCCGCGCAGACGGCAAGATGGAGCGCATGAGCGCATTGAAGGACAAGCTGAAGGCCGATCTGACGGCC
The DNA here is from genome assembly GCF_040610775.1 of Nonomuraea sp. NPDC003709. Classification (NCBI taxonomy): domain Bacteria; kingdom Bacillati; phylum Actinomycetota; class Actinomycetes; order Streptosporangiales; family Streptosporangiaceae; genus Nonomuraea; species Nonomuraea sp. NPDC003709. The sequence continues at coordinate 27,116 of NZ_JBEXMW010000018.1, read as the reverse complement.
TCGCTTAAGAGCCGGGACGAGCTGCGTCTCCGGACGATTCGGATGGCACTGGCCGCGGTGAACGTCGAGGAGGTCTCCGGCAAGGAGGCCAGGCAGCTGACCGACGACGAGGTCATCAAGGTGCTGACCAAGGAGGCCAAGAAGCGCAAGGAGGCCGCCGAGGCGTTCGGTAACGCGGGGCGGGCCGAGCAGGCGCAGGCCGAGCTGGACGAGCAGGCGGTGCTGGAGGAGTACCTGCCGGCGCAGCTCAGCGACGAGGAGCTGGGCGCCATCGTCGACGCCGCCATCGCGGAGACGGGCGCCGCCGGGCCGCAGGCCATGGGGCAGGTCATGAAGGCGGTCAACCCGAAGATCGCCGGGCGGGCCGAGGGTGGCCGCGTGGCCGCCATCGTCCGCGCCCGACTGGCGGGGTAGAGCAGCCTCCCGGGTGTTCCATCGCCCGCTGCCGGGCGTCGCGCCGCTCGGTGCCGGGGCCCGTGGCGCCCCAGAGGGCTCAGGGCTCGGGTTGGCGGCTTGCGTGGGGTCCTGGAGGGCCATCGGACTGCTGGGCCCTCAGAAAGGCCTGTAGGCGGTCTCAGCGGGCCGGGAGGCGGGGTCCCCGCCTCCCGGGTAGGCGGCGGGCCGGAGCGGGGCTCAGGCCCGTCACACGGCGGGGACCAGAAGCGGTGGAGTCAGCGGCCGCGGCCGTTGCCCGGGCCGCCGTCGTCGCGACCGTTACCGGGCCCGTCCCCACGGTCCCCGTTCGGCGGGTCGAAGATGTCGAACGGGTCGCCGTCCCCGGTGGGCGGCCCTTGCTCGTCCTTGTCCTTCTTCTCGGGCTTCTTCGGCGCGCAGTTCTCCGTGCACCCGCCGAACCGCGACTGGTCCACCGGCGTGAACTCCGCGGCCTCGACCCCCTTCAGGGCGGTCAGCATCGCGTCCTTCCAGATCCGCCCGGAGATGGAGGCCCCGTACACGTACGAGTAGTAGCGGCCCCCGATCGTGACCCCGATCAGCTCGTTGCCCCTGGTGCCACGCGGGTCGCCCAGGCTGACGGCCGACGACATGTTGGGGGTGTAACCGGCGAACCAGGCCGACGCGTAGTTGTCGGTCGTGCCGGTCTTGCCGGCCGCGTCGCGCCCGATGCCGCCCACCTCCGTCATCGTGCCCTTGGTGAACACGCCGGACAGGATGCCGCTGACCGCGTCGGCGACCTCCTCCTCCAGGACCTGGGAGCACTTCGGCTTGTACTGCTTCGCCTTGCCGTTCCTGTCCTTGATCTCCGTGATCGCCAGCGGCTTGCAGTACTGCCCGCGCGAGGCGAAGACGGCGTACGAGCTGGCGATCGTCACGGGGTCGACCTCGTTGACCCCCAGCGTGAACGTCTCCACCTCCGACAGCTTCTGCCCGTCGGCCCGCTTGACCCCGAGCTTCTTGGCCATCTTGACCACGCTGCAGAGCCCGACCTTCTCCTCGAGCTTGAGGAAGAACGTGTTGACCGAGCCCCAGGTGCCGGTCTGCAGCGTCTTGAAGCCGCCGCCGCCCTCGCTGGAGTTGTGCACGGTGTGGGACGGGTCGCCGACGTTGTCGCCCTTGCAGTTCTTGAACGTGCTGTAGGCGCCGGCCTGGTAGCCCGCCGGCGCCGGGAAGCCGTCGCCGTACTTCAGGCCCTCCTCCAGCGCCGTGGCCAGCGTGTAGACCTTGGCCGTCGAGCCCTGCTGGAACCCGCGACCGCCACCGTGTGCCGCGTCGGCCACGATGTTGTAGCTCATCTCGTTCTTCTTCTTGCTCCCGCCGAACTTCCGCGAGGCGGCCATGGCCTTGATCTCGCCGGTGCCGGGAACGACCATGGCCTGCGAGGCCACGGGCTTGTCCTTCTTGGAGACGTACTTCTTGATCGCCTTGTCGGCGGCGGCCTGCATCTTCGGGTCGATCGTGGTCTTGATCGTCAGGCCGCCCCGCTGGAGCAGCTTCTTGCGCTCGTCCTGGTTCTTGCCAAAGTCCTCGTTGTTGAGGATCTCGTACTGGACGTAGAGGCAGAAGTACGGATATTTGCTGGCCTCGCAGCCACCGGGTGCCTTGATGTTCTTCCAGCCCAGCTTCTTCGCCTTGGCCTCGTCGGCCTCCTGCCGCGAGACCTTGCCGATCTCGGCCATCCGGTCGAGCACGATGTTGCGCCGCTGCAGCAGCCGCGCCCGCGACTCGGGGCCGACGCTCGGGTCGGTGCGAGCGGGGTTCTGGACGGCGCCGGCCAGCGTGGCGCTCTCGACGAGGCTGAGCTCGGAGGCGGGCTTGTCGAAGAAGCGCCGGGCCGCGGCCTGGATGCCGTGGGCGCCCGCGCCGAAGTAGGCGATGTTCAGATATTTCTCAAGAATCTGATCTTTCGAGTACTTCTTCTCGATCGCCATCGCGTTACGCAACTCGGACAGCTTGCGGGAGAGCGTCGGGGCGATGGCCGCCGCCTGCTCCTCGGGAGTCTCGGCCGCGTTGACCAGCACCTGCTTGACGTACTGCTGGGTGATCGACGAGCCGCCCTGCATCACGCCGCCGCCCGACAAATTCTTCACGAGCGCTCTGGCCGTTCCCTCAACATCGATCGGCCCGTGCTGGTAGAAACGGAAGTCCTCGATCGCGATCAGCGCCGTCTGCATGATCGGGGCGACCTGGTCAAGGCGGACAGACTGCCGGTTTTCAAAGTAGAACTGCGCGAACTGCTTGCCGTTGGCATCCTTCAGGATGGTGCGCTCGGGAAGAGGGGGTTCGTCGAGCTCTTCGGGCTTGAGGTTGAGGCTTTCCACAGCGCTCTTCGTGGAGATCCCCGCCCCTCCGATCGCGGGCAGGGCCACGGCCGCGGCCAGCACCCCGGCGACCGATCCGGCGATGATCAGACGCAGGATGGCGAGGACGGGGTTGGAGCGATCTTTGCGCTGCGCTTGCACGCTACCAAGAGTACGTGGAAAGACTGACCGAATCGGTAGCGCGACACCATTTCGCCTTGACTGATGGGGGTGACTAGTCATTCCCGGTCAAGATGGCCGCGAGAAATTGGTCCTCTGGGGTCTGTCGGCCCGAACGTGAAGTTGCGTACGTTCTCCTCTGCGGCAACTGAATACGGAGGCTCGGCGCCCGCGCCCGTCGGCCCCAAATGACGACTGACCACCTAAGGGGAGTGGGGTCGAACAATGTGGATCACGGATTGGACCTCCCGTGCCGCCTGTAAGGGTGCGGATCCGGATGCCCTGTTCGTGCAGGGCGCCGCGCAGAACAGGGCCAAGCTCATCTGCCGGGGTTGCCCGGTTCGTACTGAATGCCTCGCCGATGCGCTGGACAACCGCATCGAGTTCGGGGTGTGGGGCGGTATGACCGAGCGTGAACGGCGTGCGCTGCTTCGACGGCGGCCTGACGTGGACTCGTGGCGAGACCTGCTCGAGTCGGCCAAGGAAGAGTACGAACGAACCAACGAGCTGATCGCGGGCTGATCCAAGCCCGGCGAGCCGTAGTACGGCCGGCGCCGTCCGCCGGCCGTACTTTCATGCGCTCGCCAGCAAGTCCCCGATCTGCCGCAGACCAGTGAGATCGTGGACGTCCTCGGACATGGCGCGAACCCGCACCACGGGCACCGTGGGGTGGGCCGAGACGAAATGCTCCTGCTCGCGATGCTCGCGAGCGGTGAGCTGCATTCGCCCGGCGTGCAGCCGCAGCACGGCGGCGGTCAGCTCATGCTCGCCCCGCGCCTCCAGGTCTTCGGCGGCCGCGGCGCTACGGGCGGCCGAGAGGACCGAGGCGGGTGACATGTGCACCCGGTTGACCACCAGGCCGGCCAGTGGCATGCGCTCTTCGGCGAGCCTTTCGACGAAGTAGGACGCCTCCCGCATGGCGTCCCGCTCGGGCGCGGCCACCACGAGGAAGGCCGTGCCGGGGGCCTGCAGCAGCTGGTACGTCATCTCGGCCCGCTGCCTGAAGCCGCCGAAGACGGCGTCCAGCGCGGACACGAACGTCTGCAGATCCTTGATCACCTGCGCGCCGAGCAGCTTGGTCATCGCTCCGGCCATCAACCCGAACCCGGCGTTGAGGAGCCGGAAGGCGCTGCGTCCGCCGGCCTTGGCCGGTGCCGTCAGCAGCCGGATGAACCGTCCGTCGAGGAAGCGCCCGAGCCGCTCGGGCGCGTCGAGGAAGTCGAGCGCGGACCGCGACGGCGGCGTGTCCACGATGATCAGATCCCACTCGTCCGACCGGCGCAGCTGGCCCAGCTTCTCCATGGCCATGTACTCCTGCGTACCGGCGAAGCTGGAGGAGAGGGACTGGTAGAAGGGGTTCGACAGGATCTGGCGGGCCCGCACGGGATCGGCGTGCGCCTCGATGATCTCGTCGAACGTGCGCTTCATGTCGAGCATCATCGCGTAGAGCTGGCCGCCGCCCTCGGGCGAGCTGACCAGGCGCGGGGTGTTGTCGAGCTCGGTCAGCCCCATCGACTGGGCCAGCCGGCGCGCGGGGTCCACGGTGAGCACGACGGCGCACCTGCCGCGTTCGGCGGCCCGCAGCCCGAGCGCCGCGGCGGTCGTGGTCTTGCCCACCCCGCCGGCTCCGCAGCAGACGATGATCCTGGTGCCGGGGTCGTCGAGTATCGCGTCGATGTCGAGTGCGGCGGGCTTCTTCACGCTGCTCCTTGGGTGCGCATGCTCTCTGCCAGCTCGTACAGGCCGGCCAGGTCGACGCCGTCGGCCAGCAGCGGCAGCTCGTAGCTCTTCAGCCCGGCCTCGCCCAGCGACTCGCGCTCGGCGCGCTCCAGCTCGGTGCGGTGGGCGTGCTCGGAGATCTCCTCCGCGAGCGCCTCGGCGATCGCCGAGGCCTCGGCCCCGTCGGCCACCCCGGCGGCCTTCAGCCCGAGCACGAGCTCCCCGGGGTCGAAGCGGCCTTTGACAGCTGTGTCAAGAGCGGCCTGTGGGATCAGTGATTCGCGCACCATATTGACGAAAATTCCCCCTGCGGGGAGCCCTGCCGAACGCAATTCGGTGATGCCGTCGAGCGTCTCCTGCACGGGCATCTCCTCCAGCAGCGTCACGAAGTGCACCGCCGTCTCAGGAGATTTCACGACCCCGTTGACCAGGTCGGAGTGGTTCTTGATCGGCCCGACCTTGGCCAGGCCCGCCACCTCCTGGGTGACGTTCAGGAAGCGCGTGATGCGGCCCGTGGGCGGCGCGTCGAGCACGACCGCGTCGTAGATCCTGCGGCCGTTCTTGCCCCGCCTGCGCACGGCCTCGGTCGTCTTGCCCGTGACGAGCACGTCGCGGAAGCCGGGGGCCACGGTGGTGGCGAAGTCGACGACGCCCATCTTGGTCAGCGCCCGGCCCGCGCGGCGCATCCCGTAGAACATCTCCATGTACTCGAGCATGGCCTCCTCGGGATCGATGGCCAGCGCGTACACGTCGCCGCCGGAGGGCGCCACGGCGATCTTGCGCTCCTCGTAGGGCAGCGGCGGCAGGTCGAAGATCTGCGCGATGCCCTGCCTGCCCTCGACCTCGACGAGGAGCACCTTGCGACCGCCCGCGGCCAGCGCGAGCGCGAGCGCGGCGGCCACGGTCGTCTTGCCGGTGCCGCCCTTGCCGGTGACGACGTGCAGCCGCACACCGGCCCAATCCGTGTCCGGAGAGTCCACTATTCGAGGCTACCGAAGGGTCACTTGCCGGATGCCGACGACCACTGTTTGAGATTGCTCACACCCAGACGGGAACTTAACGGCGACCACGGTCTTGAGCAGGCACAAGGCAGGCCGGCGGGCGGGTTTCTTATGAGAAGCTGACCTTCATGAAGAAATGGGAGTACCTCACCGCCCCGGTGTTGATCCACAACACCAAGATGATCCTGGACAACTTCGGCTCCGACGGCTGGGAGCTGGTCCAGATCGTTCAGGGTGCCTCGCCGGAGCAGCTCGTCGCCTACTTCAAGAGGGAGAAGCAGTGACCCCCGAGCAGAAGATCGCGGATCTCGGCCTGACGCTGCCCGAGGTGGCGGCGCCGGCGGGCGCCTACGTGCCGGCCGTGCGCACGGGCAACCTCGTCTACACCTCCGGCCAGGTGCCGTTCGTCGACGGCAAGCTGCTGCGGACCGGCAAGCTCGGGGCCGACCTGACCACCGAGGAGGGCGCGGAGCAGGCCCGCATCTGCGCGCTCAACGCGCTTGCCGCCCTGAAGGCCGAGGTCGGTGACCTGCAGAAGGTCGTGCGGATCGTCAAGGTCGTGGTGTTCGTGGCCAGCGATCCGTCCTTCACCGAGCAGCCCAAGGTCGGCAACGGCGCCAGCGAACTGCTCGCCGAGGTGCTGGGTGAGCCGGGCAGGCATGCCCGCAGCGCCGTGGGCGTGGCCGTCCTCCCGCTGGACGCACCTGTGGAAGTGGAGCTGATCGCCGAAGTAGCCTGAGGCACTATGACCGATGTGACCGGATTGCCGCTTCCAGCCGAGCTAGCCGCGCGGGCGCGGGACCTCCTCGAGGGGCGGGTCGAGCCGGTCCCGACCCGCGATGCCGCCACCGTGGTGATCCTGCGAGGGAGCGCCTCACCGGAGGTCTACCTGCTGCGGCGGAAGGCCACGATGGCCTTCGCGGCGGGCGCGTACGTCTTCCCCGGCGGCTCGGTGGACGCCCGCGACACCGACCAGGCCGTGGCCTGGGCCGGCCCGTCGCCGGCCGAGTGGGGCACGGTCTTCAACGCGAGCGAGCAGGTCGCGCGCGGGCTGGTGTGCGCGGCCGTACGCGAGACGTTCGAGGAGTCCGGCGTGCTGCTGGCGGGTCCCGGGCCCGATTCCGTGGTCGCCGACACGACGGGCGACGACTGGGAGTCCGACCGGCTGGCGCTGATCGACAGGAGCCTGGGCTTCGCCGACTTCCTCGCCAGGCGCGGCCTGGTGCTCCGGTCCGACCTGCTCAAACCGTGGGCCCACTGGATTACCCCGGAGATCGAGCACAGGCGCTTCGACACGCGGTTCTTCGTCGCCGTGCTCCCGGAGGGCCAGCGCACCCGTGACGTCGGCGGTGAGGCCGATCAGGTGGCCTGGAAGCGCCCCGCGGAGGCGATCGAGCTGGCGCACCGGGGGGAGATCTTCCTGATGCCGCCGACGTACCACACACTGAGCGAGCTGGCGGCCCACGACGGCATGGCGGGGATCCTGGCCGAGCCCAGGGAGATCGTGCCGATCATGCCGAAGGCCGTGGAGATCCAGGGCGAGATGCGGCTGGTGACCCGGTGAGCGGGCTGCACATCCCGATCGGGACGCCCGACGGCTCCCGTACCGAGCACGCCGAGAACCTGCTCGCGCCCAACCCGTCCGCCATGACGCTCGACGGCACCAACACCTGGGTCATCGGCGGGGACGAGGTGGTGGTGATCGATCCGGGGCCGGAGGACGAGTCGCATCTGCGCCGCGTACGCGATCATCTCGGGGAGCGGCGCGTCACCGAGATCCTGCTCACCCACGGGCACTTCGACCACAGCGGCGGCGCCAGGCGCTTCGCGGAGATGGTGGGCGCCCCCGTCCGGGCGCTCGATCCGCGGCACCGGCTGGGCGAGGAGGGGCTCGACGACGGCGACGTGGTGAGCGTGGCGGGCCTGGAGATCCACGTGTACGGCACGCCGGGCCACTCGTTCGACTCGCTCTGCTTCTGGCTGCCGCAGGACCGCGCGATGCTGACCGGTGACACCGTGCTCGGCCGGGGCACCACGATCATCGCCCGCGACGGCGGCCTGGCCGACTATCTCCGCAGCCTCGACCGGCTCAGGGCGGCCGCGGAGGGCCTGGAGGCGCGGGCGCTGCTGCCCGGCCACGGCCCCGTGCTGCCCGACCCGATCGCCGCGCTCGACGGCTACATCGCGCACCGGCGGCAGCGCCTCGACCAGATCAGGGCGGCGCGCGCCCAGGGCGCGCGCACGCCGCGGGAGATCGTCAAGATCGTGTACGCCGACGTCGACCGCTCGCTCTGGGCCGCCGCCGAGATGTCGGTCGTGGCCCAGCTCGACTACCTGGACCGGTTGTAGAGCCGGTCCATGTCGAGGATCACCACGGCCTTGGCCTCGATCCGCAGCCAGCCGCGCTGGGCGAAGTCGGCCAGCGCCTTGTTGACCGTCTCGCGCGAGGCGCCGACGAGCTGCGCCAGCTCCTCCTGCGTCAGGTCGTGGTGCACCCGCAGGCCGTCGTCCGTCTTGGTGCCGAACCGCTCGGCCAGGTCGAGCAGCTGCTTGGCCACGCGCCCGGGCACGTCGGTGAAGACCAGGTCGGCCAGCACGTCGTTGGTGCGGCGCAGCCGCTGGGCGAGCGCGCGCAGCAGGTGGAGCGCCACCTCGGGGCGGCCGGTCAGCCAGGGGCGCAGGTCGTCGTGGCCGAGCCCGGCCAGCCGCACGTCGGTCAGCGCCGTCGCCGAGGCCGTACGCGGTCGCGGGTCGAACAGCGACAGCTCGCCGAACATCTCGCTCGGCCCGAGCACGCTCAGCAGGTTTTCCCGTCCGTCGGGCGAGGTGCGGGACAGCTTGATCTTGCCTTCCAGCACGACGTAGAGCCGGTCGCCGGTCTCGTTCTCGTGGAAGAGCGTCTGTCCCTTGGAGAGCTGGACCTCCGTGATGCTCGTACGCAGCGCCGCGGCGCTCTCGCGGTCCAGCGCGGCGAACAGGGGGGCCTTGCCCAGCACGTCTTCGGTGTTCACTCTGCCTCCTCTGCTGCCATTGTGACTCACCCCACTCTGCGTGGCACACACAGGTTATGGGAATGCTGGAGTGTTCTGCGCTTTTCGGATGAGTCGTATCCAGGGGAAAGGTACCTGATGCCCTGGTTTCAGGGGCTATCGACCCTCCCCTGTGCCGCAGAAGAGTCTCAGGAGGCGAGAAGGTCTCAGGAGGCGAGAAGACCGTCCACGGAGGCCACCGCGGCCGCCACCGACTGGCCGAGCAGCACGCGGAGCACGTCGGCCGCGCGCGGGCGGGCCGTGGGGTCGGCCTGGCGGCACTGCCGTACCGCCAGGTGCAGCGCGGGAGGCAGGACGGCGGGGTCGCCGTCCGTGCGGCCCGTGGCCGCGAAGACCACCAGGTCGGCCCAGGCCAGCACGTCGTCGGCGGCCGAGCCCGGCGTGACGCCGGGCTGCCAGCCGATCAGCACCTGGCCGTGGGCGCCGAGCGCGACGCTCTCGTGGCTGAGCCGGAGCCCCACGTTGCCGCGGGCGTGCAGCTTGGCCACCGCGGAGGCGCAGGTCAGGGCCAGGCGATGCAGCGCCTGCCCCCGCAAAGGCCCCGACGTACGCACGAAGTCCGACAGCACCGCACCCTGACCGCTCATGGCCACCGCCCTCCCGTGTCGCCCCCTTGTACGCGAGCAGGGCCGTCCTGGGTTCAACGGTTCGCGGAAGCTTCTAGTCTTGCGGCATGGCCACGAACGCGGCGGGGCGCAAGCCGGAGACCCGGCTCGCATTGGTACGGCGGGCCCGCAAGATGAACCGCATCCTCGCGGACACCTATCCAGAGGCCCACTGCGAGCTCGACTTCGGCAACCCGTTAGAACTTCTGGTCGCGACCATCCTCTCCGCCCAGTGCACGGACAAGCGGGTCAACATGGTCACCCCCGTCCTCTTCGCGAAATATCCGACAGTGGAGGACTACGCCGCCGGCGACCGGTCCGAGATGGAGGAGATCATCCGCTCGACCGGCTTCTTCCGCGCGAAGACCAACAGCATCATCGGCATGGCGCAGGCGGTGTGCGAGAAGTACGGCGGCGAGGTGCCCGGCAAGCTGAAGGACCTGGTCACCCTGCCCGGCGTGGGCCGCAAGACCGCCAACGTGGTGCTGGGCAACGCGTTCGACGTGCCGGGGCTCACCGTCGACACCCACTTCCAGCGGCTGGTGCGGCGTTTCGGCTGGACGGAGGAGACCGACCCCGTCAAGATCGAGCACGTCGTGGGGGAGCTGCTGCCCAAACGCGAGTGGACGATCTTCTCCCACCGGGTGATCTGGCACGGCCGCCGCATCTGCCACGCACGGCGGCCCGCGTGCGGTGTGTGCCCGCTGGCCGCGCTCTGCCCGTCGTACGGCACCGGCCCCACGGCGGCGGCCGAGGCCGAGAAGCTCGTCAGGCCCGGCCCCTTCTCGTGATCGCGGGAAGTCCCCGGTGTCCCGGCGTGTTGGAGGATGCGTGACCCAAGTGCCCGACTGGCTCGACCGACTGGCGGCGCAGGCTCAGCGCTTCGACGTACCACGGTGGTGGACGCCCCCCAACGGCAGCGGGCGGGCCGCCGCGGTGCTGATGCTGTTCGGCGAGGGGGCGCTCGGCCCCGACGTCCTGCTCATCCAGCGCAGCACGCTCGGGCGCAGGCACGCGGGCCAGCCCGCCTTCCCCGGCGGCGGCGTCGACCCCGACGACGGAGGACCCGTCGCGGCGGCGCTGCGCGAGGCCGAGGAGGAGACCGGGGTCGATCCCGTGGGCGTCCACGTGCTGTGCACGATGCCCGAGCTGTACCTCAGCCACAGCGACAACCGCGTCACGCCCGTGATCGCCTGGTGGCGTGAGCCGTCGGCCGTGCACGCGGCCTCGCCGAGCGAGGTGGAGTCCGTGGAGCGGGTGCCGATCGCCGAGCTGGTCGATCCCGCCAACCGGGTCACGCTGCGGCATCCGCGAGGGTCGGCGGGGCCGGCGTTCCGGGTGCGGGGGATGCTGGTGTGGGGGTTCACCGCGATGGTGCTCGACACCGTGCTGCGCGAGGGCGGGCTGGCGCGCCCGTGGGATTCCGCGCAGGTGGAGGACCTCCCGCAGGAAGTGATCGACCTGGCGTCCAGGGGTTAGCGGGACGAGCGCAGGGTCACGCCCAGGGAGGCCCAGCCCGCCACGTCCTTGTCGCTGTCGGCCGCCAGCGCGCGCAGCGTCTCCAGGCCGGCCCGGTCGGGGGGATCGCCGAGCACGTGCTGCAGCGCGTACGCGGCTCCGTAGCGCACCCTCGCGTCGTCGTGGCCGGCCAGCTCGATCACCGACGGCAGCGACCGCGGGTCGGCCAGGTGCCCGAACGCGATCAGCACCGAGTAGAGCACCATGGCGTCGTCCTCGCTGGCCGCCAGGTAGCGCAGCACCGGCAGCGTACGGTCCACGAACGGCTGCAGCATCCCCATGATGTCCACGCCGAGCAGCCGCTCCGCCACCGTGTCCGCGGCGCACAGCCGGCGCGCCTCGATGAAGGACTCCAGATCACCGCGCTGCCGCAGCACGGAGATCACGTGCCAGCGCAGGGGGCCGTCGGGGTCGGTGTCGCACAGAGCTGCCTCGATGAGATCGCGCACTGTTTCCTCGGCCGACGGCATACCGCTCAAGGTAGCCACGCGGTGACGCCGTCCTGGCGGAAGACGTGCACACTTGACCGTATCCCTGGTTAGCTTTGAAGCGTGCGCGGTGATCTGCTTGACCTCATCTTGATCGGCCTCGTGATCGCCTTCGGCGTCTCGGGTTACCGGCAGGGCTTCATCATCGGGGCGATGAGCTTCGTGGGGTTCGTCGGCGGGGCCGTGCTCGGCGTCTTCATCGCGCCACCGATCTCCAAGGCCCTGGTCAGCGGCGACACTCCGCAGGCGCTGCTGGCGATCGTGATCGTCTTCCTGGCCGCCACCATCGGCCAGTTCGCGTCCTCGACGCTCGGCGCCGTCGTGCGCAGCCACGTCACGTGGGAGCCCGCCAAGGTGGCCGACGCGGTCGGCGGCACGTTCTCCAGCGCGCTGTCCGTGCTGGTGATCGCCTGGCTGATCGGCTCGCTGATCGTCTCCACGGCCTTCAATCCCCTCGTCGACCAGGTGAAGAACTCCGCGCTGCTGACCACCGTCGACGACGTGATCCCGCAGGCCGCGCGCAACTGGCAGCAGCCGTTCAAGAAGTTCATCGACCGGTCGGAGTTCCCGCCCGTCTTCGACGCCATCGGCGGCGGCACGATCGTCGACGTGCCGCCGCCCGACCAGAGTGTGCTGCAGGGCTCCAAGCTGAGCCGCGCCCGGCGGGCCATCGTCAAGGTGCAGGGCAACGCGGAGAGCTGCAACAAGCACATCGAGGGCACCGGCTTCGTCTACGCCCCCGGCCGGATCATGACCAACGCCCACGTGGTCGCGGGCGTGACCCGCGACCTGCAGGTCATCGACTCCAACAACACGCCGCACGCGGCCACCGTCGTGCGCTACAACCCGCGCCGCGACATCGCCGTCCTCTACGTGCCCGGCCTCGACCTGCCGCAGCTCTCCTTCGACGGCGACGGCTCGCGCGGCGACAGCGCCATCATCGCCGGGTTCCCCAAGAGCAAGGGGTTCACCGCGGAGCCGGCCAGGATCGGCGGGCAGCTCGACGCCGAGGGGCCCGACATCTACCGCGACGCCACGGTCAGGCGCAAGGTGTACGCGATCCGCGGGAAGGTGCTGCCCGGCAACTCGGGCGGCCCGCTGCTCACGGTGGACGGCCGGGTCTACGGCGTGATCTTCGCCGCCGCGATCAACGAAGAGGAGACCGGCTACGTCCTGACGGCCGAGGAGGTCGCCCCCGACGCGGCCCAGGGCCGCAACGACACCACCCCGGCCAGCACCCAGAAGTGCGACTGACGCCCGGCCCTCAGCCGGGCAGCTTGTCCAGGATCGCGGCGACGGCCTCGTCGGGGTCGCTGTCCTGGCCGAACCCCGAGGCCGCCTTGCCGACCGCGTCGTACGCGCCGCCGTACCCCTGGACCCTGGCGGCGCCACGGCCGAAGAGGGTCAGCGCCCCGCGCCCGTTGCCGCGCTGCAGGTGCGTCAGCCCGACACAGATCTGCGCGAGGCCCTGCCACAGCTCGCGCTCGTCCTCCGGCGCGCATTTCCAGCGGCCCTCGAACACCTCGTGCGCGTTGAACGGCAGGCCCTCGCCGAGGAAGCCGCGGGCGTCGGCCAGGGCCTGTTCGGTGGTGGGGGCGTAGTCGTCGGGGACCCGGGGCACGCCGGGTTCGCCGTAGGGGAGCGGCCTGCCGTACGCGTCGCGCGGCCTGGCGTTACGGGGCCTGCCCTCGGGATCGCGGTCTCTCATCGGTCGGGCTCCGGATCGGCCAGCCAGCCGAGCAACTCGGTGTCGAACACGTCGGGGATCTCCTCATGGGGGAAGTGGCCGGCTCCTTCGAGCAGCCGCCACCGGTACGGGGCCGCCACGTAGCGGCCCGAGCCGTGCGCCGTACGCGGCAGGGCACGCGGGTCGAGCGCCCCGTGCAGGTGGAGCGTGGGGGCCTCGACCGCGGTGCGCATGGCCCTGGCGTAGCGGCGGCCGTCCGGGCGCAGCTGGGAGCGGCCGAACCAGCGGTGGTACTCCAGCGCGCAGTGTGCCACGGCGGGGATGCGGAACGCCTCTCGGTACGTACGCGCGGTCTCGGGATCGGGCCAGCCGGGCCGCGACCAGTCGTCCAGCAACCGGCCGACCAGGGCCCCTTCGCGGCGCCTGAGCCGGTGCTCGGGCAGCAGCGGCAGCTGGTGGCCCAGTGACTGCCGGCTGGCCTTGAGCTGGCCGAACGGGTCGCCCAGCAGCGCCTTGCGCAGGCGCAGGGGATGCGGGGCGGACACGGCGACCAGCCGGTGCACGCACTTGGGATCGAGCACAGCCATCGTCCAGGCCAGCAGCCCGCCCCAGTCGTGCCCCACCACGATCGCGCCGGTCTCGCCCAGCGCTCTGATCAGGCCGGTCGCGTCGGCGGCCAGCGTGGGCAGGTCGTAGCCGCGCGGCGGCTTGTCGCTGCCGCCGTAGCCGCGCAGATCGGCCGCGACGGCCCGGTAACCCGCCTTCGGCAGCGAGACGAGCTGGTTGCGCCACGTCCACCAGAACTGCGGGAACCCGTGCAGCAGCAGCACCAGCGGCCCCTCGCCCGCCTCGACGACGTGGAAGCGGGTGCCGCCCGCGTGGACCGCGCGGTGCGTCCAGGGTCCCTCGATCTGTACGACCGACTCGTCAGGTGCCATCACGTGTCACCGGCTCACGATCCGGACGAACCGCCGGCAGCGTCTCGTCCTCGGGCGTGGCGATCTCCTTGAGCCCCTTGATCGACCTGGCGGTGCGCTTCATCCCGGCCAGTCCCTTGAGCCGCCTGACCCCGATGAACACCAGCAGACCCGCCACCACCAGGTAGAACACCGTCACGATGAGGAAGGCCAGCCAGTTGGGCAGCCACTGCGCCAGCACGAACGCGATCGTGAACGAGGCGAGGATCAGGCACAGGTGCGCCATGAAGGCGGCGGCGGCGAACAGGCCGCCCGCCGTGCCGACCCGCTTGGCGTCGAACCTGAACTCGGCCTTGGCCAGCTCGATCTCCGAGCGGACCAGGTCCGAGATCTGACTGCTCGCCTGGGCGACCAGCGAGCCCAGGGATTCTTCCTCGGGAGTCTGCGGCATGAACGTCTCCTATCGAGGCCTGGTGGCCGTGTCAAACATCATCCAGCGCGATGCGACGCTCGCGTACCGTGTGAAGCGGTACCGCCGCCAGGAGCCCTTCCGACAGTTTCGCCAGGCCGAGCCGCGCTGACAGCCAGGCGCCCCGAACACGCCGAAACTTGTCGAGCGCGAGTCCCGCTATCACTCCCAGAACTACCCGATCGAACAAGATAGCGCCCGCGCCGGGTACTCCGGGCTTCGCCCCAGGCTCTCAAGAGCCAGGCGCATGTCCCCATATTTCGGGACATGCGCCTGGGATGTGGGATCAGTCCTCGGACTTGGCGGACGGGAGCTTCTCCGAGATCAGGTTCATCACCGTGCTGTCGGCCAGCGTGGTGACGTCGCCGACGCTGCGGTTCTCAGCGACGTCGCGCAGGAGGCGGCGCATGATCTTTCCGGAGCGGGTCTTGGGCAGCTCCGGCACGACCAGGATCTGGCGCGGCTTGGCGATCGGGCCCAGGGTCTTGGCCACGTGGTTGCGCAGGTCGGCGGCGATGTCGTCGCTCTCCTCCGCCGAGCCGCGCAGGATCACGAACGACACGATCGCCTGGCCGGTGACCGGGTCGGTCGCGCCGACCACCGCCGCCTCGGCCACCTTCGGGTGGCTGACCAGCGCGCTCTCCACCTCCGTGGTGGAGATGTTGTGGCCGGAGACGAGCATGACGTCGTCCACGCGGCCGAGCAGCCACAGGTCGCCGTCGTCGTCCTTCTTGGCGCCGTCGCCGGGGAAGTACATCCCGTCGAACCTGCTCCAGTACGTGTCGATGTAGCGCTGGTCGTCGCCCCAGATCGTGCGGAGCATCGACGGCCACGGCTCGCGTACGACGAGGAAGCCGCCGCCCCCATCGGGGACGCTGTTGCCCTGGTCGTCCACCACGTCGGCGGCGATGCCGGGCAGCGGGCGCATCGCGGCGCCCGGCTTGCCGGCGGTGACGCCGGGCAGCGGGCTGATCATGATGGCGCCGGTCTCCGTCTGCCACCAGGTGTCGACCACGGGGCAGCGGTCGTGGCCGATGTGCTCGCGGTACCAGACGTACGCCTCGGGGTTGATCGGCTCGCCCACGGAGCCCAGGATGCGCAGGCTGGACATGTCGAACTTCGCGGGGATGTCGTCGCCCCACTTCATGAACGTCCGGATCGCGGTGGGCGCCGTGTAGAGGATCGTGATCTTGTACTTCTGCACGATCTCCCAGAACCGCCCGCGGTGCGGGGTGTCGGGGGTGCCCTCGTAGATGACGCTGGTGGCGCCGTTGGCGAGGGGGCCGTACACGATGTAGGAGTGGCCGGTCACCCACCCGATGTCGGCCGTGCACCAGTAGATGTCGGTGTCGGGCTTGAGGTCGAAGACCGCGTGGTGCGTCCAGGCGGTCTGGGTGAGGTAGCCGCCGGTGGTGTGCAGGATGCCCTTGGGCCTGCCGGTGGTGCCGCTGGTGTAGAGGATGTACAGCGGGTCCTCGGCGTCGTGGGGCTCGGCGGTGTGCTGGTCGCTCTGCCGGTCGACCAGGTCGTGCCACCAGACGTCCTTCTCGCCGAAGGCGACGTCCTGGCCGGTACGGCGTACGACGAGGACGTTCTCGACCTGCGGGCACTCGGCGACGGCCTCGTCCACCGTGGGCTTGAGCGCCGACGGGTTGCCCCTGCGGTAGCCGCCGTCGGCGGTGATGACGAGCTTGGCGTCGGCGTCGTCGATCCGGCTCTTCAGCGCCGTGGCCGAGAAGCCGCCGAACACCACGGAGTGGATCGCCCCGATGCGGGCGCAGGCCAGCATCGCGATCGGCAGCTCGGGGATCATCGGCATGTAGACGGCCACCCGGTCGCCCTTGCCGACGCCCAGCTCCTGGAGGGCGTTGGCGGCCTTGCTGACCTCGCGCTGGAGGTCGCTGTAGGTCAGGGTACGGGTGTCGCCCTCGGGCTCACCCTCCCAGTAGTAGGCGACCTTGTCGCCGCGGCCCTCCTCGACGTGGCGGTCGACGCAGTTGTAGGCCACGTTGAGCTCGCCGCCGACGAACCACTTGGCGAAGGGGGCGTTCCACTCGAGGGTCGTCTCCCACCGTTTGGCCCACGCCAGCCTCTCGGCCGCACGCTCCCAGAAGGCGAGACGGTCGGCGGCGGCCTCGTCATATGCGGCGGCGGTCACGTTCGCGGCCGCCGCCAGGTCAGCCGGCGGTGCGAACCGGCGGTTCTCCTGTAGCAGGTTCGACAGCGCCTGGGTCTCGTTGCCGGGGGTCTCCGGGGCCACCTCGTGCTCCTTCTATGGCCAGATTGGATAGGTCGTGTCCCACTTCACCAGCTCACGGCCTCCACACACAAGAGGTCTAGACAGGTCTGTACCGAGGGGTCCCCGCTTATCAGGTCGCATGACAACCGCTATTGAAACGTTGTCATCTTGAAATCTGGCGGGGACCCATAAAGGGCTCCGCATATTCGGCGCCCGGTGATTTCTCAACCCACGGTCACCTTTTGAGCGCGCCCTGCCTCCCCTCGAGGCGCTGGTACGGTCGTCACCCGGTGGAGCGAGAGCGGTCGTACCCGCCGGTAAGGTCGGTTTCCGTGAGTGACCCACTGGCTGTCATCGCGGAGTTCCCCGGCGTCCCCGAGGCGGTCGACGCCGCCAGGGAGGCCGTCGACCGGCTGTACCGCCACCGTGTCCTGCGCCGGGCCAGCCCGGCCGTCTCGACGGAGTCGTCCCTGCGCGGTGCCCGGGCCTCGGCGTCCCTGGAAGGCGTGGACGTGTCCCTCGACGCCCTGCGCCGGGACGAGGTCCACGACCCGCTGGTCCAGGGAGCCCTGCGGGCGTCTGCGGAGCTGGGCCGTCTGGGCTCGTTGTGGCGGACGGCACCGAGGCAGGTGCTGGCCCGCCTGCACACGGTGGCGGCCGCCGGCCTGGCGCCGCAGTCCGCCCTGGGCCGTCCGCGGGCGGTGGACGAGGCGCCGGACCCGCTGGGGCTGGGGCCCGCGCCGGGCGCTTCGGAGACGGCGACGCGCATGGAGGGGCTGCTCGGGCTGCTCGAACGGCCCACGAAGGCGCCCGCGATCGTGCTGGCCGCCGTCATGCACGCCGAGCTGGCCGTACTGCGTCCCTTCGGCGCGGCGGACGGGATCGTGGCGCGCGCGGCCGAGCGCCTGACCCTGGTCGAGTACGGCCTGGATCCGAAGTCCCTCGTGGCCGTGGAGGTGGGGCACCTGGAGCACGCCTCGTACGCCGGGGGCCTGAGTGCGTACCTGAGCGGGACCCCGGAGGGCGTCGCCCAGTGGGTACAACAGTGTGCCTCCGCAGTAAGTCTCGGGGTGCGCGAAGCGACCGCCATCTGCGAGGCGATGCAACGAGGCTGAGGTCGCGGCGGCGGAAGCGCAGGTGGGAGCGTTGGGCCGGGCCGCCGACATAGCTGACGGCGTCTCAGTCAAGAGACGCCGTCTGCTGGCGCATCACACCGGGTTACCAAGCGTGCACCTCTATTCGTCGGAGCGGGTCAAGCCCGTCACGACGCGCCTCCCGCGGCTGGTCGCGCGTGGGTACCCGGCTGATGCACCCGGACAAGAGGTCCGTGACACCTTTCTACGTCGGATCCGCCCTGATGGGAAGCCCTCGGACCAAGACCTTTACCCGCCTATGAGCGGGGCCCCGGCATACGTCGCCATCGCCACCCTCCGTGATCTGGTTACCAACCTGTGATGATTACAGAGAGTAACCGTCTTTATGTGATCGTTATGGCGCAGACAAAAAACTTGGCGAAAATGCGAGATTGCTCCTCGACGAAACTCGAGTCCATCGGGCAGCATACGGGGGTATCGCCCGAAACTGGAGCAACCGTGCACGGGGACCTTTGCCAGTCCCTTGCCAGGCTCTGGTGAAGTGATGAAAGCTTTCTTCTGAAACGGGACCGGCTCTACCCCCCCGGAGCCGGACCGATCAGGCGACCCCCGCTCTCCCCCCCGGCGGGGGTCGCCCCTTTTCCACCCCAAGTCCATACACCACGCCCTCCACACCGCCACTCGCCCTCCCACGGCCCCGGCGCCTTCCCACGGCCTGCCTCTCACCGAGCGTCGCCACCACCGCGCTCCCTCCCACGGCGTCTCACTCGCCAAGCGCACTTCGCTACGGGCCTTCGCCAGCGCCTCCCACCGAGCGCTCTCCGACACGGCGCCCTCTCACGGCGTACCTCACCGTGCCCCCGCCAGTGCGCCTTCCCACGGATCGCCGCTGACTGAGCGACCCCGCACGCCTCGCACATCCCCCTACGGCGCGTCCCCACCACTGCGCCCTTCTACGAGGCGCTTCTACCAATCGCACCCTCCACCGCGCCCTCTTGCGGATGCCGCTAACCGAGCGCCTCCCGCACACCCCGCACCCTCCTGCGGACACCTCCCACCGCCTTCGCGACAGCAGCACCACAATCCCCACCGACGCCTCCAGGCCAGGCCACTTATCCACAGGCCCACCACAACCCCCACCCAACAATCCCCAGAACCCCGTTCACCCTCTCCCCACCCCACCCACCTCCAGCAAGGTGAGCCTCCCGACACCACCCCCGGAGAGGCCGACATGCACCGCCCCCTGGTCATCACCGAAGACCACGCCCTGCTCGACGACCTGGTCCGCATAGCCGCCGCAGCAGGCGCCCAACTCGACGTGGCCCACGTCCCCGCCCACGCCCGCCCGTTCTGGAACCTTGCCCCGCTGATAGCAGTAGGCGCCGACCAAGCAGACGCCGTGGCCGCGAGCTCACCCCCCACCCGAGACCAGGTAGTCCTCGTGACCCGGGCCCCCGACGACCCGGACACCTGGCGAAAATGCGTGGCCGTGGGCGCCCAGGCCGTCGTGACCCTCCCCACCGACGAGCGCCACCTGGTGGAGCGGCTGGCGGACGCCATGGAGCCCGACCCCCGTTCAGGATCCGTGATCTGCGTGATCGGCGGCCGAGGCGGGGCAGGCGCGAGCGTGCTGTCGGCGTGCCTGTCCCTGCGCGCCTCGGGAGACCACCTCCGGACCTTGCTGGTGGACGCCGACCCGCTGGGCGGCGGCATAGACGCCTTGTTGGGCCACGAGGAGGCATCGGGCGCCCGCTGGGGAGACCTGGTCGCCAGAGAGGGCCGGATCAACTCCAGCGCACTTCAGGCCGCGCTGCCGTCGTTCGGCGACCTGGCGGTCCTCTCCTTCCACAGAGGGGAGGTGGCGGCCATCCCCGCCCAAGCCATGCGCTCCGTCCTCGAGGCAGGCCAGCGAGGCTTCGACCTGATAGTCGTCGACCTCCCCCGCCACCTCGACCCAGCCACGATCGAGGCCCTCACCAGGGCGAAGACCACGCTGATGGTCGCCACGGCCGACGTACGCGGCATCCTCTCGGCCGTACAGGTGCTGGGCGAGACCCGCAAGCACACCTCGGACATCCGCGCGATCCTCCGCCCAGGCGTGGTGGACGACGACATGGCCGCGGGCGCCCTGGGTATCCCGTCCGCCGGCACCCTGCCCGACCAGCCGAGACTCACCGCCACTCTCAACCGGGGCGAGCTGCCCAAGCTGGGCCCCCGCACCGTGATGGGCGCCCTGTGCAGCACACTCCTACAAGATCTCCTCCCGACATGAGCACCCCGAAATCGCCCACACCCGCAGGGGCGGTGTCCCAGGAACTGGTCGAAGCAGTCCGCGTACGCCTGGCGAGAGCGGGCGTGGAACCCAGCGCCGCCCAGGTGGCAGTGGCCCTGCGAGCCGAGAAATCCGTGTACGGCGACGCGGAGATCCTCGCGGTGGCCAGGGCACTCTGCGCCGACCTCATCGGTGCCGGCCCTCTGGAGCCGCTCCTGGCCCGGCCAGACGTAACAGACGTCCTGGTCAACGGCCCGCGCGAGGTGTGGATAGACGATGGCGGCGGCCTACGCCGTACCTCTGTGACCTTCGCGGACGACGGGGCCGTACGCCGGCTGGCCCAGCGCCTGGCGTCCGTCGCGGGCAGGAGACTCGACGACGCCTCCCCGTACGTGGACGCCAGACTCGCCGGCGGCGTCCGCCTCCACGCCGTGCTTCCGCCGGTGGCGTCCGGTGGCACCTGCGTCTCGCTACGCCTTCCGCCACGCCGTACGTTCACCCTGGACGACCTGGTGTCGGCGAGCACGATCACCCCATCCGCCATCCCGGTGCTGACCGCCATGGTGACCGCCAGGCTGGCGTTCCTGGTGACGGGCGGCACAGGCACCGGCAAAACGACACTCCTGTCCGCCCTGCTCTCGCTCGCCGACCCGGCAGAACGCCTGCTCCTGGTAGAGGACTCAGCCGAGCTCCGCCCCCTCCACCCCCACATCGTCCGCCTGGAAACCCGCCCGGCGAACCTGGAGGGCGCAGGCGGTGTGAGCCTGCGCGACCTGGTACGCCAAGCGCTGCGCATGCGCCCGGACCGCTTGGTGGTCGGGGAGGTCAGGGGCAGCGAGGTGGTGGATCTGCTGGCCGCCCTCAACACAGGCCACGAAGGCGGCTGCGGCACCCTTCACGCCAACACCGCCGCCGACGTCCCCCCTCGCCTGGAAGCACTGGGCTGCGCAGCGGGTCTGACCAGGGAAGCCGTACACAGCCAACTGGCCGCGGCGCTCGACGCGGTCATCCACCTGATCCGCGGCCGCCCGGACGGCCGACGCCGCATAGCCGAGATCTGCCTGCTATCCCGAACGTCAGCCGGCTTCGTCGAGTCGATCCCGGCCCTGACCTTCGACGCGAAGGGCAACTCCCAACCCGGCCCCGCCTACGACGCCCTCTCCCAAAGAGCCCAGCCATGATTCCCACCACCAAGGCCACATGATGACCGGCGCCCTCATAACGGCACTGTCCACAGCCTGCGCAGTGTGGCTGTGGACGGCCCCGGACACCCCCACCACCCGCCTGACCAGGCTCGTCACAGGCAGGGACAAACCCCGCTGGACATCCCTGACCACCCGCCTCACCCGCCCTACCCCCGCCCGCCGCGCGCAGCTCTGGCGACACGCATCAATCGAGCTGTGCCAGTCCCTGTCAGCAGAGCTGTCGGCCGGCCGCACGCCAGGAGAGGCACTGACCAGGGCAATCGCCTCAGTGGACTTCCCAGCCGCAGAAACCCTGCGCCCGGTCATCGCCGCGGCAAGAGACGGCGGCGACGTCTCCGCGGCCCTCACCTCATCGGCCCCGCAGCAGGGCGGGGAGGGCCTCCGCCAACTGGCGGCCTGCTGGGAAGTAGGCGTCACGGTAGGCGCGGGCCTGGCCGCACTGGTCGAGCGAGTCGCGAGCACGCTGCGTGCGGCCCAAACTCACCGCCAGGACGTCGCCGCCCAACTCGCGGGCCCCCGCACCACAGCCCGCCTCCTGGCCGTACTCCCAGCCCTCGGCCTCCTCATGGCCGCCGCCCTCAACATGCACCCTCTGGACTTCCTCCTGGGCAGCTTCCCCGGCCTCATGTGCCTGATAGCAGGCATCGCCCTCGACGCTTGTGGCCTGTGGTGGACCAACCACATGGCAACCCAAGCGCAAACCTAACCAACACCCCAATCACAGCCCCAAGCCCAAGCGAGCAACCCAAGCACAGGCCGAACAGCCACCCACCGGTATAGCACCGCCACCTACACGAAGCAGGCCCCACGGCATCGCCAATCACACAGCACCATCACCCATTCAGAACCGCCCACACGCTGGGAAGCCCCCGCCCACTCGCAACCAACCACTCACCTTCCTCCCCCAGCTGGAAAGGCCCCAGCAGAACCCACCGCCCACCAATCCCCATCCACCATTCCCACCACCGCCCAGCCCCGACTACTGCCAGTCCCGGCCACCGGCCCAGCGGCTACGTCCATCAGGCCCAGCTGTCCACCAAGCGCCCTACACCCAGGCCACTCATGAGGCCTGACCACCGCCCAGGCCTGACGACCGGCCAGGCCTGACGACCGGCCCGGCCTGACGACCGGCCAGGCCCAGTCACCAAGAGCCCCACCCACCAGGCCACTCATCAGGTCCGCCATCGCCCAGGCCTGGCCACTCACCAGGCCTGGGCCCCACCAAGCGCGCCACCCACCAAGGTGGTCACGGTGGTCACGGTGGTCACTCACCAAGCCCCACCGAACCGATCGGACCCCGCCCAATGCTCGAATGGCTCTCCGCCTTGCTCGCCGGCCTAGCCATATGGCTGTGGGCCTCTCCCCGAACCCCAACAGAACGCCTCTCCCGACTACGCCCGCCAGCCAAGCCCAAGCCCCACCCTCAAGGGCCACATCCAAACCAGCAAACGCAAGCTCGCACTGACGAGCCACTCTGGCAAGATCCCCCTCCAGCCGGCATCACCCGCAAGACAATCACCATCGCCACCTGCACCGGCCTGTTCATCGCACTCCTGATCGGCGGCATCCCCGGAACCATCGCCGGCCTCCTGATCACCCCAGCCGCCGCAGCCTTCCTCCACAAGAGACAACCCCAGCAGACCCACCACGACCGCCGCCGAATCGCGGCCGACCTCCCATTCGCCGCCGACTTGATGACCGCATGCCTGCTCGCCGGCCGCCCGGCGAGCGACGCCACTGAAATCGCCGCCAACGCGATCGGCGGGCCTCTCAGCCAGCGGCTGAAATGGGTCAGTACCCAACTACGCCTGGGCGCCGATCCTGACCCCACCTGGGCCACGCTCGCCAAGGACCCGGCCACGGCCCAACTCTCCCGAGCCATGAGCCGAGCGGCTCAAAGCGGCGCACCGGTAGCGGACGTGCTCACCCGCCTGGCCGACGACGCCCGCGAAGCCGCCAGAGCCGATTCCGTCGCCTCAGCCAGAAGCGTCGGCGTAAAAGCAGTAGCCCCGCTCGGCCTCTGCTTCCTCCCGGCATTCGTCCTGCTGGGAATCATCCCCGTAATAGCCGGCCTGGCCTCCACAATCATCATCCCCTGAAGCTCCTACATTGCCAGAGCAAGCTGATCAAGAAGAGCTGACGAATCACCCCGTCAACCCCGGACTCGCGAAAATCAACCCTCAACATCAAGTCCGCTCAGCACACCGGAAGAAGGCCACACAACCCCACCCCTCTTCCGAGTTCCCCGGACCACGGGGTCGCTGATCACCAATGAGGGGTAACACCTGCGGCCCAGCACCGAGCCTCGTGATCGAGGAACACAAGGTCATCCAGACAAACGACCATGCCAGGCCGCCTCCACATCACCCACCAGCATGGAGTCCTCGCCAACGCAGCGACCGCCGAAGAATCCTTCCCGGCGGGCCCGCCGTCGAATGGGCAGCCAACCAAACGCAACCACCCCTATATCGGGTACGGCCTGAGCTTTCGGTGTAGACCGGAGAGATCAGGCCGATCCGCATGCAGGTTCGGCCAGCGATTGAGCCTGAGTCGTCAATCGATCACTGCGCTCGATCGTGAGTGGGGTCTTTGCAGCATCGTGGTCGGTGGGATGTGACGTGCTCATTCATATGCCGTCGTAGAGCCGCCATCTCGTCGCTCTCGCTGCCAAGAGCGGCGAGGTCTTGTCTTATCACGATCTGGACGTTGCTGATCTCGGCCTTCAACTGAGCCATGCTGGTCGCGGTGCCGTCGTTGCTGTGGCACTGGCCCGCTTTGAGCGTGCGGAGGTGCAACAACAACTCGAGGATCTGTGCCTCTAGGTCCATGAATTCCTGCCTTTGTGTCAGCTCAGACGGATTGTAGGGTCTGGTGACGGGCCGGATTTGGCTGTATGAGCATACGATGACAGAAAGCCCACGCCCACGACAGCCATCGCCTGTAGCAAAGGTGGAGTTCTTCATGCGCAAGCTGCTGTTGTTTCTCCCGCAGGAGATAATCGGACACCGTAGGTGCGGACGTAAATAGGCCCATGACCGGCCAAAGCGGAGAGAAGTGACGAACTCCTAGCCTGGCGGCGCATCGAAGATCCACAACAAGAAGGGTCTGCTTCGGATACGTCAAGGAGCAAGAGACCCATCCGCCGAAGACCTCGCCGACACCTTGAAGACCGGTGTTCGCGGAGAACTCACTGGCACATTGTCGATGGCGAGGCCAGGCGGATCTGACTGACGCGCAGGGCCAGTGCCGGAGGGCGGCCACCCGCCCACGGATCAACATAGGTCATCTGTGGACGCTGGAAAGAGAGCGTTGCGGCCCTGATCAGGGGGTTGTTGGCTGTCTGGCCTGGGAAAAGGCGGGAAGGGCGAAATCAGGGCGTCCCACGGAGTCTCACGGATGCTCACTGTCGCTGACTATTCGCGGGCCATACACGGGCCAAGCTATTCGGGTGGTGTGCAGGGGTTTTCCCGGCGACAAGGGCCCTCCTCCTAGCCTTCCCCCCTGGCCATGACATGGTTGGCTGAGCCCTGGGTGATGGCTGACGGGAAGGCGGTCCCACTGCACCCACTTGCTACTCGCGCTAAGCGATCACGGCCATCCCGGAGTCGGAGCCCCCGCCGGGGGCGGGTCCTAATGGTCTGCATGGGGCTATGACGAGTCCAGTGGGCCAGAGGCACGCAGTGCGGCGGCCAGCCCGAGGGGGTTTCCAAAAACGCTTTCAAGTTTGCGTTTGTGGGCTTATTGCTCCAGTGACACTTCGCGATCATGGTAGGGACTGCGCTGATACTGTAGTGGCTGTGCCGTGCTATTTGATGGTCGCGGTACCAGTGTGACCCGCATAGGACGCTGGTGATCCTGTCACTGGAGTACTAAGCTGCTCAACCGATACCGCTATCTGTTACGCGGTCATTGCGAGCAGGTCCGAAGCTGTCCGAGGCTCACGTCAGCACAGGTTGCACATCGACTTTGTAGGTGATGTGGTAGGTCCACTGACGGCTCGCGAATTCCCCTCTTTCTTTATCGTGCTTCCAACTCTGATCTGCGAGCGTCCACATATATTCGTTGTCCCCATCCGGCCAGTCGGCTACGTTCACTCTCTTTTGCACTGTCCCAAAGATGGTGTCACCCTCACCGAGAGTCGGCCGAATGGCCAGCGCCGGTGACGTGGCGGCAAGAATAGCCCCGGCAACCGCGCCGTTGGCGACGGAGGGCAGGGATTCGACCGCAGTTTCGATGTGTGCAGTAAGCGTAGAAGCCAACGACCGCAGCTTGTCTTCGTCACCAAAGTCGGTGGTGTACGTGCGGAATTGGAGGCCAAATTCGACGAAGTCATCGACATATACGTTGTCGTCGAATATTATACAATCTCCACCTTCGAAACGGCCAGAACCCGCAGTGTCACGACCGACGTCGTCAAGCGTGACCGGATAGGTCAGAAGTGCCTTACGCTTGGAGCCGGACCGGGGGCCGGTGGCCGCTCCGCCCGCGACGTAGAACGCGCTGCCATAGTCGTAATCGGTGTCCTCGGTGGCCACGTATTCCAGCGTGATGGTGACACGTTTCTGCCTGTCGTTCGACTCTGCCATGAGTTTCTCCTATCAGGAAATCGTCTGAAGCGCGTCCACGGTCGGCATCCAGTAGC
Organism: Nonomuraea sp. NPDC003709; assembly: GCF_040610775.1. NCBI lineage: Bacteria > Bacillati > Actinomycetota > Actinomycetes > Streptosporangiales > Streptosporangiaceae > Nonomuraea > Nonomuraea sp. NPDC003709. Next base: position 1,274 of record NZ_JBEXMW010000018.1, on the reverse strand, counting down.
CCATCTGGCGTTGGACCGTGCCAGACAGGCCTGACGATGCCGATGAAGCCAACCCCCAGGCTCCGCGAACGGCAAGAGCCGTTCTCTCGTATGCCCAAGGGCTTACGTGATCGTGCCCAGTCCGATCGAGGATTGCAAGGAGTGCCCAATGGATGCCCCAGCGACTCTCTTTGATGAAGGTGCAACCCCACAAGAAGAAGGGCCGCGCTGCCGCTACCAGCGCAGATCCGAGCGGTGATCGCGAAGTGTCTCTTGAGTAACTTAGAGGGTGACGCCGACGCGCCGGGCGAGTCCTCGTAAGCCGGAGAGCTTGCTGTGAGGATCCCGGCGAAGCAGCTCAGTGATGACCTGACGGGTACCGGTGCGCCTTACTTCGGAGGGCGCTATCTTCTCGGCGATGAGCAAGGCCCGGATAGCGCGGTCGGTCTTGGCCCAGAGTGCGTATGCCTCGGCTATGCCGGTGTAGTAGCTGCCTCGTCGCTCTAGCGTCGGGATTTGGTTGGGGATGACTGCCTTGGCGTGTTCGATGGCTGTGCCTGCGTCTCCCAGCACGATGGAGACGCCCATCTTGTAGATGGGTACGTGTGTCCATAGCCCAGAGTGAGATTCGGGGCGTGATGGGCGGCCTCGTGAGCTTCGGTGAGCAGGTTGAGCGCTGAGTGTTGGTCCTCAAGGCGAGCGGCGGCAATAGCGCCGGTAGAGAGCAGAGCACTGTAGGCCCCCCACGCGTGAGGTGTTGCTTCGGCGAGCTGGGGCCGGAGGGATTCTGCGGCTGAGATAGCGACGTCGCGAGCCTTGCGATACTCGGCGGCGCAATAGAAACAGGCTGATCAGATCGCGCCGGCATTCCCCTATGGCTTGGAAATCGGAACTTGCTTGCGCGACTTCGACGCCTTTGTGGGCGGAGATCCACGCGTAGGCGGAGCACTGAGCTTGATCAGGGTGCGCGTGGTGAGGTGGTAGATGCGTGCGGCGGTGGCCATTTCGACAGGGGTTGAGGCGGTTGAGGCAACGGGGAGGAGCGCGGCGAGTTCGTCTGCCAGTGGTAGGTAGCGAGCAGCGGCGAAGTCGCGCTGAGCACGAGTGAGGGAGCGGGCAAGCGATGCTACGGGGGTAGCTGCCTGAGAAGTTGGCGCAGTCGGGATAAGAGCATCCCGAAGCCGTGCGGCGGCGGCTGTACTAGGGCCTGTTTCAGAAGTGGATCATCTGGGTCCACTTCCGAGATGATCTTTGCGTGGGTCGGGGAGATTTGACCGCGGCGCAGTGGGCGATGC
>NZ_JBEXMW010000017.1:0-297742 GCF_040610775.1 Nonomuraea sp. NPDC003709 | reverse complement strand
CCAACGGCGACATCACCGCCCGCAGCCTGTGACCCACAGCCTCCCAAGGAGAGGCAGACCAAGCCCGCCGACGACGAACGGCCCCGGTCCATCCATGGCGGATTCGAGGGGTCGTCGCAACACAAGTGATCAGTTGCTTGCGGCAGCCAGCAGAGCGACGGTGCTCTCTCTCAGCGTCCTTCGGGCGGGCCGGACCAGCCGCCCGAAGGACGCTTAAGCGCAGGCGCTTTCGGCGATCTTCATGGCATTCTTCGGGACATGCCACCTTTTCTGCCAACGTCGGTCGAGCTTTCCGCATCGAAGTTCAACCTGCGGCCGCCCAGCACGACCGACGCTCCGGAGGTCTTGCGCCTTGCCAGGGACCCGGACGTGCTTCTTTGGAATCCTCGTTGCCGTATCGAGGACGAGGCCGCAGCCGTTGCCGACTGTCTCGAGGGCGCTGATTGGTCTGACGATACGCACGCCTCGTTCTCGATCCTTGACGCGGAGTCCGGGCGCTACGTCGGCAACATCGCGCTACATGGGCTTGACTGGGGAAACGCTCAGGCCCGCATCGGATACCGGATCGCGTCTTGGGCGCGCGGCCGAGGCGCCGCTACCGCGTCTGTCCAGGCAGTGACGATATGGGCGGTAACCGCGCTGCGGCTTGAACGGATCGTCCTCACTCATGCTGTGGAGAATCGTGCCTCCTGCCGGGTGGCGCAGAAGTCGGGGTTCGTGCTCGAAGGCGTGATGCGATCAGCGAAGAGGTTTGGTGACGGCCGGCTGCATGATGAACACCTTCATGCTTTCCTGTCCGCAGATCTGACCCTTTGAACACCGCATACCCAGCTATCGGGTCGAAGGGCGAGGTCGAGTCGAGGTCAAGGCCGGTGTGCCAGGAGCTCGGCGAGACGCTCCGCCGGGGTGTCCCAGTCGAGCGTCTTGCGAGGTCGGGCGTTCACCTCGGCAGCGACGGCGTCGAGCTGGTCGCGGGTGTAGCCGCGACAGGGCATTCTTTCCCTTTTCTATTGCTATATCGCTTTTGACGTATATGTCGATTACCTGGCGTTGGGTCCCATCTGGCGGATTGTGACTAGTTTTGAGACAGGGCCGGTCATGCCACGCCAAAGGCCGGAACCCGAGCTTGAACAGACGAGTGTTGCCGCGGTACGCGCTAGACCGGGCGTCGATTCGGCGGGGCCGGAGGTGTTCCTATGAGGGCTGTCGCCGTCCACTATGGGCTACGGGATCATGCCATGACGGCCGTGAAGATCCTCGCCGTCGCGATCGCCTATTTCGTGGCCGCCAAGCTGGGGCTGCGACTGCAGCTGGTCCGAGGGCAGGTGACGCCGCTGTGGCCCTCGACGGGAATCGGGCTGGCCGCCCTGCTCATCTTCGGCCTCCGGATCTGGCCGGGCATCACCCTCGGCGCATTCCTGACCAACGTGTCGATCGGGCCGACGATGGCCGCCGTCCTGGGCATCTCCGCGGGGAACACCCTCGCGCCGGTCTGCGCCTACCTCCTGCTCGAGCGCGTGGGCTTCCGCATCGAACTGGACCGGCTGCGTGACGCGCTCGCCCTGGTGTTCCTCGGTGCCTTCGCCGGGATGCTGGTCAGCGCGACCGTCGGCGCCGGCTCGCTGTTGCTCGCCGGCGGGCTGCGGCCCGACGAGTTCTGGCCCGCGTGGTCGGTGTGGTGGACGGGCGACGCGATGGGCGTGCTCGTGGTCACGCCGCTCCTGCTCGCGAGCCGCACGACCCGGCTGCCGCGGGACTCCCACCCGCTCCGCTGGGTCGAAGGGGCGGCGCTGCTGCTGGGCACCTTCCTCGTCACGCTGGTGGCGACCGCGGGCCCCATCAACCTGCTCTTCCTCGTGTTCCCCTTCCTGATCTGGGCCGCGCTGCGTTTCCAACTCCTCGGGGCCGCGGCGTGCGCGCTGATCGCGTCGACGGTGGCAATCGTCTCCGCCGCGCGCCACTCCGGCCCGTTCGCGCAGCACGACCTCCTCCTCAACATGGTCGCTCTCCAGGCCTTCAACGGCTCCGCGGCGCTGACCGCGCTGCTGCTCGCCGCGATCATCGCCGAGCGCAACAAGGCCCACCAGAACATCAAGGACGTCTGCGCCCGGCTCAACGAGGTGGCGCACCGGCTTGCGCGTGACAAGAAGCTGGTCATCCGGCTGCCGCCCCCACGCGCCGGCGAGCGGAGCAGGGATCGGTCGCAGTAGCCGGACGATTCGGCGCCGCAGCGCGCCTCCGACATCCAACCGGTTTCCGGCCCGCTACGGCCGTACGGAGCAGGCACCCGCCCACCCGGGACGAACCTACGGTTACACGGCGCGGATGGTCGGCTCGACGCGTACCGGGAAGTTCACGGAGCTGGCGATGAAGCATGCCTTGTGCGCGTCTTCGTGCAGCTTGGCGGCGGCATCGGCCATCTCGGGCGACATCACGGTGACGGAGGGGCGCAGCACCACCTCGGTGAAGTGGCCACCGTCCGCGGTCTCGGCCATGGTCCCGACCGCGTTGTCGACGTACTCGGTGACGACGACGCCCGCCGTGGCGCACTTGTGCAGGTACGACAGCATGTGGCACTGGGACAGCGAGCCGACGAGGAGCTGCTCCGGGTTCCAGCGTGTCGGGTCGCCGCGGAAGGCCGGGTCGGAGCTGGCCGCGATGGCCGGCAGGCCCTCGGCGGTCAGCTCGTGCTCGCGGCCGTAGTCGCGGTATCCGCTGGTGCCGGTGCCCTTGTCGCCGGTCCAGGTCACCACGACCGGGTATGTGTGCTCGCGGGTCATGCTTCGTCCTCCTCGCTGTGGGTGATGCTACGGGTGTCGAGTACGTGTGCGCGGGCGACCCTGGCGGCCTCCTCCGGGTGGCCCAGAACGATCGCGGCGACGAGCTCCTCGTGCTGGCCCGACACGTACGCGGGCCGCGACGGCGGCGCCAGCGAGCGCAACGTGGACACCTGGATCTGATCCCAGATGCGTTCCAGCGCGTGCAGTGCCATCGAGTTGGCCGCCAGCTCGGCGATCACCCGGTGGAAGCGGCGGTTGAGCCGCACGGCCTCGGCCAACCGCCCCTCGGCGGTGGCCGTGGCGGTTTCGATCGCGATCTCGCGGAGCGCGGCGAGGTCGGCGGGGGCGATGCGGCCCTCGCGCTGGCGGGTCGCGGCCAGCTCGGCGGTGAGGGCCTCCAGCGCCGCCCGCACCTGGTACGCCTCGTTCAGGTCGCCCTGCTCCAACGCCACGACCACCACTCCGCGCCCGGAGGGCTGCACGAGCCCATCGGCGGTCAGCGCGCGGAGCGCCTCGCGGACGGGGGTGCGGCTCATGTCCAGGGCGGTCGCGACCTCCATCTCGGTCAACCGCGCCCCGGGCGGGTACGTGCCGTCGAGGATCAACTCCCTCAGCCGCTTCCGCGCCACATCGGTCTGCATGCGGATCAGGTTAGCGGACGGCATACATTGCATGCAATGGACACACTGTATGCAACCCCTGCCTCTGTTTGACGGACAAGCGCGATCGCTCCCGGTCGTGTACAGACGGGGCAAGCCGCACCAGGAGTCGTGGGGGTGAGGCGGCGGTGGGGTCGGCGGTGCCGGAGTTGCGGGATCGGCAGAGGGCGAGATTGGCGATGGCGGTGGTTGCGAGGTTGTGTTGGGTGAGGTTGAGGGTGTCGAGGGTTGTGGGTCTGGCGGTGGAGTGAGGCTGGTGGTGCGGGGGGTTGCGGGGTTGGGGGTCGGTTGTGGGGTCGGCGGTGCGGGGGTTGTCGGGTTGGGGGCAGAAGCGAGGTTGGCGGCGTCGAGGGTTGCCGGTCTGGCAGTTGGTGAGGCTGGCGGCGTCGAGGGTCGCCTGGCTGGCGGCGGGGCGAGGTCGTCTGCGCAGGGAGTTGCGGGTTGGTGACGGGGGGTGAGGTTGGTGCGCCGGGGGTTGCCTGGTCGGCTCTTTGTACGTTGACCCATGAGATCAAGCTCGATGGCCACCGCGTTCGAGGTGAGGGGCGCGGCGAGTTCGGGGACGGCTTTGTCGGTCCGGGTCTCGCCCGAGGGGGACCTGGGAGCTCGTGGCTTCCGGCGCCTGCGGCCAGCCCTCCCGTGATCGGCCCGCGACAAGGTGATGGCGGCGTGTGACACTCGTCGAGTACGGCCTTCCGATTCATCACAGAACCGTTCTCGCGTAGAAAGGGCTGAGATGCCGCGCTGGCTCAAGGTCGTGATCGCGGCGACGCTGCCGTCGACGGCGGGGGTTCTGGCCTGGTGGATCTGTGTGGCGAACGGGCTCGGACTGGACAGCACGAGCATCGTCGTCGGTCTGGTCGTCCTGCTCCCCGGGACGCCGCTCGCCATCTGGGCCGGTCAGGCGGAACCGGGCGCCGGCCCGCCGTCCGGTTCGAAGCGGGACCTGCGCACGGTCGGTGATGTGCCGCGCGAGCCGAAGGCCTTCCAGCCGCGTTCGGATCTGAGCGAACGCATCGACAAGCTGTTCTCCCCCCGCCGCACGGCGGCGGTGTGTGCGCTGGTCGGGGGACGCGGCGTGGGCAAGACCCACCTGGCGGCCGCCTATGCCCGGCGCTGCATCGAACGCGGCATCCCGGTGGCGTGGCTGCACGCCGAGACTGTCGACCAGCTTCACGGTTCCGTGGATCAGCTGGCCACCGAAGCCGGGTTACGCAGCGACGCGGACGACCCGGCGACCGTGGCCCGCAAGGTCAGAGCCTGGCTTCAGGAGCGGCGCGAGCCGTATCTGGTCGTGTTCGACAACGGGACGGACCCCGATCTGCTCGCGCCGCTGCTCCCGTCGCACGGCCGAGCTCGCGTGCTGATCACCACCAATGATCATTCGTTCGAACGGCTCGCCACGATGGTTGCGGTGGAGCAGTTCACAGAGGCCGAGGCGGTGAAGTACCTCCGCACGCGGGTGGGCGCGGACGACGAGGGCTTCCGGTTGCTCGCCGAGGAACTGGACCGCCTGCCGCTCGCCCTGGGCATCGCCGCGGCCGCCCTGGTCGGCCCGCCGCGCCTGTCGTGCGACTCCTACCTGGGGCGGCTGCACGCCACCCCCATCGAGGTGCTCCTCGCGCGGCCTCGCGGAGAGCCGTACCCCACCGGAGTCGCGCAGGCGATCATGCTGTCGGTCGGGCAGACCGGCCCGGCGGCCGCGCGCCTGCTCGGAGAGTTGTCCGTGCTGTCGACCTCCGGCGTCGGGTTCGAGCTGCTCGGCCCGCAGGCGGAACCGGCTCTGGCCGAGCTGGGCGCACGATCGCTGGTCACCTTCAGCCGGAGCGACACGACCGCGTTCGTCCACCGCCTCGTCCGGCGTGCGGTACGCGATCAGGCCGGACGCGACCGCACCCTGGCCGAGCTGATCGAGACAGCCGGGCAACGGCTGTGCGTGGCGGTCGAGGACGTCTCCGACCAGGACACCTGGCGGAAGTTCCCCACGATCATGGCGGTGTCCGAGCACGCGGCGGCCTTGTGGGAGGCCGTCGAGCGGGTCCCCGACGACGAGTTCGCGCACCTGCGCGCGGCGGCCGAGCTCGTGCTCCGGGTCCGCCACGTCGTGGCCTCCCATCTGGTCTATCTCAACGACGGGCTCCGGGCCGCCCCGGTCGCCGAAGCCGTCGTCAGGGGGCGCGAGAGGCTCCTGGGCGCTGAGCACCCGGACACCCTCGCGGCCCTGCACACGCTGGCGCACGCCTTCGAGTACGCCGGCCAGGCGATGAAAGCCGCCGCCCTCTACCAACGCGTCGCGGCCGACCGCTCCCGCGTCCTCGGTGACGATCATCCGGATACGTTGTGGTCACGCGCGTCGGTGGCCTTCTCGTACACGATGGGAGGCAGGGCACCGGAGGCGGTGCCGATGATCGAGCAGGTGGTGGCCGACCAGGGGCGGGCACTCGAACCCGGCCATCCCACCCTGCTCGCGGCGCGCTATTTCCAGGCGTACACCAACGTCGAGGGCGGCCGGCCCGAGCGCGGCATCGAGCTGTTCCAGCGGCTGATAGCCGATCACGAGCGGCTCTTCGATCACGACTATCCCGATACCTGGGTCGTCAAAGGACAGCTCGCGCGCGCTTACAAGGCGGCGGACAGGGCCGATGAGGCCGTCCAGCTGTACGAGCACGTCGCCGGGCAACAGGCGCGGCTGCTGGGCGCAGACCATCCCGACACGCTGATCACCCGGCACGGCCTGGCCACGGCGTACGAGGCAGTGGGACGGATCGCGGACGCGCTCGCCGAGTACGAATGGGTCGTGAACCGGTTCGAGACCGTCATGGGCCCCGAGCAGACGCTGACCAAGACCGCCAGAGACGACCTGGAGCGCGCCCGCCGGAGTCTCCGGCTGAGGTGATCGGTGGTGGGGGTGAGGTGGTCAGTGGGAGTGGGCCTCGTGGAGAGGGGATCCGGCGAGGCGGGCGGCGATGACGCGGGCGAAGGTGGGGCAGTGGAAGATGCCCTCCGGGTGCCCGCAGGCCAGGCCGTGGGCGATGGCGGTGCGCGCGGCCTGCGCCTGGGCGATCCGTTCGTCGAGCTCGGCGAGCTTGCGTTCATGGAGCTCGCGCCAGGCGTCGACGTCTTCGTAACGAGAGGTGATGAGCACCTTCAGCTCGCGCAGCGAGAAACCCACGTCCTGCAACGAAAGGATCAGGCCGACGATCGCCAACGCCGAGGCGGGGTAGCGCCGTTGGCCCGAGACCCGGGTCGGGGCGGGGAGCAGGCCGAGCTCTTCCCAGTAGCGCAACGCCGAGGTGGCCACACCGGTGGTCCTGGCCAGCTCGCCGATCGTCAACAGCTCGTCCGGCTCGGCGTCAAGGGCACTTGGAGCCGTTGACTGGCGTCCGTGAGATCGAAGACGCTCAAGCAGCCCGTGATAGCCCAGGTCGTACGTCAGTTCGGCCGACTGGCCGGATACGTCATGGCTCACCGCGTCTCCAATCGCCAACGCAACCGCTGGGTGGTGTCCCAGCTCGACGTGCAGCCCACGGGCCGGGTGTCGGCCCCGGTCTGGCCATCGCCGAGGCGGCGCGCCACGCCACCCGAGGACGAATCTACGGTAGCGACCATTCCGTGGTTATGGCCCGTCGAGTCGTGGGGTCGGGCGTGAGCACGCCTGCGCTGCCCGGTGGCCCGCGAGGTCAGGCGCGTGTCGCGCGGTCGAAGATCTCGACCAGTTCGTCTGCGCACCGATCAGGGTCGAGGCCCTTGACGAGGCGGTCGGCCACCCCGTCGATGGACGCGCGCAGCGTCGTACCCATCAACACCCCGTCGAACTCCCGGAACGCCCCCGCCCGCTGCCCCTCCGCGAACAGCGCCGCCAGCCTGGCGACCGCGGCGTCCTGCTCCTCGTCGCCGACGGGCACCTGGTTGAACGCGATCTGCTGCACCGCCCGCACGTGCTCGGGATGGGCGGCGATGAAAGCGATGTTCGCCCTGATGAACGCCTCGAGCTGGGCGCGCGCCCCGGAGGCGGCGTCGAGCGCCGGGCGCATGAAGGCGGCCGCGTCCTCGACGACCTGGCGGACGACGGCCTCGAACAGCTGGTCCTTGCTGGAGAAGTGGTAGGAGATCAGCCGCTTGCTGCTGAGCCCCGCCTGCTCGCAGATGGCCTCGAACGTGGTCTCCGCGTAGCCGCGCCGCGCCAGCACGGCGATCGTGGCGGAGGCGATCTGTGCTTTGCGGGCCTCGGTGGCCGCCCGGCGGGGGGCAGAGCTCTGCATTCAGCCCAGCTTGCCACGCTTCGGGAACGCCTGCCGTACGGCACGTCGGTTGACGAGGAGGGCCACGGCGGCGACCAGCACGCCGACCACCGCCTGCTCCGCCTTCATCCAGCCGGGATAGCCGCTGTCCGGGGCGACGAGGATGAGCACGATCCCGACGGGGGCGGCGATGGTGACGAAGCGGATGCGTACGTAGGCCGATCTCTTTCCCCGGGAGGCCTGCCCCGCCAGGGCGACGAGCCAGACGGCGGCCACGGCCACGGCGGCGCCGCGGAGCCACACCACCCAGTTGCCGCCGATGAGGGCGGCCACGCCGAGGGTCGCGACGGAGATGACGAGCACGGCCACGAAGAGGGCCCGGACGGGAGTCCATACGTTGTTATCCATATGAGTAAATTTACACAGCCGGATAACAAGTCTCAAGGGTCGCGGGTGATGACTTCGGGGCCGGAGTCGGTGACGATGACGTCCTCCTCATGGCTGGCGCCCCCCACGGAGTGCATCGCGATCCTGCGCTCCAGCGCCAGGCACATTCCGGCCTCGATCAGGCCGTCCGAGTCGGGCCCGCCCTCGGTGATCCACGGTGGCTCCAGCGACAGGCCGAGCCCGTGGCCCCAGAGGCCGTCCGTCTCCGACCAGGGCAGTCCGTGGTGGACGGCGAACGCCGACCGTTCGAACACCTGCCGGCACCGCCGCGCCACCTCGCCGAAGCGCCGGCCGGGCCGCAGCAGCTCGATCCCGGCCGAGACGCTCTCCCGCACCGCCTCCAGCAGCCGCCGCTGCTCGGTGGTCGGCTCGCCGCCGACGACCCACGTACGGGCCAGGTCGAACAGGTAGCCGCGCACGGAGCCGTACAGGTCGATCCTGATCAGGTCACCCTCGGCCAGCCGCCGGTCGGCGGAGTAGGGCGTCGGGCCCGAGGCGGCGAAGGTGTAGGACTCGGCGCCGGAGGAGATGCCCATGCCGGAGTAGGCGCCGCCCGCCCGGACGATCTCGGCGATCGCGGCCGCCGCCACGTCGGCCTCGGTGGCGCCCGGTACGGCGGTCTCCCGGGCGGCGGACACCGCGCGCACCCCGAGCGCCCCCGAGGCGCGCAGCAGGTCAAGCTCGGCGGGGCTCTTGATCCGGCGCGCCTCCCAGGCCAGGTCGTCGGCGCACACCAGCTCGTGCCCCGGCAGCACTGAACGCAGCCGGCACCACCACGGCGCGGCCATCGCCTCGTAGCCGATCAACGCGACCCGGCCCGGCCGGATCGACTCCCTGATCTGCTCGGCCAGGGCGTCCACGAGATCGGGCGTCACATGGACCCGCGCCGCCGGCCGGGGCTCCTGGAGGTCCCCGGAGTTGGTCAGCAGGACGGCGGTGTGCTCGCTGAGAGGAGGGTCGTCCACGGGCAGGACCACGGCCGCGTGGCCCCGCGCCCGCCAGTGGCCGGGGAAGTCGGGGATGAACGGCTGGTGCTGGTAGAAGCCCGTCAGGTAGTAGACGTCGGCGTAATGGTCCTGCGCCGAACCGCCTCTCGACCAGGCCACCACCCCGCGAAACCCCGCCCGCGCGGCCAGCCGCCCCATGGCCGCCTGCCGCGCCGCGTACTCCTTGCCACCGATCCCCAGCACAACCGAGTTCTGCCCAGGTCAGCGGCCGGTTCACCTGGTCGCGGCCGTCAGAGCCCCTTGAGGAACGACGCCGCCACCGGCGCCGCGACCTTGCCGCCCGCGCCGCCGCCCTCCACGACCACCGCGAACGCCACGTCCTCCTTGAAGCCCATGAACCAGGCATGGGTGTCCAGGTCGTCGCCGGTGCCGAACTCGGCCGTGCCGGTCTTGCCGTGCGTGCCGGCGGGCAGGCCGGCCGCCTTGGCCGTGCCCTTGGACACCACGGCCGCCATCATCGACTGCAGCGGCTCCTTGACCCCGTCGGGCAGCGGGCGCTCGGCGGCCTTCTGCTTCAACGAGGGCACCAGCGTCGGCGGCCGCCACGTGCCGTCCGCGATGGCGGCGGCCACCGAGGCCATCGTCAGCGGGCTGGCCGTGATCCTGGCCTGCCCGAACGACTCCGCGGCCAGCTCCGCGTCGGACTCGGCCCGGGGGAAGCTGGCCTTGGTGGCCGGGACCCCGATGTTCAGGGGCTGGTTGAAGCCCACGTCCTCGGCCGTCTTCAGCAGCTTGTCGGCGCCCAGCTTCTGCTCGGCCAGCGGCGCGAACGTCGTGTTGCACGAGTGGGCGAACGAGTCGAGGAACGACAGCGACCCGAACGCCTCCTTGTCGGAGTTGCGGACCTTCAGCCCGCCGATGGACGCGTACATCGGGCACGTCACCGTGTCCGACGGCGACATCCCGGCCGCCAGCAGGCCGATCGCCGTGACCGCCTTGAACGTCGAGCCGGGCGGGTAGCGGCCGTCCAGCGCCCGGTTGAAGCCGCCCTGGTTGTTGACCACGGCCAGGATCTCGCCCGTGGACGGCTTGATCGCCACCATCGACGTGGGCTTCTTCATGTCCTTGACCGCGCCCACCGCCGCGGCCTGCGCGCGCGGGTCGAGCGTGGTCTGGACGGGCTCGCCGTCGCTGCCCTCGATGGTCTCCAGCGTCTTGTCGCCGAGCTGGATCTCGGTGGCGGGCGTGCCCGCCAGCCGCTTCTGGAACGTCTCCTGCAGCCCGCCGCGCCCGATCGCCTGGCCGACCTTGTAGGAGGAGCCCAGCTTGGCCACGTCCTTCTTGCCGGCCTTGTCGAGGTAGCCGACGAGCTGCTGCACCGACCCGCCGACCGCGCCCGTGTCGATCCGGTCTCCCTGGACGTCGGTGATCTCGGCGCGGTCGGGCCAGCGCGTCTTGAGCTTGAACTCGGCCCCGGCGGTCATCGACGGGTACAGGGTGGCGGGCTTCCAGTCGACCTTCCAGGTGCGGTCGGCCACCATGAGGTCGATCTGGCCCTGATAGGACCACTTGCCGATGTTCTTGAGGTTCAGGGTCGCGGTGTAGGGGGCGCGGGCCCGGTTGTCGCCGGTCTCGGTGATCTTGCCGAGCTTGATGTCCGTCGACTCGACGGCGAGTGCGCTGCGTTGCTGGTCGTACGCGTTGAGCTGCTGTGGTTTGGCGAGCTCCGCCCCCATGGCGGCCCAGTTGCCGGCCTGCCATGCGGCGGAGAAGCGCTGCGCCGTCTCGACGGGCGTCCCTCTGGTGTGCAGCAGGTAGTACGCGCCACCGGCCGCGGCCCCCACCGCGAGCACGGTGGCGCCGGACACGATCGCGATGGTACGACCACGCGCCACGCTAGATCCCCCTGATCCTCGACGACATTGTCATGACACGCCGTTGGCCGCCTTGAAGCTGGCGGCGTAGGTCGGCACGTATTCCTGCCCGGACAGCTTCTGGATGGCCGCCATGATCTCGTCGGTCACCCGCCGCCGGTCGCGGGCCTTGGTGTGGTCGCCCTCGAACTGCATGGGCTCGCCGATGGCGATGCCGATCCGCGCGGGCCTGGGCACCTTCGAGCCGACCGGCAGCACCCTCTCGGTGCCGCTGAGCGCCACCGGCAGCACCGGAGCGCCTGTCTTGAGCGTCAGCCAGGCCACGCCGACCTTGCCGCGGTAGAGGCGGCCGTCGGGGGAGCGGGTGCCCTCCGGGTGGATGCCGAACAGCTCGCCGCGCTCCAGCAGGTCCGCGGCGGAGTCGAGCATGGTCTGGGCGGCGTGCGCGCTCTCCCTGTCGATCGGCAGGCTGCCGCCCAGCCGCATGAAGAAGCCGGAGACCGGGTTGCCGTCGAAGTACTCGTTCTTGGCGGTGAAGGTGACGTGCCGCGGCAGCAGCGCGGGCAGCAGGAACGAGTCGAGGATCGACAGGTGGTTGGCGGCCAGGATCGCGGGCCCGCTCCTGGGCACGTGTGCCGCGCCCGAGATGTGCGGCCGGCACATCGCGTTCGCGAGCGGCGCGGCGGCGAACTTGACCACTTCGTACAGCAACGAGCTCTCCTGATCATCGGGCCGGTCGGCCACCCCACCATAAAGCAGGCGCCCCGCCGGTGGGCGGGACGCCTGGAAAAGTCGTTAAGGCCGATGTGGCGGTCGCCTCCTCGGCGAGGTGCACAACACGGCTCCAGCCGAACGGTATTCCGTGAAGGCGGTAATTTGCGGCCCGGGGGACACAGACCACATCGGCAACTCGAGTTAAGCACACGGTCCGGGCATGGGGGTAATCGCGCCCCCCTCATGGGCGACACGTGACCTGAGCTTGGCGATCTTCGACCCCCGGAGGCCCGGTTCGTCCCGGTCACTCACGGTGAGCGCGGCCCCGCTCGCCCTCGACGAGATCGGGAAAATGATTTGAGCTCCCATTGGCATTCCGTGTTGAATCCAGAATGTCAGTGAGACTCGGTGAGGGCACGGGTCGAAGTTCGTCGGTTACCACTTTTAATGGGGAGTCGCAGGTTCGAGTCCTGCCCGGGGCCAACGCTCCGGTAGCTCAGTCGGCAGAGCGCCAACGCCGGTGGACGCCCCCATATCCGTGCCCTCTCCGAGCCTCGGGGGCGGGTCGAAGCAGGCCGGTTATCGCTTCAGGTGCCGGAAGCGCGGGGTTCGACTCCCCGCCGCGCGGGTGCGCCCGCGCGTCGCGTAGTGGCAGCGCGCCGTAAAAAGCCGGTCGGCATTTCCACATCCGCCCCCATTTTTTTCTGCATATCCGCCATTCGGGCGGGTCGAGACGTACGAGGTGAAAACTATGGCGCGAAACCGTGACCCCCTCGCCGGCGTTTCCGCGTTCGCCACGCCGCAGACCCAGCCGCTGCCCGGCCGCACCGACCAGGTGCGCAACGCGGCGGGCGGCTTCGTCTTCGAGAAGGACCTGTGGCAGCGCGTCGAGGACTTCCTGATCCTCGGCACCACGGGCGGCACCTACTACGTGTCGCAGGAGCAGCTGACCGCCGGCAACGCCACCGCGCTGTTCGAGGCGATCGCCGAGGACGGCCCGCGCGTCGTCGAGCTGCTCACCGGCATCTCGACCGCGCGCCCGCCGCGCGCTCCCAAGCAGCGACCGGCGCTGTTCGCGCTGGCCGCCGCCTACGCCCGCGGCGACGCGGCCACCCGGCAGGCGGCCAAGCTCGCCCTGCCCAAGGTGGCCCGCACGACCGACCACCTCGCCTCCTTCTTCGGCTACTACAAGAACCTCGGCGGCAAGCCGACCGCGCGCGGCACCGCGCCGGTCACCGGCCGCTCGCTGCGTACGGCGCTCGCCTCCTGGTTCACCACCGGCAGCCCCGACGACGTCGCGTTCAAGGTGTGCAAGGCCCGCCAGCGCAGGACACCGCAGGGTGAGACGTTCGACCTGCGCGACGTCCTGCGCATCGCCCACCCCAAGGCGGACGGCCCGCAGCGGGCGCGGCTGTTCGGCTGGATCGCCGGCAACGTCTCCGACGAGCAGGCGCGCGAGACGCTGGAGTCGGTGGACCGGTTCCTGAGCGCCAAGGCCGTCACCACGGCCCGCGAGGCGATCCAGGTGGTGACCGAGCGCAAGGTGCCGTGGGAGTTCCTGCCGGACGCCGTGCTGAGGGATCCGGAGGTGTGGGACGCGCTGGTCGACACGATCGGCATGACCGCGCTGCTGCGCAACCTGGCCCGCATGACGCGGATCGGCACGCTCACCCCGACGGGCGAGGCCACCCGGCGCGCGGTCGCCCGGCTCACCGACCGCGACGCGCTGCTGCGGGCGCGCATCCACCCGATGGACGCGTTCCTGGCGCTGCGCGTGTACGGCTCGGGCCGCGCCCAGCCCAACCCGCGCGCCGACGCGCACACGTGGGCACCGGTCCCGGCGATCCGGGACGCGCTGGAGGAGACGTACGAGCTGGCGTTCGGCACCGTCCGGCCCACGGGCCGGCGGCTGCTGGTCGCGGTGGACTCCTCCGGGTCGATGTCGGGCGGCTGGTACGGCGGCGACGTCGTGGTCGGCGGTTCGAAGATCGGCTCGCCGTACGAGGTGGGCTGCGCGATGGCCGTCATGCTGGCCCGCATCGAGAAGGGGAACGTGCACGTCATCGACGTCGACACCAGCGTCCACGCCTCGAAGGTGACCCCGCGCACCAACCTGCGCGAGATCGGCTCCTGGCGGCCGTCCGGCGGCGGCACCGACCTGTCGCTGCCGTTCCGCTGGGCGCGCGAGCAGCGGATGGCGGTGGACGGCATCGTGGTGTTCACCGACAACGAGACGTGGGCGGGGCGCGCCCACCCCTCGCAGGAGCTCGGCGCCTACCGCCGCACCGTGGCGGCGGAGGCGCGCGTGGTCGTCGCGGCGATGACCGCCGCGGGCTACTCGATCGGCGACCCCGGCGACGAGGGCGTGCTGAACGTGGCGGGCCTGGACGCGTCGCTGCCGATGATCGTCAACGCGTTCGTCCGCGCGCAGGACGCGTAGGACGCGTAGGACGTGTAGGACCTGACTGGGAGCGCCCGGTCAGGTCCTCGTCCAGCGCGGCTGCTTCACGTCGAAGACCCGCTGCTCGCGGCCGCGCAGCGCCACCTCGGCGAACTGCCACAGGATCGCCCCCGTCGGCGCGTGGACCACGATGGACGGCCCCAGCGGCATCTGCAGCAGCTTCCCGCGCCAGCGCGGCACCCCCGGCGCCAGGAACCACTCCAGCGGCACGTCGTGCACCGAGGCCACCTCGCGCGGGTCGGCCACCGGCTGCTGGACGCCGCCGAACGCCACCACCGGCGTGATGACGAAGCCGGAGTCGGTGACGAAGTCGTCGAGCATCCCGGCCACCTCGACCCCGGTGACGCCCGTCTCCTCGGCGAGCTCGCGCAGCGCCGCGTCCACGGGGCGTTCCCCGTCGTCCAGGCGCCCGCCGGGCAGCGCCCACTGACCCGGGTTGCGCCCGTGGGCGGCCCGCTTGATCAGGATCGTGTACGGGACCCGCTCGGCGTCCTCCAGGACGCACACGGTGACGGCGGCCCTGCGCACCCCGCCGGTGGGCGGGACCTGCCGGCGGTCGAAGGCGGTCAAATGGGACCTGATCTGCTCCTGCAGCACGTCGATTGGCGACAGCACACTACAAGGATGTCACGGGCGTCCGGACGGGGACGCCGGGGCCGGGTCTCACGACGGGCCGTGCGGCAGCCGTACGGTGACGCTCAGCCCGCCTTCCGGCCGGGCGGCCGCGGTGACCTGGCCGCCGTGCGCGCGCACGATGGCCCGCACGATCGACAGCCCCAGCCCCGCGCCCTTGAACGAGCGCACCCGGTCGCCGTGGAGCCGGCTGAACGGCTCGAACAGGTCGTCCACCTCGTACGGCGGCACCGCCGGCCCGGTGTTGCGCACCGTGACCACCGCGTCGCCGCCCTGCCGCCGCAGCGCGAGCCAGATCTCGCCGTCGCGCACGTTGTGCTTGATCGCGTTCTCCAGCAGGTTGAACACGCACCGCTCCAGGAACAGCGGATCCCCCTCGATCAGCACCGGCCGCAGGTCCTGGTGGAGCGTGACGGGCCGCTTGCGCGACTGCAGGTCGATCTGCTCCAGCGCGGTGCGCACGACCTGCTCCAGATCCACCGGCTTGCGCACGGTGAGCTCCTGCTCCGACTGCGCGAGCAGCAGCAGGCCCTCGATGAGCCGCTCGTAGCGGGCGTTCGTGCCGAGCAACGCCCTGGCCAGCGCCTTGAGATCCTCCGACGCGGCCGGCTCCTCCAGCGACACCTCCAGCACCGTACGGTTGATCGCCAGCGGCGTGCGCAGCTCGTGCGAGGCGTTGGCGATGAACCGCCGCTGCGCGTCGAACACCCGGTGCAGCCGCTCCAGCATCGCGTCGAACGTGTCCGCCAGCCGCCTGACCTCGTCGGGCGGGCCCCGCATCCCGATGCGCTCGTGCAGGGTGCTCTCCGACAGCCGCTGCGCCGCCTCCGTCACCCGGTCGAGCGGGCGCAGCGCCCGGTCGGCCACCACGTAGCCGAGCACGAGCGCGACCACGCCGACCAGGATCATCACGAGCATGGACGAGCGGACCATCTCGCTGAGCACGTTGCCGGCCCGGTTCTCGATGTCGCCCTGGAAGATGACGTCCCCGACCATCGGGCGCGTCGCGGCCACGTCCGCGGGCGCGTTCTGGATCTTCCGGAAGCCGGTGACGAACTGCTGGTTCAGCGCCTGGCCGGTGATGAGGTAGGTGAGCCAGAGCAGGATCGACCCGGCCACGAAGAACAGGCCGCCGTACAGCAGCGTGAGCCGCAGCCGCAGCCGCCTGCTGCTCCACCACGACCGCCCCTGCTCGACGATCAAAGCCGGTACCCCTTGCCGGGCACGTTCAGGATCGCCGACGGCACGCCGAGCTTCTTGCGCAACGACGTGATCGTGACCCGCAGCGCGCCCGTGCCCGCGTCCGCGTGCTCGTCCCAGACGCGCCTGCGCAGCTCGCCGGAGGTGACCAGCTCGCCGCCCGCGCCGAGCAGCACGCGCAGCACGTCGAACTCCTTGCGGTTCAGCGACACGGGCCGCCCGTCCCTGGTGACCGTGCGGCGGGACGGGCTGAGCACGACGCCGCCGCGTTCGAGCAGGGGCGCCGCGGAGCGGGGCGAGCGGCGGGCCAGCGCCCGGACCCGGGCCACCAGCTCGGCGAACGCGAACGGCTTGACCAGGTAGTCGTCCGCGCCCAGCGACAGCCCGTCGATCTTGTCGCGGATCTGTCCCGCCGCGGTCAGCATGAGCACCCGGCCGCCCCCGCCGCCCTCGCGCAGCCGCCGGCACACGTCGTCGCCGTGCACCTCCGGCAGGTCCCGGTCGAGCACCACCACGTCGTAGTCCACGTACGCGGCCCGCTCCAGGGCGTCCTGCCCGTCGTAGGCCACGTCCACGGCGATCGCCTGCAGCCGGAGCCCGCGCGCGACCGCGTCCGCCAGCCGTTCCTCGTCCTCGACGACAAGCACCCGCATCGCCGGCCCCTTTCCTCTGGCACCCGAGCGTGACGGATCACGTGTTAGGGCCGGATAAACGCGCCGGGCGGGCTTATCCGGTTCTAGCACCCCATGGGCTGGAGTGAGGCCGCACCCCGGGCGAAGGACCCCGGGCGCGGAGGAGTGAATGTCATGAATATACGGCTGTTGCTGGTCGCCGTCCCGCTCACGCTGGCGCTGGCCGCGTGCGGAGGCACGGCGCCCAAGGACGACGGCGTGGCCAGCGCCGGCGGCGGCACCTCGTCCGCCGGGGCCACGGCCTCCCCGTCAGCGTCGATGGACCCGCAGGAGGCCCAGCTGAAGTTCGCGCAGTGCATGCGCGAGCACGGCATCGACGTCTCCGATCCACAGAACGGCCAGTTGAAGGTAGAGGTCCCCAAGGGTGTGGGCCGCGACAAGATGGACAAGGCACACAAGGCCTGCCAGCCCATCATGGACGCCGTCGTCCGCGACCACACGCCCAGCCAGCAGGACTACGACCAGATGGTCAAGTTCGCGCAGTGCATGCGCCAGCACGGCGTTGACATGCCCGACCCCAAGCCCGGCGAGGGCATGCGCTTCGAGATCAAGAACGGCTCGCAGCAGAAGATCGAGGCCGCGCACAAGGCCTGCGAGCAGTACGCGCCCGGCGGCGGCAAGAAGCCAGGGGAAACGTCATGAGGAAGGGGATCCTGCTGAGCGGCGGCACCGTCCTGGCCGTCGCCGCGACGTGGACCGCGGTGGCCGTCATGAACGACGGCGTCCCCGGAGCCGCCACGCCCCCCAGACCCCCGGTCCCCGCCACCGCGGACATCACCCGGCAGGACCTGGTGGAGACCAAGACCGTGGACGGCGCCCTCACCTACGCGGGGGAGCGCCGGGTCGCCTCGGGCGCCTCCGGCACCGTGACGTGGGTGGCCGCCCAAGGAGCGGTGGTCCGCCGCGGCCGCCCGCTGCTCAAGGTGGACCGCAGGCCGCTCGTGCTCATGTACGGCAGCCTGCCGCTGTACCGGACCCTGCAGAGCGGCGTGTCCGACGGGCCGGACGTCGAGCAGCTGGAGCGCAACCTCAAAGCGCTCGGGTACGGCGACTACCTCACCGTGGACGACCACTTCAGCTACGCCACCGAGCAGGCGGTCAAGGACTGGCAGGAGGACAGAGGGCTGGAGGAGAGCGGGCGGGTGGACGCGGCCCAGGTCGTGTTCCAGCCCGCCGCCGTACGCGTGACCGACGCCAAGGCCGAGGTCGGCGCCAGGACCGCGCCCGGACAGCAGGCGCTCACGGTGAGCGGCATCCGCCGCCTGGTGCACGTGGACCTGGACACCGGCGACCAGTCGCTGGCCCGCAAGGGCGCCAAGGTCACGGTGACCCTCCCCGGCGGTGAGCGGGCCGCCGGCCGGATCACGTCGGTCGGGACGGTCGCGGAGTCCTCCGGGTCCGAACGGGACGCGACCACCACCATCGACGTGGACATCACCCTCGCCAGGCCGCCGCGGACGAAGCTGGACCAGGCGCCGGTCGAGGTGGAGATGGCCAGCGCGCGGCACGCGAACGTGCTGGCGGTGCCCGTCGAGGCGCTGCTGGCGCTGCGCGAGGGCGGCTTCGGGGTCGAGGTGGCGGAGGGCGCGGCGAGCCGGATCGTGGCGGTCGAGACCGGGGCCTTCGGCGGCGGCCTGGTCGAGATCAAGGGCGAGGGGCTGGCCGAGGGCATGAAGGTCGGGGTGCCGGTCCAGTGAACGGCCCAGTGAACGGCCCAGGGAACGGCCCAGTGAACGGCATCGTCGAGTTGTGCAAGGTGACCAAGACGTACGCCGGAGACGTGCACGCCCTGCGCGGCGTGGACCTGACCATCGACCGGGGAGACCTGCTGGCCATCGTCGGCCCGTCGGGATCGGGCAAGTCCACCATGCTCCACATGATCGGCACCCTCGACCGCCCCACCTCCGGCACCGTGCGCGTCGCCGGTCATGACGTCGCGACCCTGTCGGACCGGGAGCTGTCCGGGCTGCGCTCGCGCACCCTGGGGTTCGTCTTCCAGCAGTTCCACCTCTCGCCCGGCGTCAGCGCGCTCGACAACGTCGCCGACGGCCTGCTCTACACCGGCACGGGCCGCCGCGCCCGCCGCGAACGCGCCGCCGCCGCGCTGGAGCGGGTCGGGCTCGGCCACCGGCTCCGGCACCGGCCGTCGGAGCTGTCCGGCGGCGAACAGCAGCGGGTGGCCGTCGCCCGGGCCGTGGCGGGCGACCCGCCGCTGCTCCTGGCCGACGAGCCGACGGGCAACCTGGACTCCCACGCGGGCGCCGACGTGCTGGCCGTCCTGGCGGACCTGCACCAGGCCGGCACCACCGTCGCCGTCATCACCCACGACGCCGAGATCGCCGGCTGGTGCTCCCGCCAGGTACGCCTGCGCGACGGGCTCGTCGTCGACGGCCACGAGCACGACCACCTGAGCCCCGTGGAGCTGTTGAGAGGAGCCGGGCGTTGACCGACCACCACCACCGAGCCGGGGCGCGGCCCGCACCCGGCCGGCTCAGCCCCGGAGACGTGCTCCGCGTCGGGGCCGCCGGGCTGCGCGCCCGCCCGACGAGGGTGATCCTGTCGGCCCTCGGCATCGCCATCGGCATCGCGACGATGATCGCCGTGATCGGGATCTCGTCCTCCTCCCGCGAGCAGCTCCTGCGCCAGCTCGACAAGCTCGGCACCAACCTCCTCACGGTGGCTCCGGGGCAGACCATGTTCGGGGAGGAGGCCAAGCTGCCGACCGGCGCGCTGGCCATGGTCCAGCGCATCCGCCCGGTCCGGACCGCCGCGGCGACCGGCGGCGTGGAGGCCACCGTACGCCGCAACAACCACATCCCCGAGTCCGTCACCGGCGGCATCGCCGTCCAGGCGGCCAGCACCACCCTCCTGACCACTCTGGAGGGCTCGGTGACCAAGGGCACCTGGCTCAACGACGCCACCGCCCGCCAGCCGGCCGTCGTGCTCGGCGCGCAGGCCGCCGAACGGCTCGGCTTGGCCAGGACCGGCGTGCAGGTGTGGATGGGCGGCCGCTGGTTCACGGTCGTCGGGATCCTCGGGCCGATGCCGCTGGCTCCGGAGATCGAACGCTCGGCCCTGGTCGGCTTCCCCGCGGCGCGGGAACTGCTGGGCTTCGACGGCTACCCCACCACCATCTACGAGCGCTCCTCGGACGAGGCGGTGGAGTCGGTGCGCCAGGTGCTGCCCCGTACCGTCAACCCCGAGAACCCGGAGGAGGTCACCGTCAGCAGGCCGTCGGACGCCCTGGCCGCCAAGGCCGCCGCCGCGGGCGCCTTCACCAACCTGCTGCTCGGGCTCGGCGCGGTGGCCCTGCTCGTGGGCGGGGTCGGAGTGGCCAACACCATGGTCATCTCCGTGCTGGAGCGGCGCAAGGAGATCGGCCTGCGCCGCTCGCTCGGAGCCACCCGCGGTCAGGTACGCATCCAGTTCCTGGCCGAGTCGCTGCTGCTGTCCACCCTGGGCGGGGTGGTGGGCGCGGTTCTGGGGGCCCTGGCGACCGCGGGTTACGCCCTGTCGCGGGGCTGGCCGCCGGTGGTCCCGCCGTGGGCGCTGGGCGGGGCGGTCGGGGCGACCCTGCTGATCGGGACGCTCGCCGGGCTCTACCCCGCCATGCGCGCCGCTCGCCTGTCGCCCACGGTCGCCCTCGCCACCACCTGAGGGCCCGCTAAGAGAGGAAACCGCGGATCGCGGCCGCGACCTGCTCGGGGCGTCCGCGCTGGTCGGCGTTGCAGGTGGCGCTGTGGTCGAGGCCCTTCAGGTCCACGCGCCGGACATGGGGCAGGACGCGCTCCAGCCCCGTGAGCACGGACTTCAGGTGGGCGGGGCTCCGGGTGCCGCCGAGCAGGAGCACCTCCGCCCCGATCGGCCGGTAGATGTCCAGGCTGCCGGCCGTCTCCGCCACCACCTGCCCGTCGTAGTGCAGCGTGGGGGCCAGCTCCCGGAACGTCGGCTCCCCGTCAACCGCTGCCTTGTCCTGACTTTTCAGCATCATGCCCGTGAGCAGCTCCAGGACCGCCCGCGGCATGACATTGAAGAACTGCGGCCCCAGCCGCGCCGCCCTCATCCCGGTGACCAGCGCCGCCGGGATCCGGCCGGCCGCGAGCTCCCGGTCGAAGCGCTCCAGCCAGCCGGCCGGGTAGAAGTCGTCGACGTCCAGCGGCGGCTCGAAGATGACGGCCTTGCGCAGGCCGGGCCGTACGAGCGCGGTGCGCAGCGTGACGATGGCGCCCGAGCTCACGCCGACGACGCGGTCCGCCCCGGTCGCGGTGAGCAGCGCGTCGAGGTCCTCGACCTCCCGATCGAGGCGGTAGTCCGGACCGTACGGGCCGCTGCGGCCCCGGCCGCGGCGGTCGGGCACGTAGCACGTGAACTCGTCGGCGAGGGCCTGGGCCAGCTCGATGTTGCTGTGGCCGCTCTGCATGACTCCGTGCAGGAGCACCAGCCCGGGGCCGCGGCCGAGCCGGCGGTAGCTGATCGTGGTGCCGTCCTTCGAGGTCACGGCGTCGAGAGTGGTCGTGGTCATGATGGCTCCCCATGGTTCGGCCCGTGAAGGGGAGCCCGGCTATTGTTGCGAGTGCCATCTCGTGTCCGGGGTCCCGCTTCGCGGGCATTTCGGTACGAAGATCTCCCGGCGGCGGTGTTCCCGCACCGCCGCCGGTCTTGCGATCGGCCACCGGGCTCTTCGCCGGTCGCCGGGGTCAATCCGCTGTGCTGCCCCTCTCCGCGATGTCCGCCACCTCGGGGGGCAGGTCACCGGTCCGGTGGAAGGCCCGCCATCCGTCCAGGCCGGGGAACGTGCCGGAGGTCAGCTCGGCCAGCAGTGCTCGCACCCAGCCCGCCTCGGCCTCCCGCATCGCCAGCGCGTACTCGGACTCGAGGAGGAACAGCCTGGGCACCTCCTCCCGGTCCCGCTCCAGCGCCCGGCGCGCGTCCTGGAGCTGCTGCTCCAGCAGCTCCAGGCGCTGCCGCAGCAGCGGCTCCACCTCGTCCGGGCCGAGCCCGGCCAGCACCGACAGCCCCGCCTCGAACGCCGACGGCTCCCGCACGGGCGTGGACAGCAGCTCGCGCGTCCAGTCGTCGGCCTCCTCCCGGCCGGCTTCGGTGACGCGGTAGACGGTCCGCTCGGGGCGGGCGCCCTGCCTGCCGCTCTCCACGGCCTCGATCAGGCCGTGCTTCTCCAGGTTGCGGACGACGGTGTAGAGGGATCCCCACTTGATCGGCATGTCCTGGTCCTTGCCGCGCGCCCGTAGCACCGAGGCCATCTCGTACGGGTGCATCGGCCGCTGCCCGGCCACCGTCAGCACGGCCAGAGCCAGCAGGTTCGCGACCCTGCGCCGCTTCGTCATCCGGCTCATCTCCTCGTGGACGAATACTCGTACACGAGCATACGTGCGCGAGTATCCGCACGCAATGGGGAATCGCTGCGCGTCTTACGTTTGGAGACAGCGTCGGATCCGCGTTCTGCGGTCGGGCGCGTCGGGTCGCTGAGCCCGGTGCCTGGCCGGTGCGGCGCGTCGAGAGGGCGGCCCGGTGCGCGGCGCGTCCTGTGGTCGGAGGCGGTGTTCGGGCGCTTGGGGAAGGCGGCTCACCGGTGGACGGCGAGCGGGCGCGGGCCGTGCCTGAAGGGGGTGGGGCGGGAAAGGCGGCGCCGCCCCGGGAGAGGGTCACGTCAGACGGAGTCGGTGACGCCCGGGGCGGCTCGGGGTCAGGACATACTGCTCACGAGGATCACGCCGAGGGCGATGCCGATGATCATCCCGACGCCGGCGGCGACGGCGGCCCACTTGCCCAGCGGTTCGCCCCGCGTGTGGCCGACGATGCCCAGCACGATGCCGGCCAGGCCGAACAGGATCGGGATGAACAGCACGGCCACCACCGCGCAGACGAACCCGATGATCGACAGGACCTGGTTGCTCGGCGGCTGCTTGTAGGGAGGCTGCGGATACGGGGGCGGCTGCGACCACTGGGTGTTGGGATCGTCGCCCTGGGGCGGGTCCTGCGAAGAGGTCACTTGCGGGCTCCTCTCGAGACGTGAACAACATCACACACCGAAGGGCCCGGTCCTGTCGAGCCGAACGAACCAGGACATATACCGATTTCACGCTGCTTCTACGGGATGAGAAAGCTGGGGCGGCAGAGGCCTGGCGTGAACGACGTCCAGCCGGGAGACGGCCCGGGTGAGGGCGACGTACAGGCGGTTCAGGCCGCGCCGCTCGGCTTCGGCGACGGCGGCGGGCTCGGCCAGGATCACGTGGTCGTACTCCAGCCCCTTGGCCAGCGAGGCGGGCAGCACGGTAAGGCGTTCGTCCACGTCCATGCCCTCGTCCCGGAGCGCGGACGTGATCGCCTCGACGTCGGCGTCCGCCGCGATCACCCCGATCGACCCCTCGAACGCCATCGCTTCGCGCGCCGCCTCCACCACGCCCTTCTCCAGCCCGCTCACGTGGGTGACCCGCAGGCGGCCGTCGGAGCGGTACGAGCGCGTCGCGGGCACCTGCGTGCCGAGCGCCGCCAGCAGCGTGTTGGCCAGCTCCACCACGGCCGCCGGGACCCTGAAGCCGGTGGTCAGGGCGATGACCTGGCCGTCCGGCTTGCCCAGCAGCGCCATGCGCTCCGGCCAGGAGGAGGCCGCCCACGGCGTGGTGCCCTGGGCCAGGTCGCCGAGCACGGTGAGCGAGCCGTGTTCGCTGCGCCTGGCCACGGCCCTGCACTCCATGGGGGACAGGTCCTGGGCCTCGTCCACGATGACGTGGCCGTAGCCGCGCGGGCGCTCGATGAGGGCGGCGATCTCATCGAGCAGCACGAGGTCGGCCGCCGTCCACCTGGCGCTCTTGACGCTGCGGGGCGGCTTGGCCCAGGTGATCGCCTCCCATTCGGCCCCCGTCAGCGCGCCGTCCCGCCTGCCCTTCGCCGACGCGCCGTCCCGCGTGCCTCCCGCCGGCCCGCTGTCGCGCGTGCCCTCGGCCGGGCCGCGCAGGATCTCGTACAGGACCTCTTCGGGTTTGACGGCGGGCCAGACGGCGTCCAGGAACGGGGTGACGGCGCGGGCGATCTTGCGGGTCCAGGCCGCGACGGCCGTCTGCCCGCGCGCCTCGGCCTGGCGCTGGATCGCGGCGACCGTCCGGGCCCGCACCCGCTCGCGGCCCACTCCGTACGGCAGGGACTCGCGGCGCGTGTCGTCCACGATGCGGCGCAGCTCCTCCTCGGGCACCCGCCACCGGTACGAGCCGTCCGCCACCGTCACCGGCTCGACCGGCTTCGCGATCCGCCGGTACAGCGCCCTGCGCAGCACCTCGGCCATCCGGACGTCGTGCTTGACCAGCGCGGCGGCCTCGCTGTCGGCGGCGGTGACGGGGAGGGTGACAGTGACGGGGGCCAGCAGGCGCTCCAGGGTGGTCTGCTCGACGTCCACCTCGCCGAGCGCGGGCAGCACGGCCGAGATGTAGCCGAGGAAGGCCCGGTTCGGGCCGAGGACGAGGACGCCGGAGCGTTCGAGCCGCTGCCGGTGCGCGTACAGCAGGTATGCGGCCCGGTGCAGGCCGACCGCCGTCTTGCCGGTGCCGGGCGCG
The DNA here is from genome assembly GCF_040610775.1 of Nonomuraea sp. NPDC003709. Classification (NCBI taxonomy): domain Bacteria; kingdom Bacillati; phylum Actinomycetota; class Actinomycetes; order Streptosporangiales; family Streptosporangiaceae; genus Nonomuraea; species Nonomuraea sp. NPDC003709. The sequence goes on along the minus strand of NZ_JBEXMW010000017.1, from coordinate 273,526 downwards.
CCCTGGACGCAGATCGAGGTGTCCAGCTCGGCCCGTACGAGGTCGTCCTGCTCGGGCTGGATGGTGGCCACGATGTCGCGCATGGGGCCGACGCGGGGGCGCTCGATCTCGGCGGCCAGGATGCGCGACTCGCCTTCCTCGCCCCGTTCGAGCCGCTCGTCCTCGAAGCCTGTCAGCGTCGTGCCCGACCAGCCGAAGCGGCGGCGTACCGCGACACCCTGCGGGTCGCGGGCGCCGGCCCGGTAGAAGGCCCGCGAGACCGGCGCGCGCCAGTCGATCACCACGGGCGGGCCGCCGTGCTCGCCGGTGATGTGCCGCCTGCCGATGTGGTACGCGCGTCCGCGGTGCTCGGCCGAGCTCTGGCCGAAGTCCAGCCGGCCGAAGAACGGCGGCCCCTCGGGCTCCTCACTCAGCTCCTTGGCCAGGCTTTTGAGATGGCGGCCCAGCCGCTCGGCGCTGTAGCGGTCGCCGGCCACGGTCTCACCGATGATCACGTTGTCGCGCGCGCCTTCGAGCATCCTGCGCAGTCCGGCCTTGCAGCGTTCGACGTACTGCCTCTCGTCGTCGAGCGTGCCCATCGCGTCCCCCAAAAGCGTTAACTCGGTTAAGAATTTAACCAGGTTAACACTTTGATAGACTGGGTGCCATGACGGGACTACGGGAGATCCAGCGGCAGCGGGTCCACGAGGCCATCTCGACGGCGGCCATCTCGCTCTTCCTGGAGCGCGGCTTCGACGAGGTGCCCGTGACGGAGATCGCGGCGGCGGCGGGGGTGTCCAAGCCGACGCTGTTCAAGTACTTCCCGACCAAGGAAGACCTCGTGCTGCACCGGATCGCCGACCACCAGGGTGAGGCCGCCCGCGTCGTACGGGGGCGGGAGTCGGCGGAGCGGCCGCTGGAGGCGCTGCGCCGCCACTTCCTCGACGGGCTCGCCCGGCGCGACCCGGTCACCGGGCTCAACGACCATCCGGAGGTGGTGGCGTACCACCGGATGGTGTTCTCGACGCCGAGCCTGGCGGCGCGGCTGTTCCAGCACATGGCGCAGGACGAGGAGGCCCTGGCCGAGGCGCTCGGGGAGATCACCGACGAGCTGACCGCCGGGCTGGTCGCCGGGCAGGTGCTGGCCGCGCAGCGGGTGCTCGCCCGGCGCAACTGGGCGATGCTGGCCGAAGGCCGGCCGCTGGCGGAGGTCGAGCGGGAGGCGATCCGGGCCGCCGAGCGGGCGTTCTCGCTGCTGCCGGTGTTCACGCCTCGCGAACAACCCGTTTAGGCAGGTGGCAAGGGGTGTACTTGATACGGAGAGCCTCTTGACCAATTGCAAAAATGTGCAATTTGGTGCATTGCGGGGCGCTCTTTACTCGTAGGGAGTGATGGTGAGAGGACCTTTCACGCACCAAGACGGTTACATTTCCGGACCGGAAGGTAACAGCTCGTGACCGGCGCGCTGACCCTGGCCTGGGGGCGGCTGCGCGCCGTGCTGCCGGAACGCGAGTCGCTGGCCGCCATGTGCCGCCGCCCCCGCCAGGACCTGCTCGCCGGGCTCACGGTGGCGGTCGTCGCGCTGCCGCTGGCACTCGGATTCGGCGTCTCCTCAGGGCTCGGGGCCGCGTCCGGGCTGGCCACGGCCGTCGTCGCCGGGGCGCTGGCGGCCCTGCTGGGCGGCTCCGACCTGCAGGTCTCGGGCACGAGCGGCGCCATGACGGTGATGCTCATGCCGATCTTCGACGCCCACGGCCCCACCGGCGTGCTCACGGTCGGCCTGCTGGCCGGGCTGCTGCTGCTCGCGCTGGCGCTGACCGGCGCCGGGCGCTACATGGCCGTGGTCCCCGCCCCGGTCGTGGCGGGGTTCACCGTCGGCATCGCCTGCGTGATCGGCCTGCAACAGGTGCCCCAGGCACTCGGCGTACCGCCCGAGAACAGCCACAAGGTCATGATCGTGGCCTGGCACGCCGTCCTCGACTTCCTCGCCCACCCGCACTGGTGGGCCACCTCCGTGGCCGTGGCCGTGGCCGCGGTGGTGCTGGTGGCCGCACGCGTACGGCCGAGCCTGCCGTTCGCGCTGCCCGCCGTGGCCATCGCCACCGTCGCCGCCGAGGTGGCCGCGCTGCCGCTGGCCAGGATCGGCGACCTGCCCGCCGGGCTGCCCGCGCCGTCGCTGGGGTTCCTGGATCCGGGCGCGCTGCCGTCCCTGCTCACCCCGGCCGTCGCGGTGGCCGCCCTGGCCGCGCTGGAGTCGCTGCTGTCGGCCAACGTCGCCGACAGCATGACCACCGGACGCCGCCACGACCCCGACAGGGAGCTGTTCGGGCAGGGCGTGGCCAACCTCGTCACCCCGCTGTTCGGCGGCATGCCCGGCACGGGTGCCATCGTCCGCACCGCGGTCAACGTCCGCTCCGGCGCCCAGTCCCGGCTCGCGGCGCTGGCCCACGCGGGCATCCTGGCCGCGATCATCTACTCCGCCGCCGGGCTCGTCGCCCGGATCCCGCTGGCCGCGCTGGCCGGGGTCCTGCTGGCCACGTCGGTGCGCATGATCGACACCGACGCGGTCAAGGCCATGTTCAGGTCCACCCGGGCCGACGCTGTGGTCCTGGTGCTGACGGCCGTCGCCACCCTGACGCTCAACACGGTGGTGGCGGTCATCCTGGGCCTGGTGGTGGCGGGGGCGCTGGCCCTGCGCGCCATGGCGCGCAACGCCCGCCTCGACGCCGAGCCGCTCCGCCACGACCTGCAGCCCCATCACACCGAGGACGAGCACGCGCTGCTCGCCGAGCACATCGTCACCTACCGCCTGGCCGGGCCGCTGTTCTTCGCCGCGGCCCACCGCTTCCTGATGGAGCTGTCGGAGGTGACGGACGTGTCCGTGGTGGTGCTGCGCCTGTCCCGCGTCACCACCATCGACGCCAGCGGCGCGCTGGTCCTGGGCGACGCGATCGAGCGGCTTGAGGGGCGGGGCATCCTGGTGTACGTCTCGGGCATCCCGGACGGCCACCATCAGCCGCTGGAGGCGCTCGGGGTGCTCGCCCGGCTGGACGAGGCGGGGCAGGTGTTCGCCACCACCGACGAGGCCATCGCGGCCGCCCGCGACCGCCTCCACCACACGGGCGTCCTCCCCCACCTGGCCGGCTGACCCCCTCCGCCCCACCCGCCTCCCCCAACCCACCGGGGGAGGCACCTCACCCCCAGGACATCGGGCCCGCCGACCGTTGACCGTGCACCGTCGGTTGTCGGTGCCGCGCCCTCGGGTCGTGGCGCGTGTCCGTCGCCCGAGGGGCGTTCTGCCTCCCACCTCCTTCGAGGGAGCCCGGCCGACGCCAGAGGGGCGTCTCGCCCGTTCTCACTCCGAGGGGCCTCGGCCGAAGCCGGAGGGACGTCTCCCACTCCGAGGGACCTCGGCCGAAGTGCGGTGGGAGGGGTGGGTGCCGTGGATGGGGACCGGCTCACCAAGATTTCGGACCTGGAGCGCCCGAGCCCTGTACCCCCCACCACCGCACCGGCGACACTCGGCTCATGACACGGACCTCCGAACCTCCCCGCGCGCTCCCGGCCGTCGCGCACCGCTGGCCCACCCTGCTCGGGCTGGGCTTCGCCGTCCTCACCCTCCTGGACTTCGAGGACGGCCGCAGCCTGGGGTTCGTCGTCTTCCTGGCAGCCCTCATCTACCTCGGTACGGCGGTCCTCGGCAAGCCCGGCACCGTCTGGGCCCTGTTCGTCATCAGCACCGTGGCGTGGGTGGCGTTGGACCAGCTCGGGATCGACGGCTGGCCCGCCCTCATCGGCGGCGCGGTCTCCCTCATCGTCCTCGGTCTGGTGGGCGGGCTGTTGCGCCAGCCGTTGCTGACGGCCGCGCAGGTCCCGGCCATGCTGGTCTGCGGCGGGGCGGCACTGCTGGCGCTGACGCTGTCGCCCCAGGCCGGCGGCTTCCTGGTCGCGGGGGCGCTGATCGCCCATGGTGTGCAGGACCTGCTCGTGTGGCGGGCCAAGCAGGTCGTGGCGCGGTCGATGGCGGAGTTCTGCATGGTCCTCGACTTCCTGCTCGGCGTGGGCATCGTCGTGCTGAGCCTGTGAAGCAGCTGTCGTGCCGAGCCGGTGAAGCCCGCTCGGAAGGGGCGGGTGAAGCCCGCTCAGAAGGGGCCGGTGAGCTCGCCGAGTTTGTCGGTCAGCTCCAGGTTCGCCGAGTAGTCGACCGGCACCGCGATCACCGACACCACGTCGTCCGCCAGCGCCTTGCGCAGCGTCGGCAGCAGTTCGTCCGCGTGGGTGATCCGGTAGCCGCGCGCCCCGAAGCTCTCCGCGTACTTGACGAAGTCGGGGTTGCCGAACGTGACGTTGGAGTCGCGCCCCAGCTCCAGGTCCATCTTCCACTCGATCAGCCCGTACGCGCCGTCCTCCCACACCAGCACCACGAACGGGATCCGCTCCCGCACGGCGGTCTCCAGCTCCTGCGAGTTCATCAGGAACGCCCCGTCACCCGTCGCCGCGAGCACCCGGCGGCGGGGGAAGGCCAGCTTGGCCGCCAGCGCCCCCGGCACCGAGAAGCCCATGGAAGACAGCCCGTTGGAGACCAGCATCGTGTTCGGCTCGTACGTCGGATACATGCGGGCCATCCACATCTTCACCGCCCCCGTGTCCGCCAGCACGATGTCCTCGCGTCCCATCGCCGCGCGGACGTCGGCCACGATCCGGCGCGGTGACAGCGGGAACCCGTCCTCCGAACGCCCCTGCTCCAGCTCCTCCCGCACCATGCGGCGGATCTTCTCGCCGGTGCCGTTGATCTCGAAGCGCCGGTGCACGGCGTCCGCGAGCGCGTGGAGCGACCGTGAGATGTCCCCCTGGACACCGACCGCCACCGGATAGTGGTCGTCCACCTCGGCGGGGAACTGGTGAATGTGGATGATCTTCTTGTCGCGATGCGGGTTGATCTTGACGGGGTCGAACTCCTGCAGCTCGTACCCCACGCTGATCAGCACGTCCGCCTCGTCGAATCCGAAGTTCACGTAGTCGTGCCGCATGAACCCCACCGCCCCCAGCGCGTGCCGGTGGTCGTCGGGGAAGACGCCCTTGCCGTTGAACGTGGTCGCCACCGGCAGCCCGAGCCGCTCCGAGAAGCGGATCAGCGCCTGGGAGGCCCTGGCGCGCGTGGCCCCGTGCCCGGCCAGCACGATCGGCCGGCGCGCGGTGGCCAGCACGTCGGCCGCGCGGGCGATCTGCGCGGGGGAGGGGTCCTGGGTGCGTACCACGTTGACGGGGAGCGGGCGCAGGTCGTCGGGCACCGGTGCCGACTCGACGTCCTCGGGGATGGCGAGGTAGACGGCGCCGGGACGCTCGGTCTGGGCGGTCTTGAACGCCTTGCGGATCATCTCGGGCAGCGCCTGCGGCGACGGCGCGAGCTCCGACCACTTGGTGATCGGCCTGAACAGCGACACCAGGTCCACCACCTGGTGCGACTCCTTGTAGATGCGGTCGAGCCCGACCTGGGCGCTGATCGCCACCACCGGGGTGCTGTTGGTGGTGGCGTCGGCCACGCCGAGCTGCAGGTTGATCGCGCCGGGGCCGAGCGTGGCCGAGGCCACCCCCGCTCTGCCGGTCAGCCTGCCGTAGATCTCGGCCATGAACGCTGCGCCCTGCTCGTGCCGTACGAGGACGTAGCGGATGGAGGAGTCCTGGAGCGCGTCGACGAAGTGGATGTTCTCCTCGCCGGGGATGCCGAAGACGTACTCGACGCCTTCCGCCTCCAGCGCCTGCACGATGAGCCGGGCCGCGACGGCCTGCGTGGTCATGGGACAAGCCTTCTTTCTGAACGACTGCGTCCGTGAAAGCGCACGAAGGCCGCCGTTCATTCCGGTGTCCCGGCCCCGCCAGCGGGTATCTAAGCAGCGGCTCCCCGGACTGATCTCGCACCAGGAGAGGACCGGGGGCATGGTGGAGCGACCTTTCCGTCTCGCGCTTCTGGGCGGCTTCCGGCTGCTGGCCGGCGACGAGCAGCTCGCCGTCTCCAACGGCTCCGAGCGGCTGCTCGCGTACATCGCCATCAGCCGCAGGACGGTGCACAGGAACGTGATGGCGACCACCCTCTGGCCCGACGCGCCGGAGCGGCGCGCGCACGCCAATCTGCGCTCCGCGCTGAAACGCCTCGACGAGGTCGGGCGGGCGCTGCTGCACGTCGGGACGACCGAGATCGGGCTGGCCCCGGACACCGGCGTGGACTTCGACGACGCCCGGGCGCTGGCGCAGCGCCTCATCGACCCCACCGTTCAGGCCGAGGAGGCCACCGTCTGCGCGGGGTCCGTCGATGCGCTGGCCAACGGCCTGCTGCCCGGCTGGTACGAGGAATGGGTGCTGGCCGCCGCGGACGAATGGCACCAGCTGCGGCTGCACGCCCTGGAGGCCCTGTCGGCGATCTTCGTCAGGCAGCGGCGGTTCGCCGAGGCCGTGACGGCCGCGAGCGTGGCCGCGCATGCGGACCCGCTGCGGGAGAGCGCGTGCGCCGCGCTCATCGAGGCCCATCTCGCGGAGGGCAACCAGGCCGAGGCGATCCGCCATTTCCGGCTCTACGCGGAGGGCCTGCGGGCCGAGCTCGGCATCGAGCCGACCGCCAGATTGCGGGAGCTGGTGGCAAGCCTGCGCGGCCGCTGAGCGATCACGGTAACGCTCCGGTCACGCCGACATCACGGCGCGGTGACACGGCCCCCTCCACGCTGGGTGGTGACAGAAGGGAGACCGGAATGCGCATCAAGAAAAGCCTGATTCTGGCTGGTCCAGCGCTTCTCACCGCTGTCACACTCGGACCCCTCGCGACCCCGTCGGCCCAGGCCCTCGCGCAGACCTCCGCGACGAGCGCGCAGACGAGCACCCACGTCGCGAGCAAGCCACCCGAGAAGAGGAAGGCCAAGAAGCAGCAGTACAACATGGGCCGCTCGGCCGGTTACACCGACGGCCGCAGCGCGTGCGTGAAGAAGGAGCCCTACAGCCTGAAGTACTCCGGTGGCGGCGCCTACCAGAGGGGCTTCGCCGACGGCTACAACTCGGGCTACCACAGCTGCTAGCGATCTCGGCCACTGAGCTGGACCCCACCCGCGCCCGCGGGGTGGGGTCCACCCCTTTTCAGCCCAGGCGGGCCACCCCGTCGAGCAGGCGGTCCACGTCGGAACGGTCGTTGTAGTGGACCAGGCCCGCCCGCACGGCCCCGCCCGAGTCGCGGATGCCGAGCGCGCCGGTCAGCTCCCAGGCGTAGTTGTGGCCGTTCCAGACGTTCACGCCGAGCCCGGCCAGGTGCTCGGCCACCTGGCGCGGGGTGTGCCCGGCCACGTTGAAGTAGGCGGTGGCGGTGCGCCTGGCGGGTTTGCCGTACACCGTGACGTGCGCCATCGTCTCCAGCCCCTCGATCAGCACCGCGAACAGCGCCAGCTCGTGCTCCTCCGCCGCGCTCATCGAGGCCAGCAGGCGCTCGCGGCGGGTGCCCGTGCCCGGCACCATGGCGGCCAGGTGGTCCACGGCCGCCGTCACCCCGGCCAGGTCGGCGAAGGCCGCCGTCCCCGTCTCGAACCGCTCCGGCACCGTGTCGGAGGAGGAGGCCAGCTTGTCCGGCCGCAGCGTCTCCAGCAGCGCCGGGTCGGCCACGACCGCGCCGATGTGCGGGCCCGACCACTTGTACGCGCTCGTGGCGTAGAAGTCGGCGCCCAGGGCGCGCATGTCCACCGGGCCGTGCGGGGTGGCGTGCACGCCGTCCACGTACATGAGCGCGCCCGCCCGGTGCGCCAGCTCGGCGATGGCGGCCACATCGGGACGGGTGCCGAGAATGTTGCTGGCCGCCGTCACCGCGACCAGCCGGGTGCGTTCGCCGATCAGGTCCGCGTACTGCTCCACCGGCAGTTCCCCGGTGACCGGGTCCACCTCGGCCCAGCGTACGGTGGCGCCGATCTGGGTCCAGGGCCGGACATTCGCGTCATGGTCCAGCCTGGAGAGCACGACCTCGTCGCCCGGCCCCGCGATGGCCCTGGCCAGGCGGTAGGTCAGCGTGGTCATGTTCGGGCCGAGCACCACGCCGTCCGGATGGCCGCCGACCAGGTCGGCCACGGCGGCGCGGCAGGCCGCCACGATGGCGCCGGAGCGGTCGCTGGCGGGGAAGGCGCCGCCGATGTTGCCGATCCCGGCCCGGTAGGCGGCGGAGATGGCGTCTATCACCGGCCGCGGGGTCTGGGTGCCGGCCGCGCCGTCGAGGTAGGCGAAGCCGTCGGCCAGCGCAGGGTAGGAGGAACGTACCGATTCGATGGGGAATGTCGGATCGAGCATGATAGGTAGATGCTCACCCTCAGAGACCTCAACCGGGCCACCTTGGCTCGCCAGCACCTTCTCGACCGGCACGAGGGTGACGTGGCCGACGTCGTGCACCGGCTGGTCGGCCTGCAGGCGCAGGAGCCGCGGCCGCCGTACCTGGGGGTGTGGTCCCGGCTGGCGGGGTTCGCGCGGGACGACCTGCACGCCGCGCTGCACGCCCGCACGCTCGTGCGGGCCACCATGTGGCGGGCCACGCTGCACCTGGTGACCGCGGCGGACTTCGCCGCGTTCCGTCCGGTGGTGCGGCCCGTGCTGGCCGCCGCCGCGCGCCGCTTCGACGACGTCGACTTCGACGCGGTCGTGGCCGCCGCCGACCGGCTGCTGGCCGCGGGGCCGATGACCTTCAACGAGCTGCGGCCCAGGCTGCAGGAGGAGTTCCCCGGCGGGTACGACCGGGCGCTCGGATACGCCGTGCGCATGCTCACCCCGTTGATCATGGTGCCGACGGAGGACCGGTGGAGCTTCCCGCGCGAGTCCGCGTTCGCGCTGCCCGGCATCGCCCTGGAGCCCGCCGGCGTGGAGGCGCTGATCGAGCGCTATCTGGCCGCGTTCGGCCCGGCGACCCCCGCCGACGTGCAGACCTGGTCGGGGCTGGGCGGCCTCAAGCGCGTCATGTCCGGCATGGAGCTGGAAAGGCTCACGGACTTCATGGGAAGGGAGCTGTACGACCTGCCCGGCGCGCCGCGGCCCGGGGGCGACGTGCCCGCCCCCGTACGGTTCCTGCCCGACTTCGACACGCTGGTCCTGGGCCACGCGGACCGCACCCGGGTGCTGGCCGACGAGTTCAAGGGCCGGGTCGCCACCAAGAACCTCCGGGTGAAGGCGGTCTACCTGGTGGACGGCTTCGCGGCCGGGACCTGGCAGATCAAGCGCACCGCGAAGAAGGCCACGCTGCTCATCAGCCCGTTCACCTCGACCTCTCTCGACGTGCTGGAGGAGGAGGGGCTGCGGCTGCTGGCATTCGCCGAGCCCGAGGCGGTCCCGTCCCTTGAAGTGACCGACTCTTGAAGTGACCGGCGGAGTCTGATTGGTTCAGGGCGGAGGTGTCACCAATGGCCCAGTTGACCGCCCTGGACGCGCAGTTCCTCCATTTCGAGACCGCGACGAACATCGCCAACATCGCCGGCCTGGCCATCCTCGACGGCGACCTCAACCGCGCCGACCTCCAGGCCCTGCTCGAGCGGCGGCTGCCGTACGTGCCCGCGCTGCGGCGCAAGCTGGCCCCCGTGCCGTTCGGGCTGGACCACCCGTACTGGATGCAGGAGGACGATCTCGACCTCGACTACCACGTGCGCGAGATCGGCCTGCCACCGCCTGGCGACGACCGGCAGCTCGCCGACCAGGTCTCGCGGCTGCACGCCCGCCGGCTGGACCGCGGCCGGCCGCTGTGGGAGATCTACCTGATCCACGGGCTGTACGGCGGGCGGATGGGCCTCTACACCAAGATCCACCACGCGGCCGTGGACGGGATCGGCGGCGCCGACGTCCTGGCCGCGCTCCTGGACATCAGCCCGACGCCCGCGCCGCCGCCCGCCGAGGAGCCCTCACGGGACGCCCCGCCTCCCGGGGCCGCGGAGATGGTGGCGCGCGGGCTGGCGAGACTGGCCGGCAACCCCGCGCTCGCCGTGCGTTTCGCCGCCCGGGCCATGCCGCACCTGGACGAGATCCCCGTCGTGTCCTGGATCCCGGGCAGCCAGGTCGTCTCCTCCCTCGCCCGGCGGCTGGCCGGGGCCGGGCAGGCGCCCGAGCTGCCGGCGCTGCCCGCGCCCAGGACGCCGTTCAGCGGCCCCGTGTCGGGGCACCGGCGCTTCGCGTTCGTGTCGCTGCCGCTGGAGGAGATCAAACGGGTGCGCAAGGCGTTCGGGGTCACCGTCAACGACGTGGTCATGGCCGTGTGCGCGGGCGCGCTGCGCACGTGGCTGGCCGCGCACGGCGGCGTCCCGAACCAGCCGCTGGTGGCGGGGGTGCCGTTCTCGCTGCGCGCGGCCGGGGTGGAGGGCCCCGGCAACCAGGTGGCGATCATGACGGCGCCGCTGGCCGTGCACGTCGAGGACCCCGTCGCCCGGCTGCACCACGTGCGGCACGCCATGCAGCGGATCAAGGACCGCTTCTCGCTGGCGCCCGCGCGCTGGCTGCGCGAGTTCAGCGAGTCGATGCCGGCCGCGCTCATGGGGCTGGCCGCCCGCTCGGCCTTCTCGCTCGTCGGGCAGACCGCGCCGCCGATCAACGTGGGCGTCTCGAACGTGCCAGGACCCCAGTTCCCCCTGTACGTGTGCGGGGCCCGGCTGCTGACCCACTACCCGGTGTCGGTGATCACGGACGTGAGCGGCGGCGTGAACATCACCGCCTTCTCCTACGACGGCTCCCTCGACATCGGGATCGTCACCGACAGAGAGATGGTGCCGGACGCCTGGGAACTGGCCGCCGACCTGCGTGCGGCCCTCGACGAGCTGCTCCACGCGGAAGCGACCCTGCCGCACTAGCCAGGTGCCGGCGGAACTGTCGGTGGCGTGTGGCACCTTGGGAGCGCTGAGGAAGGGAGCATCGCATGTCCACCGCCCGGGAGCTCTACGACGACCTGGTCACCGAGCAGCTCGTCCGTCCAGAGGTGAGCCTGGGGCGCATGTTCCACTCCGAGGGCCTCAAGGTCAACGGCAAGGTGTTCGCGTTCTTCTCCAAGGAGCAGCGGGTCGTGCTCAAGCTCCCCGCCGCGCGGGCGGCCGAGCTGGTGGACGAGGGCGCGGCCGACGAGATGATCATGGCGGCCCGGCGGATGCGGGAGTGGGTGTCCCTGCGCACGCCGGACGAGGAGGTCTGGCGCGGCCTGCTGACGGAGGCCGCCACGTATGTGGAGTCCCTGACACGCTGACACGCCCGCCGGACGGCGGCCGGCTGGGGCCACTCGCGGGCACAGTTGGGTAGCTTGGAAGGAGGCGGCCTGCCAGGTCTCCCGAGTTCGCCGTTCCCTCAGACCCCGAGGTGCCGATGGTTTCAGCCCCCACGTCATAGGTCACCACGTTTCAGCGTCGTGCGTCCAAAGCGAGCGAGGAGTGTGTTTTGTCCGAAGCAGCAGAGGTTCTCGAACTCGACGACAACGTCGCCGACGGTGGCGCGGCCGTCGGCGCCGACTCGGTCAAGGCTTATCTGAAGGAGATCGGCCGAGTGCCGCTGCTCACCGCTGAGCAGGAGATCGACCTGGCCAAGCGCATCGAGGCCGGGCTGTTCGCGCAGGAGCGGCTCGAGACCGAGCCGTGCATGCCCGCCGATCTGCGCGCCGATCTGGAGTGGATCGCCCGGGACGGCGCGATCGCCAGGCGCCGCATGCTGGAGGCCAACCTGCGGCTGGTCGTCTCCATCGCCAAGCGCTACACGGGCCGCGGCATGCTCTTCCTCGACCTGATCCAGGAGGGCAACCTGGGCCTGATCCGGACGATCGAGAAGTTCGACTACCGGCTGGGCTACAAGTTCTCCACGTACGCGACGTGGTGGATCAAGCAGGCCATCACCCGGGCCATGGCCGACCAGGCCCGGACGATCCGCATCCCCGTGCACATGGTCGAGCTGATCAACAAGGTCGCGCGGACGGAGCGCCGCCTGCAGACCGACCTCGGTCGCGAGCCCACGCCCGAGGAGTTGGCCAAGGAGTGCGAGCTCGAGGTCGACCGCGTCGTCGAGGTCCAGGGATACGGCCGCGAGCCGATCTCCCTGAGCACGCCGCTGGGCGAGGAGGGCGACAGCGAGTTCGGCGACCTCATCGAGGACACCGAGGCCGTCTCCCCGGCCGACGCGGTCTCGTTCACGCTGCTCCAGCAGCAGTTGCACGCGCTGCTCGACCAGCTCTCCGAGCGCGAGGCGGGCGTGATCAGCATGCGCTACGGCCTCAACGACGGCAAGCCGATGACCCTCGACGAGATCGGCCGCATCTACGGCGTCACCCGCGAGCGCATCCGGCAGATCGAGGCCAAGACGATGTCCAAGCTCCGCCACCCCTCCCGATCCCTGGCGCTGCGCGACTACCTGAGCTGACCCGCGACTGAAAGGCTGCGCAAACGAAGACCCAAGACTGTCGCCACGGACCTGTGGGGGCAGGCGGGCTGTCCTAGATTCCCAGGCGTGAAACGCGCCCGATCGAGCCTCGTCCACCAACTCGCCTACGCCGTCAAGAACCCGGACCGGATCGCCCCCCACCTGCGGCGGCTGGCCCGCGACTCCTGGTTCCGGCTGCGCACGCGTGATCACGTCGCCTACTACCGGGCCGTCATGAAGTCCGACACCGCGCGGGACCCCGAGGGCGCGGTCGGCTCGCACACGCACAGACGGTGGCTGGCGCTGGGGCGCATGCAGTTCGACTACCTGGTGGAGCACGGGCTCAAGCCGGACTACCGGATGCTGGAGATCGGGTGCGGCAACCTGCGCGCCGGGCGGCTGTTCATCGACTACCTGCACGCCGGAAACTACTACGGCATCGACATCTCGCCCGACATCCTCATGGCGGCCCAGCACACGATCGTCGGGCACGGGCTCAACCACAAGCTGCCCTACCTCACGCCCGTCCGCGACCTGCGCTTCGCCTTCCTGCCCGGCGAGCACTTCGACGTCGTCCACGCGCACAGCGTGTTCTCGCACTCGCCGCTGCACGTCATCGAGGAGTGCTTCGCCCACGTGGGGCGGGTGATGAAGCCGGCCGCCTGGTTCGACTTCACCTTCGACCGCACCGAGGGCAAGGAGCACCAGGTGCTGCGGGAGGACTTCTACTACCGCACCGAGACGCTGGTGGCGCTGGCCGCCGAGTACGGGCTGCGGGCCACGTTCATGGACGACTGGGAGCGCGGCCCGCACAAGCAGTCGAAGATCCGCATCACCAAGGGCTAGCGGGCCGACTCCCAGAACTCCGCCAGCCTGGCCGCGCCGGTCGCCGGATCCTGGAGCAGCCACCAGTGGCCGAGCCCCGGCAGCTCGGCCACGGTGGCGCCCGCCCGCGCCGCGCTCTCCTCCGCCACGCTCCGCGCCAGGAACGCGTCGCCCTCGGGAACGATCACCAGCCCGGGCGCGGGGATGTCCGCGAACGCGGGCGACCACTCCTCACCCACCCGCACGGCCGACCGGTAGAGGGCCAGGATGCTGTCGGCCATGACCTGGTCGACGCCGGCCGCGATCTCCAGGGCGTGCTCGAACGGCACGCCGAAGCCCTCGAACCCCTTGGCCCGCTCCTCCAGGGGTGTGGCCAGCAGTTGCTCGAAGAACTCCTCGCCGGCCCCGGGCGTCTGCCAGAGCCTGGCCAGGTCGTGCCACTCGAAGGCGGGGTGGCCGAGCCCGGCGGCGTCCGTGGCCCACGTACGGACGAGGTCGGGGCGGGTGCTGACCAGGCGCACCACCAGGCCGCCGCCCCAGTCGTGGCCGACCAGGTCGATCTCGTCGCCCGCCATCGCCTCCAGCTCGCCGGCCAGCCACGCCACGTACTCCTCCTTCGTGGCGGAGAACCCGTCCGGCCGGGGGCAGCCGAAGCCGGGCATCCGGAGCGCGCGCACGTCCTGGCGGCTCAGGGCCGCGCGGAGGGGGTCCCAGACGGCGGCGGTCTCAGGGACGCCGTGAACCAGCACAAGGGTCATTCCCCGAACGTACGCCGCGAATATCCGGCTGCATACGTTCTGAGCCCTCCTTTAGGGTGAGGGGAGTGAGAGACGTACGTGCGTTGCCCAAGGCCCACCTGCATGTTCACCTGGAGAGCACCGTCCGGCCCGGGACCGTGCGCGACCTGGGCGGGACGCCCGAGCGCAGCGAGCTGTTCGCGAGCTTCAGGGAGTTCGGCGACGAGCGGGCGCGGGTGCGCGACCTGCTGCGCACCCCCGAGCACTTCCGGCGGATCGCGGTGGAGTTCTGCGAGGACGAGGCCGCCCAGGGCACCCGCTACGTCGAGGTGACCTTCACCGCCGCCTCCCACGGGGAGCGGGTGGGGGACCCGGAGATGCCGCTGGAGGCGGTGCTCGAAGGGCTGGAGGAGGGCTCCTCCCGCTACGGGATCGCGTACAACGTGCTGCTCGACCACTCCAGGCGGCGGCCGGTGGAGCGGCTGTGGCGCACGTTCAAGCTGGCCGGCCGGCACGACCGGGTGATCGGCATGGGGCTGGCCGGCGACGAGAGCTACCCGCTGGCGCCGTTCGCGGAGGTGCTCGACGTGGCCAGGGACGCGGGGCTGCGCCTGGTGCACCACGCGGGCGAGGCCGCCGGGGCCGCCAGCATCCGCGAGGCGCTCTCCCTGGGGCACGCCGAGCGCCTCGGGCACGGCATCCGGGTGCTGGACGACGCCGAGCTGGTGGCCGAGGTGCGCGAGCGCGGGATCCCGCTGGAGGTCTGCCCCACCTCCAACGTCCTGCTCGGGTTCGTCCCCTCCCTGCCCGAGCACCCGCTGCCCCGGCTGAGGGAGGCCGGATTGGCGGTCACGGTCAACACCGACGGGGAGACGGCACTGGCCGACGAGTACGCCCGGCTGCGGGACGTGTTCGGGTACGGCGACGCGGACCTGGCGGACCTGGCCCGGGCCTCGATCGACGCGTCGTTCGCGCCGGAGCCCGTCAAGGCGCGGCTGCGGGCGGAGGTGGAGGCTTGGCTCGCCGCTGAGTGACGCACGGGCGTCCGCACGGTCGCATGAGAGGCTGTCGGCATGGACTTATCGAAGCCGGGCATGCCGTCGGTGGCTCAGCGGCTGCCCGAGCGAGTGGTCTTCGCCGGGGTGGTCGGCGCGATCCTGCCGTTCCTCCATTTCGGATGGGCGCTGCTCGGTGCCGCGCTGGCGGACACCTCTCGATGCGGGCACTTCGGGTGCATCGGGCCGTTCGTCGAGGCGTGGGAAGTGGGGCGCTGGCTGGTGCCGGTGGTGGCCTGGCCGCTGCTCGGCCTCCTGCGCGTCCGGCCGGCGTGGCCCGTCGTGCTCGTGGCCCCGCTGTTCCTGGTGCCGCTCTGGGAGCTCAGCGCCAGCCCCGTGGGCCTGTTCGGCGTGCTGAGCACCGTGCTCGCCTACCCGTTCGCCGCCCTGGTGACCGCGCCGGGCGCCTCCTGGCGGCAGCGCGGCCTGGGCGTGGCGCTGTTCCTCTTGTTCTGCGGCGCCCTCGCCTTCGCCGGTTAGTCCACCCGGCCGTTGCCGGGCCGTACGCGGTGGAGCTCCAGGCCGATGTCCACCACCTCGGCTCGTTCGAGGCCGGCCACCTCGTCGAGAGGCACCCACGCGGCCCGGTCCGTGCTGCCGCCGACCTCGTGGCGCAGGGTGCCGCCGGTGACGCGGCCCTCGTAGACGATGCGCAGGCCGTGGAAGTCCGCCTCGCGGCCCTCGCCCCGGGGGTAGCGGCAGTGCAGGGTGCTCATGCCCAGCAGGGTCTCGATCGCCACCGTGTAGCCGGTCTCCTCCTCCACCTCGCGGATCGCGGCGTCCACCGGGTCCTCGGCGTGCTCGATGCCGCCGCCCGGGAGCGTCCAGTGCCGCTCGCCGGAGGGGCCGACCCAGCGCGCGAGGAGGATCCGGCCGTCGTCGACACAGATCGCGTACGCGGCCACGCGCAGCTCCCTGGTGATGATCACGAGGCGGGAGCGGCGGTGCTGCTGCGGACGACGAGGCTGGTGGCGAGCTCTATGCGCGTCCCGACCGGCCCCCTCGGATGAGTCAGCTCCTCCGAGATGAGGCGGACCGCCTCGTTGGCCATGTCGTCGAGCGGCTGGCGGACCGTGGTGAGCGGCGGCGACATCATCTCGCACCACGTGGAGTCGTCGAAGCCGACCACGGACAGCTGGCCCGGCACCCGGATCCCGCGCTCGGTGGCCGCCTGGTAGACGCCGGCCGCCTGCATGTCGGAGCCGGCGAAGATGGCGGTGGGCCGGTCGGGGCGGTCGAGGAGCTCGGCCCCGAACTCCCTGCCGCCGGAGATCAGGAAGTCGGCGTAACGGGTCAGCCCGGGGTCGGGGTCGATCCCGAACGTACGGTGCGCCGCCAGGTAACCCTCGTACCGGTCGAGCGTGCACTGCGTGTCGAGCGGACCGCCGATGAAGCCGATCCTGGTGTGCCCCAGCTCCAGCAGGTGGGTCGTGGCCATGACGCCGCCCGACCAGTTGGTGGCGCCGACGGTGGAGATGCGCGGATCGCGCTTGCCCACCGGGTCGAGCAGCACCAGGGGCACGTGCAGGAGCTCCTCGATGGCCGAGATCTCCTCCCAGTTGGCCCGCGACAGCACCAGCACGATGCCGTCGGTGCTGCGCTTGCGCACGATCCCGATCCAGCGCCGCAGGTCGAAGTCAGCCCGCGCGGACGAGGTCACCACGAGCGAGAACCCCCACCGCGCGGCCGCCTGCTCCGCGCCCCTGATGAGCACCTGGGCCCACGGGGAGCCGAGCCCGTCTATGAGCAGGTCGACGAGACCGGACCGGGGAGTGCTCGGCGGGCGCGGGGCCTCGTATCCGAAGGCCCTGACCGCTTCGAGCACCTTGTCTCTGGTGGCGGTGGAGACGTGCTTCTTCCCGCTCAGGACCTTGGAGACCGTCGGCACGGACACTCCGGCAGCGGCGGCGACGTCCGCCAGCGTTGCTCGAGCCACAGGACCTCCGAGTGCAACTTTCGGAAAAACCTCAAACCCACAGGTTGCCCACTGACCTGGAGCAGACTGCTACCCGATCGGCGCTGTTGACATCGCTGCGGGCCCGAGCCTACCGTAACCCTTCGGCAATGTCACGGTAATCTTTCGGAAAGTGTGCCGGAAACTTTCCGATGGCGAGGGGCGTATGAACCGGGTCGTCGGGCGCGGTCCGCGCGGCCGCCGGGATCGCGTCGAGGATCCTCCCATCCCTACAGGAGCAGTGAAATGTCTCGCTTGGATGCTTTCAGGAACCGCATCGGGGGCTTCGCCTACGGCGGCGACTACAACCCGGAGCAATGGGACCCAGCCGTGTGGCGGGAGGACGTCCGGCTCATGCGTGAGGCCGGCGTCAACATCGTCTCCCTCGGCGTCTTCGCGTGGGCGTCCCTGGAGCCGGAGCCGGGCAAGTACGAGTTCGGCTGGCTGGACGAGATCATGGACCTCCTCCACGAGAACGGCATCAGCGTCAACCTGGCCACCCCGACGGCGGCCCCGCCCGTCTGGCTCACCCACCTGCACCCCGAGGTGTTCCCGGTGATGGCCGACGGCGAGCGGTTCGGGTTCGGCAACCGGCTGCACTACGACCCGTCGTCACCCATCTACCGTGAGTACGCGGCCAACATCACCACCAAGCTCGCCGAGCGCTACTCCTTCCACCCGGCGCTGGCGATGTGGCACATCTCCAACGAGTACGGGCCCACGGCGTACAACGAGGCCGCCTCGGTCAACTTCCGCCGCTGGCTGCAGCGCCGCTACGGCGACCTGGAGACCCTGAACGAGGCGTGGTACACCCGCTTCTGGAGCCAGCACTACACCGACTGGGACCAGGTCGAGGTGCCGCACATCCCGCGCACCTGGATGAACCCCGCCCGCCGGCTCGACTTCAAGCGCTTCACCTCCGACGCCCTCCTCGAGTGCTACATCGCCGAACGGGACATCGTCCGCTCCTTCCGCGACGACATCCCGGTCCTGACGAACTTCATGCGCTTCTTCAAGCACGCCGACTACTGGAAGTGGGCGCCCGAGGAGGACGCGGTCGCGCTCGACATCTACCCCAACCCCGCCGACGCCGACTCGCACGTGTCGGCGGCCTTCCAGTACGACCTGTTCCGCTCGCTCAAGGGCGGTCAGCCGTGGCTGCTCATGGAGCAGGCGGCCAGCGCGGTCAGCCAGTGGCAGCTCAACATCGTCAAGGAGCCCGGCCGGATGCGGCTCGGCTCGCTGCAGGCGGTGTCGCGGGCGGCGGACTCGGTGATGTTCTTCCAGTGGCGGGCCAGTCGCGGCGGGCAGGAGCGCTTCCACTCGGCGATGCTGCCGCACTCCGGGCCGGACTCGCGCACGTTCAGGGAGATCGTGGACCTGGGACGGGAGATGAAGCTGCTCGCTCCCGTGGCGGGGACGACCTCGCGGGCCGAGATCGCGATCCTGTTCGACTGGGACGGCTGGTGGGGGCTGGAGGAGACCGCGGGGCTGCCGCGCCAGGACCTCAGCTACCCGGACACGGTCATGCGGCACTACACGCCGCTGTGGTCGAACAACCACCCGGTGGACGTCGTGTCCGCGTCGTCGTCGCTGGACGGGTACAAGGTGCTGGTGGTGCCGAACGCGTACCTGATCGGCGACGAGGGCGTGCGGCGGATCACCGAGTTCGCCGAGAACGGCGGGACGGTCGTCATGTCGTTCTTCTCCGGCGTGGTCGACGAGTGCAACCGGGTGCGGCCCGACGGCTATCCGGGCGCGTTCCGGCGGCTCATCGGGGCCAAGGTGGACGAGTACTGGCCGGCGCGGCCGCACGAGGTCTTCTCCGTGGAGTTCGCCGACGGGCGGCGGGCGACCTCGACGTGGTGGCGCGACGACCTGCACCTGGAGACCGGCACGGCCCTGGCCACCTACGGTGACGGCCTGCTGGCCGGCCGGGCCGCCGTAGTGGAGAACCGCTTCGGCGCGGGGCGCGTGGTGTACTTCGCGACCCTCCTGGAGCAGGCCGCCTTCGACGCCGAACTGCTCGCGGCCGTGGCGGCGGCGGGTGTCCGGTCGCCGTTCCCGCAGGCGCCCGCCCACGTGGAGTGCGCCGTGCGGGGGGACGAGGAGCACGAGTACGTGTTCCTGCTCAACCACAGCGGCGAGCTGAGCGCGTCCGTCCCGTTCGAGGGGGAGGGGATCGACCTGCTCACCGGGCAGGCGGTGTCGGGTCCGGTCGAGCTGGCCCCGCTGGGGGCGGCGGTGATCCGGCGCGCCCGCTCGTAATCCCGACGTATGCCCCGGCGGTCCCCTACCCGCCGGGGCTTTTGACTTAAGCCTTTACCCCGAACGTAGATCTATATCCGTTTCATGGGGTTATGTTTGCCTTTGTCCGTTTTGGGGGGTAGCTTGGTAGTCGTTACCGGCGAGTGACCTGGGCCTTACCAACGTGGAAGGCACCACTCGACCGGACTCCCTCTGGTTGGATTCACGCTCCACGTGCCGCTCTTACGGCGTCATGCCCGGCTACGTGAGTGAAGAGCGTATCGCCCTGTCGCCTCACAAAGGACTGCGCCTACCCATGCCTGCTCGCCTGCACTCTATCGCCATGCTCACCGCCTCCGTGCTGACCGCCATGGCCGTCGGCTCGCCCGCGGCGCACGCTGACGCCGAGGCCGGCAGCACGATCACCCAGACGGCCGTGCTCCAGGGCTCGACCACCGCGTCTTACTTCTGGGACGACTCCTCCGGCCGCGCGGGTGACACCGGTCTGCCCGCCGCCGGCAAGCCCATGCAGAAGGGTCTGGCCGCCAGCCCGAGCTGGCCGCTCATGACCGAGGGCTACGTCATCTACAAGGGCAAGAAGCTCCCGTTCTTCGTCGGTGACCGCGGTCCCGGCAACCCCTCCAACAGCGGTGTGATGCTCGACCTCGACGCCAAGACGTTCGCCGAGCTGACCGGCGGCACGTTCAACCCCGACACCCTGGCCGTGGACGGCGTCGCCGGCGCGGGCCACATCAAGATCGACTACGTCGTGACCAAGTGGGGCGGCGGCGTCGGCAAGAAGAACTTCCCGGTCGCCTACTCCACCGGTGCCTGGGCCGAGAAGGACGCCAGCCCGGTCGTCCGGCCGGTCTCGGTGAAGCTCCCCGCGAACTGAGCCGGCCTTCCCCCAAAGGGCGCCCCTGACCAGGGGTGCCCTTTTCGCGTGCCGGTATCGTTTGCGGACGATCTACCGCACGTCGAAGGGACCAGATGAGCTCCCGGCCGCTTTACCGCGACCCCATGCACGACGGCGCCACCGACCCCACCCTGATCTGGAACCGGGCCGAGCGCGCCTGGTGGCTCGTCTACACCAGCCGCCGCGCGAGCGCCCCTGACCGGGGGGACGTGAGCTGGGTGCACGGCACCGACCTCGGCGTCGCGTCCTCGGCGGACGGCGGCGCGACCTGGCTCTACCGGGGGACGATCGAGGGTCTCGACACCGAATGGGGGCGGCACACGTACTGGGCGCCGGAGATCGTCGACGACGGCGAGACGTACCACATCTACGTCAGCGTCATCCGCGGCGTCCCCGAGGCGTGGCCGGGGCACGAGCGCCACATCCGCCACTACACCAGCCCCGACCTCGTACGGTGGACGTTCCGGTCCACCCTCGGCCTGTCCTCCCCGTACGTGATCGACGCCTGCGTGGCCGCGCTGCCCGGCGGCGGCCACCGGCTCTGGTACAAGGACGAGGCCGACGGCTCGCACACCTGGGCCGCCGACAGCTCCGACCTGCACCACTGGCAGGTCCGCGGACCCGCCGTGACGATCTCCGCGCACGAGGGGGCCAACGTGTTCACGCTCGGGGGCCGCCACTGGATGATCGTCGACGAGTGGCGCGGCCAGCGCGTACTGGTCTCGGACGACCTTGACGTCTGGGAGCCACGGGGCCTCATCCTCGACCAGCCGGGCACGCGCCCGGACGACGACGGGTTCGGCCACCACGCGGACGTCGTGGTGACGGGGGAGGAGGAGGCCGTGATCTTCTACTTCACCCACCCGGGCGGTGGCCGCCGCTCGTCGGTCCAGGCCGCCCGGCTGCGGGTGCGCGACGGCGAGCTGACCTGCGACCGCGACGAGCCCCTCACCGGCCCTCTCCTGCCCGTCGAGGGCCCCTGACCTGGCCTCACCCGCGGCGTTCCCACCGGTACGACCAGAAGAGCCCCAGTACGGCGGCCGCGCACAACGCGACGGTGAGGAGCTTCGAGAGCGCTATGGCCGCCAGGCACAGCGCTCCCATCGAGGTGCCGGCCGCTATGCCGGATCTGCGGTTCGGGGCCCCAGGGTCACGCTCGGGGCGTGGCGGCGGGGGGAGCGGCTCCCACAGCTGGCCGCAGCCGGAGCACCGCCACGGCCGGACGTCCCCACCGTGGACGCCCGGAGGAACGCACCGGTGCGTGGCCACCTTGCTCACGAACGTCTCTTGCGGCGGTACTCGGACTTGACCCAGGACAGCCGCTCGACCCGGCGCTGCTCCTCGAGGCAGCACTCGCACGGGCCGTCGTCCACCACCAGGCGGTCGAGGATGCCCGTCCCGTTGACGGTGACCAGCGACTCCACCAGGCCGCGACTCTCCCGGGCGAGCCGGTGCCGCCGCCTCCCGTAGCGGGCGAAGTATTCGTCGATGGCGGCCGCCGTGTCCGCGTCCAAGGTCATGAGGGAAAGGCTCGGCCATGGCGGCCGACCGGCGCAAGATCTCTCCGCCCGTTCGATCGCCGTTTCACGCGGCGGCCGCCGGCCGATCGATCAGCGGAGCGTGACGAGGATCCCGTCGTCGTCGCTGAACAGCTCGGCGCCGGGACGGAAGGTGGCGCCGCCGAAGGTGACGGGGACGTCGCGCTCGCCGCCGCCCACCTTGGCGCTCTTGCGGGGGTTGGAGCCGAGGGCCTTGACACCCAGGTCGAGCTCGCGCAGGGCGGCGACGTCGCGTACCGCGCCGTTGATGACGACGCCGGCCCAGCCGTTGGCGACCGCCATGCCGGCGATGACGTCGCCCATGACGGCGGTGTGCAGGGAGCCCCCGCCGTCCACCACCAGGACCCGGCCCTCGCCGGGCTCGGACAGGACGGACTTGAGCAGGACATTGTCCTCGTGGCACCGGACGGTGACGACGGGGCCGCTGAAGGCGCGCCGGCCGCCGTACTGGCGCAGCTGCAGGTCGCAGGAGTCGAGCTGGTCGCCGCGCTCGTCGTACAGGTCTGCGGTGACAACGGTCATGGTGGAACCTTCCTATGGATCGACGGGAAGCCGCCGGGCGGCCACGCCGGCCCAGCCGAGGCTGAGCGCGGTGACGAGGAGCACGCCGCCGGCCCCGAGCCCGGCGGCCACGACCCCGGCCGCGCCGGGAATGATCAGCTGGCCGGTACGGTTGCCGACCAGGCGCAGGGACATGGCCCGGCCGCGCATCCCGGCGGGGGCGGACTCGGCCAGCCACGACATGGTCAGCGGCTGCCCCACCCCCAGCCCGAACCCCGCGACCAGCAGCAGCGCGGCCAGCGCCCACAGCGGCATGGACACGGGCGTGAGCAGCATGGCGACCGCCGCCGCGAGGGTGCTGCCGACCAGCAGCCTGCGCCGGCCGACCAGGCGGGCGAGGTGGCCGAGGAAGAAGCGCGAGGCCATGGAGGCGACGCCGCGTACGGTCAGCAGCAGGCCCACGGCACTCGCGGTCAGGCCGTGCTCGGTGCCGAGCGCGGGCAGGTACGCCAGCGTGATGTCGACCGCGGACAGCACCACGCAGCTGGTCACCAGGGCGTGCGCGAGGCCGGGCAGGCGCAGCAGCGAGCGCAGGTCCCCGCTCTCGGCCCGGGTCCGGGCGGCCGCGCCGCTCCGCGGGAGCAGCGCGGAGAGCGCGAGGAGGAGCACGCCGAGGCCGCAGGACCAGGCGAAGATGCGGCCGGTGTCGGGGATGGAGCCGTCGCCGCCGAGCAGGCTGATCATGAGCGGGCCGGCGGCCTGGCCGAGGGACGCGGCGAAGGTGTAGTGGCCGAAGGCGGTGTCGTGGCGGCCGTGCTCGGTGGTGTTGGCGACCAGGGCCTGCTGGGCGATGACGCTGCCCAGGTGGCCGGTGCCGAGCAGGACCCCGGCCGCGACCAGGCCGGGGACGGTGTGGCCGAACGCGGTGAACGCGACGGCGGAGGCGGTGAGCAGGAGCGCGCCCGCCACGGCCATGCGGCGCTCGCCGTACCGGTCGGCGGCGTGGCCGGCGGGCAGGGCCAGCAGCAGCGGCGCGATGGCGAAGCTGGCGCCGAGCAGGCCGAGCCAGGCCGTGGGCACGTCGAGCTCGATCGCGCGGTACGACATGGTGGGCCGCAGCACGAAGGTGATCACCTGGGTGCCGGTGGAGTGGGCGAGCAGGACCGCGTGCCGACGCCAGGCGTCAGGCATCTACCTCGTCCTGGCCCACGGGGTTCTGGTGCTTGCGCAGCCGCCAGGCGGCCTGGGCGCCGAGGCTGGTGTCGATGTGCTCGCGCATCACGCCGGCGGCCGACTCCACGTCGCCCGCGATCACGTACTCCAGCAGGGCCTCGTGCTCGGCGGCCTTACGGTCGCGGGCGGCCTGGCCGCGCTCGACCTCCAGCGCGAGGCGGCGGTAACGGTCGGCCTTGTCCCACAGGCTGTCGAGGGTCTGGATGAGCAGGTCGTTGTGGGAGGCGGAGTAGAGGGCGGCGTGGAACCTGCGGTGCGCGACGAGCTGCTCGTAGGCGGGGTTGCCGGGCAGGGGTTCGAGGCCCTCGTGGGCGGCGCGCATGGCGGCGATGTCGGCCTTGGTACGGCGTTCGGCGGCCAGCGCGACCGCGAGGGGGTCGAGGGAGCGGCGCAGCTCCAGCAGGTCGCGGGCCTCCTCGGCGGCCAGGGGCGCGACGCGGGCGTCGCGGTGGGCGTCCAGCTCGACCAGCCCCTCGCTCTTGAGCCGGCGCAGGGCCTCGCGCAGGGGAGTGGTGCTGATGCCGATGTCGCGGGCCAGCTGGGCCTGGGCGATGACGGAGCCGGGGGCCAACCGGCCGGACAGGATCAGCTCCTTGACCCGCAGGTAGGCGTAGTCCGCCTTCGTCGTGTAGAGCTCGGCCGCTGATTCGCCCATTGCTGTCCTGTCTCGTGGCTGACGGTTATAACCTACACCGTCAGCCACTCATGTCGATGAATGCCCCCTTGGATGCTCCGGCGGTGAGCGTTATAGGTTATGCGATCAGTAGGTGCAGCCGAAGAACAGGGTGGGGTTGCAGCCGGGCAGGGTGCAGATGATGAACGTGGTCCCCAGCGTCGGCATCTCCTGGGTGCCGCCGTGCTCGGGGATCATGATCTCGCCCGCGGGATGGGGCACGCCGGCGTCGCGGTGGTAGGGGTCTTTCCAGGATCGGGTGAGGTCGTCGTCGCTCATGAGAGCACGATGGGCCGGGCGGCGACGCTCGCGGCATCCGTCATGTTCCGGAAACGGAAACATCGGGGAAACCACGTAATCCTTGGACGGAACGGCTGAGTGGGATAGAGATGGGGGTGGGATCGACGATCTTCCTGGCGGGGAGGTTATGACGTGCTGGTGACCCGGCGCCCGTTGACGGGTCGCTCCGCCGAGCTCGATCACCTGGCGCGGCTGCTGGACAAGCCGCACGGGACGACGTTCGTGCTGATGACAGGGGACCCGGGGATCGGCAAGAGCCGGCTGCTGACGGCGGTCGCCGAGCTGGCGCGGGAGCGGGGCTTGCCGGCGATGGCGGGGCGGGCCACCGAGTTCGAGCGCAGCGCGCCGTTCGGGATCCTGTTCGACGCGCTGGCCGACGGCGACCGCCACCTCCAGCTGGCCGCCGATCTGGAGCAGATTCGCGCGCTGCTGTCCGCCGAGGCCGGCGCGGACGCCGGGGGAGTGGCCCGCGGGCTGGCGGCGCTGAACCGGCACCGGTTGTTCCGGGCGTCGCACCGCCTCGTGGAGCGCATCTCGGAGCGGGACGGCCTGGTCGTGCTGCTGGACGACGTGCAGTGGGCCGACGACGCCTCCATCGAGGCCCTCGACTACTTCATCCGGCATCCGCCGGACCGGCGCGTGATCGTCCTGCTCGCGGCGCGCACCGGCGGGCTGCCGGCCGGGCTGACGCGCTCGCTGGCCGCGGCCTCCGTGGTGGCGCTGCCCCTCGGCCCGCTGTCGGCGGGCGACGCGGACGCGCTGCTGGGTGAGGAGATGTCCGCGCCCCGCCGGCGCCGCCTGTACGAGCGCAGCGGCGGCAACCCGCTGTTCCTGGAGATCCTGGCCGCGCTGCCGGACGGCGACGATCCCGCCGAGGCCGCGAGCCCCGTCGCGGCGAACGCCCTGGACCGGCTGATCGCCGCCGAGCTGTCGGGCCTCGACCAGGTGCAGGGGCTGGTGGCGCGGGCCGCGGCGGTGGTGGGCGACGAGCTGGACGCGACGCTGGTGGCGGCGGTGTCGGAGCTGGACCTGGCTACGGTGGTGCCCGCTCTGGACGACCTCGTACACCGGAACGTCCTGTCCTCCGGCCCGCGGACCCTGGGCTTCCGGCATCCGCTGGTGCGGGCGGCGGCGTACCGGATGGCGGGGCCTGCGTGGCGGATGGCGGCGCACCGGCGGGCGGCCGAGTACCTGCGCGCGCACGGCGCGCCGGCCGTGCGGTGCGCGGTGCACATGGAGCACGCGATCGTGATCGGCGACGCGGTCGGGGCCGCGCTGCTGGCCGAGGGGGCGGACGCGGTGGCCGCGACCGCGCCGGCGACGGCGGCGCGCTGGTTCCGCGCCGCCCTGCGGGCCCTGCCGGACGACGTCCCCGGCGGGCGGCGCGCCGGCCTGTTGCTGTCACTGGCGGCGGCGCTGGGCGTGTCCGGGCAGCTGGCGGAGAGCCGTACGCTGCTGCGCGAGGTCATGCAGGCGGGCGGCGACCACCGCGACCAGGCGGTGGAGCTGATGTCCATGATGGAGCGCTCGCTGGGCCGCTTCGAGGAGGCCCGGGCGATTCTGACCGCCGAGCTGGGCCACCTGGACCAGGCCCCGGGTGGCGACTCCGGCGGGCGGTGCGCGCTGCTGGTGGAGCTGGCGGCCAACGACCTGCTGGACGGGCGCTGGGACGAGGGGCGGGAGAACGCCTCGCTCGCGCTCGGGCTGGCAGGACCGCGTACCCGGCGAGGGTTGCCGGCCACGGCCGTGACGCTGCTGGCGGTCGCGGCGCTCTACCGGTGCGATTTCGGGGCGGCGTACCGGTATCTCGACCGGGCGGACGCGCTGGTGAACGGGCTGACCGACCGCGAGCTGTGCGACGATCTCGGGCTCGTGGCCGCGCTGGCGTGGGGCGAGTTCCTGGCCGACCGCAACGCCGACGCGTTGCGGCACCTGGCCCGCGGGCTGCGGGTGGCCCGTGACCACGGGCGCAGCCACGTGGTGCCGCTGCTGTACGCCGCCCGCGCCACCGTCCACGCCCGGCTGGGGGACGTCGACCGGGCGCTGGGTGACGCCGAGGAGGCCGAGGAGATCGCGCGCCATCTGGGCAGCGCGGAGATGCTGGCGTTCGTCCACGTCACGAAGTCGCGCCCGCTGCTGTGGCTGAACGGCCCGGACGCGGCGATGCCGCTGATCGAGCCGGCGCGGCGGGGGCAGGTGCTGCGCTCGGCCTGGTGGCGGACCATCTCGGACCAGGCGGTGTCGGAGGTGCTGTTCTCGGTCGGTGAGACGGAGGCGTGCGGGCGGCTGCTGGCGGCGCGGGTGCCCGCCGACCCGGCCGGTCTCGGCCCCGGCGTGGTCGGCAGTTACGCGCTGCGTTCGGAGGTGGAGGTCACCCGGGGCGATCTGACGGCGGGCAGGGAGTGGTACGAGCGCGCCGCCCGCGTCGTGGAGCTCGGCGCCCCGCCCGTGCAGTCGGGTTTCCTGGCGCGGGCCCGTGCCGTCCTCGCGCTCGCCCAGGAACGGCAGGACGAGGCGGAGGAGGCGGCGCGCGAAGCCGTGGACCGGTTCGCGGCTGCCGGGCTGCCCGTCGGGGAGGCGCTCGGCCGGATGCTGCTGGCGGGCGTGCTGCGCCGCGACGACGACTCGCGGGCCGCCAAGCAGCAGCTCGGGCAGGCGAAGGAGCTGTTCCTGTCGTGCGGCGCGCCGTGGCTGGCGGCCCAGGTGGGCGTCGAGCAGCGCCGGATGGCCGCCGGCCTGGCCCACCGGCCCGGCGCCGGGAGCTCGTTGTCGGAGCGGGAGCGGGAGATCGCCGAGCTGGTCGCGTACGGCATGACGAACCGGGAGATCGGCGAGCGCCTGTTCCTCAGCCCCAGGACGGTGGAGACGCATCTGGCCAGCGTGTTCAGGAAGCTCGGGGTGAAGACCCGGGCCGCCCTGGCGCACCGGCTCGCCGAGTGACCGGCCGCGGCTGCGCGGCCGGTCACCGGTCTGTCAGAGCAGGGTCCAAGCCACGCAGATGGGGACGGGGTACAGCGCGCTGATCGCGCAGCGCACCTCGGAGGTGTAGCCGCCGCAGCAGCCGATGGTGGACAGGTGCTGGGTGCCGTTCGCCGGCTCCTGCTCCACGCCGCCCGCCAGCCGCGCCGTCTCCAGATCGAGGTCGCCGGCGGGGTGCGGCAGGCCGGCCCCATAGGCCGCCCGGTTGATGGGGTCCTTCCAGGAACGGATCAGATCGTCGTTCGTCATGGTGTGTGCTCCTTTGCTCGTGGTCAGCAGCAGCCGAGGCTGGAGAAGCGGCAGGTCCCGACCCACATGGAGCGTTCGCAGCTCTGCCAGCAGCTGAAGAAGTTGGTGTATTCGTCGAAGCCGGGCACGGGCTTCTCGCCGCCGCTCAGGGCGCCCAGGTTGATCTCACCCGCGGGGTGGGCTTCGTCGCGCCCGCGGAGCTCGGGGGTTTTCCAGGATCTGATCTGGTCGTCGGCCGACATTTCTGTCTCCTTTCATGAAGATGGGTGATTTCAGGCGCTCAGCGAATCGGGCACCGGCGGAGCGCCGAACAGGTCGCGGTAGGGTCCTGGGCTGCTCACCA
Source organism: Nonomuraea sp. NPDC003709 (assembly GCF_040610775.1). Classification (NCBI taxonomy): domain Bacteria; kingdom Bacillati; phylum Actinomycetota; class Actinomycetes; order Streptosporangiales; family Streptosporangiaceae; genus Nonomuraea; species Nonomuraea sp. NPDC003709. The sequence continues at coordinate 245,595 of NZ_JBEXMW010000017.1, read as the reverse complement.
GCCTTTCGTGGGTTCCGCGGCCGACGATGCGGCCCTGGTCGATGACGAGGACTTCGTGGGCGTCGCGGATCGCGCTCAGCCGGTGCGAGACGACGATCCGGGTGACCCGCAGCTCCGACAGGGCGGCGTCGACCCGGCGTTCGGTCTGGGGGTCGAGGTGGCTGGTGGCCTCGTCGAGGATGAGCAGGCGCGGCCGGTGCACGATGGCCCTGGCGAGTGCGACCCGCTGCCGCTGCCCGGCCGAGAGCGCGGCGCCGCCCTCGCCGACGTTGGTGTCGTAGCCCATGGGCAGGCGTTCGACGTCGTGGTGCAGCCCCGCGACGAGCGCGGCGGTCACCACGTCGTCGTCCGTGGCGTCGGGGCTGCCGAGCGTGATGTTGTCGCGGATCGAGCCGTTGAACAGCGACAGCTCCTGCAGCACCGCGCCGCATTCGCGCCGCAGCGCCGACACGTCCAGCTCCTGGACGGGTACGCCGTCGTGCCGGATCTCGCCCGTCTCCGGCCGCAGCAGCCCGAGCACCAGCAGGGCGAGCGTGCTCTTGCCCGACCCGGTACGCCCGACGACGCCGAGCTTCGCCCCCGCGGGCACCTCGAACGACATCTCCCGCAGCACGGGCGGCGAGTCGGGCGCGTACCGGAAGGCGACGCCCTCGGCCCGGATCGCGACCGGCCGCCCGGCGGGCAGCAGCCGGGCTCCGCTCGGCTCCGGGGCGGCGTCGAGCACGTCATAGATGCGCTCGAACTGGCCACGCAGCATGGAGTACAGCTGCACCGCCCCCACGAACGCCTGCAACGGCGCCAGCACCGACATCGCCAGGGCGTTCACCGCCAGCATGGTGCCCAGCGACATGCGCCCGCCGAGCACCAGCCACGCGCCGCACCACAGCAGCGCGAGCGGCGCGAACACGGCCACCGCTCCCTGCACCGCCTCGAACCAGGAGCTGGCGCGCCCCCGCCGCAGCATGGCCGTCTGGTACGTCCCGAACAGCTCCCGCCAGCGCGCCTGTGCCCGCGACTCCACGCCGTTGGCCTTGAGCGGCAGCATCGCCTGCAACGTCTCGACGAGATATCCCTGCTCGCCCGCGCGGGCGCCCAGCTCGGCCTGGGACAGGGTCCGCAGCCGCCGGTACGAGGCCACCATCAGCCCCGCCTGCCCGGCCGCCAGCGCGCCGACCATGAGCGCGTACCAGGGGACGAGGAGGACGAGCGCGATCCCGTACGCGGACAGCAGGACCATGTCGAGCGCGAGCGTGACGCTCTGCTGCGTGACCGCCTCCCTGGTGGTGGCGATGCTGCCGACGCGCAGGAGCAGGTCGCCCCGGCTGCGCTGGAGGAAGAACCCGATCGGCAGCCGCAGCAGGTGGCCGACGAAACGGCCGGTCAGCCGCTCGTCGGCGCGGGCCCGGAGGGCGAGCAGGAGGCGTGCGCGCAGGAAGGTGAGCGTGCCGTGCAGCGCCGCCGTGCCGAACACCGCCCAGCCGAGCACCGGCAGCAGGTCGCCGCGCCCGGCGGGGACCAGCTCGTCCACCACGGACTTGGTGGCGAGCGGCAGCGCCAGCGCCAGCAGCTGGATGGCCGCCGCCAGCGCCAGCACCCCGGCCAGGCGACGCCGGCCGCCCGGCACCGCCGCGAAGTCGCGCAGGTAGCGGACCGGCGTCGACCGCCACGGCGACGCGCGCCTCCTGACGAACCCGGGACCGGGCGCGCACTCGATCACCACGCCGCCGTAACGCCGCGCGAACTCCTCCCGCGGCATGGTGCGGCGGCCGTTGCCCGGGTCGACGATCCGCACGCCGCCCCTGCCCAGCCCTTCGACGACGACGAAGTGGTGGGCGGAGAAGTAGGCGACGAACGGCGCCCGCGGCGGCTCGCCGAGCGGATCCGCCACCCGTTCCGCCGTGGCCGTCAGCCCGTACTCGCGGGCCGCCGCGACCAGCCGGGCGACGGACACGCCGTCTCTGCCCGGGCCCAGCAGGTCACGGCACTCGGCGACCGAGGCGTGCCTGCCGTGGTGGCTCAGCAGCATGGCCAGGACGGCGGCCCCGCACTCGCTCGTGGTCAGTTGCAGGCGGACGGGGACGCGGCGCCGCATCACGGCAGCCCCTTTCTTTGACGGGTACGTGGCGCTTCAGGCGGCCGGCGGGGCCAGGACCAGGACGGACGGCACCTCGGCGGGGGCGGCCAGCCGCAGGAGACCGTGCCCGATCCCCGCCAGACCGGACATCAGACCCGGCGTCGTCACGCCGCCCGGGGTGCCGCAGAGCGGGCCGTCGGCGAGCTGGGCGAGCAGGACGCCGGTCCGCAGGCGCAGGGTGTCCGTCAGGTCGTGCCTGCCCGCGGCGACGGCTTGGGTGAGAAGCTCCAGGTTCCCGGCCTCGCCGTGGCACAGGCTGTGGCCGACGATGCCGGGCGGGCTGCTCACGTACGAGCGCAGTGCCACGTCCAGGTCGGCGGCGAGGTCATCGGCCGCTTCGGCGTTCAGGCCGGGACGGCGGAGGAGGTCGGCGCGGGCCAGGCCGATGCCGGGCGCGCCGTGGCACCACCCCTGCATGGACGGGGGCAGGCCGGAGGGGTTCGCCGAGGCGTCGGGCAGGTCCCGGAAGTCGGGCCAGTTGCCGATGCGGGCGTCGAAGCGGGAACGCTCATAGGCGAAGGCGGCCAGGCCGGTCTCCGCGTACCGTGCCTCGCCGGTCCGGGCCGCGAAGCGGAGCAGCGCCCAGCCGATCCCCGCGGCCCCGTGGGAGAACCCGGTCAAGGGCGCCGAGGCGGGGATCTGACCGTGCCACGCCACCCCGCCGTCCTGCGGCCGCGCCGTCTCGACGAGCCGGTCGGCGCAGGCGCGGGCCACGTCCAGCGCGTTCGGCAGCCCGGTCGCCTCGTGGACGGCGAGCATCGCGGCCAGGCAGCCGGCCGCGCCGCCCACGATGTCGAGTCCCTCGTCCGTGGCGGCGGCGCCGGTCGTCGCGGCGATCAGGGGTTCGACGTGGTCGAGCAGGCCGGGCGCGCCGAGGTCGCGGGCCAGATGCGTCAGCGCGTACGCCAGCCCGACGGCGCTGTTGAACGGCCCGCACGGGAACGCCGTGACATTCCCGGCGATGCCGTCCACGAAGCCGGGGACCCAGGCCAGGGCCCGCATGGCGAGGTCGGCGTGGCGGGTCTCGCCGGTGATCCTGGCGAGCTGGCCGAGGAAGAGGGCGACGCCGGGGGTGCCGCCGTACAGGTCGCTCTTGAGCGTGCCGACCGTCCAGCGGGTCTCGCCCACGAGCTCCATGCCGAGCCAGTTGGCGGCGGAGGCGTCGCGGTGGGCGCGTTCGGCGAGTTCGTCCCCGAGCGCCGTGGCCATGGCCACGAGCCGGTCCGCGAGCCCGTCCACCGGCGGGGTGGGGGTGGCGGGAGCCGCAGGGGCGGTGGAGGTCCAGACGCGGTCGCGGTCGCGGCGGCTGGCCAGGGAAGCGCGGATGATCCACTGCTGCTCGGCCAGATCCCGGGGGCCCATGGCGCGGATCTTGGCGGCGGCGTCCGAGGAGGGCACGCCCGTGAGCGCGTCGGCCAGCGGCTCGTCCCGGCTGGTCCACAGGTCGGGCGTGCCGGGGCGGCCGGTGAACAGGGGGATGTCGCCGTTCCAGACGTCGGCGATCTCGGCGGGGACCAGCCGGCGGCGGACCGGGTCGTCGGCGCAGGCGGCCCACAGCGCGTCGAGCACGTGGTCGCGGTCCAGGGCGTCACGCATGACATCCGGGTGGGTCGATTCCAGCAGCAGGGTGCCGTACAGCTGCGTGGGCCGCATCACCACGCGGATCTCGTCCCCCTGGAAGGCCGCCAGGACGCCGCTGGGTGCGAGCAGCTCGTCGCGATGGGCGGCGATGACCTCGTACGCGCCGGTGAAACCCGACAGGAAGTCCTCGACGTGGTCGGCCGGATCGGCGACGGCGTCACCGACGCCCGGTCGGTTGCTGCTGCCGGGGAAGGCCGCCCGCTCCCGGATCAGCCGCATCTCGTCGGTCCCCGCGGCGGACCAGCCGGCCGACTCGAACGGCAGCGTGCTGCCCGCGTCCCCGCCCATGCCTCCCATGTCGAGGGCGCCGCCGTCCTTGCTCCACACGACGGCCGGCAGCAGCCCCACCCGGGCGACCGAGGTGTCCAGCGCCCGTTCGGCCGGGTCGTCGTCGGTACGCCCGCGGGCGCCGCCCCTGGGGATCGCCGGGTGGAACAGCGCCTCCAGGTCGACCAGCACCGGCTGGTCACCGGCGGCGATGAGGTTCTCGAAGTGGAAGTCCACGCCGTCGAGCGCGTACAGCAGGGCCAGCAGGGCGCCCTGCCGCCGGTAGAAGGCACGTACGCCGGCCTCGTCCGCGCAGGGCCCGTGCTCGGCGTACTCCACCCAGCCGTGGCCCGGCCGTTCCAGCACGGTCAGCACGCGCAGGCCGAGGCCGGGCATCCGGTCGTCGAGCCAGCCGAGCGCCCGGTTGAAGTGCGCGTGCACGGCCAGCGACCGCGGCTTGTAGACCACCCGCGCCCCGCTCTCGAACCGCAGCAGCCCGACCGACCGCCCGCCCCGGTGACCGTCGCCCACGCCCATGACCACCTCGGTCAGCGGCCCCGGCTCGGTCCCGCCGAACAGCTCCGCCACGATCGCGGACCGGTCGGCGGCCAGCCGCCGCAGCAGCTCCAGGTAGTTCTCCACGGCGTGGTCGGCGCATTGGGCCATCAGCCGTGCCAGCACGACGTACTCCGACAGCAGCCCCGCCAGCCCCTCCCGGCCGGCCAGCCGCGTCGTGAAGGACCGGAAACGCTCCTCGGCGCTGTCCCCGTGCAGCTCGCCGCGTACCCGGGCCACGTTCAGCTCCAGGACGAGCACGCGCGAGGCGAGCGAGACGAGCTGCCTGCCGAGCTGGTCCGCGAACCCGCGCCGCAGAGCCGCCACCTTCCCGAGCCCGTCCGGCGCACCGGACACCATCCGGTCGACGGCGTCCCGGACGAACGGGGCGACGATCCGCGCGAACCCCGCGTCCCACGTGAACGTCGCCTCGTCGAGCTCCGGCGGCGCGACCTGGACGCCGCCGCCCAGGGAGGCCGCCACGAGCGCGGCTTCGACGGTGCCGGCCCAGGCGGGCCGGGGTGCGCGCGCCGCCAGCTCCTCGGGCGGCTCGGCCAGCAGCGCGAGCAGCACGTCGGCGTCGATGCCGAGGTCGGCGAGCCTGGCCTCGAACCGGCCGTCCTCGTCCATGCGGTGGGCGGCCCGCCAGCGCGCGAGCCGCCGCTCGGCCAGGTCGCTCTCGCGGGGAGCGGGCCGGGTGGTGAGCGCCAGCCGCTCGGCGAGCGTGAGCGCCCCGGCCCACCAGTGCGGTGCCGGTTCCGCGTCCGTGTCTGTACGTTGTGCCGGCGTCGCGGCGATGTGTGACAAAGGTGGCATCCTCGCTGCTCGCGGGGACCACGCGCTTCGGCGGGCCCCTGGCCGTTGGCTGTCAGCAGGATGAGACGGCACCCGGCCGCCGCGGCATCCGGTGAATGCCGTGAGCCGCCTGCCCCCGTCGCCCGCGGGATACGTGAAACCACTGAGGCGCCGGATTTACGGGTCCGCGGCCATTCACCCAGGGGCCGATCTTGCCCACAATGGGCGCCGGAACCGACACGACCGAGGAGGACCGATGAACAACAACGGCAAGACCGGCATCCGGCGACTGCGGCGCATCGTCGTGGGCGCAGTGACGCTGGCCGCCTGCGCCATGCTCGCGATCGCGGGACCCGCCGCGGCCGACAGCGATGGCGGCTTCGGCGGTTTCGGCGGCGGCAGCGGCGGCGGAGGCGGCGCCACCGGCAGCTGGTGACCCGCCCCCGGCACCGGATCAGCCGGGCAGAGTGACCGGCTCGGCAGAGGTCTTCGCTGTTGCGAAGTCGGTGATGACCTTGGAGCATCTCCTTATGCGTGCGACGTTCCGGGAGTGCCCCTGTGATCACCGATGATCTCGCCGAGCCGGAACTCGTCCTCTGGGAGGCGTTTCCCGTAGCGCGTCCGGTAGATCTTCCCGGCGTCCCCGTCCGGGCCGCGGTCATCGCGAAGCTGCTGCTCGGCGCCCAGGAACGCCTGCCGGGACAGACGCCCGGCCTGCGGCTGTCCGGCGCCCGGATCGCCGGCCGGCTGGACCTGTCCGACGCCGAGGTGCAGCACCCTCTGACCCTGACCGGCTGCGAGTTCGAGGAGGCGCCCGTCCTCACCGGGGCCCGCACGGGCCTGGTCGACCTCGCGGCTTCCCGGTTACCCGGCCTGCGGGCCGCGGATGCCGTGATCGGTGGGGGCCTGCGCCTGGAGGGGTGCCTGATGGACGGCCCGATCCAGCTCGGTGGAGCGCACGTGTCCGGGACGATGGATCTCAGCGACACGGCGATCCACGCGGATCCGGCCGTCCACGCCGACGGCCTGACCGTCAACCGGGACCTTCTGTGCGCGAACGCCATCATCGACGGTGAGATGCGCCTCGCGGGCGCCAGGATCGGCGGGACGATGACGCTCGACGGCGCGCGGGTCGGGCGGCCGGGCGGCCGCGGCCTCACTGCCGAGGGGATCGTCGTCGACGGCGGGCTGTCGGGTCGGCACGGCTTCCTCTCGTACGGCGAGCTGAGCGTGCAGGATGCCCGGGTGGGGCGCCGATGCGAGTTCAGCGGAGCCCGGCTGTCCAACCCCGGCGGCGTCGCCCTGAACGCGGAGAGGCTCACCGTCGAGGGCAGGCTGCTCTTCGATGAGGGCTTCGCCGCCGAAGGCGAAGTCCTGCTGCGTGCGGCCCAGGTGGCCGGGCAGCTCTCCTTCAGCCACGCGACGCTGGCCAATCCGGGCGGACGCGCGCTGAACGCACCGCTGATGGAGCTCGGCCGCGGACTGCGGGCCACACCCGGCTTCGTGGCGACCGGAGCGGTCTTCCTGGACTCGACGCAGGTCCGCGGATCGCTCAACGTCGACGGCGGGAGGCTCTCCAACCCGGGCGCGACGGCGCTCTCACTGCGGCGGCTGGGGGTCACCGGCAGGCTCAGCTGCAGCGAGGGCTTCAGCGCCGAAGGCGAGATCGTGCTCATCAACGCCAAGGTCGAGGGCACCGTGGAGTTTCACGGCGCCGTCCTCAGCAATCCCGGCGGGCGCGCTCTGTCCCTGTGGGAAGTGACCGCGGGCGGTGGCATCGACTGCTGCGAGGGCTTCACCGCCACCGGAGCGCTCTCTATCAGGAACTCCCGGATCGCCTCCACGCTGTGCTTCGCCGAGACCACTCTCGACGGTGACCTTCACCTGCGTGGCGTCGAAGCGGCCTCGCTGAAGATCGGTCCGGAAACCCTGCTGCTGCGCACCGTCGACCTTCGCCACACCCGGGTCGGCCTGCTCGACGACGTTCCTGACCGGTGGCCCGCTCAACTCCTGATGAACGGCTTCACCTACGACAGCCTGGAGGCGCCCCTGCCCGTCCAGGAGCGCCTTGAGTGGCTGGCCAAGGAGGCCTACCAGCCGCAACCGTACGAGCAGCTGGCCGCCGTCTACCGCCGGCATGGTCACGACGAGGCCGCCCGGGACGTGCTGCTGGCCAAACAGCGCCGCCGCCGGACGGGGCAGCGGCTCGGGGCGCGGCTCTGGGGTTACCTGCAGGACTGGACCGTCGGGTACGGCTACCGCCCGTTCCGCGCCGCGCTCTGGCTCGCCGCCCTTCTCCTCATAGGCACGGTCGCTTTCACAGTCCACCAGCCACCGGCGGTCAAACCCGGCGAGGCACCCCCCTTCAACGCCTTCCTCTACACCCTGGACCTGCTCCTCCCGATCATCACCTTCGGACAGGAGAGCGCGTTCGGCCCGCGTGACCTGCAACAGTGGCTCGCCGCCGCGCTGATCGCCGCGGGGTGGATCCTCACGACGACCATCCTGGCGGGCCTCACCCGTGGGCTCTCCCGCCAATAGCCCACCTCAACGCCCGCCGCGGCGCGCTCTGGCGCAGTTGCGCCGAGCCGCCCGCCGCACGGCGCAGCTGCGCGTCGACGATGACGGCGCCCGCCACCTGGCCCGGCAGGCCGCCGCACGGCGGGGATCGTGGTCCAGGCCGACGATGCCGATGACTGTACGGTCGCGGTGACTACGAGAGCCGGCGCCAAGACCACCTCGACGCCGAACAAGCGCTCAAGGACGGCGGCTCGAGTGCAGGCCTCTGCCGGGCAGGTAGACCGCTGCCGCAGAGCAGGCCGCGGCGACGAAAAGCACTGTCACGAAAACCGGCCAGGTCTCGACCATCGCCAGGTTGTGCCCAAGTCCCACGATGACGGTGAGCTGGACCGCCGCGAGCAGTTCCGGCCGGTCATCGAGCGCCTGGGCGGCCATGAGCAGCAGCACCAGCAGGGCGGGCGTGTAAGCCGGAATCTGCGGGTAGTTCGAGCCGCTGTTCAGCAGGTAGACGCCGCACACGTCCGCGACGACCAGCAGCGTGGCCGCCATGCCCAGTACCAGTGTCGGCCGCGCCCCGCCCGCTCGCCAGTGCAGAACCACCCGCGTCACGAAGAACCCGAGCAAAAGCACGACGACCGAGAACACCACCCGCCAAGGGATCTCCTCCCCGGGATCGTCCATCATGTCGTGGGGGAACCGCTGGTTGATGATGATCATGATCAGTGCGAGCACTCCGCCGAAGGCTCCTGCGGCTCTCCACCACCAGCGGCCGGGCTGGGCCATGGCCGTCTCCGTGAACGCGACCAGCAGGATCAGCAGGCCGGATGCCATAGGGCCGACCAGTTCGGCTGTACTGAAAGACGCGTAGACGTGGGCAGATACGCCCAGGTGCAGCGCGGCCAGACCGGCGGACGCGCCGAGGCTCACGGTGCGCCATCGGCCCTCCGGCAGCAGGCCGACCCCAAATGCCGCGGCGATCAAGAGCCACAACCAGATGATGTAGTCAGCGACGACCACACTGCTGAACATGGCGGAGAACGGGGGCGTGCGCTCCGGACCGAGCAACAGCAGCAGCCCCGACGACAGCGCCAAGCCACGCAATGCCAGGAGCAGCCACGCCCGCCCGCGCGGCGTGTCGGAATCCCTGCCCGGCGACGCGTCCACGTCCGCCGATGCGGCGTTCCTCGCACCAGGTTTCCCGGTCCAGGCGCTGGAAGCCCGCGCAGCCGCGCGAACCTGGGCGGTTTTCACGTCGCCGCCGGGCACCTGCTCGGCCTCCGGCGCGGTGGGGAGCGGCGCCGCACGGCCGACGTCCGCGGCTGTCCCACGGCCGGCAGCATCCGGCAGGATCTCAGGCGGGACGGCGGGGCGGCCGAGGGCGCGTGACGCCGCTGCCGAGACGGATCGGCTGTCGTCGTGCGCGAGCTCTTCCAGGGCCAGCCGCGCCGCGAGCGCGAGCCCGGCGTGGCGGCTGTGTCGTAACCGCTCCAACTCGCCGATCGTACCCTCCCGGATCTTGGCGATCGGGTGGTCGATGGCTTCTTGTAGTTCGGTCGGCAACGGCGCGGGTCGATCCACGGGACGGCCGCGCCGTGCGATGATCAGGTCTCCCTGTACGTCGAACGTCCACTTCCCGGGCGTCTGCTTGGGAGTGACGGCCCGTACCTTGTCGTAGACGAAGTCGTACAGCTCGTGGATGCCCACATAGCCATCCTGGTCCTGGTCGGCCTCGCCGGTCTCGAGCCCTTCGACCAGCGCTCTGGTGAACACGGAAGGCGAGGTCGTCTCCTGAGCGTCGGCGAGGTCGGTCCCGTCGAAGGCGTACTCCAGGGCGTTGGAGGCCGTGATGACCACCCGTCCGCGCCCGCCGAACTGCTCCTCGACGTGCACGTCCGTTCCCGCTCTGGGCAGCGCGCCCCGCGCGAAGGCGCCGGCGTAGCAGCAGTCGAGCAACAGGACGATGCGCCGGCTGCGGCTGCGGCCCATCCGGCGGTTGACGAACTCCGCCGACACCGCCGTGGCGCCGAGCCTGTTGAGCTTGGTGCTGGGCGTGGCGAAATACAGTTCGCCGTTGTCGTCCTTGACCCCGTGGCCGGAGAAGTGCAGCAACAGCAGGTCGTCGGGGTGACAGTCGGCGAAGAACTCCTCCACGGCTTCGTTGACGACGGTGGTCGACTCGTTGAGCATCGTGCGTACGTCGAACCCGCCGATGGCCTCGTCGCCCAGCACCCTCGCCAAGGCCTCGGCGTCAAGTGCGGGCGCCCGCAGCCGCCGCAGCCCGGGATCTCCGAACTCGTCGCTGGCCACGATCAGCGCGAGGCGGCGGCCGGACTGGCCGGGTACGTCCGGCTGCTTGCGGCGGCGCAACCATACGTCGGTGAGCTCGCGTTGCTCCCTGGACGGGATGCCGGTCAGTTCTAGCACGTCGCCGTCGATCTCCAGCTTGACCGAACGGTGCTGATGGCGGTTGAGCCAGGCGGTCACGGCGTTCACGATCGAGGCCAGCAGTTCCGTACCGGCCAGCGCGATCACCAGGCCTCCGAGCGTGAACGACAGGACCGCCCTGGTGCCTTCAGCGGCCTCCCCCGACTCGGCGGCGCCGGCCACCACGTCCAGTTCGAGAAGCTCGTTCCTCAGCCTGGCCGTGGCCTCGTCCAGCTCTTGGGCATCCGCGGCTGCGTCGATCACTCGTAGCCGCAACCGCACCGTCTCACTCACCATGGGCCGCCTCCGGGCGAACGCAGGACACCACGAAGACGGCATGTCGCCAGGGACCGAGCCGTCACATACCGATATCGCCGACGATCACACTGTCGCTACCTGGAAGCTCCGAAGCTTTGGAGAGCCCCTGCCGGAGGTGCACCATACCGACGGGGACCCCGCATGCTCGCGGAGCGCGGGACCACCCCGCCGCCGCGCCGGCGCTGTGCCGCAACTGCGACGGCCTGGTCACCTATGGCCATGACCGTGCCGCGCTCAACGTGGTCTTCGCCGCAGCGGCGGAGGAAGCACATCAGCGGATCCAGACGCATGAATCGCGCTTGGGCATGTCGGGTTGAGCCACCAACGACCGAAGGGCCGCGGGAGGGCGGGCCGGTGAGCCGGGTAGGTGACCTCCTGGGGTCAGGTGCCGCGGCGGGCGTCGATGGCGTCGGGGTGGGGGTGTGGTCGGGCCGTGGTAGAGCAGCCTGGCTGCCTGCACGTGCTCGTCGGCCGCCCTGTACAGGCGGTAGCTGTCCTCCAGGGGAGCAACGCCGATGCGGGCGCGCCACGCTGTGCGACCGTGAGGCCGCTCGGCTACCCGTTGGTCGCCACCACGGGCGACTGCGATGAGTGGGGTAGATCACTTCAGTCGGCTGGGGAAGGAAGCGGCAGCCGAGCTGGCGATCCGGAGTGGTCGACATCGGCGCCGGGGGCGCGGGCGAAGTTGAGTAGGGCATACTCAGGCGATCGCGGCGCGAGGGCGCGACGGTGGAGCCATGCTCGCCCTACGCGCCCGCCATCTCTTCGACGGCCAGGAAATGCGCCACGACCAGGTGGTGATCGTCGAGGACGGCCGCATCACCGGCATCACCACCGAGGCGTCGGCCACGGTCGACCTGGGTGATGCCACGGTGCTGCCCGGACTCATCGACTGCCACGTCCACCTGGCCTTCGACGCGAGCCGCGACGTCGTGGCGATGCTGGAACCGCCGGGGCTCGCCGACCGGATGCGGCAGGCCGCGCGGCAGCACCTCGCGGCCGGGGTGACGACCGTACGCGACCTGGGGGACCGGGACTACCTGGCGCTCGGGCTCGACCTCGGGCTCGACGGGCCGGAGATCCTCTCCGCCGGGCCGCCGATCACCACTCCCAGGGGGCACTGCTGGTTCCTGGGCGGTGAGGCGGCGGGGGAGAACGGGGTGCGCGAGGCCATACGGGAACGGGCGGCGCGCGGCGTCCACGTGATCAAGATGATGGTGACGGGCGGCGAGATGACGCCAGGCACGCACTCCCACCTGCTCCAGTACGGCCTCGCCGAGCTGAGGGCGGCGGCCGACGAGGCCCACGCGCACGGCCTGCCGATCACCGGGCACGTCCACTGCGCGGAGGGGATCGCGCACGTCCTGGACGCCGGGTTCGACTCGATCGAGCACTGCTCGTTCTTCACCGAGGACTCCTACGCGGTGGACCACGCGATGATCGCCCGGCTGGCCGCCGCCGACGTCGTGGTGTCCCTCACGGCGGGGGTGGTGCCCGGCCCGGCGCCGCTGCCGCCGCGTATCCAGCAGCGGATGGCGGGCATGGTGGAGGCGCTGCGGGCCGTTCAGGCCGCCGGGGTGGACTTCGTCATCGGGACGGACGCGGGCATCGGGCCGCCCAAGCCCCACGGAGTACTGCCGTACGGGGCGGAGATGCTGGTCGAGCACGGGTACGCGCCTCTGGACGTGCTGCGGGCGATCACGTCGGGCGCGGCCCGCGTCTGCCGGGTGGGGGAGCGCAAGGGCAGGATCGCGCCCGGGTTCGACGCCGATCTGCTGGTCGTGGCGGGTGACCCGCTCTCCGACATCACCGCGCTGCGACGCCCGCTGGCCGTCTACCGGATGGGGTACCGCGCCCCGGGCCGATGACCCGTCCGAGGGCGGTATATACGGGGATGCGAGCTGCGTGAGCGCGCGGGCGGACCGGGGTGTGGCCGGCCACCGCCCTCGCCCGTGTCGTCTACGACCGCACCGCCGCCCTGCTGGGTATCTGATCTCAGCCCGCCGATGCGGCTCGCGCCGACCGGCGCGTGGCGTCGGTCGGCGGGATCCAGAACTTCGCGTCCAACCCCGCCGGGATCATGCGGAGGGTTGAGCTGCTCAGTTGAAGCAGTCCTGCTTCTTCAGGGCCAGGCCGAACTCCGTGACCTTGCCGTGCAGGACGGTGAAGGAGTAGTAGGCCTTCGTGTTGCCCGGCACCGTGGTCACCCAGAAGCCGTGCGTGTCCTGCTTGAGGTGCGGGTAGACCTTCTTCAGCTGCGACTTGGCCGTCCCGACCGCCACGCCTTCGGGAGTCTTGGCGGCCTTGGGCGCGAAGAAGGCGGCCACACCCAGCTTCGGCGAGATGTACAGGCCGACGTTGTCCTTGCCGGTCGGATACTTCTTCAGGTCCCAGCCCGAGCAGCCGTCGGTGCCGCCGTCGATCTTCTTGGTGATCCCGGCCGCTTTGGCCTGCTTGAGCGACATGCCGAGCTTCAGCCCGCCGAACCCGTTCGGACCGACAACCGGCTTGGTCTGGGCGAGGGCGGGGGTGGCGGCGAGCGTCAGGGTGGCGGCCACGGCGATCATGAGCTTCATCATGGTTGGTATGACGACCGCGAAGCGCCCAAGGTTCTGAGTAGACCTTACTCATGTGCGTCCCGCGAGGTCACTTCATCCTGGCAGCATGCGCTTACTCACAGTGTTATCCCTGATCGCGCTCAGCCTGGTGGTGGTCAGCACACCCGCCGCCCAGGCCAGTACGGGCGTCACCCTCCGGCTCACGATCAACAAGATCCACCAGATCGAGAGCCCCGACAACGGCACGGGCAACTACTTCCCCGAGATCCGCATCGGGAACGGCGACCTGCAGCGCAGGAGCGCGGTGGAGGACGACGACTTCGATCCCAGCACGTTCGACCCGCCGTGGATCTTCACCCAGGACGTACAGGTCCCGGACGACACCACCAAGGTGCCGATCCTCATCCGCCTCTGGGACGAGGACGGCGGCCTCAACGGCGGCGACGACAAGCTGGACATCAGCCCGCAGAACCAGGACGACGACCTCGAGCTCCAGTACGACATCGGCACCGACACCTGGACCGACCCCGGTGACCTGCTCACGCCGGGCCAGACCTACGTGGAGGGCGACGGCGACCCCAACTTCCCCAACGCGCACGACGGCAAGCGGGCGGGGATCGGCTTCAGGATCGAGCGGACCAGCGGCCCGCTGCCCGACATCGACGGCGACGGCATCCCCGATGTCATCGAGCGCTTCGGCATCCGCAACCCCGACGACTCGATGAGGTTCGACCTGAAGCAGATGGGCGCCAACCCCTGCCGCAAGACGGTCATCGTGTGGATCGACTGGATGACCGGCGACCCCCAGCACACCCACCGGCCCAAGGACGCCGCGCTCCAGGAGCTCAGGCGCGCCTTCGAGGACGGCTCGGCCCAGGCCACCCAGCCCTGCCCCTACGGCGGCGTCCCGCTGGACGACGGGGTGGACTTCATCCCCATCGTCGGCACGGGCATTCCGGAACAGGCCGTGATGACGGAGAAGGACACCGCCTTCGCCAACGCCAGGACGGCCGACCTGCCAGGGCAGCTGGCGCCGTACGCGCACTACACGATCTTCGCCCACGACCTCACCGCCGGCAGCATGGTCTCCGGCCGGTGCTGCGACCCCCGCCGCGGCAACCGCGACTTCATCGTCACGCTCGGCGAGTGGCGCACGTGGTGCGTCGACGGGGGCCCGAACGGCAAGCTGGACTCCACCGTGGTGGGAGACGACTTCCTCAAGGGCAGCCAGATCGGCGTCGGCCCCGACCACGTCTGCAACAGCAAGGTCAAGAAGGGTTCCGACGACATCCAGTTGATGAAGCCAGGCAGCGGTCCGGACGTCGTCTTCTCCGGTACGGCCCGCGACCAGGCCGGCACGCTGATGCACGAGCTGGGACACGCGCTCGGGCTCGCCCACGGCGGCGACACCCGGACCAACTACAAGCCCAACTACCTCAGCATCATGAACTACGCCTACGAGCCGGCCGGAATCCCGACGGGCCTGGACCCGGCGCCCCGCCGCTTGGACTACAGCCAGGGCAGGATGCCCCGGCTCGACCGTGATCACCTCGACGAGAGCAAGGCCATCGGCCCCGGCGACGACTACGCCCGCTGGAAGATCCCCAGCAAGCCGGAGCAGTACGGCCCGGTCGACCCGGCCGTCGACTGGCTGGACTGGAACGTGAACGGGACGGAGGACCCGCCCACGATCGCGGCCGACATCAACTCCGAGGACGACGTGTGCGTCCTGGCGGGCACCAACAACACGATCGACTCCGCCAGGATGGGCGACGACGTCCAGTTCAACGACGCGATCATCCAGGGGTCCGACAACACGTGCCAGTCGACGCCGCTGGCGGGCAGCGACGACAGGGGCCGCGACCCGATCCTCACCGACTACGACGACTGGGGACACCTGAAGCTCGACATCTCCAAGCCCGGCGCCGGCGTGGAGTCCGGCCGTGAGATCGACTTCGTGACCGCGGCCAAGATCGAGGCCGGCTTCCAGGACTTCTACACGCCCGACCTGGCCACCACCAAGACCGTCGACAAGGAGTCGGCCGAGCCCGGCGACACCCTCACCTACACGGTCAAGGTGGACAACGTCGGCAAGGGCGGGGCGGAGTCCGTCAAGCTCACCGACACGCTGCCCGACGGCACCGCCGTCGCCCGCGACCTGCCCGACCTGGCCGCCGGGGCGAGCCGCAGCGAGACCTTCACCTATGCGATCCCGTGCGCGACCGACGACGCCGCCACGGTCACCAACTCCGCCACCGTCGTGGGCAAGAACGTGGCAGGAGGCGCGGAGGAGGACACTTCCGACAACACCGGCAAGGCCTCGACCACGGTCAAGGCGCCGAAGCTCACCCTGACGGCGAGCGCGACGCCCACCGCCGGCGCGGCCGAGGCCGTGACGACCACGCTGACGGTGAAGAACACCGGAGGCGCGAGCGCCACCGGAGCCAAGCTCACCTACAAGCTGCCGCCCGAGGTGTACTACAGCACCGCCCTCGACAAGGGCGCGGGCCCCAAGCCTGACGCGGTCGACGGCGGCACGCTGACCTGGAACCTGGGCACGCTGGCGGCCGGTTCGACCACGACCGTGGCCTTCAGCAGCCGTTCCAGCCTGCTCGTGGTGGGCGGGACCGTCCTGACCGGGCAGTCGCAGGTCTCCTACGGCAACGCCAAGGGCTGCTCCTACACCCCGGCCACGGCGACCTCCACCAGCACCGTGACCGAGACCGCGCCGAGCCGGGACCCGCGCCCGCAGGGCATCTGGCTGGCCTTCCCCTCGATGCGGACATCGGAGCTGCTGGCCAGGGTCCAGGCCACCGACACCCGCTTCGATGGGATCGACGGCTCGACGCCCGACGGCCAGCTGTCCCAGCACGAGGTGGCGGCCGCGTTCACGCTGCCGCTGCTGCCGCCGCGCAACCTCCGCGCCGAGCTGCTGACCACGTACTTCAACGTGGGCAGCAGGCGGATCAACGCGGCGACGGCCGTCCGCACGATCACGATCGAGCGGCTGCACCTGCACACGGTCGGCGAGGCCGCCAAGCACGCGCAGCAGACCCTCGCCGACCCCGACCTCATCGGCGTCACGGACGCGATGGTGGCCCTCGTCGAGATCAACACGGGGATCGCCGAGCGATACTGACTCCTATGGAGTTTCAAGAGGTGGTACGGCGGCGCCGCATGGTCCGGAACTACGACCCGGACCGTGCGGTGCCCGCCGCCGTGGTCGACCGGATCCTCGGCAACGCGCTGCACGCGCCCTCCGCCGGGTTCAGCCAGGGCTGGGCATTCCTGGTGCTGGAGGATCCGGCCGACCGCGAGCGGTTCTGGGAGGCGTCCACCGACGACTCCGAGTGGGGGATGGGGCTGCGGCGGGCGCCGCTGCTGATCGTCGCCCTGTCGCACAAGCAGGCCTACCTCGACCGGTACGCCGAGGGCGACAAGGGCTGGGAGGACAGGGACGAGGCCCGCTGGCCGGTGCCGTACTGGGACATCGACACGGGGTTCGCCTCGCTGCTGATGCTGCTGACCGCCGTCGACGAGGGGCTGGGCGCCTGCTTCTTCGGGGTCCCGCCGGGCGAGCGGACGAAGGCGTTCAAGGAGGCCTTCGGGGTGCCCGAGGCGTACACGCCGATCGGGGTGATCAGCGTGGGATACCGGGCGCAGGACAAGCGCTCGCCCTCGCTGAAGCGCGGCAGGAGGCCGCTGGAGGAGGTCGTGCACCGCGGCTCGTGGAGCGATCGACGCCAGGATCCGGGTCGGCACGTCAACGGTTCATGAGTCTGCCCGCCGGGCGGCGAGCTCGTCCTTGGCCGCCGCCTCGATGCTGGTCATGCGAGCCTGAACGTCCTCGAACTGTTCGTTCAGGTACTCGCGCAGCTGCACCAGCGTGGTGCTGACGTCGGGGGCCGGGTGGACCTGCACCGTCGGGCGGCGGCGGCCGACGCCGCGGAAGGCGAACACCGACAGCACGCCCCAGTACAGGACGGCGATGCCCGCGGCGAGCAACTGCCCATTGGCCGGGCTGGCGCTGTAGACCATCGCGACCGTGCCGGCGCCGTACAGGACCCAGGCCAGGCGGGCTCCCCAGGACCGCAGCAGCCAGCAGAGCAGCCACAGGCCCGGCCCGGTCAGCGCCCAAGCCGACCAGATCGCTTCGGCTCCGGAGGGCAGGCCGGCGGCGTGGGCGGTGATGTAGTCATGGACCGGCTTGGTGATGACCTCGGTGAGGTGCCAGTCGGCCAGCCGTTCCAGCGCCCACGTCAGGCCGGTGGCAAGGCCATGGGCCACGCCGTTGACCAGGCCGCCCAGCACCATGACGACCAGCCACAACAGCGTGACCGAGATGAGGGCCACGACCGAGACGCACACCACGATGACCGCGTACTTTGCGATCTCCGCCTCGCGGGGGTTGTCGGCGAACCGCTCGCTCGCCCACCTCTGGAGGCTTTGATACCGGTCAGCGATCCCATCGGCCACTTTCGCCAGCATGCGAGGCTCCTTCGCCGGGACGGGGGGTTCCAGGTACCCCTCGATGTTCTCCCGAATGTGCAGGCGCCGCCACTCAGGGTGACCGCTTTGGCCTTTATGGCCGAGGCGTAAGCAGTTCGGCCGGTGCGTCGCTCGCTGGCCCAGGGTCAGGTGGTGGTCGGGTCGCGGTGGTCGATGGGGGCCTCCAGCAGGGCGTTCGCCGATCGGTGGATCTTCCTGAGTGCGCTGAGGAGATGTTCGCGTTCGGTCTCGGTGAGGTCGGCGGTGACCTTCTCCTCGAGCAACCGCCGTTCCTTCTCGATGGGTGCCTGAAGGGCGCGTCCGGCGTCGGTGAGCCACAGCCGGACCAGGCGGTTGTCCCGGTCGTCGCGGCGTCGGGTGAGCAGGCCCGCCGCGGCCATCCGGTTGGCCGCCTTGACCACGTTGGGGGTGGTGACGTTCAGCGCGGCGGCGACCTCGCCCGGGGTGCGGCCGTCCTGTTGCCACAGCACCGCGAGGAGGTGATCTTGCCCCAGGTGCAGCCCGTGGCGTCGCACGGCCGCCTCGGCCGCCGCCCGCAGCGCCTTTGACGTCTTGCTGTGCACGTCCAGGAATTCAGGCACGTCGAGGACCTCCGGTGATGTCGCGAGCGTGGCATGGGGCGATTGACAGCAGATCGTGTACCGGTTAACGTTCCCCTCGATCATTAACCGGTACACGATTTAGGGGTTCTCATGATACTGGTCACCGGTGCCACCGGAAACGTCGGCCGCGAGCTCGTCCGCGAGCTGGACGAGACCGGCGTGCCGTTCCGCGTCCTGGTCCGCGACCCGGCCCGCGCCGCCGCCTTGCCCGAGCGGGTCGAACGGGTCGTGGCGGACCTGAACGACCCGGCGACGCTGCCGCCGGCCTTCGCCGGAGCGGACCGGCTGTTCCTGCTCACCCCGGGCATCGGCCTCGACCACACCCGGCACGCCGTCGCCGCCGCCCGCTCCGCCGGGGTGCGCCACATCGTGCACCTGTCCTCGTTCAACGTGCTCGGCGACCCCATGCCCGCCATGGGCCGCTGGCACCACGAACGCGAGCAGACCATCCGGGCGTCCGGCATCCCGGCCACCTTCCTGCGGCCCGGCGGTTTCATGACCAACGCCTTCGACTGGCTGCCCACCGTCCGTGAGGCGGGCTATGTCCTCGATCCGGTCGGCCCCGGCCGGTACGCGCCGATCGACCCCGCCGACATCGCCGCCGTCGCGGCCCTGGCCCTGACCGGTGACGGCCACCGAGGCCAGGAGTACGTCCTCACCGGTGAGGAGCTGTTCACCATCACCGAGCAGGTCAAGATCCTCGCGGCGGCGGCCGGCCGGGAGATCGCGATCCGGGCGGTGACCACGGCGGAGGAGGCCGTCGCCTCCCGATTCCCCAACGGGGCCCCTCCGGCGCTGGCCGAGGCCGTCATCGAGGGGTTCCACCTCATGCGCGCCGACACCGCCGGCTTCCGCACCGACACCGTGGAACGCCTGCTTCGGCGCAAGCCCCGCACCTTCGCCGCCTGGTGCGCGCGCAACGCCGGCGCGTTCAGAACCCCCTGATCCGCGTCTCGCCCCCTGCCGGCTCGGCGGGCACGTCCACTTCGGTGGTCGTCATGCCGTCATCGTGACCCATCTTGAGCCCTTGGCCCAGTTCGGCGGTCGCCGCACGAGATCCGTGCCTGGCGATCATCCTCGGTCACCGCCCCTCGCACCGGCAGCCCCGACCATGGCAAAGCACCACTAGGCCGGGGCCACGATCTGGATCAGGTTCCCGCAGGTGTCGTCGAAGACCGCCATGGTCACCGGTCCTGCCGCCAGCGGCTCCTGCGTGAACGTCACCCCCAGCCCGCGCAGCCGCTCGTACTCCGCCTGCACGTCCGGGACCTGGAACGAGGCGGCCGGAATGCCGTCGGCGACCAGCGCCTTCTTGTACGGCCCGACCGCGGGGTGCCCGTCCGGTTCCAGCAGCAGCTCCGTGCCCTCGGGGTTCTCCGGCGAGACGACCGTCAGCCACTGGGCCCCGCCCAGCGGGATGTCATGCTTTTTGATGAAGCCGAGCACGTCGGTGTAGAAGGCGAGGGCCTTCTGCTGGTCGTCCACGAACACGCTGGTGATGTAGATCTTCATGGTGCCTGTCCTTTCCTGGTGATCGGCCACCGTTCGAAGATGGCGGCCAGGGGAGTGGTGTCGAGGTGGTGGAATTTGTACCGCCCCTGCTTGCGCGTGGTGATCAGCCCGGCCTCCTCCAGCACCGCCAGATGCTGGGACACGGCCTGCCTGGTCAGGCTCAGCTGATGTCGGCTCGTCAGGCGGACACAGATCTCGAACAGGGTCTGGCCGTCGTGTTCGGTCAGTTCGTCGAGGATGGTCCGCCGGGTGGGGTCGGCCAGGGCCTTGAAGATGTCGCCCATGCGGCGATGATAGGCAAGCCGCCACTTGCCTGTCAACGCGGAGACGTCGCGCTCCGTGCAGCCCGGCAGCGCGCCGCATGGCTGGCCGTTGCGCAGGTCAACCTCGTGATCGGGCCCGGATGCGTGGTGATGCGGCCAGTCCCCATCGCTCGCTCCGGGCCTGCCGTAGTGGCCCTATCGCCGTAGGTTCGGGCAGGTCAGCTGCCGCCGCCCCCGCAACCGCCGCCCCCGCAACCGGACCCGCCACCGCAGCCTGAGGAGCCGCTGCCGCAGCCCGAGGACGAGGACCCGCAGCTCGACCCGCTGTGGGTCGATCCGCCGCAACCACCGGAATAGGTGCCGCTGCTGCCGGACGTCGACCGCGGCCTGCGCCGAGGTGCGGTCCGGGGGATGTAGGTGTCCAGTGCCCTGCTCAGGTCCGTGTCGCGCAGTGCCCAGTGACCGTACAGCGCGATGTACACCGGTCCGTTTCCCGAGCCCGCGGGGTGCGCCTTGCGTACCCGGCCCAGCTCCGCCGCGCCGTCGGCCGTGAGCCTGCCCCGCCTGAACTTCCTGTCGCCGGCGAGCACGACCACCGCGCCGGTCCCGGTGGCCAGCAGGACGAGTACGGTGACCAGCGGTAACGGCGTCGGGCCTGCGGCGAGCACGACCGCCCCCGCGACGACCCCGGCGACCGCCAGGACGGAGATCACCCGCAGCCCGCGGGCCAGCCGCGTGAGCCGTGCGAGACGGGCATCGGCCACGATCAGGCCCAGCTCGGCGACGCGGTGCTCCAGCTCCCTCATGGCCGGGCCACCGCCCACGGCCCGGCTCACCAGGAACCTTGACGGGCCGTCGTTCGCCGCGACGGCGGCCAGAGTCTCCCGCTCGACAGGCTCGTCCGTGGCGGATCTCTTGGAGACGGTGTAGAAGCGCGGCCCCCGTGACACGCGCAGCTCTCCGCTTTCGGCCAGGAGCGTGATGGCCGTGTCGACCACTTTCCCGGATCCGCCCGCCAGATAGGCGAGTTCGTAATGGTCGAGGTCGCGCGCGCGGGATCCGGCCGCGGCCGCCCGGGTGGCGGCGTGCTCGCGTTTGATCGCGAAGGCGATGGTGACGGCGATCGCCGCCAGGGCCACCGAGAGAATCAGCAGGACAAGGTCCATTACGGCCTCCCTCCGTGCAGCCGATGAGGCTGGTTATCTGAGAGACGCGTAAGGACCTGGAAGAGGTTTCGTTTTGCTCATTTTGTTTCCCGGCGCGCGCGGGCCCCTTCGCGCCGCGTGCGCCGGGGGCCCGCGTGTCCGGGTCGGCTCAGGGGCTCAGCAGCGGGGCGCCACGGCGTCGATCTTGCCGCCGAAGTCGTCCTTGTAAACCCTGCGGTAGTCGCCGTCCCGGACGACGCGTGTCTCCTTGCGGTCGGGGACGTGGATCCAGTTGATGAAACATCCGTCGGCGTGCGCCATGAAGGAGCCCACGTTGTCGTGCAGGGCCGGGGGAACGTCCACGTAGCCGTTCCCCGGGTTCCAGCACCACGACGAGCCGGTGTAGTCCCGCCCGCTGTACAGGCAGATGTCGCCGGCCCGGGCCGAGCCGGAGACGGGTGGGGCCGCCGCCGTGGCGGGGGCGGCGCAAGCCAGGATGGCGAGGGCGACGGTGCCGGTAATCGATGCGATGCGCATGCCGCGTGTGCTCGACTTCATTACGGTTTCTCCTCGTGTCGGTGCAGCCTGGAGGGCTTCCAGGGCAGCTCCATCACAGGGTGTAACAGATCCGATACGCAGCGCGTCTACCTGGTGGATACAAGATCCGGGCCTGCGGTCGGCAAGAAGTGGCGGCCGCGTCATAGCGGGACGTCGAGCGTGGTGCAGTCGCGCGATTATCACCACGTGCTCAAGTCGCACTACGTCCCCACGACGGAGCGGGCCGCGGTGGTGCGGGCGGCGGTGCCCGGGTTCGGCGCGGTCGGCGCGATCACCCTGAACGCGTCCGTGGGCGGCATGAACCCCGTCGCCGTCGAGATCGCCGCCGGCGGCGGCGCGCAGGTCGTGTGGTTGCCCACCGTCGACAGCGCCAACCAGCGGGCCTGTACGGCCGGCGACCCCGAGGGGGCCACGCCGCCCATGTGGGCCCGGTTGCAGGCCGAGCTGCGGGAGGCGGGGATGGCGGCCGATCCGGTCGACGTCGTGGGGCCCGGCGGAGCCGTGCTGGAGCGGACCCGGCAGGTGCTGCGGGTGATCGCCGGGCACGACCTGACGCTCGCCACCGGCCACCTCAGCGCGGACGAGATCGACGCGGTGGTGGACGCGGCCGCGGAGGAGGGCGTCCGCCGCATCGTGATCACCCATCCGGAGTTCACCTCCCAGCGGGTCGCGATCGACCGGCAGCGGGCGCTCGCGGCCAAGGGCGCCCTGCTCGAACGCTGCTTCACCACGCCGCACTCCGGCAAGGTCACCTGGGAGACGTGGTACGAGCACATCGACGCCGAGGGCTTCACCGAGGAGGACGTCCGGACCATGGCCGTCGGCAACTCCCGTCGGCTGGCGGGTGCGGAATGAGCGGCGCGGCCGGTGGGCGCGGGACGAGCCCGGCCGGTGGGCGCGGGATGAGCCCGGACGGCGGGCGCGGGACGGGCGGTCCGGTGATCAAGGTGAGCGGGCTGGCCGGCCGGACGGGTGGACGCGCTCGAACGCGCCCAGCGCTTCATCCACGAGGCCGACCCCGCCGAGATCACGCTGCTGGCCGTCTACCTCAAGGGCATCGACCCGAAGGCGCTCACCGAGCTGCCGGGTCTCATGCGTACGCAGAATGTCCGATCGAACCTTTTATTTCCCATGTGCACCTGATTATCCAAGTCCGGGCACGACTCGATAGGCGCGTCCAAATTGTCGCCGCGCCCGAGTTACGGGGAGTGGAGATCAGATGATCATTCAGGAAGTGCGGGAGAAGAGCGTCCCTGAGGGCCGCGCGGTCGCCGGGACGGCCGTGGCCGACACGACGAAGCTGCTGCTGCAGCCGCCGTTCACCATCGAACCGGCGTCCGTTCAGCGTGCGGCCCCGGCTCCGGTCCCCATCCCGGTCCCGCCGATCGTCGGGCCCCGGATCCTCATCTACAAGCAGGACCCCACCGTAGCCGAACTGGGCGTCAGGCCGATCTTCATCCCCAACCCGGTGCTCAACGGGCCCACCGACGCCCGGATCATCACCCAGCTGCCCGGCACCACGCCCGTGGCGCGCAGCGTCAACGGCGACTTCATCTTCGTCCCCAACTCGCCGGAGTTCGACTGCTCGCACACGTACGCGGTCGTCCGGGAGACGCTGACGATGTACGAGCGCCACAACGGCGGCACGCCCATCCCGTTCGCCTGGAACACCGGCGGGAACCTCGACCGGCTCACCGTCTTCCCGCACGCCGCGGTCGGGGCCAACGCCTTCTACACCAGGACGGCCAAGGCACTGAAGTTCCTCTTCTTCACCCCGACCGGCACCACGCAGCAGGTCTTCACCTGCCGCTCGCTGGACATCGTCGCGCACGAGACCGGCCACGCGATCCTCGACGGGCTCAAGCCGGGCTGGCTCGCCGCGGACAACCCGCCGCAGACCGGCGGCCTGCACGAGTCGTTCGGCGACCTGACCGCGGTCTTCCTGACGCTGGCGCAGCCGGACCAGGCCGAGGCGCTCGTCGCGCTCACCAAGGCGAACCTGCACGCCAAGTCGTTCCTGTCGGCCCTGGCCGAGCAGTTCGGGCAGGCGCTCGGCCGGCCGTTCGGCCTGCGCAACGCCGACAACGACCTCAAGCTGAGCGAGGTCAGCAACGAGGTGCACGCGATCTCGCAGGTGTTCACCGGCGGCATCTACGACGTGCTGGCCGACATCTACGCGTTCGAACGCACCCGGCAGGGCGCGCTCAAGAGCCCCACCGTGATCCTCATGGAGGTCGCGAACCAGCTGTGCGAGCTGCTGTTCAAGGCCATCGTGAAGGCGCCCGCGACCAAGGCCACCTACACGGACGTCGTCAACCAGATGCTGCAGGTCTCGGCCGCCCAGGGCGATCCCAACATCTACCGGACCTTCATCCGCAACCGGTTCGCCTTCCGCGAGGTGGTGACGTCGCCCACGCCGTTCTCCGAGATGCTCTCCGGCGAGATGGACTTCAGGAACGCCGACTACACCGGCGACGGCAAGACCGCGAAGGACATCACCAACGTCAAGCCCGCCGACGCGTCGTCGGCCAGCCTGCGCGCGGTGCAGGACCGTTCGAGCTGCTGCGGCACCATGCAGCTGCCGGAGTTCCAGGTGATCGGCGCCGACAAGCTGACGACCAAGGGCCAGCTGCACGACGACGACATCCTCGCCTCGGAACTGAGCGCGCTGAAGAAGGCGTTCAAGTAACCACGAGCCCGGCGAACACCTCGCCGTATCGTGCGGTGCGGCAGGGGGAGTCAGACATGCGTGTGAAGATCGAGAGAACCGGCGGCTTCGCCGGCATCGAGGAGGCCGTCGGTGAGTACGACACCGACGACCTCCCCGAGCCTCAGGCCGCCAAGGTGTACGAGGCGCTGTCCGCCATCGACGCCGCCACGGCCGAGGGCGGGTCCGGGGAGGTGGGCGCCGACCTGATGACCTACCGGATCACCGTCGGCAACGGCGCGGGACGGGTCTACACGGTCTCCGACGACCCTTCGTCGAAGGCGGCCGACCCGCTGGCCGTGCTGCTGCGCCCGTCCGCCTGACCGGACGCCGCCATCCAGGCCGCGATCTGCGCCCGCGAGTTGACGCCGAGCTTGTTCAGGATGTTGCGGACGTGGCTGTCGACGGTGTGCTCGGAGATGAACAGGCGGGCCGCGATCCGCTTGTTGCTCAGCCCGTCGGCGACCAGCCGGGCGACCTCCGCCTCCCGCTTCCCGAGCGGCCCCGCGTCGGCGGGGGCGGTCCGGGCGGCGGGAGCCGGCTCGCCGAGCGCCAGCCTGACCGCGGCGTCGCGGCTCAGGCGTGCGCCGGCCTCGTACTCGGCCCTGAACCCGGGCTCGCCGAGCGCCGCCGTCGCCGACTCCTCGGCCCGGGCGACCAGCCGGGTCAGGTACGGCTGGAGGCTCGCGCCGGCGCCCGTGCGCACCGTCTCCGCCGCTCCGAGCAGCCGCGCCGCGATCTGCGCCTGTCCGGAGGCCGCGGCGTGGCAGCCCAGGGCGTCGAGCAGGCAGTACTGCGCCACCCGGTCGTCGATCCGGTGGGCGATCGGCAGGGCCTCCGCGAGCAGCGGCTTCGACTCGTCGAGCGCGCCGGCCATCAGCATGGCCGAGCCGAGGTTCAGCAGCATCATGCCGAGGCTGTAGAGGTCGCCGATCTCCCGGCTGATCCGCACGCCCTGCGACGCCGCAGCCCTGACGTCGTCGAGGTCGCCGTCGGCCAGGCCGTTCAGCGCTCGCGACTGCAGCGCCATGAGCGTGGCCGGGAGGTCGTCGAGGGCCGCCGCGACAGAGTGGGCCTCCTCGGACAGGCGCCTGGTGGACAGGCGATCGCCGGCCATGTTCGCGGCGATCGCGGCGAGGGAGAGTGACTGCGACAGCAGGCTGCGCAGGTCCGCCTCCCGAGCGGCCGTCACGGCCCGTTCGAGCGCCGGGCGGGCGGCGGCCGGATCCGACTGCAGCACGGCCAGGAAGCCGCGCATGAAGTACCCATGAGCCCGCGCCCCCGGGTCGCCGAGGCCGGAGGCGAGCAGTTCGTCCAGCCATCGGACGCCCTCGCTCGTGGCCCGCGTCATCCAGTACCAGCCGAGGAAGTAGACGAGGGTGACCCCTTCCTGGGCCGGGCAGCGCCTGAGGACCGACCGGATGTTGTCGATCTCCAGGTCCATCCACGCGAGCCACTCGACGAGCCGGACCCGGGCCTCGGCCGCGGACCGGCGGCACCTCGACCGGTAGTAGCCGGAGCAGCGCCGTTCGACGGCCTCCTCCTCGCCGGCCGCGCGCAGCCTGAGCCCGGCGTACTCGCGCATCGTCTCGTGCAGCCGGTAGCAGGCCAGGCTGCCGGCGTCCTCCTTCATCACCAGGGACTTGTCGACGAGCGACGACAGCAGGTCCAGCACCCGCTCCGCCGGCACGTCGTCCCACGCGCAGACCGACTCGACGTCTTCCAGGGTGAACCTGCCGGAGAACACGGACAGCCGCCTCAGCAGCGCCTGCTCGCCCGCCGCCAGCAGGTCGTGGCTCCAGTCGATGGCGGTACGCAGGGTCTGATGGCGGGGCAGCGCGGCCCGTACCCCGCCGGTGAGCAGGCCGAACCGGTCGGACAGCCGGTCGAGGATCTGCTCGGCGGTGAGGACCCGTGTCCTGACGGCCGCCAGCTCGATCGCCAGCGGCAGGCCGTCGAGCCGGCGGCACAGATCGGTCACGGCCGCCTGGTTCGCGGCGGTCAGCTCGAAGGCGCCCGATCCGGCCGCGGCCCGTTCCACGAAGAGCGTGACCGCCTCGTTCTGCCGGACCCGCGCGAGGGGCCCGGCCACGGGCAGCTGGAGCGGTGGCACCGGCACCACGTGCTCACCCGGCGCCGACAACGGCTCCCGGCTGGTGGCCAGCACGCTCACGCCCGGCGCGGCTTTCATGATCTCCGTCACGAGCCGGGAGGCCGCTTCGAGCAGGTGCTCGCAGTTGTCCAGCACGATCAGCAGCCGCTTGTCGCGCAGGTGGGCCGGCAACCGGGCCAGGGGATCGGCCGCCGCCTGGTCCCGCAGGTCCAGGGTCGCCAGCACGGTGTCGCCGACCCGCGCCGGATCCCGGACCTCGGCCAGCTCGACCAGCCACGCGCCGCCGGGGAACCCGCGTCCGAGGCCGGACGCCGTCCGCACCGCGAGGCGGGTCTTGCCCACGCCGCCCGGCCCGACGAGGCTGACCAGCCGGGCCTCGGTGAGCTTCTTCCTGACTTCTGCCAGCTCGTGGCGGCGGCCGATGAAGCTGGTCGCTTCGGCCGGCAGGTTGCCCGAGCGGCGCGGCGGTCTGGCCATCGTTGCCCTGGACACTACTCCCGGCGGCGGATCGATTGGCTCCCAAAATCACGAATTTCCGTGATATCGGCGCTCGGAGGCGGCTGCCTACGCTGACCAGCGACGCGGCGGCGCGTCCTGCCGGCAACTCGTCCAAGGGGGCACCATGAAGGCAATCCGCTATGACCGGTACGGCTCGCCCGACGTCCTCGAGCTCCACGACGTCGACCCACCCGCCGTGGGCGACGACGACGTCCTGGTCAGCGTGAAGGCGGCCGCCGTCAACCCGCTCGACTTCCACTTCATGAGGGGCACGCCGTACGTGGTCCGCTCGATGAGCGGCCTGTCACGGCCCAAGCCCATCGGCATGGGCGCCGACCTGGCGGGGTGCGTCGAAGCGGTGGGCAGGAACGTCACCAGGCTCCGGCCGGGCGACGAGGTGTTCGGCGGCCGGGCGAAGCCGGAGGCGCGCAGCGCGGCGTTCGCCGAGTACGCCTGCTTCCACCAGGACGCGATGCTCCTGAAGAAGCCGATCAACCTGACCTTCGAGGAGGCCGCCGCCATACCGGTGGCCGCGCTCAGCGCCCTGCAGGCGCTGCGGGACAAGGCGCGCGTCCGGGCCGGGCAGCGGGTCCTCGTCAACGGCGCCGGGGGAGGCGTGGGCACGTTCGCGGTCCAGCTCGCCAAGGCGTACGGGGCCGAGGTCACCGGCGTGTGCAGCACCGGGAACGTGGAGATGGTCCGCTCGATCGGCGCCGACCACGTCGTGGACTACACCCGGGACGACGTCACCCGGGCCGGGCGGCGCTACGACGCGATGATCGACATGGTCGGAAACCACTCGCTGTCCGCGATCAGGCGCGTGCTGGCCCCGAAGGGGGTGCTGGTGGCCGTCGGGGGGCCGGTCAAAGGGCTGTGGCTGGGGCCCTTCACCGGTCCGCTCAAGCTGATGGCGCTCTCCGTGGTCATGAGCCAGCGGCTGGCGCCCATCTTGTCGCGGACGAGCAGCGAGGATCTCGAACTCCTGCGGGACTTCGCCGAAGCCGGGAAGATCACGCCGGTCATCGACCGGACGTATCCGCTCAAGGAACTGCCCGAAGCCGTCCGCTACCTCGAGAAGGGCCACGCCCGGGGGAAGGTCGTCATCACCATATAGTTGGAAAAATCGGTAGACCGGTCTATATTTTCCGCATGATAGGAACCAAAGGCGCGCAAACCAGCGCACGGCTGGTGGAATCGATGCTCGAGCTGATCCAGGCCCGCGGCTACAGCGGCACGGGCCTCAACACCGTGGTCGAGCACGCCCGCGCTCCCAAGGGATCGCTGTACTTCCACTTCCCCGAGGGGAAGGAGGCGCTCGGCGAGAAGGCCGTCGCGCTCGCGGCCGAGCGCTTCCGCGCCCTCGTGGTCGAGTCGGCGCTGGAGCCGGGGAGCCCGGGCGACGTGGTCCGGCGCGTGATCGACGTGCTGGCCGGCATGCTCACCGACAGCGACTTCCAGCTCGGCTGCCCGGTCTCGGTGGTCACGCTGGAGATGGGCGCGCAGAGCGAGCGGCTGCGGGAGGCCTGCGCGGACGCGTTCGGCTCCTGGATCGACCCCGTGGCCGAGTACCTCGTAGCCCAGGGCCGCCCGGCCGCCGCCGCGCGGACGCTGGCGACGGCCGTGGTCAGCACGGTCGAGGGGGCGATGATCATGTCACGCGCCCGGCGGTCGGTGGAGCCGCTGCGCTGCGCCGCCGACGTCATCGCCGCGCTCCTGGCCGGGGAGACGCTGTCATGAGCCGGCACGCCCTGGTGTTCGGGGCGACGGGGCTCATCGGACGCCACCTGATCCTCGCGCTCGGCCAGGCCGGCGTACGGGTGAGCGCGGCCACCCGGAGCCCCGAGTCGTACCGGCGGCTGGTCCGCTGGCTGGAGGAGCACGGGCACGGCGAGGCCCCGGCCGATCTCCGGGTCGACTTCGAGACGCCGTCGCTGATCCGCGGCGACGCGGCGGACGTCACCGAGATCTACAACTGCGCCGGCGCCTACCGGTTCGGGATGCCGGCGGAGGAGGCCCGCCGCGCCAACGTCGACAGCGTCCGCGCCGTCGTCGCCTTCGCGGCGGGGCTGCCCCGGCTGCGCCGCCTCGTGCACGTCTCCGGCTACCGGGTGGGCGGGCAGGACCCCGAGCCCTGGAGCGACGAGCGACGGCGGGAGACGTACGAGGCGCTGGGAGCGTACGAGGCGTCCAAGGTCGAGTCGGACGCCGTGCTCCAGGCCACCGCGGACCGGCTCGGCGTCCCCTGGTCCGTCGTCAACCCCTCCAGCGTGATCGGCGACAGCGTCACCGGCGAGTCGGACCAGCGACTGGGCCTCGCGTCGAGCGTGAAGGAGATCTGGCAGGGCAGCATGGCGGCACTGCCGGGAGACGCCACGACGTTCGTGCCGGTGGTCACGGTCGACCATCTGGCCCGGTTCATGACCCTGCTCCCGCTGGACGAGGCCGCCGAGCGGAGCGCGTACTGGGTGCTCGACGACGACACGCCCGCGTTGCCCGATCTGCTCGCCCGCGTCGCGGAGCACTACCAGGTCAGAGCGCCGCGTACGCGGATCCCGGTGTCCCTCCTGAAGCGCCTGCCCCGAGCGCTCACCAAGGCCGACCCGGAGACGCTGACGTTCCTCTCGGACGACCGCTACCCCACAGGTCCGGCGGACGCCTTCGCCGCCCGGCACGGCCTCGCCATGCCGGACGTCACCACGTCCGTCCTGCGCTGGGCCGACCACCTGGCGGCCCACAGGTTCGGAGCCGTCCCCGCCGGTCGGCGGCGGTTCACCGTGATCGGCGGGGTCCGCACCTTCGAACTCGGCGAACCGGACGGGCCCACCGTGGTCCTGCCGGGCCTGCCGGTGAACGCCGACACCTGGGCCCCGGTCGCCGCGGCGCTGGACCACGCCCGCGTCGTGGACCTGCCCGGGCTGGGGCTGAGCGCGGGACGGCTCGGGGACTGGCCGCGCTGGCTGGCCGCGCTCGTGGACCAGACCGGCGCCCGTCACCTGGTGGGTCACTCCGTGGGGGCGGCGGCCGCCCTGGAGGCGGCACTCGCGCGTCCCGATCTGGTGGACCGGCTCACGTTCGTGTCGCCGTTCTTCCTCCAGGCGCGCGCCGGTCTCGCCGCGCGGTCGGCGTTCCTGAGCAGCCGGTATCTGGGCCGGGTACGCCCTGAGGCGCTGGCGCGGCGGCTCACCGGGGACGTGGCGTACGCGAAGGCGCTGGAGTCCAGCGTCGCCGACCTGCGCCGGGGCCGCGTGGCCGCCGACGTCGCCCGGCTCCTCGCCGGCGTCGGCCGGGAGGACCGGCGTGCGGACCTCCGGGCCAAGCTACGGCGGTACGCGGGGAGCGTGCACGTCATCGTGGGAGCCGGCGACCCGCTCACCGCCGAGGGACGCATGCTGCTGGACACGCTCCCCCGGGCCACGGTGACGGTCGTCCCCGGCGCAGGCCACCATCCCCAGCTGACGCACCCGGACGAGCTCGCCCACGCCATCCGGATCCCCTCGGCGGAGGTGCGGGAGCCCAGCTCTCCCGCCGTGCCGTCGTAGGGGGCCGCGACGACGCGCCCCCCGCGACGTTCGACCGGGTGACGGCCGGGTCGGTCAGAGGGCCTCCTCGGGCTGCCAGGAGGCGTGGATCATGGCCCGTTCCGTGGCGGCGAGATGGGTGGCGGCGGCCACCCACGCCCACGCGTACCGGTCTGGCCCCGTGTCCGTCAACCGCCCGAACACGTCACGGCTCCGGCGGTCCGCCTCGGCGGTCAACCCCGTGACCAGGTCGGCGGCGGCCTGGAACCCGGCGCTGCGCAGCTGGGCGTACGACTCGCCGTTGCGGGCCGACTCGGCCACCGCCCGCCTCCCGCCGGACACGGCCAGCTCGACCAGCCTGCGCACCCGCCAGAGCGGCGCGCCGGCCACCGGGTCCACCTCGTCGCCGGCCGGGGGCGGCGGGCAGGCGTCCTGGGGCGGGAGGTGGGCTCCCTGGAGCCGGTCGTACCCGAGGTCGGCGTGCCCCTGCCATTCGGGAGGCAGGCGCAGCGTCGCCTCGGTGCCGGGAACCGGACCGACCGCCAGCGGGAGCAGCGTCGCCACCCGGTCCGGCTCCACCCGGCCCACCACCCGTACGAGCAGGCCCGGACGGGAGGCGAGGCGCCGCAGATTGTCGACATGGGCCAGCTCGGGATGGTGACTGGCCGGGACGAGCCGGATCAGCGGACCGTGGCCCCGCACGTCACCCCCGGAGTCGGGCAGCACCGCGCGGGCCAGTACGTGGTCGCCTGCCGCGCCGACGATGACCAGGTCGCAGCCGACCGGTTCACGGGCCTGTTCCGCCGTGTCCGACTCGCTCCAGGCGTGACCGGAGAGCCGGGCGCCCGCCGCCTCCGCCAGCGGCCGGGCGAACAGGGCCGCCATCGGCCCCTCCGTCCACGGCATGCCGGAGACGGGGGTGGCCCGTACGCCCTTGCCCGCTCCGAGGCGCCCGTCCGGGGAGACGGTGGCGCCGACGATCAGCAGCCCGGCACGGGAGAGCTGGGAGTGGTTCAGCATGGCGGGGCCGATGGCGACGGGCGCGGTGGCGGCTCCACGGGCACGGGCCGATCCGCCCGGCTTGACGTCGGCCACCGAATACCAGTGGCCGTCCTCCGCGACCACGTGCGTCACCACACCGCCATACCCGGTGGCGCTGATCACCGGCTCCCTGAACACCCCGTACACCTTCAGGCTCCCGCCCGGCTGGTAGTTGCGCCGTACGGTGCCGGCCAGCGCCGGGTCGGGGTCCGCCCCGGCCAGCCGGCCCGCGGTGAGCAGCAGCTCGCGCAGGGCGGAGACCAGGTCGGCGAGGCGGTGGCCGTCGTGGCGGGCGCGGGCGGCGCGCAGCCCCCGCACCACCCGCAGCGCGGCGGCCTCCGCTCCCGGCAATCCCGCGAGGCGGGCGGTGTGCGCGGCCCTCAGCAACTCGGCCTGGGGCACCGCGCCGGCGGCGGGCACCCCGGCGGACAGCACGGCGGCGGCAGCGGCCCACAGCGCGGTCGCGGCGGCCACCTGCGCCGCCGTAGGCCCCGTCGCCTCGTCTGCCCCCTCGGCTCCATCGTCAGGTGCCGCGCCTGTGCCGTCGCTCTCCGGCTCCGCGGCCGTCTGCGCGCCGTCGGATCCGGCGAGCGCGGGTTCGGCATCGGAGGAGTCGCGGGAGGCGGCCTCCTCTCCGCCGGTGAGCGCGTCCCCGATCGGGCAGGCGCTCAGTACGGCCGCACGATGCAGACAGCGCGGCGCCAGCAGGCAACTGCACGACGCCTGGTCACCGTCGGCGATCACCCCGGACGGCCCCGGCGAGAGCGTGACGACCGCGTCCTCGCCGCAGGCGATCCGCATGCCCTCGCCGCCGGCCGTGACGGGCAGGGCGGCGTACTGTTCGATCGCCGCGTCCAGCTTCTTGCGCAGCCGCGAGGTCAGGCTCTCGACGGCGGCGGCCACCACCTCCGGGGTCACCGGCGGCAGCGGCCCGCCACCACCGGGAGGGCCGGACGGGACCGTCTCCGGAGCGGTTTCGGGAGTGGTTGACGTGGAGGGGTTCACCGGTGTTCTCCGCGGAGGCGGTCGCCCACCCATCGGGCGAGGGCGAGCGGGCTGAGCGCGGCCACGGGCATCCCGGCCGCGACGAGTTGCTGGGCGACGGGGATCGAGTAGCGGGGTACGCCGTCGTCGTCCAGGGCGGCGCATCCCATCAGGTGCACGCCGGAGCCGGCCAGCGCGCGCACCTCGGCGAGCAGGCCGCCGATCGGGTAGCCCTCCTCGAAGTCGCTGACCACCACGACGAGCGTGCGGCTCGGGACCGTGACCAGCGTACGGGCCTGGGCGAGCCCGGCGGCGATGTGCGTGCCGCCGCCGACCCGTACCTCCAGCAGGAGGGACAGCGGGTCGCTGACCCGGTCGGTCAGGTCGATCACCTGCGTGGAGAACGACAGGAAGTGCGTGGACAGCGTCGGCACCCCCGCCAGCACGGCGGCCGTCAGCGCCGACCAGATCACCGACGCCTCCATGGAGCCGGAGACGTCCACCACCAGGATCAGCCGCCAGTCGGCCTCCCGGCGCGAACGCGTGCTGAACACCGGCCGCTCCGGCACCACCACGAGCCGGCCGTCGTCCAGGCGGCGCGTGTGCGCCAGGTTGGCCCGCAGGGTGCGCGGCAGGTCCAGCTTGCCGCCGGGTCGGCGGGTCGGGCGCGGCGTGGCGACCCCGGTCATGGCGGGCCGCAGGCGGGTGGCGAGCTCGCGGGTCAGCTCGTCCACCAGGCGGCGTACGAGCGGGCGCAGCTTGGCCACCTGCTGCTCCGGCAGGCCGCCCGCCAGGGACAGCACGGAGGTCAGCAGGTCCACGGACGGCCGGACGGAGGCGGGGTCGAGTTCGGTCAGCACGTCGTGGCGGCCGGCGTCGGCGGCGCGGGCCAGGACCTCCTCGCGTACCTCGGTGCCGAACAGCGCCTCCAGCTCCTCCGACCACTCGCGTGCCGTGGGGAACGGCGCCTCCTTGCCGCCCCCGTCCCCCGGGGCGGGCCCGAAGTCGTTGGCGCCTTCACCGCGACCCGACCCGTACAGCTCGTCCAGGGCGCGGGCGTACGAGCGGGCGTTCGGGGGCAGGTTTTCTGACTCCCGGCCGAGCAGCAACCGCCACCGGTCCGCGGGCCTCAGCCTGCGGTGGATGTCGGTCACGGGAACGGCGACCGCCTCCGGCTCCTCCGAGGTTCCGGCCTGCGGTTCATCCGCCGGTGCCGGGGTGCTCTCGATGGGGATGGGGAGCCGGAGCGCGCGCAGGGCCTCCAGTCCGGCCGCGTCGGCGGCGGTCCAGAGGGCCAGCAGCGCCGGCGGAGCGTGCAGGGCCACGTCGAGCCGGTCGCCGAGCCGTTCGGACACCACCCCCAGCAGCCGGGCGCGCCCGGCCGGGCTGAGCGTGTCGAACCCGCCACGCAACGCCGGCAGCCGGTCCAGGAACTCCTTGTCCGTGAGCCCGTCCACCCGGTTCATGAGCGGGTCGAGCGCCGCCGGGGCCGACTGGAGCAGCGGCCCGGCGGCCGTGAGCACGCCGGTCAGCAGCCGGGCCAGCCGCAGGCGGCCGTCGGGGCCAGTGGCGGTGTCGATCCAGCCGGCCGCCCGGTCTCCGAGCGAGGCCGGGCCGTCCAGGTCCAGCAGCACGCGGGCGGCCAGCGCCGCCCCCTGCATGAGGGGCGAGGCCGTACGCGCGAGCACCGCCAGAGCGTCGTCCATCCGCAGGCCCAGGCGCTCCTCGCCGGCCCGGGAGGCGAGGGCGACCAGGGCGACCGCGTCCTCCGGCTGATCGCTGCCCGCCAGCCCCGGCAGGGCGCGTACCGCCGCCTCCAGGAGGGTGCCGGACAGCTCTCCGGCCTGCTCGCGGCCCTCCGGCGTGGTGCCGGGCAGGTGCCGGCGGCGCAGGGCCTCCATCAGGTCGAGGGCCTGGAGCAGCTCGGCGAGGCTCGCGGTGGCGGGCAGCGTGACGGCGGCGTCGGCGAGGCGGTCGGCCACCAGGTCGGGCAGGTCGCAGCCGGCCGCGGCGCGCAGGCCGCCGAGGATGAGCGCGCAGGTCGGGCCGCCGTCCGCCGACTCGCGGCGGTACGTCTCCCGCAGCGTCCCGGCCGCGGCCTGGGCGAGCGTCACACCGCGTACGCCCGCCAGGTCCAGCAGGGCCGGGACCGCAGGGGTCCAGGCCAGCCGCCACCTGGTGGTGAGCGCGGCTCCGTCGCCCGTGCCCATCACTTCGATCGGCTCGCCGTAGTTGACGCCGCAGACGAGGAGGCGCTGGAGAGCGACCTCGCGGCGGGCGTCGAGGTCGGAGCGGAGCGGATCGAGACGTACCTCACGAGGTTCGGGGTTGTCGGGACACGGGAGACGCAGAGCGGCGAGATCGGCCTCCACGGCGGGGCCGAGCCCGGAACGCGGCGTGCCGGGCGCGGTCCTGCCCCGCTGGGTGCCGACGAACACGGTGTCCAGCGCCCGCGCCAGAGCACGTCCCCGGCCGAGCGGCTCGCCCTGGCCGAGCACGGTCGTCACCGCCTCCAGCAGCTCGCCGCGCCCAGGGGCGGGCAGGCCGCGCAGGCCGGCCAGGTCGCAGGCGAGCCGCAGCGTCTCGACGGCCTCGCCGGTGCCCGCGGTGTGCCCGGCCGAGCGCAGCTCCCGGCACAGGTCCGTGATGGCGCGCGCGGCGCCGTCCCGGACCTTCCCGGGATCGCCTCCGGCCGCGAACACGGCCTGCTGCCAGCGCGGGTCCCGGATGCCGGCCGGGTAGCCGGACCGGGAGTCGAGCAGGTCGAACGCGTACGGCACGAGCGAGGTCACGGGCACCGGCCCGGCCCCGTCAGCCGGCCCCACGGCGGGGCCGGTGGCCTCGTCGGAGGGCAGGCGGAGCGCGGGCGCGTGGAAGGCGCCGATCACCGCCGCGACCCGGCGGCCACCGGCCGCGGCGACCGCGAGGACGCGGCGCATGTGGTCCTCGCGGGCCAGGTCCATCGCGGGCACGCCGCCCGCGGTCTCCGCGTCGCGGCGCAGGGCCCAGCCGACGCCGAGGGCGGCGCGGCGGACGGCCTCGGGTTCGCAGCCGGGGGCGAGGACCTCGACGGCGCGGTCCCACATGTCGTCGCCGTCACGCCCGCTGCCGGCCCTGGCCAGCCCCTCGGCGAAGGAGACACCACGCGGGCCCGCCTCCTCGGCGAGGGGAGCCGGCGCGGTGGCGTCCCAGCCGCGGTCGGACAGCGGGAGGTCGCAGCAGACCACCTCCGCCCCGCGCTTCCAGGCCCACCGGATTGCCACCAGCTCGGGCGAGAAGTCGGCGAACGGGTAGAACCCGAGCCCGCCGTCGACCCGGGCCCCCGCGAGCGCCACCGGGGCCTGCGTCCCCGGGTCGGCCAGGTGCGCGAGCCAGGGCTGGAAGTCCGCCGGCAGCTCGACGCAGACCACCTCGGGGTCGGCGGCGTCCAGCAGCGCGGGCAGCACCACGGCCAGGGCGGGGCTGTGGTGCCGCACCCCCAGCAGGTACGGCCGCGACGAGGCCGCCAGCTCGGCGACCGCCTCCCGGGGATCCGGATCCGGGGCGGGCGGATTGAGGCTCTGAGCGGTCAACGGAGGTTCTCCCGCAGGTCCCACAGGCGGCGCCACATCGCCGACCCGTCCTCCGCGCGCCTGCGCACCGGCCCGTCCCAGTAGCCCAGCAGCCGCCCGTGATCCGCGGGGTCGTCCTTGCGCACGACCCCCAGCAGGTGACCGGGCACCAGGTCCAGCACGTCGCCGGTGGGCAGGTACGCCGCCGCCACCCCCAGCGAGGCCGCCACCTGCACGGCCTCGGCCGTGGACATGACGGTGCCGGGGCGTTCGACGTCCCAGCCTTCGGTGGAGCGGCCGGAGCGCAGGTCGCGGAAGACGGTGACCAGCGCGTCGAGCACGGCGTCGTCCACCCCGAAGGTCGCGCCGGCGCGCTCGACGACGGCCGTGGCCTGGCGGCGTACCAGGGAGACCTCGGCGTCGGCGTCGGAGATGGGGCCGACGGTCTCGAAGTTGAAGCGCCGCTTGAGGGCGGCCGACATCTCCGAGACGCCGCGGTCGCGCAGGTTGGCCGTGGCGATGACGGTGAACCCGGACGCCGCCGCGACCTGCGCGTCCTCGGTCCCGGCCAGCTCGGGCACGCTGACCCGCCGGTCGGACAGGATCGACACGAGCGCGTCCTGGACCTCGGGCAGGCAGCGGGTGATCTCCTCCACCCGGGCGACGCGGCCGGAGCGCATGGCGGTCAGCACGGGCGAGTCGACGAGCGCGGTCCGGCTGGGGCCCTGGGCGAGGAGCAGGGCGTAGTTCCAGCCGTAGCGGAAGGCGTCCTCGGTCGTGCCGGCGGTGCCCTGGACGGTGAGCGCGCTGGTGCCGCACACGGCGGCGGCCAGCAGCTCCGAGAGCATCGACTTGGCGGTGCCGGGCTCGCCGACCAGGAGCAGGCCGCGCTCGCCGGCGAGGGTGACGACGCAGCGTTCGACGAGGGCCCGTTCGCCGACGAACTTGGGCGCGATCTTCATCCGGCCGTCCAGCGTCTCGTCGCCGCTGCCGCAGATGAAGGTGACGACCGCGCGCGGGGTCAGCGCCCAGCCGGGCGGGCGGGGGCCGGAGTCGTGGGCGGCGAGGAAGGCGAGTTCGGCGGCGTGGCGCTCCTCGGCGGGCAGCACCTGCCGGGCCGAGGGGGCGCGATCTTCGGTCAAGGTCATGAGAAGAGAAGTCCTCTGAGTCATCGGTGGATGGAATGGGCGCGCCCCGCAGAAGGGCGCGCCCCGAGCAGGGTCAGCGGCGGCGTCCGCGCTTCACCTTCAGCTCCTCGAAGCGCGGCGCGTCGCCGTCCCGCACCCGTCCCCAGGCCCTGGCGTACAGGTCGGCGGCGGGTTCGGCGGGCACGAGCGGCACCCCGGTCGACTCCGTCACGTCGAACATCGCGAGCTTCCACTGCTCCAGCGGCAGCCGCGGCGCGCTCTGCGACGTCCACCCGCCGGGCAGGAACAGCGACCGCCCCGCCCGCTCGCGGGTGGCCCGCACGACCAGGTCGGTGTCGGCCAGCTCGGCGTGGGCCGACTTGAGCCGGGCGGGCTTCCAGCCGGTCCACCGCGCCGTGTTCCGGTCGGCCGGGTCGGGCATGGCCAGCAGCATGAGGTACGCGGTCGCGGCGTCCTCGCCCAGCCCGAACTCCTTGGCCACCTCGACGACCAGGTGGGGCACGGACCGGCTGGGGTCCTGCGGCCACCAGGTGCCGTCGGCCCCGCGTTCCCCGGCGAGCGGGTCCCCGGGGTCGGCCAGCAGGGCCTCGAAGCGCGGGCCGCGGACGGTCCGCAGCGCGTCCATGGCCGGGAACGACCCCTCCGAGCCGATGAGGGCCCGCAGGTAGGGGTCGTCGCCGGCCTCGTCCAGGAGCGACACGCGGACGGCGGGCGCGGGCCGGTCGTCGTGGGTGGCCATGAGGACGGCGCCGTACCTTTCGTACCCCTCGCCGGTCTCGGTGGGCGTGCCGGCCGCCTTGCGGAAGGCGGGCAGGTCGACGTACCGGCCGAGGTCCAGCAGCAGGCCGGGGGCGGCCAGCCGGTCGCGGACGGCGGCCAGCGCGCCGGGCAGCGCGGCCCTGATCGGGTCGCCCGCGGGCAGCCGGTGCGCGAGCCAGCGCGACATCACGATGGCCGTGTGCAGGGTGTCGGCCGTGAAGCCGGTGGCGTTGCCGTCGGCGGGGTGGGCGCGGTCGCCCCGGATGGCCCAGGCCAGGTCGCGGCCGAGCTCGGGCTCGCCGGCCGGGTCGATGAGGGCGCGCAGCGCGCGGCCGGTGTCCCAGCCGGTCCTGACCGTGCGGGACGCCTCGCCGAGCAGCCATTCGGGCACGGCCGTCTGGTGGCCGATCCTGTCGTTCCAGACGGCCGCCGCGGCGGCCACATCGGGACCGTCGCTCCAGAGCCGGGCGGGCTCCTGAGGCAGCAGCGCGGCGACGACCGCCCGCCGGATCCCCGCGCCGATCTTGCGCAGCTCGTCGCGGGCGATGGCGGCGTCGGCCACCTTCACGCCGATCGTGGTGCGGGTCTCCTTGGCGAGGAAGGAGTGCTCGTACGAGTCGACGGACGGCAGGCCCGCCACGACCAGCCGGGCCATCGTCAGGGAGACGCCGGTGAGCCGGACGAACTCCTCGGCCGCCTCCGGCCGCCAGGGCGCGGGCCCGCGTTCGGCCAGCTCGGCGCGGAACGCCTCCAGCCACCCCTGCGGCCGATCCACGCCGACCGGGCCGGAGGAGCTCAGCGTGTACGGCTGGGGCACGGCGAACCGCCCGGACGGGTCGTGGAACAGCGCCGTCCACCGGGTCGCGGAGTCGTCGGGCGAGTCGTGGCCGAAGAGCACCAGGAACGCGCCGCCCTCCAGCGGCAGGCCCCCGAACCAGTTGCCCTCGCGCCACTCGCCGTCGGGCTTCTTCAGATACCGGTTGGGCAGGTGGACGGCGACGCGGCGCCACCGCGACGGGTCGGCCGTCGTGGGCAGCCCGGCCTCGGCCAGGGCCTGGAGCAGCCACTCCTGAGTGACGCGGTGCTCCTCCGCGATGGTCGCCGATCCGGTGCGGTAGGCCACCGCGGCCAGGTGGTCGAGCATCGGCTCCCAGTCCAGGCTGGAGTACGGCAGCTGCGGCCGGTCGATGTGGATGTGGCCCACCCCGGCCGGAGCCTCGTCCGCCAGCGCCTGGATCCTCCGGATCTGCTGGAAGGTCCCGTCGACTTCGTGGCGCCAGTAGTGGGAGGTGGAGATGTCCAGCCCGTTGAGCGCCTCCTGGAGCGCGTAGTCCGTGGGGCCCACCGGAGCCTGCTCGCGGTGTCCGCCGGCCAGGGCCTCGGTGAGCCTGGCGGCGACGGCGTCCAGCGAGGCCTGCTGCGCGCCGGCGAACCGCACGATCCCGGCGATGCCCGCCACCAGCCCGTCATGGCTGACCTGGGGCAGCAGCTCCCGGATCCGCGCCGGCAGGTCCTCCTCAGGGGCCGCGGCCAGCAGCTGCGAAGCGGTGTCCGGGCCGAGCTCGCGCAGGGCGGCCGACCCCTCGGGGTCCCTCGCCCGCAGGTGGTGCCAGTAGCGCAGCGGCGGCAGGATGATCGTGCCCTCGCCGAACGCGCCGGGAGCGGCGTCGGTCTTGGCGGTGGAGACGCGCACGCCTTCGGCATCGACCAGTTCGACCCGGTAGCTCCCCTTGAGGACGGCCACGGGCCGGTCGGTGCCGGGGAAGGTCAGGATGCGCGCCGGCTTGCCGCCGTCGGGCGGGAGGGTGATCGCGCGGCCGGACAGGTCCTCGCCGCGCAGCGAACCGTCGGGCAGCCGCGTCACCCGCCAGCCGAGCAGCCCGCCCACGGGCACGGCACTCGGGGTCGCCTCCTCGGACGGGGCGGGCAGCAGCCAGCCCCCGTGCAACGTCGTGCCCGCGGGGATGTCGGTGAGGAAGGCGGGCATGCTCTTCCTGCCGTGCTCCCCGCTGACCGGGTCGTACTCGTGCCAGCCGAGGGTGTCGTGGTCGGACCCGTCCCAGGTCCACACCCAGTAGGAGGTGCCGTCGGTGATCACGGACCGTTCGAGGGGGACGGTGGTGTCGCCGGGGTGCACCACGCCGAGCCCGGTGGTGCGCCCGCCGCCGGGCAGCGCCAGGGTGACCGCGTCGTCGCCGCGGTACCAGTCCATGCGCGTGCCCCGGGTGCTGCCGCTCTGGCTCTCGACGGCGTGGACGCGGTCGGCGGAGGTGTGCCAATAGCCGCGGTAGGCGTAGTCGGCGGTGCGGGACTGCCAGTAGACGAACAGGTCGCCGTCGACGTAGTGGTAGCCGAGGTCGTTATACGTGTCGTTGGGCGGGACGCGCAGGTCGTGGGTGAGCACGGCGCCCTCGCGATCGAGCACGCGGACCTGCCGGGACCCCGCCGCGATCAAATACGGCCAGGCGTCGGCGACCACGATGTCGTCGACGTCCTTCCTCGGTACGAGGGTCGCGGCGGCCTCGTCCCAGGCCGGCCAGCCCAGCTCGTCGAAGATCCCGGTCCGCAGCGTACGGGCGAGCACGGGGGAGACGTCGGCCGCGGCGGCCTGGCGTACCTCGTCCTCGGCCAGGACCAGGGCCTCGCCCGGCAGCCAGGACAGCCGCCGCAGCGCCTCGGGCAGCTCGGGCAGCCCGGCGGACGTCGACCGCGCGCAGACCTTGCGCACCCACTCGGCCAGCATCGGCCGGCTGCCGTCGGAGGCGGCCAGCAGGCGGACGGCGCGCAGCCCGTCGGAGTCGCCGGTGAACGTGTCGGCAGAGCGCTGGAAGGCCGCCGTGAACCGGCCGTCGGCGGCCAGCGCGGCCAGGTCGCGCTGCCCCTCGCCCTTCGCCCAGTGCTCCAGCCGCAGGTAGTCGCCCTCACCGGGGTCGGCCACGGGCAGGCCGAGCGCGAGGAACAGGTCGAGCAGATCGACGTCGTACGAGTCCGTCAGCCGGGTCGTGGTGCCGGCGAGCTCGGCGCGCAGCCGGTCGGCGGCCCGCTCGACGAGCGTGTAGAGGACCGGCAGCCGCGGCGGCAGGCCATAGGTGGCGTTGCGGGTGGTGAGGAAGCGCCGGAGCCAGCCCGACGCGCCGTCCTCCGGCGCCTGGCCCGAGACGAGCTCGTCGACGGCGCCCGCCGCCTCGAGGACGTCCAGCCACACACCGGGCACGTCGTTGTCGTGGCTCTGCGGCATGACGGCGAGCAGCGTCGCGCGCACCTCGGGCTCGCGCGCGCCCAGCGCCCCGATCGCCGCGCGATGGGCCTTCCACCAGCCGGTGGCGGCCCGCAGGGTGGCGGGCAGGGCGAGCAGCTCGCGCAGGTACGACTGCTCGGTCGCGTCGGCGTCCACGCCGGCCGCCCTGGCCAGGCGGCGCAGGTCGGTGGCCATCTGAGCGGAGGGGGGCATCCCGCCCGCGGTGCGCCGCACGCACAGCTGGGAGAAGCGGCGCAGCGCCTCGTCGGCGGACACCCGGGCGGCCAGCTCCTTGGCGTAACCGGACAGCACCTTGACCGGCAGCGCCCCCGCCAGCGCGAACTCCAGGAACACCGAGTCGAGCCGGTCCTCGT
This sequence comes from Nonomuraea sp. NPDC003709, assembly GCF_040610775.1. Lineage (NCBI taxonomy): Bacteria > Bacillati > Actinomycetota > Actinomycetes > Streptosporangiales > Streptosporangiaceae > Nonomuraea > Nonomuraea sp. NPDC003709. Next base: position 203,863 of record NZ_JBEXMW010000017.1, on the reverse strand, counting down.
CGACCTCCAGCCCGTGCTCGGCCTCCGCCTTGCGGGCGCTGGAGAACATCTGGGAGGCGTAGGTGGCGTTCTCCACGCCGATGAACACCCGCCCGGCCTGCTCGTAGAACGTGGGCAGGAAGTGCGGCACGGACGCGCCGAGCCGGCGGGCCAGCTCGTGGTAGCCGTCGAGCGCGTTCTTGGGCTTGGACTTGGCCTGGCGGGAGATCCGCTCCAGCTCCGGGACGACGGCGAGCGCGTGCTGCCCGTCGCCGGGGTAGTGCACCAGCACCCACTCGGGGAAGCCGAGCGAACGCCTTAACCCGAGCCCGACCACCGCCGGCTCCCCGTCGGGCGCCAGGCCCAGGAACCCGGCGGCCAGGTCCTCGGCCGCGCCCAGCTCGCCCGCGACCAGGCGCACGACCACGCGGTCGTCGAGCACGGGGTGACGGTAGCGGCGGGCGGTCATGGGCACGGCGCCCTCGACCGCGCTCTCGGTGTCCGGCGGCAGGATCGCCCCCGCCTTCAACAGCTGCTCACTCATGCGTCCTTGCCCTCCTCGACCTTGCGCCCCGCGTACAGCGCCGCGGCCATCCGCATCCCCTCCGACCAGGCCACCGGGCCGACCTCACGCAGCGGCAGCGTCCTGCCGTCGAGGTCCTGCCAGGTCAGGCCGCCCGTGCTCACCTCGTCCTCCCAGTACGGCTCGCCGATCCAGACGCTCGCCTCGGTGATGGCCCCGGCGTCGCGGACCCGGCAGGTGGCGTAGCCGCCGGTGACCCGGTAGCCGAGCGTGGTGGCCCGCGCGGCCAAGCCGAAGCGGGAGTCGTACGTGCCGCCGGAGAACTCCGTCACGGTCGTCGCCCTGACGTCCAGGTCGGCGGGCTTGCGCCAGGTGGCGCGGTGGATCTGCTCGACCTTCTGGACCACGCCCAGCTCGGCGGCGAACTCCCGCAGGTCGTCGAGGTCGGGCAGCAGCACCGGGTGGGGCAGCGTCACCGTGCGCGGCGACAGCCGTACGGTCTCGCCGTCGAGGTTGACCACGCGCAGCTCGCCCGTCTCGGTGGCGTCGCGCAGGAAGCCCACCTCGTCGGGGTCGTCGCCGACCACGGCCAGGTCGCGCAGCGCCGACTGCCAGGCCTCGTCCGGCCACACCCGGGCCAGCAGCCCGGTCGGCACGGGCAGGGACGACACCATCCACAGGTCCGCCTGCGCCACGCATGCGACGGCGTGGCGGTCGAGCCACTCGGCGAAGCGGCGCAGCCGGTCCACCTCGGGGTGGTCACGCAACGCCTTCGGCAGCGATTTCAGCTGCCGTCCCGCCGATCGGCCGGAGGTGGCTCGCGCCGCCACCCGGCCCTCTATCAGGGCAACCTCGTACCCGTCGCCCGCTGCCAGCCAACCCAACGGTTCCCGCCTTCCAGACGCCCGAATCCGGGCATGAAACCTCGAATGAGCAGGGGTTTCCGTGCCCCTGCCGCTGTTGTTGCGCCGAACCTAGCGGCCCTGACCGACAAATGCGTGGATCTCGCGAATTATCGGGCAAGCGGTCTTGTCACGGTGCGGGCCGTGCCCGACGATCGTCGCGACGGGCGAGCGCGCGGGGGTGACGGTTCGTGGGCGGCAGGTCTTCGATCGTGATCGGCGGGCTGGCGGCGGCCCTGTCCCTGACGTCGTGCAGCGGCGACGGGCCTGCGGAAACGACCCCCTCCACGACGAGCTCCCCGTCCGCCGGCACGCCGTCCCCCAGTGCGCCGGTCGCCTGGGCGCAGGGCCTCTGCCTCGACGTCCGGGTGCCCAAACCGGACACCCAGGTCCCGGCGCCGGTCGACTGCACCCTGGCGACGGCCGGCGTGCGGATCATCCGGCTGGTGGCCCAGGGGGAGGGCGCCGCGAAGTGCCCGCCCGACTCCGACGGCTGGCTGGACGCCCCGGCGGGCTCCCGGACGGCCTGCCTGCGCAACCGCGTCGGCCCGCATCCCGGGGACCCCGGCAAGGGCGGCGGCGTCCTGAAGGCCGGCGACTGCACGCTCATCCAGGACGGCGACGTCCAGGAACGGGCCTGCTTCGACGCCCACGGCCCCGGCAGGATCCGCTCCTTCACCAGGACGAAGAAGGCGTGCGAGCGCAGGATCTGGTCGTACGCCTACAAGTGGAACGGCTCGTACGTCTGCGTCGGCCCCGGCGAGGACGCCACGGACGTCGGCCCCAGGTACGAGCCCGGCAGCTGCCTGACCGCGCCGAAGACCAAGAAGCGCAAGACCGTGTTCGGGACCGAGACGGCCATCGTCGGCGGCCTGAAGAAGACGCCGTGCAAGGGCGGAAAGGCGTGGGGGAAGGTGGTCGGGCACGTCAGCATCGAGTTCGAGTGCAAGCGCCCGGCCGACTACTCGGTGACGACCGACACCAGGAAGTACGGGCTGCTGCCCGGCCCCGACCCTTACCCGTCGGTCACCTGCATCCGGCGGTTGTGACCCCCCGATAGGCTGGCGGCATGATCTTAGTGACCGGCGCCACCGGCAACGTCGGCTCCGAACTCGTCGCCGCGCTGGCCTCGGCCGACCGGCCGGTCCGGGCGCTCGTCCGGGACCCGCGCCGCGCCGCCCTCCCGGCCGGCGCCGAGCCCGTGACCGGCGACCTCAACCGGCCGGAGAGCCTGGCCGGAGCGCTCGACGGCGCCCAGGGGCTGTTCCTCATGCCGGGCTACGCAGACATGCCCGGGCTGCTGGCCCTGGCCCGCGACGCCGGCGTGCGGCACGTCGTGCTCCTGTCCGGCGGCTCGGCCGCGCTGGAGGACCTCGGGAACGCCGTCTCCCGCTACATGACGCTCTCGGAGCGGGACGTGCGCGAGTCGGGTCTGGCCTGGACCTTCCTGCGGCCCAGGTCGTTCATGTCCAACGCGCTGCGCTGGCTCCCGCAGCTCGAGGCCGGCGACGTGGTGCGGGTGCCGTTCGCCGACGTGCCGGTCGCGGCCGTCGACCCGTACGACATCGCGGCCGTCGCGGCCCGCGCGCTGCTGAGCGGCGAGCACGAGGGCCGGATCCACGAGCTGACCGGCTCCCGCGCGCTGCTGCCCGCCGACCAGGTCGCCGTTCTCGCCCAGGTGCTGGGCCGGGACCTGCGGTGCGAAGGGCTGACGAACAGCCAGGCGCGCGCCGAGATGGAGGCGGGCATGCCGGTCGAGTACGTCGACGCCTTCTTCCAGTTCTTCGTGGACGGCACGCTCGACGAGACGACGGTCCACCCGACCGTGGAGGACGTGCTCGGACGGCCGCCGCGCACGTTCGAGCAGTGGGCGCGGGACCACGCGGACGCCTTCCGCAAGAGCTAACCCGCCAGGTGGGTGGGGGCGAACATGCGCAGGGTCGCGGGCAGCACGACGACGCTCGGCCCCGGGGTCCGCAGCGCCCGCGCGAGGTCGCTCTCCAGGTCCTCCGGAGTGGTGCGCCGGGCCGGGACGCCGAAGGCCGCCGCGAGGGCGGCGAAGTCCGGCCTGGCCAGCTCGGTCCCCGTGGCGGCGCCGAACGCGTCCGTCATGTACTCGCGGAGGATGCCGTAGCCGCCGTCGTCCACGATCAGCCAGGTCACGTCGAGCCGGTGCTGGTGCAGCGTGGCCAGCTCGGCCAGGCCGTACATGGCTCCTCCGTCGCCGCTGACCGCGAGCACCGGCCCGCCGGTGGCGGCGGCCGCGCCGAGCGCGGCGGGCAGCGCGTAGCCGAGCCCGCCCGCGCCCTGCGCCGACTCCATCGGCCGCGGCCAGGCGGACCAGGCCCAGTACGCCAGGATCGTCATGTCCCAGAAGCTCAGGGCCTGTTCCGGTAGCGCGCGGTCGATGGCCGCGAGCAGCGACCGTTCGAGCGCGAGGTCCTGCGCGTCCAGCCGCGCGGCGACGCGCCCGAGCACGTCGCGCACCGCCGACTGGACCGCCGGTTGGGCTCCCGGCCGGCCCGCTGCCCCGTCCCGGCCGGTACGCGCGCCCTTCACGGCCCGCGCCAGCTCCTCCAGCGCCGCCCGGGCGTCCGCGTGGACGGCCAGCGCCGGATGGTTGGACTCGAGCTTGCCGAGATCGGCCTCGATCTGCACGACCCGGCCCCGCGGCCGCATCGTGTGGTAGTTGCTGGACAGTTCCCCCAGCCCCGAGCCCACGACCAGCAGCACGTCGGCCTCCTCCAGGAACGCCGTCAGGTGCCGGTCCTCCAGCCACGACTGGAGCGACAGCGGGTGCTCCCAGGGGAAGGCGCCCTTCGCGCCGAACGTGGTGGCGACCGGCGCGTCCAGCTCCTGGGCCAGCTCCAGCAGGGCCGCCTGGGCGCCGGCGCGCACCACCCCGCCGCCGGCCAGGATCACCGGATTGGCCGCCCGTACCAGCAGGTCCGCCGCCGCGGCGACGAGCTCGGCCCCCGGGGCGAGCGGTCTCGGCGCCACCCGGAGCTCGGTCACCGCCGGGATCCCGGTCTCGGCGAGCAGCACGTCCTGCGGGATCTCCACCAGGACCGGGCCCGCGGGCGCGGTCAGCGCGAGCTCCCACGCCTCGGCCAGCGCCGGCGCGATCTGCCCGGCCGTCCGCACCACGTGGGCCGACTTCACGACGTCCCTGAAGGCCGCGGCCTGGTCCGGCAGCTCGTGCAGGTAGCCCTTGCGCCGCCCGCCCAGCCCGTCCGCGGGGATCTGGCTGCTGACGACCAGCACGGGGACGGCGGCCGCGCGGGACTCCATCAGCGCGGGGAGGGTGCCCAGCGCGCCCGGGCCGGTGGAGACCATGAAAGGCGTGACCGAGCCGGTCGCGCGGGCGTGGCCGTCGGCCGCGAAGGCGACGCTCAGCTCGGTACGGCACCCAACGTAGCGCAGGTCAGAGCGGCGCAGCGCGTCGAACAGGCCGAGCGCGTGCTGCCCCGGCTCGCCGAAGACCGTGGTGGCGCCGAGCGCGGCCAGTGACTCGACGACCAGGTCGCCGCCCGTCCGCACGGCTTGTCCCCGTGACATGGTCGGATCCTTTCCTCTACAGGACCTTGGCCAGGAAGGCCCTGGTCCGCTCGTGACTGGGCCGGGCGATCAGCTCGGCGGCCGGTCCCGCCTCGACGACCAGCCCGTCGTCCATGAAGACGACGTGGTCGGCGACCTCGCGGGCGAACCCGATCTCGTGCGTCACCACGACCATCGTCATCCCCGCTCCGGCCAGGTCCTTCATCACGTCGAGGACCTCGCCGACGAGTTCGGGGTCGAGCGCGCTGGTCGGCTCGTCGAACAGCATCAGCTTGGGCTTCATGGCCAGGGCCCGGGCGATGGCCACGCGCTGCTGCTGGCCCCCGGACAGCTGAGCGGGGAGGTGGCCGGCCCGCTCCTCCAGGCCGACCCGCCGCAGCAGGTCGAGCGCCTCCTGCCGGACGGCCTCGCGGGGGCGGCCGAGCACGTACACGGGCGCCTCCATGACGTTCTCCAGCGCGGTGCGGTGCGGGAAGAGGTTGAAGCGCTGGAACACCATGCCGATGTCCCGCCGCTGGTCGGCCACCTCGCGCGGGCGCATCTCGTACTTCTTGCCGCCGGAGCGGCGGTAGCCGACCAGGTGGCCGTCGACCCAGATCTCCCCGGCGTCGAGCCGTTCGAGGTGGTTGACGCAGCGCAGGAAGGTCGACTTGCCCGAGCCCGACGGGCCGAGCAGGCACACCACCTGGCCGGCGTGGACCGTCAGGTCGATGCCCTTGAGCACCTCGACCTTCCCGAAGCTCTTGCGCACGCCCCGCGCGCTGAGCAGTTCGTTCACGATCGGCCTCCGAACCGTCGTTCGAGCCGTGACTGGGCCAAGGTCAGCAGCGTGGTCAGGACGAGGTACCAGAGGCTGGCGACGATCAGCAGCGGGATCTGCTGGAAGTTGCGGCCGTAGATCAGCTGGGCGCTGGTCAGCAGGTCCGGGAGGCCGATGACCAGCACGAGGGAGGTGAGCTTGAGCATCGAGATCGTCTCGTTGGCGGTCGGCGGCACGATCACCCGGGCCGCCTGGGGCAGGATGACGCGCCGGTAGACCAGCGCCGGCCGCATGCCCAGCGCCTCGGCGGCCTCCCGCTGCCCGTGGTCGACCGAGCCGATGCCCGCTCTGACGATCTCGGCCATGTACGCCGCCTCGTTCAGCCCGAGGCCGAGGATGGCCGCGGTGAACGGGGTGATCAGCGCGTTGACCGGCGCGGAGAAGAACTCGGGGCCGAAGGGGACGCCGAGGCTGATCCGCGGCATCACGGCGCCCAGGAAGAACCAGAACAGCAGCTGGACCAGGATGGGCGTGCCGCGGAAGAGCCAGACGTAGGCGGCGGCGACCCAGCGCAGCAGCGGATTGTCCGACAGCCGCATGATCGCCAGCGCGGTGCCGAGCACGGCGCCCGCCAGCATGGCCAGCGCCGTCAGCTCGACCGTGAGCAGCAGCCCGCGCATGATCGACCGCTCGAAGAGGTAGCCGGCCACCAGGTCGGGCCGGAGCGCCGGGGTGGTCACCACGAAGCTGACCGCCATCGCGGCCAGCACCGCGAGCACCGCGGCGGCCACCCACCGGCCGGGCCGCCGCAGCGGCACGATCGGCTCGGTCATGCGCCCGCGTTGATCGCGGCGTCCTTGAACGCCTGCGCCTGCAGGTTCCACTTGGCCAGGAGCTGGTCGTAGGTCCCGTTCGCGATGAGCTTCTTCAGCGCGGCCTGAACGGCGTCACGCAACTGCGGCTTGCTCTTCGGGACCGGGATGCCGACGGGAAGCGGGTCGATCGCGCTCACCGCGACCTCGAACTGCTGCGGAGCCTGCTTCACGCTGTAGGCCAGGGTCAGGTCGAGCGCGGCGACCATGTCGGCCCGCCCGGACTGCAGGGCCTGTACGGCGCTCGCCTGGTCGGGGAAGGGGACCTTCTCCACGGCCGGTTTTCCGGCCTCGGCGCACTTCTTCGTGACGTCGTCCACGAGCAGGTCGCCGGTCGCGGCCTTCTCGACCGCGACCTTCCTGCCGCACATGTCGAGGGTCTCCTTGACGCCCTGCGGGTTGCCCTTGGCCACCATGAGCGCCGACCCGGACTTGAGGTAGTCGACGAAGTCCACCTGCTCCTGGCGTTCCTTCTTGTCGAGCATGCTGGTCAGGCCGAGGTCGTAGCGGCCCGCGTTGAGGCCGCCGATGATGCCGTCGAAGCTGACGTTCTCGAAGGTGAACTCCACGCCCAGCACCTCGCCGAGCGCCTTGCCGAGGTCGGCGTCGAACCCGAGCACGGTCTTGTTGTCGGTGTCGAAGAACTCCATGGGCGGGAAGGAGACGCCGGAGGCCACCCGTACCTTGCCGGCCTGCCGGATGTCGGCCGGGAGCAGCTGGGCGGCCGCCTCGTCCTTCGCGCCTGCCGCGATCTCGGTCTTGGGGGCGGCCGCCGTGGTGGTCTCCTCGGGCGCGGCGCAGCCGGTGAGGGCCAATCCGGTGAAGAGGGTGATGGCAAGTGCTCTTCTCATGTGGTGCCGTGCCTTCCCGAACAGGGGCGAATGACTACCGAGTGTGAAGGCCGTACCCCCAACCTTCAATCGGGGCAGCACTCAAGACCCGCCATATCCTTTGTGGGTGACCACAAAGGTGTCCGTGGAGGACCTGCTGCGCTCTCCCGCACTCCAGCTACGGCTCCTGGCCGGTGAGGCGGGGCTGGGGCGGTCGGTGTCGTGGGCGCACGTCAGCGAGCTCGACGACCCCACGCCGTGGCTGCTCGGCGCGGAGGTCATCATGACGACGGGGATCGCGATCCCGCGCCAGGCCGCCAGACAGCGCGCCTACCTGGAGCGGCTCGACGACGCGGGCGTGTCGGCGCTCGCCCTGTCGGCGCAGCTGCACGTGCCCCCGCTGCACGACGCGTTCATCCAGGCCGCCGAGGAGCGGGGGATGCCCGTGCTCGAGGTGCCGCTGGCCGTGCCGTTCATCGCGATCGCCCAGGAGGTGGCCGCGGCCGTGCAGGAGGACGCCAGGCAGCGCCTCGGCGCGCAGCTGCAGGTGTTCGGGGCGCTGCGCTGGCTGGCGGCCGAGGATCTCGACAGCGCGACGCTGTTCAAGCGGCTGGAGCGGCTGTCCGGATACGAGGTCTATCTGTGCACCCCGCAGGGGCGGCCGCTGCTGCCGGGGGTGCCGGTGCCCGACGTCGCGGTGCTGCCTTCCGAGCCGGAGGCGCCGCCCACCATCCCCGGCGGTTTCGTCCTGCCCGTGCCCGCGCCGGGAGGTCCGGCGGGCTTCCTCGTCGCCTTCGAGCGCCAGGGGGCCAGGCCCGCCGGGCTGGCCGTGGTGCAGCACATCGCCACGGTGGCCGCCCTGCAGGTGGCCATGGCCCGCAACGAGCGCGAGACGCTACGCCGCCAGGGCGCCGAGACCCTGTCCGAGCTGCTCCAGGACGTCCTCGACCCGGCCGCGGCGCGGCGGCGCCTGGTCAGGATGGGCATCCCCGTGGAGGCCGAGCTGGCCCTCCTCGTGATCAGGAACGTGCCCGACGAGGCCATCCACCGGGCGCTCGACGACGCGCCGCACCTGATGCTGCGCCGCGGCGACGACCGCTACGTGCTCGGCTCGCCCGCCCTCGGCCCGGCGATCGCCGCGCTGCCGGGCGTCGCGGCGGGCATGAGCAGGCCGTTCCCGCCGGGGGAGTCCATGCAGATCCCCAAGCGGGAGGCGGTGTGGGCGGCCTCCTCGGCGTCCGAGTCGGGGCGCGCGCTGATCCACTACGGCGACGACACCACCGGCCGGTGGCTGCCCGACGACCCGTGGGCACTCACCGCGCTGGTCGAGAACGTGCTCGGCGAGGCGCTCGCCTACGACTCCGCGCACGGGTCCCAGCTCCTGACGTCGGTGCGGACCTGGATGGAGCGTGACCGGCGCACCGAGGACGCCGCGACCGCGTTGCACATCCATCCCAACACCCTGGCCTACCGCCTGCGCAGGTTCGCCGAGCTGACGGGCCGCGACCTGACGTCCACCGCCGCGTTCGCGGAGGTCTGGCTGGCCCTGCGGGCGGGTCGCCAGCTCGGTCTCATGGACTGACGCCGCGACACCTTGGGAGGCCCGGCCCCGGGTGGCCGGGGCCGGGCGGGCGCGGTCAGGGCTCAGGCGTCCTCGTCCACCTGGATGGCGGCCCCCGGGCAGACGGCGGCGGCCTCACGTACGGCGGCATGCCGGTCCGCGGCGGGCTCGGCCTCCAGCAGGATGACGATGCCGTCGTCCTCGTTCTGGTCGAACACCTCCGGCGCGATCAGCACGCACTGGCCCGCGCCGCAGCATTTGGCCTCGTCCACGACGATCTTCATCTGAGTCTCCTCCTCACCAGCGGACCGGGACCTGGCGCAGGCCGCCGACCACGAGGCCCTCCACCCGGTGCAGCTCCTCCACCGGCACGGCCAGCTCCAGGGTGGGCAGCTTGCGCAGCAGCACCTCGAGGACGACCTGCAGCTCGGTGCGGGCCAGGGACTGGCCGAGGCAGGAGTGGGAGCCGGAGCCGAAGGCCAGGTGCGGGTTCGGGGTGCGGGTCAGGTCCATCTCGGCGGCCGCGTCGAAGACGCTCTCGTCGCGGTTGGCGGCGGCCATGCTGCAGATCACGGTGGTGCCGCGGGGCAGCACCGTGCCGCTGACCTCGGTCTCCTCCTTGAGGTAGCGGGGCAGGCCGAAGCCGGAGTTGGCGTCGAAGCGCAGCACCTCCTCCACCGCCGTACGCACCAGCGACGGGTCGGCCAGCAGCCGCTCCCAGCGGGTGCGGTCGGACAGCAGCATCCCCACCATCTTGCCGATCATGTTGGCGGTGGTCTCGTGCCCGGCCACGAGCAGCCCCATCCCGGTGGCCAGCAGCTCGACGTCCGTCAGGCCCTCGCCCTCGGCGGCGCTCGCCTCGATCAGCTCGCTGAGCAGGTCGTCGCCCGGCGTCACCCGCTTGGCGGCCACGTGCTCGGACATGTACTGGATGAACTCGGCCTGCGAGGCGTCGGTCTCCGCCTGGGTGAACTTGGTCAGGTTGAGCAGGCTGTCCGACCAGTGGGCGAAGCGGTCCCGGTCGGAGGCGGGCACGCCGAGCAGGTCGCAGATCACGTACACGGGCAGAGGGAAGCCCAGGGACGCCTTGAGGTCGCCGGGGGCGCCGTGCTCGACCATGTCGTCGATGAGCTGCTCGGCGATCTGCGCCATGGCGGGCCGCAGGGCGGCCATGCGCTTGGCGGTGAAGTACTTGCCGACCAGGCGCCGCCACCGCTGGTGCGGCTCCCCGCTGTCCGGGATGATCGCCGCCATCTCGCTGCTGAACAGCCCGCCGTCGTCGTTGGCCGACAGCCGGGCCGCGTCGGGCGCGTTCAGCAGGCGGGTGAAGCGCGGGTCGGCCAGCACCTGCTTGACGTCCTCGTACCGGGTGAGCAGCGTGGCCTCGTCGCCGCTGGGCAGCGTGACCCGCGCGACCGGACACTTCCCCCGCAGGTCCGCCCACTCGGCAGGCGGCTCCAGCGCCGCCTCGCTCGGGATCGGATAGCTCAGGACCTGCTCGCTCTGCGTCATGCGGTATCTCCTCAAAAGGGTACGGAACTGGCGATGTCGCGCTCCAGGAATACCGGACGATGTCGTCCGGTTGCTACCGTACTCCTATGCCCAACACGCGTCGACCCAACAGAGGCCCCAGCGCCGCCGCCGAGAACCGCGCGGCGCTGATCGAGGCGGCCCGCGAGCTGTTCGCCACGGACGGCTTCGACGCGCCGCTCACCTCGATCGCGCGGGCGGCCGGGGTCGGCCAGGGCAGCCTCTACCGGCACTTCCCCGACCGCGTCAGCCTCGCGCTGGCCGTGTTCGACGAGGGCATCAAGGCGCTGGAGGCGCTGGCCACCGACCCCGCGGCCACGCTCGACGACGTGCTGGCGCTGACGACCGATCAGGCGATCGCCTCGACGGCGTTCATCGCGATGGTCAGCGCCACGGATCCGCGCATCATGAGCCTGCGTTATCAGGTGGAGGCGCTGCTGGAGGGGCCGCTGGCCAGGGCGCGGGAGGCCGGCCGCGTACGCGAGCACGTCACCGCCGAGGATCTGGTGACGGCGTTGGGCATGATCGCGGGGCTGCTCGCCAAGATACCGGCGGACCTGCGGCGCGAGACCGCCGACAGGGCGTGGCTGCTGCTCCGCAAGGGCCTGGAGCCCTGATCCCCGGGGCGGCGGGCGCGGGAGGCGCCCGCCGCCTTCCGACCCGGTCGCGTCAACGCGTCCGGGTCGTGTAGGAGTGGGCGCCGGCCCCGGCCAGGGCGCCGCCCTCCACGATCAGGTACTCCTCGCGGATCGGCGTGCCCTCCAGCCACGATTCGAGGATCTCGCGGGTGCCGGCGGCGTAACGCGCCTGGGCCGATAGGGAGGAGCCGGAGATGTGCGGGGTCATGCCGTGGTGCGGCATGGTCCGCCACGGGTGGTCGGCGGGCGCGGGCTGGGGGTACCAGACGTCGCCCGCGTACCCGGCGAGCTGCCCGCTCTCCAGCGCGCGCACGATCGCGTCGCGGTCGGCGATCCTGGCGCGGGCGGTGTTGATCAGGTACGCGCCCCGCTTCATCGAGCCGATCAGCTCGTCGCCGAACAGCCCTTCGGTTTGCGGGTGGAGCGGCGCGTTGACGGTCACCACGTCGCAGTGCGGGACCATGGCGGCGGCGTCGGGGTGGAAGGTGAGCCCGAGCTCCTCCTCGACCTCGCGTGGCAGGCGGTGCTTGTCGGTGTAGTGCAGGTGCACGTCGAACGGCTTGAGCCGGCGCAGCACGGCCGTGCCGATGCGGCCGGCGGCGACGGTGCCGATGTGCATGCCCTCGACGTCGTAGGAGCGGGCGACGCAGTCGGCGATGTTCCAGCCGCCGTCCAGCACCGTCCGGTGGGAGGGCAGGTAGTTGCGCACCAGGGACAGGATCATCATTACGACGTGCTCGGCGACGCTGATGCTGTTGCAGTAGGTGACCTCGGCGACGGTGATGCCGCGGGCGATGGCGGCGTCGAGGTCGACGTGGTCGGAGCCGATGCCGGCGGTGACGGCCAGCTTCAGCTTGGGTGCGCGGGCGATGCGCTCGGCGGTCAGGTACGCGGGCCAGAACGGCTGGGAGATCACCACGTCGGCGTCGGCCAGCTCACGGTCGAACTCCGAGTCGTCGCCGTCCTTGTCGGAGGTGACCACCAGGGTGTGGCCGCGTTCTTCGAGGAAGCGGCGCAGGCCCAGCTCGCCGGAGACGCTGCCGAGCAGGTGGCCGGGGGTGAAGTCGATCGCCTTGGGGCTGGGCAGCGTCTGGCCGCCCGGGTAGCCGGTCAGCGCGGGCAGGTCGTCCCGCGCGTATGAGGTGGGGTACCCGTCGATCGGGTCGTCGTACAGCACGCACAGCACCTTGGCCATGGCCTCTGCTCCTCGTCGGTCGGGGGATGATCTCACTGTCCGCCGCCGTATATCCGCAGGTCAAAGCGTTTGTGCCTATCGGGTGATAGAGGGCTTCTATGCCAGGTGGTCGTGGGTGAGCCGGTCGAACACCTCGCGCAGATCGAGGTCGCGGGCCAGGTCCAGCAGCGCCCGGGCCATCACCGATTCCGGGCCCGTGCCGGCCAGGACGAGGCCCACGCGCGGCTCCCGGGCGGGCCGCTCCAGCCGGACGACCCGCATGCCCTCGGGCACCCCGAACATGTGCAGCCAGGCGTGCGCGATCACGCTGGACCAGCGGTGGGTCGCGACGTGCGCGAACAGGGCCGAGACGGTGTCGGTCTCGATCGCGGGCACGGCCACCGCGCCGGCCTGGCGGAAGTTGGCGTCCAGGATGCGGCGGTTGCGCATCTCGGGGGCCAGCAGGCACAGCGGCAGCGCGGCCACCTCCGCCCAGCGCGCCACCCGGCGCTCGGCCAGCTCGCCGTCGGACGGCGTCAGCAGCAGGTAGCGCTCCTCGTAGAGGGGATGCACCTCACCGAACTCCTCCTCGTCGTCGAGGTACGTCATCGCCATGTCGATCTCGAACTCGGCCAGCCGCCGCGTGATCTCCCTCGACGACAGCGAGGTCAGCAGGACCCGTACGTGCGGGTAGCGTTCGCAGAACGGCGTGGTCAGCAGCGAGGCGGCGGTCAGTGCGGTCGGGATCGCGCCCATCCGCAGCGTGCCCGACAGCCCTTCGCGCATCTTCGACAGGTCCTGGCGCAGGGCGTCGGCGTCGGCGAGGATCCGGTGGGCCCACAGCAGCACCCGCTCGCCCTCCGGGGTCAGCCCGGCGAAGCGCTGGCCGCGCCGGACGAGGGGCACGTCCAGCTCGCGTTCGAGCTTGCGGATGGCCGCCGACAGCGACGGCTGGGAGACGTGACAGGCCGCGGCGGCACGGGCGAAATGCCGCTCCCGAGCCAGGGCCACCAGATACTCCAACTGGCGCAACAGCACGCCATAGGATGCCCCGCGGGCCCCTGCCGCGTCCATCTTTTCGCGGGGTCAGGGGCGAGGGCGCAGGGCGTCCAGCAGGAGCCCGGTCAGCCGGCCGGCGGGACGGTCGCTGTCGCGGGCGTGGCGTTCCATGGCGAGCGCCCCCGACAGCAGGGCCCGCAGGTCGGAGACGTCGACGTCGGCGCGGACGGCGCCGGCGCGCTGGGCGGCGCCGAGCAGGGCGCCGAAGGCCTCCCACACGTCGCGCTGGACGCCGTCGGACGGCTTGACCGGCGATCCGGCGGCCTCCAAGGCGTCGCACAGCGCCTTGTTGAGCATCGCCTGATCGATCACCCGGCCCAGGAACGCGAGGAACTCCTCGCCGGGCCGCTCCGCCGCCGAGAGCGTGCGGGCCTCGTCGGCGAACTGCCCGATCCGGTCGTGGATCACGGCCTCGAACAGCGCCTCCTTAGAGGGGAAGTGCCGGTAGACCGTGCCGGCGCCGACGCCCGCCCGCCGGGCGATCTCGTCCAGCGGAACCGCCATGCCCTCCGCTGAGAACGCGGCCTCGGCGGCTTGCAGCACGCGGTCGCGGTTGCGGCGGGCGTCGGCGCGCAGCGGCTTGTCCGGCGTCATCGATGGCTCCCTTCTAGACAAACGGGGCGCGCGTTCCGTATCGTCCAATCCTGAAACGGGGCGTGCGTTCCGATTCTATTCCGTTCTCTCCGAGGGGATTCACCATGTCCGAGAACCTTCAGGCGGTCGTCGAGCACCTGCGCCAGGCCCTGGCGAGCAGGGATGCCGACGCCTTCACCGCCGTGTTCGCCGACGACGCCGTCTATGAGCTGCGGTTCGGCATGCCCGGGCAGCCGCGCCGATTCGAAGGAGTGCAAACCATCCGAGAGCACATGAAACAGGGCGCCTCCGGTGGGATCGCTCGGCTGCTGAGCTTCGACGACGTCCACGCCACCGTCTACGAGGCCGCCGACCCGGAGGTGGTCGTCGTCGAGTTCGAGCCGGAGGGCAGCGCCGGCGGCACGCCGTTCCGGTTCGCCTCGTCGCTCGGGGTGATCCGCGTCCGCGACGGCGCCGTGGTCTCCTACCTCGACTACCCCAACGCCGTGGGCGCCGCCGAAGCCGTCGGCATGCTGCCCGAACTGGCGGCCGTGCTCGCGCCCGTGCGGCCCGGGAGCGCCAGGGAGGTCGCCGCGCGGCTGATCGAGGTCTCGGCGACCGGCGACTACGAGGCGATGCTCGCCCTGTACGCGCCGGACGTGGTCATCGAGATCCCGTTCGCCCCGCCGGGCGTGCCCACGCGTTCGGTCGGCAGCGACCTCCTGCGTGCCCGGGTCGAGGCGGTGAAGGGGCTGTGGCGGTTCGAGCGCGCGGACGCGGTCAACCTGCTGGAGACCGCGGACCCGGACGTGGTGGTGGCCGAGTTCACCCTGCACGGATCCGTCACGGCGACGGGCAGGTCGTTCGCCTCCACGTACGTCATGATCGTGACGGTGCGGGACGGGCTCATCGTGCACTCGCGCGACTACGGCAACCCGATGGCCTCGGCCGAGCTGATGCGCGAGGTGGCCGGCGCGTGAGAGCCCCGGTCAGGGGGCGGTGAGCACCTCGATCAGTTGCTTGGCGAACTCCTCGGGGGCGTCGGTGAAGCTGTGCCCGCCGGGGAACTCGACCAGCCCGAGCCCGAGCCGCTCCGCCAGCAGCGCGGCCGGCCGGTAGGGCAGGTGCCCCCTGGTCTCGTGCCCGGCGGCCAGGACCAGCCGGTCGGAGACGCGGCCGAGCGCGGCCAGGTCGGGGACGTAGGACGTGAACTGCCGCAACTCATGCTCCATCATGATCGGAGCGTTGTTCATCAGCCGGGTCATCATCTCGGCGGCCCGGGGCGGCAGCGAGGCCGGGTCCGGCAGCGGCCGGAGGGTCCCGCCGATGCCCTCCATGAACCGGGCGGACGCGGCCGCGAGCCCCTGCTCGCGGAAGAGCCGGTGCACCTCCTCGACGAAGGCCCGCTGCGCGGGGGCGTCGGGGAGGACGGCGAAGCACGGGGGCTCGTGGGCGACCAGGCGGCGCACCCGCTCAGGGTGCCGGGCGAGCAGGTCGAGGCCGACGATGGCGCCGCTGCTGCCGCCGAAGACGTAGGCGGGCCGGTCGGGGGTGACGGCGTCGAGCAGCCGGCGGGCGTCTTCGCTCTGCACCTCGACCCGCTGGTCCACGGCCGGGCCGTCGAGGTGGCTGCGCGAGTAGCCGCGCGGGTCGAGGGTGATGAGCGTGAAGTGCTCGGCGAGCGGGCCGGCCAGTGCGTCGAAGATCGCCGCGTCACCGCCGCCGCCGGGCAGCAGCAAAAGTGCGGGTCCGTCGCCGCTGACCTCGTAGTAAAGCCTGGCGCCTGGTACGTCCAGCGTGGCCATGATGATCCCCTTTCGGTCGTTCCTAGGAATGCTAGCCTATTTCCTAGAGCTACTAGGTTTTGTGGGCGCGCGGAACACATCACAGGTGCCTGGACGTACCGAGAGGGGCTACTGGGGGGTGAAAGGGAGGTAGACGGTGCGGGCGTCCTTGCGTGCCCGCCGTGCCGCCGGGATGCGGGCGGTGGTGGCGGCGGGGAGTAGCCCGGCCGCCTCGTCCCAGGGGAAGAAGCCGAAGTCGTCGAGCTCCGAGGCCTGCAGGACGATCTGGCTCGGATCCGTGACCGTGCCGCCGTCGAACAGGAAGTTGGCCATGCTCTGCGGCCGGTCGCCCACCGGCAGCACCCAGTCCACCACCAGGAGCCGGCTCACCGTCACGCGCAGTCCGAGCTCCTCCTCGACCTCGCGGACCGCGCACTCGTGGGGGTGCTCGTCGGCCTCCATGATGCCGCCGGGGATCGCCCAGTGGGGCCGGTAGTTGGGCTTGACCACGAGGACCCGGTCCTCGGTATCGGTGAGCAGCACGCACGCCGAGGCGTAGAACGCCGGAAGGGTCGCGTACCACTCGGCCGGCTCCAGGAACGACTTGCTCATCCGTCCACGCTACCCGTTCCGCCCCCGGGATCCCGGTAGCGCCGGGCCGTCTCCCAGCGCGCCGGCCCGGCCGCCACGCCGGCCGCGCGCTCGGGGGCACCCCTCAGGATCGCGGTGGCCGCCCCCCGCCCGGAGTCCTCCCACAGGCCGGCGTTGACGCTCTCCAGCAGCGACAGCATCAGCCCGCCGAGGGCGGGCGCGAGCACCTCGGCGGGCAGGTGGTCGTGGAAGACGCCGTCGGCCTGCCCGCGCCGGACGATGGCGACGGCGTCGCGCCGGCTCCGTCAGGCTCGCAGTCACAGGACGCACTCGACCACCTCTCCCACGTCTTCCCCGAGGTCAGCGGAACGTCGGCGCGGATGGTGGTCGTGCTGCCGGAGCACGCCCGCGCCGACGTGCCCGCTGTCAGGAGCGCGGTGCAGGCGGCCGCACGGGACATCGAACGGCTCGACCAGGTCGCGGCGGCCGAACCGCCGCTGCCCACCCACGGCGCGATCATCGCCCTGCGGCCGGTGCTCTGAACGCTTCTTAAAGGGACCCGAGGCCCGCGGGCTCCGGCGGGCCAGGGACCGTCGGGTTCCAAACCTGCGCCGAGATATGGCGGGCAAAAGTTGTGGTGTACGGCTTTTGTGGCTTTTTGGGTGAAATGTAACTCCCGTGTTCTCAATGGCTGCCCACACTGGAGAGGCAGCCGGGGTGCGAGCCCGGGGCTGCGTTCGAGCCGTGGCAGGTTCGCCCGCCGCGGCACTCCGAACTCGGGGGGATCACAGTGAAACAAGTGCTTCTCGCGGCGGCGCTGGCGCTGGCCGCCGGTGCCACTGGTACCGCCGGCGCAGCTGTCCACACGCGTACGCCGGTGCCATCGCCGGAGGAAACGACCGCCGCCCCGGAGATGTCGCCGACTTCGCCAGAGATGTCGCCCACCTCTCCGGAAATGTCACCCACTTCTCCGGAAATGTCGCCCTCGCCGACCGCGACCGCCGCCGCCAGCCCGTCCGGACCCGGCTGCTCCGCGATCGAGGGCAACCTGGCCGAGGTCGCGGACCAGCCCGTCGGCACCGCACTCTCCAAGATCTCCGAGCTGTCCAAGCTGTCGGAGGCGGTGAAGAAGGCCGGGCTCGAGGAGAAACTGGACTCCGCCACGGACATCACGGTCTTCGCGCCGGACAACAAGGCGTTCGACGCGATCCCGAAGGAAGCCCAGGACAAGCTCATGGCCAACAAGGAAGCGCTGACCAAGCTGCTGTCCTACCACGTCGTGATGGGCAAGAAGGCGCCGTCCGACCTGGTCGAGGGCGCCACGCTCAAGACCATGCAGGGCGGGTCCCTGACCGTGAAGGGCTCCGGTGAGAACCTCACCATCAACGACGCCAAGATCGTCTGCGGCGGCGTGATGACGAGCAACGCCACCGTCTACATCGTCGACAAGATCCTGCTGCCCCACTGACGGGATCTGCCCTATCGGGGAGCGCGGTCACCATCGGCCGCGCTCCCCGCCGGCTCCCGTCCTTCCCATGCCAGGGTTGCCGACCGCGTGCGCCGCCCTCGACGGTTGAGCGATCGCTTAAATCGGTCTATGGTCTGATTAAGCAGTCGCTCAAAAGGATGTCGGGGGTGCGGGTCGTGCCTGCTGCGGTCGTGGTCGGCGGGGGGATCGGAGGGCTGGCGGCGGCGATCGCGCTGCACCGGATCGGGTGGCGGGTGACCGTGCTGGAGCGGGCCGTCGAGTTCGGCGAGATCGGGGCGGGGCTGGCGCTCTGGCCGAACGCCACGCGCGCCCTCGCCGCGTTGGGCCTGGCCGACCGGGTACGGGCGATCGCCGGCGTGGAGACCGTGGGCGGGGTGCGGGACCGGGCCGGGCGATGGCTGTCCAGGACCGACAACGCCGACGTGGCGAGGCGTCACGGGTGGCCGCTGCTCATGGTGCACCGGGCCGAGCTGGTGCGGGTCCTCGTGGCGGCACTGCCGGCGGACCTCCTGCGGCCCGGCAGCGAGGTGCAAGCCGTGCGGCCGGACGGCGACGGGGTGGTCGAGCACCGAGGCGGGCAGGTGCGGGCGGACCTGGTGGTGGGGGCCGATGGGATCCGTAGCCGGGTGCGGCGGCAGGGGTGGCCGGAGGCGCGGGCGCCTCGGTACGCCGGATGTACGGCGTGGCGGGCGGTGACCGAGCCGCTGGGCGGGCGAGGCGCCGAAGGGGCGATTTTCTGGGGGCGCGGAGAGCGCTTCGGGTTCGCCGCGCTGCGGGGCGGGCGGTTCTACTGCTTCGCTGCGGCCCGGGCGCCCGAAGGCGGCGAGGAGGACGCGTACGCGGGGCTCGTGAGCAGGTTCGGCGGCTGGCCCGATCCGGTGCCCGAGTTGCTGGCGGCCGTGCCTGAGGACGCCGCGCTGCGGCACGACGTGTACGCGGTGCCGCCGCTGGCCACGTACGTGCGGGGGAGGGTGGCGCTGCTGGGGGACGCGGCGCACGCGATGGACCCGGCGCTGGGGCAGGGGGCGGGCACGGCGCTGGAGGACGCGGTCACGCTGGCCGCCTGCCTGCGTTCGGACCGCGACGTGGACGTGGCGCTCGCGCGGTACGACCGGGTGCGGCGGCCCCGTACCCGGGCGATCGTGCGCCGATCGGCCCGGATGGGGGCGGCGTCCCTGATGGCTTGGGGACCGGGGGCGTGGTCACGGAACCTCGCCGCCCGCATGGTGCCGCCCAGGCTGCTGCTGCGGTCGATGGATCCACTCCTCGGATGGACGCCACCCGAGTCGGCGGAACGGGGCACCGACCCGCTGCCCGAGCTCGATGGAATGCCGGGCGGAGGGCCGGGCGGAGTGCCGGGCGGACCGCCGGGTGGAAGGCCGGGTGGACGGCCGGACGGAGGACGGGGTGGAGGGCCGGGGAGCGATGCCTGACTGGACGTACCAGCCGCTGCGGGGGATCGCGGGGGCGCTGCTGGGCGTACGGCGGTCGCGGCGGATGGCGCTGCGGACGCTGGCCTGGACGGGATCGCTGCCCGGCGGCGGGCGGGCGGTCGCGCGGCTGCTCGGGCATCGGCACCCGCCCGCGCATCTGTCGGGCACCGTGGACGGAGTGGCGGTGCGCAGCCGGCTGGGCGCGGCGGTGCCACCGGAGGTGGCCCGGGACGCCGTACGTGCGCTGCCGCCGCTCGGGGCGGGGCTCATCCTGGTGGAGCCGGTCGGGCTCGCGGACGTGCCGCTGGTACGGGAGGCGGCGGCGGGCAGGCGGGTGCCGCTGCTGGTCCGCACGGGGGACCCGGCCGTGACCGCCGCCCTGGCAGCACACGTGGACGCGATCCTGCCGACGGGCGACGAGGAGGAGCCTCGGGCGGGGCGCGGCGGGGAGGAGCTTCGGGCGGGGCGCGGCGGGGAGGAGCTTCGGGCGGGGCGCGACGTGGAGTGGCCTCGGTCAGACCAGGGCGTGGAGGAGCCCCAGGCAGAGCGCGGCGGGCCCCGGGGGGAGCGCGGAGTGGAGGCGGGTGGGCTTGAGCGCGGCGTGGGAGTGGGCGGGGCCGAGTGTGGTGTGGGGGTGTGTGAAGGGGGCATCGTGTTGCCCGCTTCCCCGGCCGTTGGAGCGGCGGCCCGCATTCTTGCCGATCCCGCCAAGATCGTGCTCGCCACACCGGCCCTCCTGATCGAGGCAGGCCCCGGGTGGTTCGGGCGGGTGATGGAGGCGGCGACCTCCACCGCGCCCGCCCCCTCGCCGCGGGCCGTCGGTCGCGACCCCCGACGGTGGCCCGGCTGGTGGTGGGGGCTGGTGACCGGGGCCGTCATCGCAGTCGCCGGGCTCGTCGCCGCGGCGGTCGCGCTTGGGCCGGTGCTGCTCTGGTACGACCGCGCCTTCCTCGACATGGACCAGGAGGCATTACACGCCGTCAACCACCACCTGGTCCACTTCCTGCGGCACGACCGGATCACGCTGGCGGGCACGATGGTGGCCGTCGGCGTCCTCTACCTCGGACTCACCGCCGGGGGCATGCGCCGCGGGTGGCCGTGGGCGCGCGAGGCGTACCTGGTCTCGGGGGCGATCGGGTTCGCCGCCGTGCCCTACCTCTTCACCCACGGGTACGTGGAGCCGCTGCACACGGCGCTGGCCGTCGTGCTCCTCCCCATGTTCCTGGCCGCGGCCCGGCGGCCCCGGGAGCGCCCTCGATGGACCTCCCGCCCGGACGGACCCGAAGGCGAACGCCGCCGGGCGCTCACCGGCCAGCTCCTCATGGTGGTCACCGGGGTCGGGCTGTTCGTCGGCGGCGTGGCCGTGTCGGCCGTCGGTCTCGGCGGCGTCTTCGTCCCGAGCGACCTGGAGTACCTGGGAACCGGGCCGGACGCGCTGCGGGCGGCGGCCGGGACGCGGCTGCTGCCGTTCGTCGCGCACGACAGGGCCGGGTTCGGCGGGGCGCTGCTGGCCGCCGCGGCGGCGATCACCCTGCTGAGCGCCTGGGGATGGCGGCGGGGTGAGTCGTGGGTGTGGTGGACGCTGTCGCTCGCGGCCGTCGCCGGGTTCGTGCCCGCCGTCCTCACCCACCTGGCCATCGGGTACGTCGACCTCTGGCACCTCGCGCCGGTCCTGTTCGGGATGGCCCTCACGGCGACCGCCCTGACACTCTCCCGCCCGTACCTGTGCTCCCCATAGTGCTGGTCGCCCTGGTTCAGCTCAGTGCGGCGGCGGTCCGCTCCCGGAGCAGGGCTTCATGGGCGGGCTCGGTGTTCAGGGTGACGGTCAGCCCGGCTTCGGCGGCGTCGGAGAGGACCGCCAGCAGCGTGGCGAACTGCTCGGGAGGCTCGTCGCCGAGCAGTTCCTCGGCGTGCGCCACGAACAGGGCGACGGCGCCGGTGTCGCGCAGCGAGTCGGTGAGCGCGTCCCAGTTGCGGCCGAAGTAGGCGGGCAGGCGCAACACCCGCGCCACCTCCTCGAAGAAGGTGGCGCGGGTCCGGCAGGCCCGCCCGTCGACCACCGTCGGCGCCGGGCCGGTGGACACCGTGAGCCAGGACGGCAGCGGACGTTCGGCGGAGGTCATGGGCGTGCGTCCCTACAGGCGGTAGAAGTCGGTGTAGTGGTTGGGCGAGAACCACACCACGCCGGTGCTGCGGTTCACGACGATCCGGTACGCGTCACGCGCGGCCCCGCGCGCCCGGGAGTACACGTCGTACTCATAGTAGGTGGCGCCGCTGGGCAGCTGGCCCTCGCGGTTGTAGAAGCGGCCGCCGGTGTAGTTGTAGCGGCCGTCCGGCCAGGAGTACCAGCCGCTGGAGGTGGGGTAGCCCTTGGAGGCCCAGGTCGAGCTGGCCGAGCGCGCGTCGGAGCACCGCGAGATGGTGCAGGAGTTGTAGACCGAGGCGTTGGCGGGGGTGATGCCGACCAGGCCGATGAGGGACACGAAGGCGGTGAGGACGACGGTGAGCCTCACCGGCCAGGAACGTCCGGAGCGTTGCGGGGTGTGCACGAAGCCTCCTCGTGGGGGGTGCGACGGACACCGCAATGATCCCCGCAGAATTGGGCAAATAACGACAAAGATCACTAAAGGAAAGATGAACACTCGGAATTGGTCCAATCGGTCGGACCGCAAATGGCCCATCTCATAGGGCCGAATGGTCCATAGCCTCCTGGACATGCAATCCAACACCGTCCTGACCCTCCTTCAGGAGCAGCACCCCACGGTCCCCGAAGGGGCCTGCTCGATGACCGCCCTGATCGAGCTGCCGCCGGGGGACTCGGGCACCCCGCCGCACCGCCACGCCGGCCCGGTCTTCGGCTACATGCTCGAAGGAGAAATGATCTTCGAGCTGGAGGGCGAGCCCGAGCGGGTCATCCGCGCCGGCGAGGCCTTCTGGGAGCCGGGCGGTGACGTCATCCACTACCAGGCGGCCAACAACCTCCCCGACGCGTGGAGCCGTTTCGTCGTCGTGATGCTGTGCGCCCCGGGCGAGCCGATGCTCACCCTGGTCGGCGAGGAAGAGCTCGACCGCCGCCGCGACCGCCGCGCCCCACGCGGCTGACCGGCTCATGAGGGGGCGTCGGTGTGGCCCCCGGGATGGCGTTTGCGCCAGATCAGGAAGACGACGCAGGACACCAGCGACCACGCCCCCAGCACCAGGAACGGCATCAGGCTCTGGTGGGCGCGGAAGTAGACGGCGGTGTGCTGGGCGTTGACCGACGCCCCCGGCGGCAGCCAGCGGCCGATGACGCCGAGCGGTGACGGCAGCAGCGGCCACGACACCGCCCCGCCGGAGGAGGGGTTGCCCAGCAGTACCATCAGCCCCCAGGTGGGAAGCATCGCCCAGCGTCCGAGGAAGGCGTGGAACATGGTGAACACCATCCCCGTCGCGAACATGGTCAGCGCCAGGATCAACCACGACTCCAGGACCGGCAGCTTCAACGCGCCCAGCAGCCAGTCCACGACCGCCACGATGGCGAACGCCCCGAGCCCGGCGTAGGCGGCGGTGAAGGCGATCCGCTCGCCGGGATTGAGCTGGGCGGCGTTGGCGCTGAGCTGGGCCGCCCCGGTGAAGCCGATGATCACGGCGGCGAGCGTGATGTAGAAGATCGCCAGGCCGCGCGGGTCGGCTCGCTGGAGCGGCTTGATGTCCCTCATCGTGAGCCGCACCCCCACCCGGGCGGCGACGCGTGGAGCCTGCTCGACGAGCAGCAGCGCCACCGACGCGCCCGAGGCGCTCGAGACGTCCATCTCGACGTCGTTCCCGCGCACCGCGAATATGGCGAAGGCCCGCTGCTCCTCGATGGCTCTTACGGCGTCGGCGTACGTCCGCTGGAAGCGCAGGACGAGTGAGGACTCCAAAGACTGCTCCAGACCGGCGACGAAGGCCTTCCCGCGTACGGTCTGGGCGCTGACGCCGACGACCGCCACGGGCATGTGGTGCGGCGTCGGGGAGGCCATGGCGTACGTGTACGACCCGGCGAACAGCCCCGCCCCCGCCGACAGGATCAGCGTCAGGACGGACGCGGGAAAGTACGGCGATCGCTTGAAGGCCGCCCACCAGTCACCCATGCGCCCACGCTAGGCAGGCGCCCGCCGGTCAGGGCCGCTGACATTCCCTCCCTGACGGCTAGCGAAGCCTTTCGTGACGGGCCCGTTCCCAGAACGCGCCGGCCCGCGGTGGAGCACGTGGCCGACCGGCCGTCGCCGTGCGGAGCGGGCGGTTATCCGGCCGCCGCCGTGCGCAGCGCGCGGTAGAGCAGGCGGCTGTCGCCCAGGTGGTGGCGCAGGAGCTTCTCCAGGCCGCCGATCGGGACCAGGTTCTGCGGCGCGCGCGGATCCTTGTAGTCCACGCCGGCCAGCGGCGGCAGGGCGAGGGTGACCGCGTCGGCCAGCCGTACGACCTGGGCCGGGTCCAGCTCGGCGCTGGCCTCGCAGCGCGCCACGCCCGCCCACGGCGCCGACGACTGGACGGGAAGCCGCAGGTACCAGGCGTGCCGCCGCCAGCTCGTGCCCATCAGGAACACGGGCGTGCGCTGGCCCGGCGCGAGCGCGGCGACCACTGCGGACTGCGGCGGCGGCAGGTAGGCGGTGTGGTGGGTCTTGATGTAGCCGATCGTGCGCGGCAGGTGCGTACGCCCCCGCAGCGGCCCGTCCACCAGCAGCAGGTCGTCGCCGCGGTCGCGGTGCCGCACCGCCAGGTCCACCTCCAGCTGGGTGACCAGCCGCTGCAACGCCAGGGACAGCTCCTCGAAGCTCGCGTCGGCGGCCTTGCTGGGCTCGTACGTGGCGTGCGTGGTCTTGACCTCGGGCGTGTGCGGCGAGGCGGAGATCAGCGACCGGTTGACCTGGATGGCCGCGAGGTCGGCGCCGTCCGGGCCGCAGCGGACGATGCCGGCCGCGTACGACGCCGCGATCCCCGGGACGGGCATGGGCGCGTCGGGATCGTCGACCCACACGCGGGCGTCGATCCTGCGGACCCCGTCGGCCACCAGCAGCGTTTCGGGAGGGGAGGCGTCGGGCCCGGGCGTGACGGGTTTCCAGTCGGCGGCCGGCCGCTCGATGTCGATGACCAGCTCGGCGCTGGTGGCGCCCATCTCGGAGAGGTTCTCGACGGCGAGGGCGGCGGCGTAGCCGGGGTCCCACGGGTCGACGGTGAATCCCGTCATGGAGCGATGGCCGCCTTCCGCACGTGGGAGCCCTTGCCGTCGCGCCTGACCTCGAAGCGCACCGGCACGCGATCGGCCAGCGCGGGCACGTGCGTGACGACGCCGATGAGGCGGTCCTGGCCGGCGGCCAGGCGTTCGAGGGTGCCGGCGACGGTGTCGAGCGTGGCCGGGTCGAGCGTGCCGAACCCCTCGTCCAGGAAGATCGAGTCCAGGCCCCGGGCGACGGCGCCGGACAGCGCCAGGGCCAGCGCGAGGGCGGCCTGGAAGGTCTCGCCGCCGGACAGGGTGCGGGCGCTGCGCCGCAATCCGGCCTCGCCGTAGTCGATGACCTCGATGTCGCCGGTCTTGTCGCCGAGGGCCAGCTCGTACTGGCCGTCGGACAGCTCGCGCAGCGTGTCGGAGGCCGAGGCGACCAGCACGGCCAGGGCCTCGGCGCACAGCCAGCGCTCGAAGGCGTTGGCCCGCAGGCGCAGGGCGAGCTCGTGGGCGACCTTGGCCTCGTGCTCCTTCCCGGAGACCTGGAGCTCGAGGTCGGCGGCGCGCTTGCGCTCCTCCTTGAGGCGTTCGAGGGCGCTGTCGGCGCGGGCGACGGTCCCGGCGACGGCGGCGCCGAGCTGGTCGGGCGAGGCGTCGCGCGGGGTGACCACGCCGTGCTGGGCCAGCCGCTCGGTCAGCCGGCGGCGGTCGGCCGTGAGCCGGGCGCGGGCCTGCGCGAGTTGCTCCTCGCGCTCGGCCAGCTCGGCGCGGGCGGCCTGCGCGGCCCGGTCCCGCCAGCCGAGCAGCTCGGTCCACGCCTGGTGCAGGTCGCGCCGGTCGAGGAGCGGCGGCGGGTCCTCCTGCCGGCCGGAGACGAGCAGCCGGTCGCGGGCCGCCTCCAGCTCCCGCCAGGCGCTCTCGGCCTGCCGCTCGGTGCGCTCGGCGCCGGCCCGCGCCTCGTCCAGCTTCCCGCGGGCGGCGCGCAGCGCCCCGCGTGCCTGGGTGGCCAGCTCGTCGGCCTTGGCGATCGCGGCCAGCCGGCCTTCGAGCTCGGCCCGGTCCCCGGGGGCGGGCAGCGCGGCCAGCTCGGACTCCGCCCGCTCGGCCTGCGCGGTGAGCATCGACGCCGAGGTCTCGGCCCGCGCGTGGGCGGCCCTGGCGCGCTCGGCGCGTTCGCGCGTGCCCGCGAGGACGCGGTCGGCGGCGCGGATGTCGGCGGGCGGCTCGTGCCGGGGCAGCTCGGAGACGGGGTGCCGGCAGACCGGGCACGGCTCGCCCACGGCCAGCCGCGGGACCAGGTGGGCGGCCGCGTGGGCGTCGCGCAGCCGTTCCCGCTGGGTCTCGGCGGCGGTCAGCGCCTCTTCGGCGGCTTCCCGCGCGCCGGCCAGGTCCCGCAGCGACGCGGCGGCCGTCGCGGCCTCGGCGCGGGCGCGGGCGGCGTCGGCGGCCAGGCGCTCGCGGGCGTCCAGCGCGGTCAGCGCCGACCGAGGCGCGCCCCGGTCGCCCAGCGCTGCCAGCGCCTCGTACGCCTCGTGGTCGTCGGCCTCCAGCGTGGCCACCTCGCCGGTCAGCGCCTCGACCGCCTCGGCGGCGGCGCGGCGGGCGGAAGCCAGCGTGGGCACGGCGGCGGGCATGCGCAGCGCCGACAGCATCGACCGGCGCTCGGCCATGGCGGCCAGCTCCTGCTCGGCCCGGCGGATGTCGCCCTCGCGGGCCCGCAGCAGGTCAAGGTCGGCGCCGATGGTCTCGGCCAGCCGCCGCAGCGCCTCCAGCCGCTCCGCCAGCTCCCGCTCGGCCTCCGCGGTCGCGCCGGACAGCTTGGTGAGCTGGTCGCGGGCGAAGGAGGCGGCCTGCTTGGCGGCCTCCTCCTCGCGGGCGGCGCTCTGCCTGATCCGCTCGTAGACGTCGGCGTCGAGCAGCTGCACCAGCAGGTCCTGCCGCTCGCGCGGCGCCGCGTGCAGGAACTCCGCGAAGCGCCCCTGCGGCAGCACCACGCACTGGGTGAAGAACCGGTATTCCAGCCCGGTCACCCGCTGTGCCTCCGGGGTGACGTTCTCGCCCTCGGCGAGCGGCTTGACCACCGCGTCGAACGCCTGCTCGAGCGGCGAGGCCGGGTCGAGCTCGTCGAGCCTGGCCTCCTTGGTGCGCACCGCGCCCTTGGCGTCGCGCACCATCGACCGGGCCACGCCGAAGCGCCGCCCGTTGCTGTCGAACACCATCGCCACCTTGCCGGCCGCGACGGACGGGGCCAGGGCGTGGGCGATGGAGTTCTCCCTGCCCCAGCGCGGCACCGTGCCGTACAGGGCGAAGCAGATCGCGTCGATGATCGTGCTCTTGCCGGCGCCGGTCGGCCCCACGAGCGCGAAGTATTCGGTGTCGGAGAAGTCGACGGTCACCGGCTCGCGGAAGCTGCCGAAGTGGTCCAGGTGCAGCAGGAGGGGTCGCATCAGCCGGTCACCTCGTCGTAGAGCCGGTCGAACAGCGTGGCCACCTGCTCGTCGTGGCGGCCGGTGGCGGTCAGGTATTCGCGGAACAGCTCGCGCGGGCTGCGCTCGGCCGAGCCGGTCCTGCGCGTGGCGGGCACCGGCCGGAACCGCTCGTCCAGGACCACGTCCACGGCGCCGTTCAGCAGGCCGCGCACGTCGTCGGCGAGACCCACCCGGGGTTTCTCCTCCACGATCACCTTGAGCCAGTCGTCGCCCGGCTCGATGGCCTCCAGCTGCTCCAGCGTGCCGCGCACGGTGCGCAGCCGCCGCGCCGAGGTGAAGGCCAGCTCCCGCACCACGGCGGGCTTGCCCGGGGTGACCTCGACCAGCAGCGCGCCCGGGGTGTTGCCCTCCTCGCCGAAGTCGACCGCCAGCGGCGAGCCGCTGTACCAGATCGGGCACGGGCCGGGGATCTGCTGGCGGCGGTGCAGGTGGCCGAGGGCGGCGTACTGGGTGGCGGTCGGGAACGCGGTCGGCTCGAAGTAGTAGGAGAAGATCGACTGCGCCTCCCGCTCGCCGCCGCCGAACGCCCCGCCGGGCAGGGTGCCGTGGGTGGTGACCAGGTTGACGGTGTCGGCGTGGAAGCCGGCGGTGAGCGCGCCGATCAGCTCGCCGATGCGGGCGGCGTAGTCGCGGTTGTGGTCGGCGGCGGTGCCGGTGAGGACCTCGGCGGCGCGTACGACATAGCGGTGCGACAGGAACGGCAGCACCGCCAGCCGCACCGGCTCGCCCGAGCGCGCCGTGAAGGCCAGCGTGCCGCCCGCGTCCGGGCGCCGGAACGAGCCGATCACGTGCAGGCCCAGCTTGCCGAGCACCGGCCGGTAGACCTCCAGCAGCTGCGGGTTGTCGTGGTTGCCGGCCAGCACGACCACGTCCCTGCCGTCGCCGCGCAGCGCCATGAGCGCGTTGAGCACCAGCGACTGGGCCTCGGGCGTGGGCGCCGAGGTGTCGAACAGGTCGCCGGCCACGATGACGGCGTCGACGTCGTGGGTGCGGGCGGCGGCGACCAGCTCGCGCAGCACCTCCCGGTGCTCGTCGAAGCGGGGGCGGCCCTTGAGCACCTTGCCCACGTGCCAGTCCGCGGTGTGCAGGATCTTCACGAAACCACCTGTGGTCAGAAGGGCGGGATGTCGTCTTCGACGCCGGGCAGGCCCTGGAACGGATCGGCCGAGACCTTCGCCGGCTCGGTCGCGGCCTCGGCCGGCCGGGTCGCCCAGGCCGGGAAGGGGAAGGCGACGGCCAGCGGGACCGGGATCTCCGGCTGGGCGACGAACATGGTGCCGGGCTTGGCGATCGTGGCGCGCTCCCTGACGGCCGGGGGCAGCCAGCCGTACTCGGACCGGGCGGCCTCGGCCGGGTCGAGGCGGCCGGCGACGCGTACGGCGCTGTTGGAGACGATGCGCCGCTCCACCTCCGAGGCGGTCTGCTGGGCGCCGATGAGGATGACGCCCAGCGAGCGGCCCCGCTCGGCCACGTCCAGGAGGATCTCCTTGATCGGGGAGTCGCCCTCGCGCGGGGCGTACTTGTTGAGCTCGTCGAGCACCACGAACAGCAGCGGCCGGGCCGTGCCCGAGGACTCCTTGCGGTGGAACTCGCCGCGCAGCACCACGCCCACCACGAACCGCTGCGCCCGCTCCGGCAGGTTGTGCAGGTCCACGATCGACACCTGCGCGTCGGAGGTGCGGACCGAGTGGTTGCGGTAGAACGGCAGGTCGCCCCGGACGATCGGGGACAGCGGCCGCACGGCGCTGCGGAGCCTGCGCAGGAACGCGTTGACGGTGCCGAGCGGCGTTTGCGCGCCGGTCCACTCGCCGCGCGTGCCCTCGTCCTGGAGCTCGTCGGACAGCAGTTCGACGAGGTCGGTGAACGTACGGCAGGACGTGCCCCGCACCATGATCGCGCCGCCGTCGCCGACCGGTTCGGCCCACGCCTTCAGCCGGGCGGCGACCTGGCCGACCAGCAGGGAGTAGCCGGCCCGCTCGTCGTCGGAGTCGGCGAACACGAAGCGCAGCAGCTCCTCCTGGCAGAACTCGACCAGCGTCCAGTAGAAGGAGCTCACCCCCTGCGTGCGCGCCGAGACGTGCGGCACGCCGTTGGGGTCGTTCGGCCGGGGCGGGGCGAAGACGTGGACGCTGCCGAACGCCCTGGCGGGCAGCCCCAGCCGGGCGTAGACGCCTCTGGCGCGCTCGTCGAGCCGCACGTTGTCGTGGTCGAGGAAGAGCAGGTCCTCGCCCTTGACGGAGAAGATCAGCGCCTTGGTGTTGGCGGCCTCTCCCTCCAGCACGCCCGAATTGAAGATCGAGTAGAGCAGGAAGGTCGCGAAGGAGGTCTTGGTGGCCACGCCGGAGACGCCGGAGATCGACACGTGGGCGCCGCGGGTGCCGTCGAGGAAGTCGAAGTTGACGTACAGCGGCTGGCCGTCGCGGCCCATGCCCAGGGGGATCCGGCGGTCCATCACGTCGAAGTAGAGGGCCTGGTCGCGGTCACCCGAGCCGGCCAGGAAGACCTTGGAGCCGGGCAGCGGCGGCACGAACACCTCCGGCTCGACCCGCGTCACCCGCACCTCCGCCACCTCGACCACGGCGGCCGGCAGCGCGCCCTCGGCGATCAGGAAGACGTCGGAGTCGTACGCGGCGCCCTCGTGCCTGGCCTCCACGGTCGTCACCACGCCGGCCACGAGCACGGTACCGTGGCCGGGCACCTCGCGCCTGGTCACCACCACGTCGTCGAGCTGGACGACCTTGCCCGGCTCCAGGCCGACCCAGAACGACAGCGGCGAGGCCGCCTGGGTGCCGAGCACCCGCCCGACGGCCTCACCCGCTGTGGCCGCCGCTGTGCTCACCTGATGGTTTACCGCCCCGTTGACCGTCACTCATCCCTCCGCCCCCACGAAACGCCCTTCTAAAGGAGCGTAGTGGCCCCGAGGTGTGCGTCCGGCGCATTTCACGTGCGCTCGCGCCCTGCGGGATCACATGGTTGACACTTGCCCGGTGAGCAGAAAAGATACGGTCGTCCGTACAACTGAGGCGGAGACGTCATGACCGACTGGGAACGCAGGCTGGCGCTCGACCCGTCAGCCGCGGTGCCGCTCTACTACCAGCTGCGCGAGCGCCTGCGGGCGGTGATCCGCGACTGCGAGCCCGACACGATGATCCCCGCGGAGAAGGACCTGATGGTCTACGCGGGCGTGAGCAGGGCGACGGCCCGGCGGGCGATCGGCGACCTGGTCCAGGAAGGGCTGCTGGTGGCCAGGCAGGGGAGTGGCACCTACACCGC
The DNA here is from genome assembly GCF_040610775.1 of Nonomuraea sp. NPDC003709. Lineage (NCBI taxonomy): Bacteria > Bacillati > Actinomycetota > Actinomycetes > Streptosporangiales > Streptosporangiaceae > Nonomuraea > Nonomuraea sp. NPDC003709. The sequence goes on along the minus strand of NZ_JBEXMW010000017.1, from coordinate 173,660 downwards.
CCCGCAGGCCGTGGCCCCCGAGCTGGGCTCGCGGCCGGTCGGGTTCACCGAGACGATGGCGCGGCTGGGCCGCAAGCCCGCGACGCGGCTGCTCAAGGCCCACCTCCAGCAGGCCGGATCCGACGCCGCCGCCGCGCTCGGCGTACGGGAGGACCAGGAGATCGTCTTCGTCGAGCGGCTGCGCCTGCTCGACGGCGTGCCCTGCATGCTGGAGAGCGCCCACCTGCCCGTCGAGCTGGTCCCCGGCATCCTCGACGAGGACCTCACCGGCTCCCTCTACGACCTGCTGCGCACCAAGTACGGCCTCACCCCCGCGAGCGGCCGGGAGACGATCGGCGCGGTCAACGCCGACTACCGGCTCGCCGAGCTGCTGCGCGTGCCCATGGCCGCGGCCCTGCTGGCCACCGCCCGCAGCACGTGCACCGAGAGCGGGATCGCCCTCGAATACACCATCCGCCACGCCCGCGGCGATCTCACCGTGTTCTCCGTGGAGCTCAACGACCCCAACAACGCTCTCATGGGCCAGTAAACCCCCATACCGGCCCCATACCGGGAGGTCGAGCATGACCAGGTTGACCCGCCGTGCCCTGCTCAGAACCGCCACTCTCGCGACGGCGTCCGGCCTGCTCGCCGCCTGCGGCTCGGAACCGGCCGCCACGGTCCCCGCCGACGGGGTGCCGCGCGGAAAACTCTCCGTCTGGCTGCACCAGACCAAGGCGTACGACAAGGTCTTCAACCCGCTGCTGCGCAGCTACATGCAGGAGTTCGGCGGCGTCGACATCACTCCCTTGTACGTGCCGGTCGACAAGCTCGACGCCAAGCTGCTGACCGCGTTCGCCGGCGACGTCCCGCCCGACCTGGTCAAGATCGGCGGCTGGACGATCCCAGGCCACGCCCGCAAGGGCCGCCTCGCCCCGATCATCCCCAAGGCCATGGGCGTGGCCGACGAGAAGGCGCTGGTCCAGGCGTACGACGAGCACGCGATCGGCTCGCTGTCGTACGAGGGCAAGCTGTACGGCGTCCCCATCGACTACACGATCTGCTACCTCTACTACCGCAAGGACAGGTTCGCCGAAGCCGGGCTCGACCCGGACAAGCCGCCCACCACCTGGGAGGAGGTCGCCGAGTACAGCAAGCGGCTGACCTCGGCCGACGGTAAGAAGGTGGGCCTGCAGTGGATCCTGGGCAGCCCGCAGTGGACGCTGATGCAGCTGCTCGCCCTGGTCAAGGGCAAGGGCGGCACGATACTCAGCCCCGACGCCACCAAGGCCACGCTCGCCTCGGACGCCGGGGTCGAGGCCCTGCGCTACTACGGCGGTCTGGGCAACCCCAAGCTGTCGAATCCGCTGTCCGGCTTCGGGCTGTTCGCCACCGGTGAGGCGGCCATGCTGGTGTCCGGGCTGTTCGCGATGGACCTGTTCCCGACGCTGAACCCCAAGCTGACCTTCGGCAAGGGCTTCGACATCGCGCCGATGCCGCGCTGGGAGTCGGGCCGGCCGGTCGCCCCCGCCTACACCTGGGGCTGGGCGGTCGCCCAGAAGTCCAAGCTCCAGTACACCGCCTGGCACTTCATCGACTACCTCCAGCGCGAGGACGTCGCCGCCAAGCAGCTCAAGGACGCCAGCCTGCTCACCCCGGTCAAGGGCTGGGAGAAGCTGCCCGGGGCCGACCAGAAGGCCATCGACATCATGGCCGCCTCCGCCCCGCACGCCGACTTCGGCCCGCAGACGCCCGTCTGGAACGAGATGGCCAAGGCGCTCACCGACGCCGGCGACGCGGTGGCGTTCGGCAAGAAGACGCCCGAGCAGGCCGCGGCCGACTTCGACCAGGCGATGCGGATCGCCCTATGACGCTGTCTCTGGGGCTCGCACCTCGCGTCGCGCGGGTCTCGGGCCAGGGGCAGCGCTGGGCGGAGGCGCGCACCGGCGCCCTGCTCTCCCTCCCCGCCGCCCTGTACTTCCTGGTCTTCTGGGTCGTGCCGTTCGTGTCGGCGGTCTACCTCAGTTTCACCAGCTACGACCTCGCCGGCGCCCCCGAGTGGACGGGCCTGGACAACTACCGCAGGATGCTGGAGGACCCCGGCTTCTGGAACTCGGCCAGGGTCACCGCCGTCTACACCGCCGGCTCCGTGGTTCCGTCGATCGTGCTCGCCCTGGCGATCGCCGTGCCGCTGAGCAAGCCGGGCCGCTACAACGCCTTCCTGCGCGGGCTGATCATGATCCCGGCCGCGATGCCGCTGGTGGCCACCTCGCTGACCTGGTCGGTGATCTTCGCCGAGGACGGCCTGGCCAACGCGCTGATCGGGCTGGCCGGCGCGGAGCCGAAGCCGTGGCTGACCGACGAGGGCCTGGCGCTCTGGGCCCTGGTGATCATGACGACGTGGAAGCACCTCGGCCTGTTCGTGATCATCCTGACGGCGGGCCTCCAGGGGCTGCCGCTGAGCGTCTTCGAGGCCGCCGGGCTCGACGGGGCGGGGCCGGTGCGGATCTTCTTCCGCATCACGCTGCCGCTGCTGCGCCGCACGCTGCTGTTCGTGCTGGTCATCGCGGTGGTCGGGGCGATGCAGTCGTTCGTGCCGGCCTTCCTGCTGACCAAGGGCGGCCCGGCGGGGGCGACCGAGGTGCTGCCGCTCTACATGTGGGCGACCGGCTTCACGTTCGAGCGCATGGGCTACGCGTCAGCCATCGCGATGGTGCTGCTCGCGGCCATGCTGGCGCTGTCGATCGCGCAGTTCCGCGTGCTGCGGGGAGGCGATGACGGGTGAAGGTCTTACGCGGGACCGTCTTGACGCTGGTCGTGGCCGTCATGCTGCTGCCGGTGTACGCGATGTTCGCGGTCTCCTCGGCCTCGGACGCGAGCGACCTGGGTGGGCTGTCGTTCGACGTCTCCCAGCTGGGCGCGCACGTGGCGCAGCTGTTCGGCCAGGGCGGCTTCCCGCTCTACCTGCGCAACAGCCTGATCCTCTCGCTCGGCATCGCGGTGCTCGAGGTGATCCTGTCCGCCGCCGCCGGGTACGCGCTCGCGCAGCTCCGTTTCCCCGGCAGCCGCGCGCTGTTCGCGGTGATCGTGGGGACGCTGTCGCTGTCGCCGATCGTGGTGCTCGTGCCGATGTACCTCATCGTCAAGGCGCTGGGCTGGATCGACACCTTCCAGGGCATGATCGTGCCGTTCATGATGAGCGCCTTCGGGGTGTTCCTGGTCCGCCAGTTCGCCCTGGCGCTGCCGCGCGAGCTGCTGCTGTCCGCGCGGGTGGACGGGGCGAGCGAGCTGCGCATCTTCGCCCGCATCGGCGTTCCCCTGCTCCGGCCCGCGCTGCTGACGCTCTTCCTGCTGCAGTTCCTCGCGCAGTGGGACAACCTGCTCTGGCCGCTCATCGTGGCCAACAACCCGGGCCTGTGGCCGCTGCCGGTGGGGCTGTCGCAGCTTCAGACCGAGTACGACTTCAGCATCGGCCTGGTCAGCACCGCCGCGCTGATCACGGCGGTGCCGCCGCTGGCGCTGATGTTCCTGCTGCAGCGCTACTACGTCGCCGGGCTGACCCTGGGAGGGGTGCGCAAATGAGCTCGTACGGGGAGTGGACGACGGCGTACGGGCTGCCCGCGTTCGCGTACACGCTGGACCAGGAGCGGGACCCGCGCGCCGAGTGGGACCCCGTGCTGGACCCGCCCACGCGGCGGCACTTCGCGCACGTGGGCAACCGGCGGATCACGCTGGTGTCGGACAACTACGGGCTGAGCGACCTGTTCGACGAGCACACCGGCCTGCTGTGGCTCACCCGGGGGACCGGCGTGACCCGCATCGGCGAGCTTTCCACCGATATTTCAGGATCTGAGCGGATCTTCGGGCCGAGCTTCGCCGTCGTCCGGGTGGCCGACGAGCGGGTGGCGCTGGAACGCACGGTCCTCTGCCCGGAGGGCGAGCAGCCGTGGGTGCTGATCCGGCTGCGGGTGCGCAACCTGCTCGACGCGCCGGTACGGCTGAAGGCGACCGAGGAGTGGGCGGCCAGGCCGGCCCGGGTCGAGCTCATCACCGGCGCCGCCGACGCCGACGACCCTGGGCTCGAGCTGGAGCTGATCGGCGGCGCCAGGACGCGGACCGGGCGGCTCGTGCTCCCGCTGGAGCTGGCGGCGGGCCAGGAGCGGGTGCTGGACCTCCGCTACGGCCTGCTCGGCCCCTCGACCGGGACCGCGACGTTCGAGGAGAGCCTGGAGGCCCTGCGCGGCCGGTTGCCGCGCGCCTCCGCCGCGCGGGCGCCCGAGGCCGAGCGCGAGATCCCCTGGCACGCCGCCCTGCTCACCGGCGCGGCCTGCGCCGACGGCGTGCTCGGCGGCCACACCCTCGACCAGGGATCCTGTTACTCCTTCCGGCACGGCTTCAACGGCGCCGCCCGCGACCCGCTCCAGCACGCGCTCCCGCTCGTCTACATCGAGCCCGACCTGGCGCTGTCCGTGCTGCGCAACACGTGCGCCTGGGGCGGACCCGACGGCGACCTGCCGTATGCGCTCGGACCGGACAAGCGGCCCTGGACCGACCTGTTCCGCCCGTCGGACCAGAACCTGTGGGCCCTGTGGCTGGCCGCCGAGTACCTCAGCGCGACGGGCGACGAGGCCGCCTTCCGCGCGGACGTGCCGTACCACCCGGTCCACGAGACCCCCGGGGTGCCGCTGCTGGAGAACCTGCGCAGGCAGTTCAGGTTCTTCGCCGGGGTGGTCGGACGGGGCGAGCACGGGCACGTCCGCATCCTCAACGCCGACTGGAACGACATGGCCATCACCGAGAGCGGCGTGCCGCGCGAGGTGATGATCGCCCGGGGCGAGTCCGTCCTCAACTCCGCCATGGCCGGCTGGGTCCTGCCGCGCTACGCGACGCTGGCCGAGCGGCTCGGCGACCACGCGACCGCCGCCGAGGCCCGCAAGCTCGGCGAGGAGCTGCGCGTCCTGGTCGCGGGGGAGTGGAACGGGCGCTGGTACCGCCGCGCGTACGGCCCGGGAGCGGTCGTCGGCGACGACGATCTGTGGCTGGAGGTGCAGCCCTGGGCCATTTTGTGCGGCGCCGCCCCACCTGAGCGGGCCGTGGAGCTGCTGCGCACGATCGAGCGCACTTCAGCCGCCGATTCCCCTTTGGGCGCCCGGCTGCGCTGGCCCGCCGCCGACGCGTACGGCCCCGGCGGGGTCGGCACGATCTGGTACGCGATCAACATGACGCTCGTCTGGGCCGCCGCCGAACACCTCCCCGACCTGGCCTGGGACTGGTGGCGGCGGATGACGCTGGCCACGCACACGGCCGCCTACCCGGACGTCTGGGAGGGCACGCTGTCGGGCCCCGACGCCTACCTGGCCCCCGAGACCGGCCGCCCCGGGCGCACCTGGGACCTGGCCGAGGTCGGCGTCGCCATGCAGGCGTACCCGGTCGCCAATCTGCACAGCCACTCCCAGCCGCTGCTGGCCTACCTGCGGCTGCTCGGCGTCGAACCCTTCCGGCGGCCGCGCGGCGGGGCCCGCTTCGCCTCCCGGGCGCTGGAGGTCGGGCCGTGACCGCGCTCGGGGTCGACGTCGGCGGCACGTACATCAAATGGGTGACGCTGGAAGGCGACGCGGTCTCCGGCTCGGGCACCGTCCCCACGCCGCCCGGCCCCGACGAGACGGTGAAGCTCGCGGCCTCGCTGGCCCCGCACGCCGGGTCCATCGGGATCGGGCTCCCCGGCCACGTGGACCGCGACACCGGGACCGCCCTGTTCGTCCCGAATCCGCCAGGTGACTGGGACGGCTACCCCGTGGGGGCCCGGCTGCGCGAGCTGACCGGGGTCCCCGTCTCCGTCGTCAACGACGCCCGCGCGTTCGCCCGCGCCGAGCTGGCGCTGGGCGCCGCCCGCGGGCTGGCCGACGTGCTGTTCGCCGTGCTCGGCACCGGCGTGGGCGGGGCCGTGGCGCTGCGCGGGACCGTCCTCGTCGGGCCGCGCGACAACCTCGGCGAGATCGGCCATCTGACCGTCTCCCCTTGGGGGCCGGTCTGCTGCTGCGGCAACCGGGGCTGCGTGGAGACGTTCGCCGGCGGGCCGGGCATCGTGCGGGCCTTCCGCCCGGGGACGGCGAAGGCCACCGCGGCGGAGGTGGCCGAGGCCGCCAGGGCCGGGGACGAGCGCGCGGCCCAGGTGTTCGAGCAGGCCGGATGGGCGCTCGGCGTGGCCCTGGGCGACGCGGCCGCGTTCTTCGGCGTCGGCTCGGTGGTCGTCGGCGGCGGCGTCTCCGGCGCGCTCGACCTCATGCGAGACACCCTGCACAACGAACTCGCGCGCAGACGACCGCTGATCGGAGACGTCACGGTGCTGCCCGCCGTACTCGGCCCGATGGCGGGGGCCATCGGCGCCGCACTCTATGGGAGGAGATCTGGATGAAGTGGATAAGCCGCGCCATGGAGCTGCTCGGCGAGATCGAACGGACACAGGAGGACGCCCTCGCCGAAGCCGCTCGCATCGCCTCTGAGGCGATCCTCGGCGGAGGAGTGGTGCACACGTTCGGAACCGGACATTCGCGGATGGGTGTGGAGGAGATGTTCCCCCGCTACGGCTCCTACCCCGGCTTCCACCCCATCGTCGACCTGTCCACGACCTTCTACACCCAGGTGGCCGGCTCGAACGGGATGCGCCAGGCCATGTTCATCGAACGCGTCGAAGGGCTGGCCGAGGCCATCCTGGGCAACTTCGAGCTGCGGCCGAGCGACGCGGCCATCGTCTTCAGCGTCAGCGGGCTGAACGCCGTGCCCATCGAGATGGCCATGGGCCTGCGCAAGGCGGGCCTGTCCGTCGTGGCCGTGACCTCGATGAACGAGACCATGGCCGTCGAGCCCGGACACCCCAGCGGCACCCGGCTGGCCGACCACGCCGACGTGGTGGTCGACCTGCGCACCCCGGTCGGCGACGCGCTGTGCCACGTCGAAGGGCTGGCCGAGCCGGTCGGCCCCGGCAGCACGCTGGCGGCCGTCTCCGTGGTCAACGAGATCAAGGTGCGCACGGCCGAGCTGCTGGTCGCGGGCGGCTGGACGCCGCCGGTCATCTCCAGCGCCAAGCTCGTCGGGGGACCCCGCTCCGAGGAGCTCTTCGAGGCCGCCTACCTCGAACACGCCCGCCGCGCCGCCGCCGTGCTCAGGAAGCCATGAGCGCCGTCCTGGTGGCGGGCTCGGACGGCGGCATCGGCCGCGCCTGCGTGGAGGCGGTCGAGGCGTCCGGCACGAGCGCGTACGGCGTGGACCTCGCCGGCGGCATCGACATCACCGAGCCAGGCGGGGTCGAGAAGGCGCTGGCCCAGGCCACGGCCCGGCACGGGCGGCTGGCCGGAGTCGTGCACGCGGTCGGCATGTCCGGTCGCAGGCTCGGCGACGGCGGCGTGACCGAGTGCACCGACGAGGCCTGGCACGAGGTGCACCGGGTCAACCACGAGTCGGTGTTCCGGCTGCTGCGCGCGGCGATCCCCGCGCTGCCCGAGGGCGGGTCGATCGTGGTGATCGGCTCGGCGCTCGGCACGTCGATCGACGACGACTTCCGCACCGTGGCCTACGCCTCGGCCAAGGGCGCGCTGATCCCGCTGATCAGGACCGCCGCCCGCGAGGCCGCGCCGCGCGGGGTGCGGGTCAACCTGGTCTCGGCCGGCCTGGTGGCCACGCCGATGAGCGTCCGCGCCCGCACGTCCGCCGCCGTCCAGGCCAGGATGCCCGCGCTGATGCCCCTCGGCGCGGGCCCCTGCGGGCCGGAGGAGGTCGCGCAGGCCGTGCTGTGGCTGCTCTCGCCCTCGTCGGGGCGGACCACGGGCGCGGTCATTCCCGTCGACGGAGGGTGGCATCTGCGGTGAACGTCCTGTGGGAAGGCGACGTGGTCGTCGCCGGCGGCGGCAGCGCCGGGTGCGCGGCGGCCGTGGCGGCGGTCCGCGCCGGCGCGTCGTGCCTGCTGGTGGAGCCGGCCGGCTTCCTCGGCGGCACCGGCGTCGCCGTGCTCGACACGTTCTACGGCTTCTACGCCCCCGGCCCGGTCTCGCGGCGGGTCGTCGGCGGGATCGGCTGGGAGGTGTGCGAACGGCTCTTCTCCGCCGGAGCCGCCTTCGAGCGGCCCAACACGTACGGGGCCGGCACCGGCGTCACGTACGAGCCGGAGGAGCTCAAGCTCGTCTGGGACGAGCTCACCTCCGGCGCGGGCGTGCTGCTGCACGCGCGGGTGTGCGCGTACGTGCCGGGGACCGGGGTCGAGGTGGAGACCGTGGCCGGCCGGTTCCTGGTCAAGGCCCGGGTGGTCGTGGACGCGACGGGCGACGGCGAGGTGGCCTGGCGGGCCGGGGCCACGCTGGAGCGGCCGAGCATGCGCTCGCAGCCGATGACGGCCACGTTCCGGATGGGCGGGGTGGACCTGTCGGCCACCAGCACGGCCGAGCTGCACGCGCTGATGGCCGACGCCGACCTGCCCAGGCGCGAGGGCTCCGTGCACAGGACCGTCAACGACGGGATCGTGCACACCAACCTGACCAGAGTGATCGGGCTCGACCCGACCGACCCGTTCGAGCTGTCGCGTGCCGAACGCGAGGGACGTGCGCAGGTGCGGGAGTACGTCCGTTTCCTGCGGGCCAAGGTGCCCGGGTACGAGTCGGCGGTGCTGCTGAGCACGTCCGTGCGGATCGGGGTGCGGGAGTCGCGGCGCCTCGTCGGACGATATGTCCTGACATCTGATGATGTGTTGGCCGGGAGGGATTTTCCGGACACGATCGCCCGGTGCGGCGCCCCCATCGAGGACCACGCCGCCGGGGCGGCCACCCGGTGGGAGTACGTGCACGACTACGGCACCTACGGGATCCCGTACCGGTGCCTGCTCCCGGTCGAGGTCGACGGGCTGATCGTCGCGGGGCGGTGCCTGTCGGCCACGCACGACGCGCACGCCTCGGCCCGGTCGATGGGGCAGTGCATGGCGATGGGGCAGGCGGCCGGGACGGCGGCGGCGCTGGCCGTACAGGCCGGGGTGGAGCCCGCGGCGGTGGACGTGGACCTGCTGCGCGCCCGGCTTCGCGAGGAAGGAGCGCTCCTGTGACGGTTCGTACGGTGCTGGGGGACGTCGAGGAGATCGGCCTCACCTATGCGCATGAGCACTTTTTCATGACCGGTGACTGGCCCGTCCGCAACGAGCCCGACTACCGGCTCGACTCCCTGGACGCGGCCGTCGCCGAGGTGACGGCGGCCCGGCGGCTCGGGCTGTCCGCGGTGGTCGAGATGACGCCGCTCGGGTTCGGCCGCAGCCCGTCGCTGATGAAGGCGCTGGCCGAGCGGACCGGGCTGCACGTGATCGCGGTGACCGGCTTCCACAAGAGCACCTACTACAGCGACGCCCACTGGCTGCACCACTACTCGCCCGACGAGATCGCCGAGCTGCTGGTGGCCGAGATCGAGCTCGGCATGGACGAGTACGGGCTGGTCGGGCCGCTGGTGCGGCGGTCGCCGGCGCGGGCGGGGGCCATCAAGATCGCGACCTCGTACCACGCGTTCGGGCGCGGGGTGGAGCGGCTGATCGGCGCGGTGGCCGTGGCCGCCGTGCGCACCGGCGTGCCGGTCGTCAGCCACTGCGACAAGGGCACGATGGGGCACGAGCTGCTGGACGCGCTGTCCTCGCATGGCGTGGAGGCCGATCGGGTGGTGCTCGGGCACATCGACCACAATCCCGACGCCGGATATCTCACGTCATTGGCGGAGAGGGGGGCGTACCTGGCCTTCGACCGCCCCGGGCGGATCAAGTACGGGCCCGACAGCGAGGTCGTCGCGCTCGTCGCCGAGCTGGCCGGGCGCGGGCTGGGGGATCGGCTGCTGTTCGGGATGGACCTGGCGCGGCGGTCGTACTGGCCGGGGCTGGGCGGCGGGCCGGGGCTGACGTACCTGCTGGAGCGGTTCGTGCCGCGGCTGGAGGCGGAAGGGCTCGGCGAGGCGGCCAAGGCCGCGCTGATCGCCAACCCGCGCGCCGCCTTCGCGCTACGGCCGCGCTGATCGCCAACCCGGCCCCGCCTTCGCGCTACGGGCGGGCCGTCAGGTGACTCGCGGGCTCAGGCAGCGTCGCTCGGGGACTCGCGGGCTCAGGCAGCGTCGCTCGGGGACTCGCTTGGTGAGAGTTCGGCGGCGACGAGGTCGGCGGCGCGCACCGGGTCTCCGCTCACCCGGTCGCGGAGCCGCTCGACCGACCAGATGTAGCCGGACGCCGCCAGGGTGAGCCCGGGCTCGCAGAGCTCGCCGTACACGCCGAAGTCGAGCTCGGGCAGGCGCGCGTGCAGGGCCTCGGCCAGACCGGCGGCGAAGGCGTCGCGCGCCGCGCGCCGCGCCGGATCGCACTCGCCCAGCGCATCGGTGATGCCCTGGTCCTCCTCGAAGTCCTCCAGGTACGGCACCAGCGCCGGATCCCCGAGGCAGGCGATCGCCGTCAGCGTGTTGGGGCTGAACCCGCCGTTGTCCAGCAGGCGGGCGGCATGCGGCACGACGCGGCGATCACGACGGCGGGCCAGCCCGGCGATCGCCTCCTCACGCGCCTCGGTGTCCTGATCGCCGACCCGGGCCCACAGCGCCTCCCGGATCGCCCGGCTGTCCGCCTGGCACTGGGTCCCCAGGGCGAACGTCGCCCAGTCCCGCACCTCGTCCTCGGGGTCGGTGGTCAGCCGGATCAGCGCCTCGATCACCGCGTCGTCGTCCGCGCGGCCCAGTGGCAGCGACCACGCGACGTAGAAGCGCACGTCCTCGTCGGGGTGCCCGGCCAGGCGCAGCAGCTCGGGCACGGCCCGTTCGTCGCCCGTGCAGCCCAGCGTCCGCGCGATCGAGGCGTGCACGGCGTCTTCGGTCTCGGCCGCGACCAGTTCCAGGGCCGCGAGCAGCACCGGTTCCCGCAGGGACCCCTCGACCTGCGCCACGCTGCCCAGCAGGTCGCAGCCGATCCTGCGCTCGGCCGGATCGGGCGACCGCACCAGCGCGAAACCCCGCCCCGCCGCGGTCTCCCGATCCTGCGTGGCCCTGCCCACGAGTTCCCACGCCTGGTCGTAGTCGCCCGGGCAGGTGGCGTTCCTGATCAACTCGACCGCTTCGGCGATGACGTCCATGGGAGGCATGGTCGCGCGCCGAGCGCTGTGCGGCCATCCGTTTTCCTCAAGGCAGGTTCTTCTCGACCTGGTTCTGCCAGTTGGCGTTGGTGTTGATCTCGGGCGAGGTGCCCGCGAAGGCGCCGCGCGCGTAAGTGTCGCCCTGGAGCTGGTACATCAGCCACGCCGTCACGTAGCCGAGGAAGCCGCCGCCCGTGCCCTGGATCGTGTTGTGGCCGGCGCCCTTGAGCAGCGCCTTGGCCGCCGCGCCCGGGACCTGGCCGTAGTACGTCTGCAGCGCCGAGTTGGGGGAGATGATCGTGTCGCTGGACCCGCTGACGAACAGCACGGGGCAGGTCAGCTGGTCCACGTGGAACGCGTCGCCCGCGCTCACCCAGATCGGGGCGGGCAGCGCGATGGGGACGACGGTGTCGATGAGCCCGCCGGACTTGGTGGCGGTGTTCACCGAACCGCCCGCGCCCTGGGAGTGGCCGACCGCGCCGACCTTGGTCACGTCGAGCTTGCCGTAGAAGACGCTGGAGCTGTCGGTGTTCCGGTCGATCAGGTACTGGGCCGCGGCGATCATCTCGGACCCGGTGCCCGTCGTGGTGTCGGTGGAGGCGACCACGGCGAACCCCCAGGAGGCCAGCTGGTTGAGCAGCCCCGGATACTGCGTGGGCACCGCGTTGGTCCCGTTGCCCCAGGTGATGATCGGGTGCTTGAAGCCGCCCGCCCCGAGGTCGGCCGGATAGTAGAGCTTGTATCCGGTCGCGTCGGCGGTCGCGACCGTCCACGGGCCCGCAACCTTGTAGTGCGCCTCGATGGTGTCCGCGGCCTGGGCGGGCCTGGCCAGGAGCCCGAGTACGAGCGCGACGGCGGCCACGACGAACTTCATACAGCCTCCATAATTTGTACGGATGACCGAAACTCTCGCTTCACAAGTGGGTCGTGTCAATGGTTGGATCGTGGCCATGGAGCACGTGCCTTCCGCGGCGGAGATGCTGGGCTGGATCGAGACCGTCGTGGGGCAGGGCGTGCGCCGCCCCGGCTACCCGGCGGACGCGTGGACCGAGCGGTGGCTGGCCGAGCGCCTGGCGGAGTTCGGCCTTGAGGTCACGCTCGAGCCGGTCGAGGTGCCGCGCTGGCAGCCGGGCGCCGGGCTGCTGCGCCTCGACGACGGCACCTCGTGGACCGGCATGCCGCTGCCCCACACCGCGCCGACCGGCGGCCTGCGGGGCCGGATCGCGCGGCTCGCCGACGCCCGGCCGGGCGACATCGTCGTGGACGAGGTGACTTTCAGCGAGCTGCCGCAGTCGTACGTCAGGACGCTCGCCACCTCGGCGTACGACCCCGAGGGCGTCTTCGACACCCTCGTCCAGACGATCCCGTTCGGCCCGCGGATGATGGAGGTCGTCGAGCCCGCCCTGGCCGCCGGGGCCGCGGGCTTCATCGGCGCGCTGACCGGCCTCTCCTGGGAGACCCGCGACTACTACGTGCCGTACGACGCGGTCGAGCGGCCCATCCCCGCGCTGTGGCTGTCCGGGACGGACGCCCGCCGGCTCCTGGCCCGCCTCCCGTGCGAGGGGGAGCTGATCGCCGAGTCCGCCACCGACACCGTGATCACCCACAACGTGGTCGCCACCCTCCCGGGCAGTTCACCCCACACGGTCATCGTCGCCTCGCACCACGACGCCCCGTGGGCCTCGGCCGTGGAGGACGCCTCCGGCCTGGCCCTCGTCCTGGCCACCGCCCGCCACTGGGCCCGCGTCCCGGCCGAGGAGCGCCCGCACAACCTGACGTTCCTGCTCACCTCCGGGCACATGGCCCACGCGGCCGGCACCCGCGCCTTCATCGACCGCCATCGGCCGGAGCTGGCCGGCGTCGTGCTCGAACTGCACCTGGAGCACGCCGCGCTCCGCTGCGAGGCGGTGGACGGGACGCTCGTGCCGACCGCCGAGCCCGAGGTCAGATGGTGGTTCACGACACGAGCCCCCCGGCTGGAGAAACTGGTCGCCGCGACGCTGGAGGCGGAGGACCTGCGGCGGTCGTTCGTCCTGCCCCCGGACGTGTTCTCGCCGATGCCGCCGACGGACGGCGCGTTCTTCCACCCCGAGGGGGTGCCGCTGGTGCACTTCCTGTCGGCGCCGATGTACCTGTTCGACTCGGCCGACACGATCGACAAGATCGACGTGGCGGGGCTGGAGCCGCTGGCCCGCGCGGCCGTCCGGATCGTGGCGGGCACCGCCGGCTGGACCCCGGCGGACCTCCGCGGGTAGCGGCGCCCCGCCGGCCATGGTCATGCTGGGGGACAACGCCCCAACGCCGCCAGGACGTGATCACGATGTCACAGACTCCCGTTCGGTTCTCCGAAGAGCGTTCCGAGGACGTCGTCGCGGCGTCGTTCGCCGGTGCCCGTGACGCCCGGCTGCGGCAGGTCCTCACCAGCCTCGTCCGCCACCTGCACGCCTTCGCCAAGGACGTCGAGCTCACCCAGGCCGAGCTCGACGCGGCCGTCGGCTTCCTCACCAGGACCGGGCAGACCTGCGACGACACCCGCCAGGAGTTCGTCCTGCTGTCCGACGTGCTCGGCCTGTCGATGCTCGTCGACACCATGGCCAACCGGGCGCCCGCCGGGGCCACGGACTCCACCGTCCTGGGGCCGTTCCACATGGTCGAGTCCCCGCCGCGGCGGCTCGGGGATCCGATCTCCCTGGTGCCCGGCGGCGAGCCGACGCTCGTCACCGGGCAGGTGCTCGCGGCCGGCGGCGACCCCCTCCCCGGCGCGGTCGTGGACGTCTGGCAGGCCGACGAGAAGGGCTTCTACGACGTCCAGCGGGACGACGTCCCCACCGGGCACCTGCGCGGCCTGTTCACCTGCGACGACCAGGGACGGTTCGCGTTCCGCACGATCCTTCCGGCTCCGTACCCGATCCCCGACGACGGGCCGGTCGGGGAGCTCCTGGCGGCGGCGGGCCGCCACCCCTACCGGCCCGCGCACATCCACTTCATCGCCGGCGCCGACGGCCACGCGCCGCTCACCACGCACGTGTTCGTCTCCGAGTCGCCTTACCTCGACTCGGACGCGGTGTTCGGGGTCAAGGACAGCCTGGTGCTGGACTTCGTCCGCGCCGAGGACGCGGACCTGGCGGCGGCGTACGGCGTGCCCGTCCCGTTCCGCCACGCGCACGTGGAGCTGCGGCTGCGCGAGAGCCGGTGACCTACCGGCGGCCGCGGAACGTGCGCCGCAGGTCGTCGACCCACTCCCCGGGGATCTCCCACGGGATGAAGTGGCCGCCGCGGTCGTGCACGGTCAGGTTGACGTGGTTGTACCAGGCGCCGCGGTCGCTGCCGGCGAAGTGCCGCACGCGCTGGTCGGTGGTGACGCCGGGCGGGTTCTCGTAGCCGACGAAGGTGATGCCGGTGGGGGCCTCGACGGGCGGCTGCCGGTCGTGGGAGGGGGTCCAGGGGTAGCGGTTGTTGTTGGCGTACGTGCGGATCGAGGTGCCGATCGAATTGCTCACCCAGAAGATCATGGCGTGGGTGAGCAGGTCGTCCTTGGTGAAGACCGACTCCAGGTCGCCGCCGTTGTCGCTCCAACTGGCCCAGCGCTCCAGGATCCAGGCGAGCATTCCGGCGGGCGAGTCGGTCAGGCCGTAGGCGAGCGTGCTCGGGGCCAGGACGTGGGCGGCGAGGTGGACGGCGAAGCGCCTGTCCAGGGCCACGATCCGGGCATGGACGTCGGCGGGCAGGCCGTCGGGGATGGGCTGCCCGCCGCTGAGGTCCCAGGCCCGGTCGCCGTTGAACAGCGTGAGCTTCTGCCCGGAGCCGATGTGGATGCCGTGCAGCTCGGCGGCGTACTTGTGCCCGAGCTGCCCCGTGACCATGGCTCCGACGTCGCAGCCGGCGGCGGCGTACCTCTCGTGGCCGAGGACCTGGGTCATGAGGATGTGCCAGAGGTCGGCGACCTTCCAGAAGTTCATGTCCGGGTGGTCCGGCAGCGGCGTGGAGAAGCCGAAGCCGGGGAACGAGGGGACGATGACGTCGAAGGCCTCGGCCGGGTCGCCGCCGTGCGCGCCGGGGTCGGCCAGCGGGTCGATGACCTTGGACCAGTGCCAGAACGTCCACGGCCAGCCATGGGTGAGGATCAGCGGCGTCGGGCTCGGGCCCACGCCGGGCTTGCGCATGAAGTGCACGGGGACGCCGTCGACCTCGACGCGGTAGTGCTCGTAGGCGTTGATCGCGGCCTCGGCCTTGCGCCAGTCGTAGCCGGTGTGCCAGTAGTCGACGAGCTCCCGCAGGTAGGCGCGGTTGACGCCGTAGCTCCAGTCGTCGTTGCCCGCGTCGTCCGGCCAGCGGGTCAGCTCCAGGCGCCGCCGCAGGTCGGCGAGCACGTCGTCGGGCACGTGGATCGGCTCCGGCGCCAGCGGGCTCCGGGTCTCGTCGCTCATCGTCGTCTCCTGCTCAGGTGCCATCGACCGCAAAATATATCAGAGATTTATTTAATTTCGTGATGTATCAGAGCGCGAGGCCGAGGTCGGCGATGAAGCGGGCCAGGCCGACGCGCTTGCGGAACAGCTCGCGCAGGTCGTCGGTGACCGGCTCGCCGAGGCGCTCGGCGGGGATCGCGGTGAAGGCGCTGCGCAGGACCAGCGTGGTGACGTACCCGGCCGCGGCGTCGCCGGCGGGCACGCCCTCGTCGGCCAGCCCCCGCTGGTACGCCGCCAGGATCGCCCGATGGATCACGGGCAGCTCGCCGGGCTCGGTCAGGCCGTCGTGCGCCAGGCCCACGAGCAGCTGGCCGAGGTCGAAGCCGATCGGCACCGGGTCCTGCCAGCCCCAGTCGATGGCCACGAACCGGCCGGGGTCGTCGGCGGGCACGAGGAGGTTCTGCGGCCCGGCGTCGCCGTGCGCCATGGTGTGCGGCAGGCGGTCCGCGGCCGCGAGCAGCGCGGGGATGCGGCGGGCCAGGGTGTCCAGGTCCATCTGCAGGAGCGGGTCGGCGTGCGCGGCGACGAGCGGGTGCCGCCAGAGGGCGGGGTCGCGCAGGATGGGCAGCGCGTGCTGGGTGAGCAACTGGCCGACGTAGGTCCGCAGCGCCGTACGGGGGCGGGAGTCGTCGGCGGGACGCTGCCCGGCGAGCCGGCCCAGCGCGCGGGCCGCGGCGGCGTACCTGGTCAGGTCCCACTCCCCCGGGGCGGTGCGGACGTCCTCCAGCCACAGGTCGAGGCGCTCGTCGCCGAGGTCGTCGACCAGGAACAGGCGGGGCAGCCGCAGCCCGGGCGGGAGGGGCAGGCCGGAGGTGTACACGTCGGCCTCGGTCCGCCACGGGAACCCGGCGACGAACTCCGTGCGGGCGGGCTCGGGGATCACGTCGATGTTCGCCCAGTGCCGGGCGGAATGCAGGGATTTGACGAAGAAGGACCAGGTGCGGCCGGACGCGGTCGTGCCGCTGACCCGGCGCAGGCCGCCGGTGGACGGGGTGCCGGACGTGTGGTCGATCGGCTCCACGCGGATGGACTCCACCTCGGCGCCCTCATCGTCCAGATATTTCCGTACAAGAGGGGTGAGGTGGGCGCGGGATGGCATCGCGGTCATGTGCAGAACCGTCTCCCGCCCCGGGAGGTCCCGCATAGAGCATGGCCTACTCAAACGTTCGCCCGTACCATCCCTCTGTGCGTCATCTGTGGCCCTTCGCCGGTCGGGAATCCCAGCTCGCGGCGATCCGATCGGCGGTGGAGGCCGGCGGCGCCGTCGTGGCCGGGCCGGCGGGCGCGGGCAAGAGCCGCCTGGCGGCCGAGGCGTTGTCCGGCGCCGGCGACGTGACCTGGATCCTCGCCACCGCCGCCGCCTCGGACCTCCCGCTGGGCGCCATGGCGCACCTGCTGCCCGCCCAGCCGCCGCACGGCAACGTGATCCGCTGGGCCGCCGACGCCCTGGGCCGCGAGCGGCTGGTGCTCATGGTCGACGACGCCCACCTGCTGGACCCGGTCTCGGCCGTGCTGGTGCACCACCTGGTGACCGGCGGCCGGGCACGCGTGCTGGCGACGACGCGCAGCGGGGAACGCGCGCCCGACGCCGTGACGGCGCTGTGGAAGGACGACCTGCTCCCGCGTCTGGACCTGGCCCCGCTGACGCTCCGGGAGGCGGGCCTGGTCCTGGCCGGAGCGCTGGGCGGGCAGGTCGAGGCGCCCACGGTCCGGCGGCTGTGGCGGGCCAGCGAGGGCAACGCGCTGTTCCTGCGCGAGCTGGTGCTGGCCGGCGAGTCGGGAGGCGCGCTCGCCGAGCGGCGCGGGGTGTGGCACTGGTCGGGCGAGATCCCGGTGACGACGCGGCTGCGCGAGCTGATCGAGAGCCGGATCGGCGACGTCGACCCCGGCGAACGGGCCGCGCTGGAGCTCGTCGCCCACGGCGAGCCGCTGTCCGTGGACGCGCTGTCCGCGCTCGCCCCGCTGGACACCCTTCGGCGTCTGGAGGACCGCCAGCTCGTCACGATCTCCCCGGAGCCCCTGCCCACCCGGCCCCTGGAACCCTTGTATTTTCCTGAGCCGCTGTCCGTACGGCTCGCGCATCCGCTCTACGGCGAGGTGATCCGGGCCGGGTGCGGCACGCTGCGTACCCGCGAGGTGCTCAGGAGCCTGGCCGACGAGGTGGGCGGCCGCACCGGCGCGGACCCGCTCCGCGTCGCGGTCTGGCGGCTCGACAGCGGGACGGCCGGCGACCCCGCCGCGCTCGTCGAGGCGTGCAACATCGCGCGGAGCGTCCGTGACCTGCGGCTCGCGGCCCGGCTCGGACGGGCCGCGCTGGCGGCCGGGGGTGGTTTCACGGCCGCCCTGGCGCTGGCGTCGGTGCTGTTCTACGACGACCGGTACGACGAGACCGAGACCGTCCTGCCGGACCTGGCCGACGCCCCGGCGGACGACATGACGCGGGCCGACCTGGTGTCCGTGCACGCGCTCAACCTCTTCTGGGGGTTGGGCCGGGAGGCCGAGGCCCGGGCCATGCTGACGGACGCCTGCGCCACGATGACCGGTACGGAGCCGCGCCAGGGCCTCCTGGTGATGCGCGGCTCCATCGAGTACACGATGGGCATGTTCGACCAGCTCGGGCGGTCGGTCGCGGAGATCCGCCGGATCGCCCCGCTCAGCTCCCGGTTCGAGCTCGGGCTGGCCCCGCTGGAGGGAGGCAGGCTCGTCCACGAAGGACGCGCCCGGCAGGCCGTCGCCCGCGTGGACGAGGCGTTCGGCAGCGTCGGAGACCTGCCCGGATGGCTGCCGTCGCTCACGGCCACGCTGGCGGAGACGGGGGTCGGCGCCGCCGTTCTCGCCGGCGACCTGGCCGCGGCGCGCCGGTTCGCCGACGTGGGGTACCGCATCGGCGAGGACTACGTGGGCTGGGACCGTGCGCTGATCATGTTCGGGGCGCTGCGCGGCCGGGTGGCCAGGCTCCAGGGTCGGCCCGCCGAGGCCGTCCGGCTGTGCAGGCAGGCCGCCGTGCGGCTGCGGGGCCGTACGCTGCACGGCGGGCTGTGCCTGGCCGAGCTGGCCCACGCGTACGCGCTCACCGGCGACGTGGCCGCGGTGCGGGCGACCACGGAGCTGGCCGCAGAGCTGGGCCTGCGGGTCGGTCACCAGGTCGAGTTCGCCTTCCGGCTGGCGCGGCCGTGGGCGCTCGCGGCCGACGGCGACCTGGCCGGGGCGGTCGAGGCGGCGCTCGAGACCGCCGACTCGGCCGGGGAGCTCCGAGCGTACGAGCTGTACGCCCTGCACGACGCCGTCCGGCTCGGCGCCTCCGGCCTGGTCGCCGACCGGCTCGCCCGGCTGGCCGCCTCCGTGGAAGGCGACCTGGCCCCGATCCTCGCCCGGCACGCGGCGGCCGAGGACGTTCCCCAGGAGCTCGACGCGGTGTCGCTGGCCTTCGAGTCGCTCGGCATGCTGCTGCACGCGGCGGAGGCCGCCGCCCAGTCCGCGGCCGCGTACCGGAGGCAGGGGCTGCCGCGGCGGCAGCGGGCCGCCGAGACCCGCGCGTGGCGGCTGGCCCGCCGCTGCGAAGGCGCCCGCACCCCGGCGCTGACCGGCCTGGCCGCGCCGCAGCTGACCGCCAGGCAGCGGCAGATCGCGCAGCTGGCCGCCTCGGGCCTGAGCAACCAGGACATCGCCGACCGGCTGGTGCTCTCCCGCCGGACGGTCGCGAACACGCTCGTGCAGGTCTACGAGCGGACCGGACTGAACAGCCGGGCCGAGCTAGCCGACCTGCTCTTCACCTGACCGGGGCGGGCTCACGTAGTGGTACACCAGCGCCGGCTCACCGGCCGCGTTGAGCCAGCGGGCGCGGCCGCTGCCGACCCTGCGCCAGCCGGAGCGTTCGTAGAACGCTATGGCGGCCGTCCCCTCGGAGGAGACCTCCAGCTTGAGGGGGGTTTCGACGGCGGCGCGCACGGTGTCGAGGAGCCGGGCGGCCAGGCCGCGCCCGCGGGCGGCGGGGGTGACGAACAGGCGGGTGACCTCCATGTCCCGGGTGAGCGCCACGTGGCCGAGCACCGCCTCCGCCTCGACGGCTATCCACGCCCCGATCAGGCCGTCCGGCGTCAGCCAGCCGGCCGGGTCGCGCGGCCAGTCCACGGGGTAGCGGTCACTGGCCTGGACCTCGGCGAGGGCCTTCGTGCAGGCGTCCAGGTCGTCGGGGGTTCTGTCGCGGATCTCCACGCGGGCCAGCCTACGAGGCTCAGGGGCGGACGCCGCCATCAGCGGCCGGTCACGGGAGTTGGGGGTGAGCGGCTCTTCGCGCCCGGAGTCAGTCGGGCGGGCTTGCCGCGTACGCGCCGGATCCGCGGTCGTGCGATATCGTTAAACCGCTTTAACAGTGGGGATAAGGGGGATGGATGCCTCGCCGGGCCGTTCCTGAGGATGGTCGGCCTCGTCCCTCGACGATCCGGGACGTGGCCAAGCACGCCGGTGTGTCGGTGGCCACCGTGTCGCGGATCCTGTCGGGCTCGTACCCGAGCGCTCCCGCCACCCGGAGCAAGGTGATGCGGGCGGTCCGGGAGCTCGACTACGTGGCCAACGCCCACGCGCGAGGGCTGGCGGGGGCGCGGCCGAAGAGCGTGGCGATCGTGGTGAACTCGGTGGTGTCCCCGCATTACGCGCATGTGGCGCAGGGCGTGCAGGACCAGGCGGTGCGCGAGGGCCGGCTGTGCATCGTGGGCACCACGGGCGGGGACGCCGAGCGGGAGCTGGCCATGGTGCGGCTGCTGCGGGAGGAGCACGCCGAGGCGGTGATCCTGGTCGGCAACATGCCGATCGACGACGCCTACCGGGAGCGGATGGCGGACTACGCGCGGGCGCTGGCGGTGGCGGGGTCGCGGCTGGTGTTGTGCGGGCGTCCGGCGCTGGGGGAGGAGGTGCCGGCCATCGTGGTGGAGTACGACAACACCGGTGGCGCCCATGCGATCACCAGTCATCTGCTCTCGGCCGGTCACCGGCGGATCCTGTTCCTCGGGCGGCGGGCCGGTTACACGACGCCGGAGAGCCGGATCGCGGGCTATCGGGCGGCGCTGGCCGCGCACCGGGTGGCGCATGACCCCGGGCTCGAGGTGGACAGCGTGGTGATGGACCGGCGCGAGGGCTACCGCATGATGCGGGAGCGGCTGGAGGCGGGGCCGCGTGACTTCACCGCGGTGTTCGCCGGGAACGATCTGCTGGCGGCCGGGGCCCGGGCGGCGTTGCGGGAGCGCGGCCTGCGGGTGCCGGACGACGTGTCGCTGGTCGGTTTCGACGACCTCCCGCCGGCCGACGACATCGATCTGACCACCGTGCACGTGCCGCACGAGGAGCTGGGCCGGACCGCTGTGCGGCTGGCCCTGGACACCGACACGGCCGGGATGAGCCGGCACGTGATGCTCGGCACGCACATCATCGTCCGCGACTCCGTCCGCCCTCTTCTGCACGTCTGAGGCGGAGTTAAACCGTTTACAGGGACGGTGCCACTCCATCGAAGGTCTGCCCAGGTGGATGCCGTAGTATCCGGTCCATGTCCTCCCCCCTGCGCCTCCCGCCTGCCGACCCGCAGCTGTCCGATTTCACCGGCTGGACCCGTGCCCACTGGGAGAGCGTGGCGGACCACCTGCTCGACTCCGTGGCGCCGTACGCCACGGACGGTTTCGCCCAATACCGCCTGCCCGGGCGGGCGAGCCGGTCGGGCACCGTCAGCGACGGGCTGGAAGGCTTCGCCCGCACGTTCCTGCTCGCGGCCTTCCGCATCGCCGGGGCGGGCGGCGACGTGCCGCCCGCCCTGCTGGAGCGCTACGCCGCGGGGCTGGTGGCCGGCACCGATCCCGCGCACCCGTACGCCTGGCCACCCCTGACGGACATGTCGCAGCCGCTCGTGGAGGCCGCCTCCATCGCGCTCGCGCTGCACGAGACCCGGCCCTGGCTGTTCGACCGGCTGTCACCGGAGCAGCGGGAGCGGGTGGTGGCCTGGCTGGCCGGGTTCGTCGGGCGGCGCACGCCGGACAACAACTGGGTGCTGTTCCAGGTCGTCGTGGAGCAGTTCCTCGCCGAGGTGGGCGGGCCGCACGACCCCGGCGAGATCGCCGGCGGGCTGGAGCGGATCGAGGAGTGGTACGTCGGCGACGGCTGGTACTCCGACGGCAAGGGCAAGAACTTCGACTACTACTCCGGCTGGGCGATGCACCTGTATCCGTCGCTGTGGGCGCGGATGGCCGGCGACACCGCCCGCGGGCGGCTCTACGCGGATCGCCTGCGCCGGTTCCTGGAGCAGTACCAGCACCTGTTCGCCGCCGACGGCGGGCCGGTGCACCAGGGGCGGTCCCTGATCTACCGGTTCGCGACGGTCGCGCCGCTCTGGCTGGGCGCGCTGACCGGCGCCTCGCCCCTGCCCCCTGGGCGGACCAGGCGGATCGCGAGCGGCGTGCTGCGCCACTTCGTCGAACGCGGCGCCCCCGACGAGCGCGGCCTGCTCACCTGCGGCTGGTACGACGCCTTCCCGCCCGGCACCCAGGACTACTCCGGCCCCGCCTCGCCGTACTGGGCCAGCAAGGCCTTCCTCGGCCTGCTGCTGCCGCCCGGTCACCCGGCCTGGACGGACGCCGAGGCGGCCGCGCCGGTCGACCGCGCCGACCAGGTCGTGGCGATGTCCCCGCCGGGCTGGCTGCTGCACGCCACCCGCGAGGACGGCGTCGTCCGGCTGGTCAACCACGGCAGCGACCGCGACCGCGTCCAGGACCCCGCGGGGCCGCCGGACCCGCACTACCTGAGGCTCGCCTACACCAGCCACACCGGCCCCGACATCGGCGAGCAGGCGGTCGACGGGCAGCTCGCCGTCGTCTCACCGCAGGGGGCGCCCTCCCGGCGGCGCCGCATCGAACCCCTCGCCGTGAGCGAGCGCTTCGCCGCCTCGGCGTACCAGGACGGGCCCGTCCGCGTGGTGACCGCCTCCGTGGTCGACGGCGCGGCCGAGATCCGGATCCACCAGGTCACGGCGCCCGCCGGACACCAGGTACGCGACGGCGGCCACGCGGTGGCCGGTCCGCGGCCGCCCGAGGCCCGGTCCGGGGACACCTGGGCGCTGGCCCGGCGCGCGGACGGCCTGACCAGCGTGGTGCGCGGGCTGCACGGCTACACGGGGGCGGGCGTGGCGCGCGGGCACGGCGTGAACGCCTTCGGAACGCACTCCGCCACGCCGTACCTGATCCGCGACGCCCACCCGGGCGGGACCGCCGTGTACGTCAGCCTGGTCCTGCTCACGGCGGCCGAACGGGAGCCGGCGATGCCGGAGGTGCTGGTGAACGGGGACGAGGTCACCCTGCGGCCGCCCGCCGGGGATCCGATTACGGTCCGCCTCGGCGCCGTCCCCGACCCTGGTCATGCCCGCGGGCCGGCAGGGGGAGTGGCACGTGCGCAAGACCTGTGTGACCACCCGCCTCTGACCCGAAGGGGTAGTTCGTCCTACGAATTGTCAGGCATTTGAATGTTACCCTGAACGCGTGGAAAAGCATGATGAGGAGCGGATCGGGGTGGTGGCCGCGCTGGTGCGGTCCACGTTCCTGACGAACGCCGTGTACGCCGAGTCCGCCAGGGAATATGGCCTCACCTCGCAACAGGGGCAGTTGTTGTGCGTGCTGATGGCGCAGCCGTACGGCATGAGCGAGCTGGGCGCGATGCTGGGGCTGGCCAAGTCCAGCCTCACCGGCCTGGTGGACCGCACCGAGCGCAACGGCCTGGTCCAGCGCAGACCGGACCCGCACGACTCGCGCGCGCTGCGGATCGCGCTGACCAGGAAGGGTTCCGAGCTCGCCGCGGAGTTCTACACGGAGACCTGCGCGCGGATCGAGAACCTGACGGCGGGCCTCGCCGCCGCCGACCGTGACGCGCTCGCGGACCTGCTCGGCCGGGTCGTGCAGGACAACAAGGTCCCCGTGGTCTTCCTGGAGCCCGGCGAGGGGGCCCACTCGTAAAGCTGCCCCGGGTTGCAGTTCGTGTAGCGAACTAATATGGTTCGTAGCACGAACTCAACCTATTCTGTTGATCGGGGCGTGCAATCATGAGTCGTAAAGTTGTGGTCGTCGGCGGTGGTTACGGCGGTTCGGCGCTGGCCAAGGCGCTGGACGCCGAGGCCGAGGTCGTCCTCGTCGATCCCCGGGACGCGTTCTTCAACACGGCCGGGTCGCTGCGGTCGGTGACCCGGCCGGAGTGGGGGAGCAACATGTTCTTCCCCTACAGCGGGTTCCTGACCCGGGGCACGGTGGTCCGCGACCGTGCGGTCTCCGTGGATCCCGGCGGCGTCACCCTGGCCTCGGGGCAGCGGGTCGAGGCCGACTACCTGGTCCTGGCCACCGGCTCCAGCTACACCTACCCGGCCAAGCCCGTCGCCGACTCCACCGAGCAGGTCCTGGACGACCTCCGCGCGACCCACAAGGAGCTGGCCGGCGCCGAACACGTGCTGATCCTGGGCGCCGGCCCGGTCGGTCTGGAGCTGGCCGGGGAGATCAAGGAGGTCTGGGCGCACAAGCACGTGACCGTCATCGACCCGGCCGGGCAACTCCTGCCGGCGTTCGAGCCGGAGCTGCGCCAGGACCTGCACCGCCAGCTCGATGAGCTCGGCATCCACCTGCGGCTGGGCACCCACCTGACCGCGCCGCCGGCGACCGAGCCCGGCGAGGCCGGGACCTTCACCGTCACCACCGCCGATGGGGAGGAGATCACCGCCGACATCTGGTTCCGCGCCTACGGCGTGCGCGTCAACAGCGACTACCTCGCCGACGGCCGGCTCACCACCCGCACCCCGCAAGGGCAGGTGCGGGTCACCGAGACGCTCAACGTCCACGGGTACGACCACGTCTACGCGATCGGCGACATCACCGACGTGCCCGAGGCCAAGATGGCCGGGTACGCGATGCAGCACGCCGAGGTGGTCGCGGGCAACATCCTCGCCCAGTTGCGCGGCGAGCGGCCCACCGCCGCCTACCGGCCTCTGCCCCACCCCATGATCCTGCTCCCGCTCGGACCGCGCGGCGGCGTCGGCCAGCTGCCCGGCCCCGACGGCCCGGCCGTCGTCCCGGCCGAGACGGTGTCGGCGTACAAGGGCGCCGACCTGTTCACCGGCCGCTTCACCGAGCAGTTCGGCGCCGCCTGAAGGCCTCCCGGCCGCGGCAGGTGTGATCATGAAAATCGAAAGGAAAGGCAGAACCTTGTCCGGACACGACGTAGTCTTCGGCTTCGGCGCGCACAGCGGCGTCGACGAGGCGCCGGAGCTGCTGCGCATGGCCCAGCAGGCCGACCGCGACGGTCTCGACCTCCTGTCGCTGTCGGACCACCCCTACATCGGCAGGCGCCTGGACGCGTACGCCGCCCTCGGGTTCATCCTGGGGAGTACGCAGCACGTCGCCGGCCTCGTCAACGTCACCAACCTGCCGACCCGCCCCGCTCCCATGCTGGCCAGGACCGTCACGTCGTTGTCGGCGCTGTCGCAGGGCCGCGTCGTGCTGGGCATGGGCGCGGGCGGGCTGTGGGACCGGATCGCCGACATGGGCGTGCCCCGGCTGTCGCCGGGCGCCGCCGTGGACGCCTTCGAGGAGGCGATCGTCCTGGTCAAGAAGCTGTCGGGCGGCGGCCCGCCGGTCACCTACGAGGGCCGCCACTACCAGGTGCGCCAGATCGAGCCGGCTCCCGTGGCCGCTCCTCCGGTGTGGACGGGATCGAACGGCGCGAAATCCCTGGCCGCCACCGGCCGGGTGGCCGACGGCTGGCTCCCCGGCCACGCGGCGGACTGGCTCAGCGAGCGCTACCGGACCTCGCGGCCGATCATCGACGAGGCGGCGGCGGCCGCGGGCCGGGATCCACGCGAGATCCGTACGATCTACAACTTCCCGGGCCGCATCACCGACCGGCCGCTGCCCGCCACCCGTGACGGCGACGGCCGCTGGATCGGCGGCTCCGTGGGCCAGTGGGTCGAGGAACTGACCGGGGCCGTGCTGGAGCACGACGCCTCGGGTTTCATCCTCTTCTCGGCCGATCACGGCGTGGCCGACCTCGTCACCCTCGGCCGCTGGGCCGGGGAGATCGTCCCGGCCGTGCGCGAGGCGATCCAGGCCTCCTGAGGCGGCGCGTCAGCCGTACGCCCGGGAAGAACGTGAGGGCGTAACCCGCGAAGACCAGGTCCACCACGAAGAACGCCCCAAGGGCCCAGAGGTCGTGGCTTCCCGGGGCGTGGACCTTGCCGCCGCCGTGGCCCGCGTACAGGGCCGGAGCCTGGTCACCGGCGGACAGTTCGTCCTCGTCGCGGCCGTGGAGCCAGGCGTCGGCAAGGCGCAGGCCGCCGTCGTCCGAGCGGAACGAGCCCTGCCACGAGCAGATGCCGTAGATGGAGCATTCGAGATGCTCGGCCGTGAACGTCCCCGTGGTGCCCTCGCCGCGCGCCGCCCGGATCTCCGGCGCCGCCGCGAGCACGGCGAAGTACGCGCTCACCACGGCCAGCGCCAGCATGCCGAGGCCATAGAGCTCGACGACACCGAGCCGGAGCCCGCCCCCACGGGCCCCAGCCTTCGCCCTGCGCGTCCTTCCGGCTGATCCGCCGGGCCCCCGTCCTTGCCGCAACGCCCACCTCCCGGTCGGGTGTGTGCTTCCCCTCCTCAGCATGCACCCGCCGGGAGGACGGGGGTGGCTCAGCCGAGCAGCTCGGAGCCGGAACTTCAACTGCCGCACGGTCGACGGTGCGGCGGCATTCGCGCGGCGCTCCCCGCGGAATTCGCCCGGCGATATACGGAGCGTGGTCACCTGAACGCGTATCTTTTCCGAGCCGCCCACGGCAATTCCGGGCCGAACTCGAGAAAGAAACGGGCGCGGCGGAGAAGTCAAATTCCGGACATCGGCCCCCGGCATGAGTCGTGACTCGGCGGGGGACAAAACGCTCATGCGAAGCACGCCGGGGCCCCATTTACGCGCATTCCCCACGACGTTATCAGTCGGCCGTAAGGCGCGCGCCCACGCCCGGTAACGCCGTTTACCCGGAAGGCCCCACGCCGGCACGCGCCGGAGGGCTCGCACCGGCGCGGAAACCGCGGTCATTCACCGGTCGCGAACCCCATTTGATTTCCCCGGTTACCGGGGCGCAAGGGCTCACACGAAATGGCAGGCATCCGCACGGATCAGCACACTTTCATAAAGGAGCGGCTTTGGCGCTGGTGGTGGCTTTGCCGGACGCGGGTTGACAGGTCACAGCGTCGGGGGCTTCTCCGGCGAGAAGAAGTCCGCGAGCGCCATAGCCAGTGCCTCTGGAGCCTCCTCCGCCATGTGGTGCCCCGAATCGATGCCGTGTCCCCGCACATCCCTCGCCCATCCTTGCCAGATCGCGAGGGGGTCGCCGTGGAGCTCCTCCAGATCGTCCCGGAGCGACCACAAGACCAGCAAGGGACACGCCACCCGCTTCCCGGCAGCGCGGTCGGCCTCCTCGTCGTGCCGATCCACGGTGAGGCCGGCTCGATAGTCCTCGAGCATGGCCCGCACCACCTCGGGACGGCGGGTGGCTGCGCGCCACTCGTCGTAGTTCTCCCGTCCCATCCTCGCCGGGTCGCCGTGATACCAGCTGTCCGGGTCGGCGTTGATGACACGCTCCGGGATCTCCGGCTGAGCGAAGAAAAACCAATGCCACCAGCTGGTCGCGAACTTGGCGTTCGCTCGCCTGAGGTGCTCACTGATCGGGATGCAGTCGAGCAGGGCAAGGCGTACGACGGCGGCCGGGTGATCGAGCGCGAGCCGCAAGGCCGCATAACTCCCGCGGTCGTGCCCCACCGCGGCGAATCGCTCGTGGCCCAGCGCCCGCATGAGACGTATCATGTCGCCCGCCATGGCGCGTTTGGAGTGGGCGGAGTGATCCGGACTCGGTGCCGGGCCGCGCGACCTGCCGTAGCCGCGCAGGTCTGGGCACACCACCGTGAAGCCTTGCCGCACGAGGCGGGGCGCGACCTCATGCCACGTGGCGGACGTGCGGGGATGCCCGTGTAGCAATAAGACGGGACATCCCTCGCCGCTATGGCGGACGTACAACGACGCGTCGCCCACATCGATGTTCTCGCTCACGAACCCTTCGAACATGCGGCTGGTGCTTCCCCGAAGCCCGGCCGATGAACGCTAGGCAGCCGCTTGATGATCGGCCGTTCGCGCCGTCACGCTGCGCCAGCCGAAGGCGACGGCGCCGGTCAGGAGCGCCACCCCGGACAGCACGCCGCTGACGAGCGGCACCCAGGCGACCGCGCCCGTCGGGGCCAGGAGCAGGCCGGCGACGCCGAGCACGGTGAGGACCACACCGGGTACGGCGATGCCCCGGTCCTTCCAGATCGGCGCCAGGGCGATGAAGTGCACGCCGACCACGAACGCGACCCAGGCCACGTTGGCCTGCTCGGGGAGCCCCCAGGCGGCCAGCACCCGGAGCCCGCCGAAGAGCAGGAGAGCCTCGGCGGCGACGACGATCAGGTAACCACGGCCGAACATGTTCGGCCGCGGTCCCCCGCCGGTGTGCTCTCTCCGGGCCGCGACGAACCACATGGCGATCACACTCGCGGCGGCCAGGCAGGCGGCCGCCCGCAGGACGTTCACGGTCAAGGTGTTCAGCGGGCTCTGCGCGTTGACGACGACGAAGACCGCGCCGAAGACCGCGCCGACCAGCAATCCAGTCATACGTTGCATGACGTTCATTGAACTGCGCGCCGGATCCCGCCCGCAGGGGGGCTGGGACGAGGACGGGGTAGTCCTGGCCCTACCCCGCCGCCCTACCCCGCTGCACCGCGCAGGTAGGCGAGCACGGCCAGCACCCGCCGGTTGTCGTCGGCGGTCGCGGGCAGTTCGAGCTTGGCGAACACACTGGCCACGTGCTTGCCGACGGCCGCCTCGGTGATCGACAGGGCGCGGGCGACGGCGCTGTTGGAGCGCCCTTCGGCGATCAGCGCGAGCACCTCGCGCTCCCGCTGGGTCAGCCGGTGCGCAGGCTCGGTGGTCTCCCTGGCCCTGGCCCAGGTCTGCTCGAACAGGTCGATGAGGATGGCGATCAGGCTCTGCTGCCTGATCACGAGAGCCCCCGGCGCGTAGGGGACGGGGGTGATCCGGACGAACGCCACCGCGCGGTCGAAGACGAGCAGTTGCTGGATCGGCTCGTCGATGACCCGGTGCAGGTCGCCGGTGGCGTGCAGCTCCCTGATCCGGGCCGCCTTGCGGGGGTCGTCCAGGACGCTCGCGTGGACGATCGTGCGCATCGTCATGCCGCGCCGCAGGGCGTCCAGCACGCGGAGGCGGCTCTTCTGCTCCTCGCGGCCGTGCTCCGCCGAGCCCACCGGGTGCATGGCGCGCAGTTCGCGGGCCGTGGCGGCGGCCTGCGCGATCTGCTCCCGGACGAGCTCGTTGTCCTCCACCCGCTCGACGTCGACGGGGATGCCGCGTAGCTCGCCCACCACCTCCTCCAGCCGATGGGCAAGCTGGGCCAACGCCACGCTCTCGTTCACACGCCCCCTCATCCGTATGGGGACATTCTGACCGATCCCTTGGCGGCACTTGTGGCGGACGTTACAAGAGAGGTCCAAGTGAGTCCCAAGGCGGGCCGGGGAGCATGGTCCCTCTTCTGTGGAAAGAAAGGGACCCCCGATGAGAAGGACAGCGTTGCTGCTGGGTGCCGCGCTGCTCAGCAGCCTGCTGGCCGCCCCTCCGGCGCTCGCCGCCCCCGCCGTCAGTTCGGCCGCCCCTGCGGTCAGGACGGCCGCGCCTGCGGTCAGGACGGCCAAGGTCAAGGCGAGCCCCGCCAAGCAGTCCGGCGCCTGCCCCACCACGGTCGGCTTCTCCGCCGTGGTCGCGGCCAAGGGCCGGGGAACCGTGCGTTACCGCTGGGTACGCGGTGACGGCAGCAAGGGCGCCATCAAGAGCTTCCGCGTCAACGGCACGCGCAAGGTGGTCGTGACCGACCGCCAGACGTTCGACCGGAGCACCTCCGGCTGGCAGGCCGTGGAGATCCTCGGCAGGAAGGGGCTGTCGGCCAAGGGCCGCTTCAGCGTCGCGTGCGCGGGCCCCGTCGTGGTGTGGGGCGGCGCTCACCCGCTGCCCGCCGAGCCCGGCAGGCCGCTGGTCGCCGCGGCCGACGTCGAGGCGAGCCCGGTGACCTACCGCGGCGCCTGCCCCACGACGGTGTTGTTCACGGGCACCGTCCAGGTGTCGCGCACGCCCGCCAAGATCGACTACCAGTGGATCGACAGCAGCGCGGGGGAGGGGCGGCCCGAGTCGCTGTACTTCGCGGCGGGCGGGCCCCGTACCCGGCAGGTGACGCTGCCGCTGTCCGTGGGCAGCTCCACCGGCGGCTGGAAGGCCATCCGCATCCTCAACGCCGGCGGCCGCGACTCCGGACGCGCCACCTACCAGGTGACCTGCTCCACCACACCCACGACGCCTCCGTCCACGACCCCTCCGCCGACGTCGCCGCCTCCTACGACGCCTCCGCCCACCTCGCCTCCGCCTACGACGCCGCCTCCCACGACGCCTCCGCCTACGACGCCGCCGCCCGCGCAGAAGCCGGTGCCGCAGATCGTCGACGTCACCCCCGGCGACTACGAGGGCAGCTGCCTGGAGCCCGTCTCGTACCAGGCCACCGGCCGTATCTCGCTCCCGGCCGGCCCGGCGCGCAAGGTCACGTACTGGTGGATCCTCGACGGCGTCAAGTGGACGCCGCAGACCGTCGACTTCCCCGCCGGCGACCAGCCCCGCACCCGTGACGTGTCCGCCACCTGGAGCCTCGACTCCGGCCGGAACGGCACCCACACGCTCGGCCTCGCGACCGAGGGCGGGCCCGGCGAGCCGGCCGAGCGCGAGTTCTCCTTCACCTGCGTCGACGAGGGCGGCGACGCCAAGCTGACCGTCGAGTACATGCTGACCTCCCATTTAGCCGGCCAGTGCGACGGGTCGTTCAGCCTGATGGCGGACGCCATGGTCGTGACGGACCGCGCGGCCGACGTCAAGTACCGCCTGGTCGTCGACGGCAAGCCGGGCACGCTCAGGACCGCCAAGCTCAAGCCCGGTGTACGGAGCAGGATCGGCGACTTCTGGTACAGCAACGCCAGGTCCAGCGGCTCCGGCGTGGTCCGCCTGGAAGTCCTGAACCACAACAAGCCCGCCAAGCAGGAGCCCTACACCTGGACCTGCACGCAGCCCGACCCGTCGCCGGGCACGGTGCAGATCACCGAGATCGAGTCGGTCGGCTACTACGGGGACTGCGTCGCCGACCCGTACCTGACGGCCTTCGGCGAGTTCAAGGCGCCGGCGGGTACGGAGGTCAGCTACCACTGGGTCATCGACGGCCAGGCCGGGGAGACCTTCACCCACAAGATGCCGGAGGGCGGGGTCATCGGCATCCAGGCGTTCAGCTGGAGCCGGCCGGCCAGGACCGACGGCACGATCAAGATCGAGGTCCTGAACCACAACAAGCCGACGGCGCAGACCACCTACCCCATCCGCTGCGAGAAATGACGACCCGTGCGTGCCGTCGTCCCGGCGACGGCACGCACACCGCCCGCGCCGACCGGGGCCCGCGAGTCGATAGCAGGCCGTTTTCGTCCGCCATGAGCCAGTCTGGAAGACGGTAGCCCGCTAACAGAGGTGATCGTCGTGACTGACCTGTCCGGATTTCAGCATCCCCGCCTGGCCCGCGTGTACGTCCAGGCCTCCGCCGCCGCGGACCTGCGCGGCGGGCGGGAGCACCGGCAACGGCTCCTGGACGGGCTCGAGGGCCGGGTGATCGAGATCGGCGCCGGCAACGGCCGCAACTTCGCCCACTATCCCAAGACGGTCAGCGAAGTCGTCGCGGTCGAACCGGAGGACACCCTGCGCCGCTTCGCCGAGGCCGAGGCCGCCTCGGCGCCCGTGCCCGTGCGGGTCGTGGCCGGCCACGCCGAGGCTCTGCCGGGCGAGGCTCAGGCCTTCGACGCCGCGGTGGTCTCGCTCGTGCTGTGCAGCGTGCCCTCACCACCGGCGGCGCTGGCCGAGATCGCCCGGGTGCTCAGGCCGGGCGGGGAGCTGCGCTTCTACGAGCACGTACGATCGTCCAACCCGGCGCTCGGCCTGCTCCAGGACGCGATCACCCCGGTGTGGCGGCGCATGGCCGGAAGGTGCAGTCCCAACCGCGACACGCTCGCCGCGATCCGGCGGGCGGGCTTCGCCGTGGACGAGGTCGAGCGGTTCGCCTTCGCGCCGCAGCCGCCCATCCCCGCCCTCGCGCACGTCCTCGGCCGGGCTCACCGGACCACGTAGAGCACCCCCGGTCAGGGGCGGACCGCGCCGAGCAGGCGGGTGCGCCAGTAGTCGTCCAGATCGACGACCTTGATGACGTCCCCGGTCTGCGGCGCGTGCACCATCTTCCCGTTGCCGGCGTACATGCCCATGTGTCCCAGCCCCTTGCTGAAGAGCAGGTCCCCGGGCTGCAACGCGTTCAGGGGGACGCGGCGGGCGGAGCCCCAGCTCCACTGGGTCCAGGTCGTACGGGGCAGCTCGACCCCCGCCTGCCGCCAGGCGGCCTGGGTCAGGCCGGAGCAGTCGTAGGAGCCCGGTCCCGTGCCGCCGAACCGGTACGGCTTGCCCACCTGGGCGAAGGCGAACTGCAGTGCCGCGCGGGCGTTGCCGGAGGCCGGACCCGTGTACTTGATGCCGGCGCTGTTGGGGTCGCCGGCGTTGAAGGCGCCCAGCCTGCGCAGCAGCTTGGTCTGCTCGGCGATCAGTTTCTCGATCTTGGACTTCTCGCCGCTGACCTTGTCGCGCGCGGCGTCGGACTCGGCCAGGGTGCTCTTGGCGTCGTTGCGCCGGTCGCGCAGCTCCTTGGTGGCCGCCTCGTAGGCGCGGACCTTGGCCGCCCGGGACTCGGCCATCTCCCGGAAGGAGGCCATGCTGTTCAGGATCGCCGTGGGATCGGCCTGGCCTGCGAGCCCCTCCCACCCCCTGATCGGTCCGAACTGGTAGTCGTTGACGGCCAGCCGGACGAGGTCGTCGCGCAGGGAACTGGCTCGGGCGTCCTTGAGGCGGAGCTCGGTGTTGAGGGTGTCGTACTTCTTCTTGGCCTTCTTGTACGCCTCCGTGGCCTGGTTGTACCGCTCGACCACCTGGTCGGCCTGCTCGTTCAGTTTCACGAGCTTGGCTCTGGCCTTGGCCGGCGACGGCTCGGCCACGGCCGCGCCGGGAGTGACGGCCAGTGCGACCAGGGACAGGGCCGCGGCCGCCGCTGTTCGTCCAAGCCTTGTCGGCAGGGCCACTACGACGCCTCCTCGTAAATCTCCAGAACCTGGGGCGAAATAGTACAGAAGTGAAAGGGCTGTCTGGCCTGTTTGCGGCATCGAGAATCCGGAACGGCGGGTACTACCTGCGCTAGGGGACGATCACGCCGGTCCAAGAGGAGATACGCACGCAGTGCCGCCGGCGTTCAACGGGAGACTCAGGGTGTTGGGACGTCTACTACTATGGCTTGTAGTTGTTCTGTTGTCCGGGTGAGCAGTGACGCCGCTGGCTATCCTGGCGCGAATACTAAGGTCGGCAGCTGTGAGGGGGCGAGCGCGTGGCACGGCGGTTGCTCTTGCCCGGCCTCCCCTGGCTGCTGCCTCTGCTGATCGCGTTCGGCGTGGCCGGCATGCACACGCTGGGGCATCTCGGCTCTCACCATGGCGGCGCCGTCGTTCAAGGCTCGCACGTTCACGCCTCTCCCGTGGAGTCTTTCGGGACGGACCGGGGTGAGGTCGCGATCTGCTCGCGGGACGCGGCCGGGTTCGATCCGAGCGACGTGTGCCTGGCCGTGCTCACCTCGGTCATCGCGCTTCTGATCGCGGTCGTCTGGGCCGCCACACTCTACTGGCGTGCGGGGATGGGCGGATGGGGGTCCCCGGCGCGTACGGCGGCCAGAGCGCCGCCGCGCCGCCTGGCGCCGAACCCCGCAGTGCTCTCGGTGATGCGCATATAGGCCGAAATATCGGCGGACGGGCTGAAAAGCCCGGTTCGCGATGACGGCCTGCGTACCTCCATCACCGAAGGAAAAAACACCATGTTCACGAATATGAGGATCTCGGCTGCCACCGCGGCGGCCGGAGCCGTGCTCGCGCTGGTCGCCGGCTGCGGCGGCACCGACAGCGGCTCGATGGGGCCGGACATGGCCGGCATGTCCAGCAGCGCACCCGCCGCGACGACGGCGAGCGCCTCGCCCGCGGCGGCGTTCAACGACGCGGACGTGATGTTCGCGCAGATGATGATCCCGCACCACCAGCAGGCGGTCGAGATGGCCGACCTGGCCGCGACCAGGGCCGCCGACAAGGAGGTCA
Source organism: Nonomuraea sp. NPDC003709 (assembly GCF_040610775.1). Classification (NCBI taxonomy): domain Bacteria; kingdom Bacillati; phylum Actinomycetota; class Actinomycetes; order Streptosporangiales; family Streptosporangiaceae; genus Nonomuraea; species Nonomuraea sp. NPDC003709. The sequence continues at coordinate 139,742 of NZ_JBEXMW010000017.1, read as the reverse complement.
AGGAGCTGGCCGCGAAGATCAAGGCCGCTCAGGACCCGGAGATCCAGACCATGCAGGGCTGGCTCACGGCGTGGGGCAAGCCGATGCCGTCCGAAGGCATGGACCACGGGATGGGCCATGACATGCCCGGCATGATGTCCGAGGACGACATGAAGAAGCTGGAGAAGGCCAAGGGCGGCGCGTTCGACCGGCAGTTCGCCGAGCTGATGATCGCCCATCACGAGGGTGCGATCCAGATGGCGCGTACCGAGCAGACGCAGGGCTCCAACGCCGAGGCCAAGGAGCTGGCCAAGACCATCGAGACCGCCCAGCAGGCCGAGGTCGCCCAGCTGCGGGAGATCCTCGACCGCCTCTAGGAGACGGCCTTCAGGAGCCGGTGGCCCGCCGCACGGCGCGGCGGGCCCCGGGACCGACCGGCTACCGCCCCGATCCGCTCCGGGATCACTCTCCCTGCTCCAACTCCTTGTCCGGCTTCACGTCGCGCAGCACCGTCAGCCGCAGATGGTCCCCGATCACGATGCCCGGCCCGTGCATGCTGGAGATGGCCTTCGCCAGCTCGATCAGCGTGTGCCGGTCCGGCCGTGTCCGCCGGCGCAGGCGTCGGGGGGCGCCGTTAGTCACCGGGTTGCCGGCCGTGGCGTCAGATTCATGCGGATCCCGTCCGCGGCCCACAGCACAAACCGTTCGACGGGGACGACGTCGTGTCCGGAGGCCGGCTGGAAGCGGAATCTCCTCAGAAGGATCGCCAGCACCAGTTCGGCCTCCACCATGGCCAGGCTCGCGCCTTCGCAGCTGCGCGGACCGAGGCCGAACGGGATGTAGGCGTAGCGAGGTCGGTCGGCGACCTGGTCGGGGGTGAAACGGCCAGGGTCGAACGTCTCGGGATCGGGCCAGTACCGCGGGTTCATGTGGACGGCCCAGAACGGATAGAAGATGGTCGTCCCGGTGGGGATCTCGTAGCCGGCCAGGACGAGATCCTCGGTGGTCTCGCGGGCCCCGTACGGACCCGGCGGATACAGGCGCATCGATTCCTTGAGCGCCATCTGGAGCCGGGTCAGCCGTTTGAGGTCGGCGTACTCGGGTGCGACACGATCGGACAGGACCTCGTCGATCTCCGCCGTGACCCGCTCGGCCTCGGCGGGGTGCCGGGAGAGCAGGTAGAGGGTCCACGAGACCGCCACGCCGGTCGTGTGGTGGGCGGCAAGCATGATCATCAATACGGTGTCCCGCACGCGGGCCGGGCTCATCCCCGCCGCGACCAACGCCGCGGCCAGGGCGTTGCCGTCCTGCTGGGCCGAGGCGAGCACGTCGTTCACGGTTGCGCGCAGGTAGGCCAGGGCCTCCTGGGCACGCTTCCGTCTCTGCTCCTCGGTTCCCGGGTCGGCCGGTTGGTACTGACGGCCCAGGTACTCCGTGAGCACGACCTCGAAGGCCGTCACGACCTTGTCCGGGTCGTGGACGCCGTTGCCGAGGGCGTACTGGCAGATCATCCGGAGCGACAGCGCGCTCAGGTCCTTCTGCAACTCGACCGGTCCCTCGCCGGCCTGTTTCGCCCACCGGTCCGCCAGCCGGCCGGCGAGCGCGGTCAAGCCGGGGAAGTGGGCCTCGTGGGAGCGGCGACCGGCCAGTACGGACAGGACCGCGCGGCGCCATGGCGTGTGCTCGTCCGCGGGCAGGGTCTGCAGGTTGCCGGCCTCACACAGCGGGGCCAGGAACTCGAACAGCGCTTCCGGCCGTTTGTTGACCCCGGCGGTGGCCTCGAGCAGCACCGGGTCCGCGATGGAGACCGCTGAGTCCGTGCCGGGCAGCTCGAAACGTACGACCGGCCCGTATTCGGCGTGCAGCCGCAGTTGGTAGGCGTGCAGGCCGCCCGCGGTAGCGATGTCATGCAGCCCGCCGTCACCTCGTACGGGCGGTCCGGGGATCACCGACACGGTCACCTCCATGGACATACGGATCTCTTCTACGTATCTCCCGTGAGTGGCTGCTTGGCAAGGTGCCCAGCACCCGCGGCAGCCTCCGGCGACCGTCACCGCCTCGGGTCCGACCCGCTCACCCGCAGGTGGCCGTTCAGTGATCAAGGATGAGAGCGGAGGCTCACAGCGGCAGCTCCAGCGTGACGGTCGTTCCGTTGCCGACCGATGAGGCGATGTCGTACCGCCCTCCCAACGCGGCGGCCCGGGCGTGCAGCTTGCTCCGGTCGATGACCTCGTGCGAGCCGAGCCCCGGCCCGTCGTCGCAGACGGTCAGCCTCAACGTGACCCCGGCGGTCAGCGCCATCGAGACGTACGTGGCCTGCTCGACGGCCGAGAACGCGTCGACGAGCACCGCGAAGGCGAGGCGGCCCGCTTCGTGGGGAACCGCACCCTCCGGCAACGCCCACACCTCCACCGGAATCCTCGCCTGCTTGCCCCAATCGGCCACGAACGCCTTCACCGACTCCCGCAGGCCCGCGACAGGCGATGGCCCAATGATCACATCCGGTACCACGGTCATGACACTCCCTCCTTACGGCACCAGGGTCGTGGAGGGGTCTTGGAGCCACATGGTGATGAGATGAGAGTCCCATGAATCGTGTCAGCGTCCTGCGTCCGGCTGGTTTGCGACGTCCTCTGGCAGGAGTGGGGCCGAAGCCGTCACGCACGTTGCAAAGACGGACCCGCCGCAGGGCTGGGCTGCGGCGGGTGGTGGTGGCGTCCAGCCGCGCCAGGAGGCAGGAGAGAACCCCGTCGCGCGGAGAAGCACCACGGGACGCACAGGCGCCTGGCAGGCGCGGACCCCATACGTCCCGTGGAGCAAGACTTCCGCGTGGTCAGTCGCTGTCCAGCGGCTCCAGCACAAACACCGGGATCTCCCGGTCCGTCTTCTTCTGATAGTCGGTGTACGGCGGATACGCCGCCACCGCACGCTCCCACCACTCGGCCTTCTCCGCGCCGGTCACCTCACGGGCCTTCATGTCCTGCTTGGCAGGGCCGTCCTGAAGTTCCACATGGGGGTGGGCCTTGACGTTGAAGTACCAGACGGGGTGCTCGGGAGCGCCACCCTGCGAAGCGACCACGGCGTATCGGCCTTCGTGCTCCACACGCATCAGCGGCGTCTTGCGGATCTTGCTGCTCTTGGCACCCAGGGTGGTCAGCAATATGACGGGCATTCCCGTATCCATCAGAGTCGTTCCCTTGGTGCCGCCGGAGCTCTCGTACAGCTCCACTTGCTCGCGCACCCACTGCGCCGGGCTGGGTTCGTACTCACCCACAAGAGGCATGGCATCCATCCCTTGGTCGGTCAACTCACGTTCAGGACGCTCCAACACCCGGCTCGTGCGTTTTCATCCACAACTCAGTCTTGGTTGTCAAGTGCTGGGCCCCGGCACGCATACCCGCGCGAACCCACATAGGGTCATCCCGGATTCCCTGGCCTCCTCCAGCACGGCGGCCAGGTCGGGGGCCTGCTCGGCAAGCACGTCGATCCCCTCGTGCAGGTAGTCATACGCGGTGCTCTCGCCGATCCTGCGAACCAGCGCGGCACCAGCACCGCCTGCTCCCGCGTTCCCTTCCGCATGCCCATCGCACGCCGGTGAGCCGCGAGTTTGCCCGCCAGGAACTCGGCGGTGGACCGATCGACCGCCAAGGTGGCGGTGAATGTGACACTGGACGACACGTGAAGCCCTCGCCGTGAAGTTGATCTGTCGCAAGACCACTTCCAGCAGGGGTTTCACGCCTTCCTGCAGCCAGGGCGGGGCATGGTTCGGGCGGTGCGCCCCGACCCCAAGATCACCACTCGTGATCTTGGGTTACGGAATCGCCCCGAAATTCCGGACGTTGGCGCAGGCCGCGATCCAGAAAGTCGATCATCCATGCGAACGAGACGTCCGGGGCGCCCGTCCACTGGAAGCCCTGCGCGACCTGGAGCGCGGCGAAGCCGTGGATCGTGCACCGGATCGTCCGGATCGCGTGGACCATCTCCTCCTCGGGGACGCCGTAGCCACGCAGGACGGCGGTCATCGTGTCGATCACCCGCGTCCCGGCCTTCAGCAGCGGATCGTCGGGCTCCCCGAAAGGCTCGCCGATCGTCGCGCTGTAAGCGCCGGGGTGCGCGGTCACGTACGCGCGGAGGGCGGTGAGGTAGGCGGCCAGGGCCGCCTTGCCGGACACTCCCTGGACGGCCATCCCGACTGCGTCGGCCATGGCTTCCATGGCCAGCGTCGCGACCTTGTGCCGCAGATCAGGCAGGCCACCAACATGCTTGTAGAGCGACGGCGTCCGAACGCCGAGCCGGTCGGCGAGCAAGGCGAGCGTGAGGCCCGCGAATCCGACCTCGTCGGCCAGATCGGCGGCGACCTGCGTCACGTGTTCACTCGACAGCCCCGCTCTAGGCACTCACGGTCTCCTTCAGGAACGACAGGACGGCGGCCGCGACCTCGCGGGGGAACTGTGCGTGCGGGTAGTGACCCGCGCCCTCGATCATAACGACCGACCCCAGCCCGGAGGGCATCGCGGCGACGATGCCCTCCGCCTCGGCGCGCGGGTCGGCCCAGTCGGGGTCGAGCGTGCCCATGATGATCAGCGCGGGCACACCCAGTGCCGGCAGGGCGGCCTCGGCATCCTTCGGCGCGGACTGGCCCATCTTCTGGACGGCCTTCATCCGGCCGTCCTCACGCAGCGTCGTCGCCAGTGCGGCCTGCCGCTCCGCCCAGTCGGCGGGCTTCGCACCGGGGTAGGCGTGGTCGAGGTAGCTCAGCCAGGTGTCCACATTCCCGGTGATTCCGGTGCGCAGCAGCCGGACGAGCCCGGTGCGGTAGTGAGCGTTCGTGAACAGCGCCCCGAAGGCGATCTTCGGCACCCGCGTGAACGGCCCGATCTCCACGACCGCTGCCACCGCCGGGTGCGCCGCCGCGATCGTTGCCGATCCGCCGGAGAACGAGTGGCCCACGATCACCGCCGGGCCACCGCCCAGGTGCTCGACCAGCGCTACGAGGTCACCGGCCGTGTCCGTCCGGGTGTAGGACGCCCACCCGGTGCTCGACTCGCCGTGTCCGCGCAGGTCGGCCGCCGCCACCCGGTAGCCCGCCTCCACCAGGAGTGGCGCGAGGAACCGGTAAGCCTCCCGCGTGTCACCCATCCCGTGCGACAGCACGATCAGCGGGCCCTCGCCGGTGACGTCGTAGGCCAGGGTGCCGCTGTCGTGGGTCAGAAACTCGGTCAAGTCCACTCCTTGGTTAAATGTGTTAGCTAAAAAGCTAATGGCATTAGCCAATCCAGTCAAGGGCCGATTTGAGGTTGACGTAGCGGCACCGGCTCCCATGAGGGCATGCGGCGTTCTCTTGATCGTCTTTTGGTCCCGTACGCCGACAACCGGCTTGATCAGCTGCTGAAACAACTCGCCCTCACCACTCAGCTGCAGCCCCCTGCGTCCGAGCACGGTCCACCAGCATCGAGATCAACTGCTCGTCCGACGTCGCGCTCGACACCGCCTGAACTGGCTGCTCCGGACTCGTCCTCAACGACGGTGCCGGTCATCTGGCGTCTCCTTGATCATCGGATCCGCCGTTCATCAGGAACTCCCGCTCGCGTAGGATGTGTTGCTCATGACACCCACGCGAAAGCGCAAGCTCCGGAAGGATGCGGCGGAGAACGCTGAGCGGCTGATTGCTGCGGCTGCGCGTGCGGGGTTGGCCGAGGGTAAGTTCGTTCCGCTGGAGCAGATCGCTGCTGAGGCGGGAGTCGGGATCGGGACGCTCTACCGTCGCTACCCGAACCGGGAGGCGCTGCTTGAGGCGATGGCGGTCCGCGCCTATCGTCTGATCCTGGCCGAGGCCGAGGACGCGCTGGCGGCCGGCGATACCGGGCATGACTCGATCAGCCGGTTCCTCCACCAAACCTTCGCTCATCGAGACGAACTGGTACTTCCGCTCCACGGAGCGCCCATGGCCGAGGGCACCGAGTCCGCGGAGCTGCGCGCGCGCATGCAGCAAGTCATGGGTGCCATCCTCGAGCGCGGCCATCAGGACGGTTCGGTCCGCACGGATGTGAATGCGGGGACCGTGGTGCGTTTCGGGGCGATGCTCGCGCAGCCGATGTCGAACGTGCCTGGCTGGGCCGAGGCGGCCGCCGAACAGCGCGCGGTGTTCCTGCGCGGCATCGCACCCGATCGCGGCTAGTTCGACGCGTCAGTTCCGGCGCGCGCCGGGACCCTGGTCGGGGACCCGGTCGGCCACCTGAGCCATTGTGAGCTCGTCGTCGGCGAGTTCGACCGTATCGCCATCGATTGCATCAGGGTCGGTCAAGAGACGCGCGGCGGCGGCGCCGATGTCGCGAACGGCGATCATCTGGAGCGGAACGTCACCTGCAACCGGCAGGCGAAGCACCAGTTCCCCACTCCCGCCGTCTGCGAGCTGCGGCGCCAGGTTTTCCATGAAGAACGTCGGGCGGACGAACTTCGTCGGTACGACCTCGCTGAGCCGCTGCTCGACCCGGTGCTTGCTCTCGAAGTGCGGGATCCCTGTCGCTCACTCTGCCCCGCCGACCGACGAGTACACGACGTGCGGCACGCCCGCGCGTGCCGCGGCATCCGCGACGGTCACACCGCGGCGCGTCTCGCCCTCCGTGCCGTCTGCTCCCTCGAACGTCGTCATGAGGAACAGTGCTGCGACCTCGGTGAGTGCTCGCTGGAGCGACTCGCTGTTCTCCTGGTCGGCGACGACGACCTCCACACCGCGGGCTCGGAGAGCACGTGCGCCTGCGGATTCGGTGTCGCGAACCAGGGCGCGAACCGCTTGCTTCTGTGCGACCTGCGCGGGTCGCAGTCGTCTCCCGTCCGGAGGACATCGCGCCCACGCTCGATGAGGTGGCTGCGCTTGCGCAGTCGTCGGGCACGCCGCTCGAGATCGTGCCGCAGGCGACCGGCCACGGGGCCGGCGCGCCGGTGGGCAGGGGTGCGGTCCTCCTCGACACGTCGAGGCTCACCGACGTGTCGATCGACCCTGAGTCGCGCGTCGCCGTGGTCGGGGCCGGCGCAACCTGGTCTGCGGTGAACGCCGCCGCCGAACAGCACGGCTTGCTCGGACTGGCCGGCTCAGCCCCGAGTGTGTCCGTGTCCGGTTACACCTTCGGCGGCGGCATCGGTTGGCTTGTCCGGCGGGATGGACTTGCCAGTGGAGCACTTCGTGCCGTCCACTACGTCGACGGCAGCGGTCGCTCCCGCACCGCTGCGGACGATGCCACCGACGAGGTCGATCGAGCGGCGATTTGGGCCTTCCGCGGAGCGGGGGGAGTCGGGATCGCTCACACGCTGGAGTTCGATCTCGTCCCGGCGGCGGATCTCCATGCCGGAGCACTGCTGTGGCATGCCGACGCGTTACCGAAACTCGTCGCAGCATGGTCGAGCACCATCGGAACAGTCGGTAGCGGCGTTTCCTCCAGCATCGCGGTGCTCCACGTGCCGCCTCTGCCTCCGTTCCCGGAGGAACTGCACGGGAGGGTCGCGGTTCACCTCGCGATCGCCGATCCTGACGGGCCCGTCGCGGCGACTCCGCTGCTCGACGCGATGCGGGCGGCAGCGGAGCCTGTCTCCGACAGCTGGGGCCCAACCGACGCGGCGGGACTTGCGCGGATCCACCTCGATCCACCCACGGCAACCCCGGCTATCGGTGACGCGCGGTGGCTCGACGCATCGACCCCTGACATCGCCGAAGCGCTCCTCTCGACAGCCGCAGCAGACGACGCCCCGATCGTGATGATGGAGATCCGCCACGTGGCGGGCGCGCCGGTCAGGCGCACCGGGGCCGTTGTGGCCCCGCCGGGCGACTTCATCTACCACGCGGTTGCGCCGCTCAACCTGTTCCCCCGTGAACGGATCGAAGCAGGGTTCGCTCGGGCACGATCTGTCTGGTCGATCGCCGACGCCGGCTCGACGCCGGGCTCGTGGGTCGAGGGCGCGGCGAGCGTGCCGGATGCGCTGCCGGCGGATGTCCGGAAGCGGTCCGCGGCGATCGCCGACGCCGTAGACCCGGACGCCCGAATCCGCCGCTCGCGCCTGCTCGGATGATCCCGCGGCGCTCGTTGTCCCGGCGATGGGGCCGGGGCGCGATCAGGCTCCGCCGTCAGTGGGGCTCTGGCGTGCGGCGCTCTTCCGGCGCGGCTTCGCCGACCGAGGCGGGATGGAGCGCATGTGATCGCGGACGACGGTGAGGACACGAGCGAGGCTGTCGATGTCGTCGCGCGCGAGCGGTTCGAGGAAGAGTTGCCGCAGGACGTCGATGTGACCGGGGAACACCCTGGCGAGCACGTCCCGTCCCGCCTCGGTGATGGTCACCGTCACGCCCCGGTCGTCCTCCGCGGACGGGCTGCGGGCGACGAGTCCGGCCTTCTCCAGCAGCCCCACCTGGTAGGTCAGGCCGCTGCGGCTGTACACAACCCCGTCTGCCAGCTCGGTCATGCGCCGGCTGCCGTCTGCCGCGTCCCCGAGTGTGGCCAAGAGCTGGAACTGGACGTAGCTGAGGTCGCCGGCGTCGCGCAGCTGCTGCTCCACCGTGTGGCGCAGCAGGCTGCTCACCTCGATCAGCGCGAAGTACGCGCCGAGTTCGGCGGGATCGAGCGGCGGAGGGGGCTCTTCTTCGGTCATGCCGCAATCGTACTTGCTTCGAACTCGAAGCAGTGCTAGCTTCACTTCAGTGCTTCGAATTCGAAGCATATAGCGTCTCTCGAAGAAAGAAGTTCGTCATGAAGGCAGTGCGATTCCACGAGTACGGCGATGCCGATGTCCTGCGCTACGAGGACGTGGCGCTGCCCGTCCCCAGCGCTGGTGAGGTTCGCATCCGGGTCGCGGCGACGTCGTTCAACCCGGTCGACGCCGGTATCCGCGGCGGTGGTCTCCAGGGCCCGTTCCCGGTGACGCTCCCGCACACGCCTGGCATCGACGTCGCCGGAACGGTCGACGCGCTCGGTGGCGGCGTCGATGCGGTGGCGGTCGGTGACGAGGTCGTCGGATTCCTCCCGATGATCGGCGACGGCGCGGCTGCTGAGTACGTCATCGCGCCCGCCGAGGTCCTGGCGGCCGCGCCTTCGAGCGTGCCGCTCGCTGACGCGGCGGCCCTGCCACTGGTGGGCCTGACCGCATGGCAGGCACTGTTCGAACTCGGCGAGCTCACCGCCGGGCAGCGCGTGCTCATCACCGGCGCCGGAGGCGCTGTCGGTGCCTACGCGGTGCAGCTGGCAAAGACCGCCGGCGCGCACGTCATCGCCACGGCGAGCCCGCGCAGCGCGGACCGGGTCCGAGCCGCCGGTGCCGACGAGGTCCTTGACCACACCACGACCGACGTGGTGGATGCGGTGACCCAGCCGGTCGACCTCTTGCTCAACCTCGCACCGATCGAGCCCTCGCAGCTCGCCGACCAGGCCGCTCTCGTGCGGTCCGGCGGGGCCGTGGTCAACACCACGGTGTGGATGCAGGCGCCGAGCGACGAAGGGCGCCAGGTGCGCGGGCTCAACGTCTACGTCCGGAGCGACGCCAAGCAGCTCGCCGGCCTCGTGGCGGCGATCGACCGAGGCGAACTTCACATCGACATCAGCCGCCGTATCCAGCTCGAGGACCTCCCGGCGTTCCATGCGGAAGTCGCCGCCGGTGCCGTGTCCGGCAAGGTCGTCGTCCTTGCGCCGACCGCCTGACCCCCCTGGTCTGCCCCCTTTCAACGCCGCAGCCAGTGGATGTCCGCCATCGCCTGCCGCGCGGCTCAATCACCGCCCGGATTCGCTGGGCCGTCGCGGAGTACGCCGCGCACCGTGTCGAGCCGTACACCCGGGTCGAACTCCGTCAGCCACCAGGTCGCGCCGGCGGCGGCGTACGGCAGTGGGTCGACGTCGGAGGGCAGGCTGATGGCGATGTCGTACGAGGCCATCTCGCCATGTCGCAGTTCGGTGAGGGTGCCGACGACCTCGGCGAGCTGGTCCGGGTGCTCCAGATTGATCGGAAAGAAGCCGTCGAGCCGGGCGGCCCGGCGGATCGGCTTGACGTTGCCGGGGAATCCGGCGGCCCACACCGGCACGCCGGGCCGCTGAACCGGCCGCGGTAGGAACGTGATGTCGTCGACGGTGTAGTGCTCGCCGCGATGGCGCACCGGCTCGCCGGACCAGGCGGCGGCCAGGATCGCCAACGACTCGTCGAGCATCCGCCCGCGCTGCCGGTCGTCGAGCTGCTCGCCGGTCTTGGACAGCTCGCCGCCGAACCGGTCGCTTCCGATTCCGACGCCGAGGGTGAGACGGCCGTCGCTCAGCTGATCCAGTGTCGCGGTCTCCCGCGCCACCTTGGCCGGCCGCCGGCGGGCGAGCGTCGACACCATCGGGCCGAGCCGCAGCCGCTCGGTCGCGGTCGCGATCGCCGCCAGCGCGATCCACGAGTCGGCGACCTGCTGGACCGGCGCCCGCCAGGACAGGTGATCCCACACGAAGCAGCCGTCCCACCCGGCTTCCTCCGCTTCGGCGGCCAGGTTCGCCACCGCCCGCGGGTCGGCGAGCTCGTCGAAGAGCGGCAGCCAGAGTGCCGATCGCAGCCGGTTCACGGGCGCTCTCCTTCGGAAACCGAAAGGATCTCTGCAATCGTGATGTCCCAGAGCTCCGGTGGCGGCATCTGGTGCCCCATGCCTTCGAGCGGGACGAGCCGTGCTCCCGGGATCTCCCGTGCCAGCGCCTCGCCGTGCCCGTACGGGAGCAGCGGGTCCGCGGTGCCGTGCAATACCAGCGTGGGCACCGCGATCTCACCGAGGCGGGCGCGGACGGGCTCGCCGCCGGCGAGCTGCCAGTGGTTCTGCGCCGACGCCAGGGAAGGGCTGCGGTCCCAGACGCGGCCGACGACGCGGCGCAGCCGCTCCTCGTCGAGGGGGATGGTGCCCGCGAAGGTGCGCTCGCCGTCGATGTAGTACGCGATGACGGCCTCGCGGTCGGCCCAGTCGGGCGCCTCGTCACCGCCCTCGGCGAACCGCTTCGCCAGCTCGGCGCTCATCGGCGGCAGGTCAGGGCGATTGGGGTCGCCGGGCCCGCCCGGGCTGGTGGCGATGAGCGTCAGGGAGGCGACCCGGCCGGGGTGGTGCACGGCCAGGTGCTGGGCGATGCCGCCGCCCATGGAGACGCCGACGATGTGCGCGGCCGCGAGGCCGAGTTCATCGAGCAGGCCGACGGCGTCGTCGAGCAGGGCCTCGCTTCCGTACGGCGGTGCGCCGGGCGGGAAGGTTGTGGAGCGGCCGGTGTCCCGGGTGTCGTACCGGATGACGTGCCGCCCGCCGGCGGCGAGGCGCTCGCAGAACTCATCGTCCCACCAGTCCATCGACGCCTCGGCGCCGCCGATGAGCAGCAGGGCGGGTGCGGCAGGGTCGCCGAATGACTGAGCGCAGAGCTCTACGCCGTTGATTTTGAGGAGTTGCTCGGGGTGATCTTGACGACCGTTCATGTCCGGCACGCTAAGCCTCGCGGCCCCATCGCGAAAAGCCATGATTTCCGATTGAATCAATCGCCTACAGCGATAGTCGCTGCCGCTGAGCCCTTCCACGCGGCGAGAGTCGCGCTCTCCCGTGACTCGTCCGATGTCACATCTGGCCGGCCAGCTCATTGGCGGCTTCGACGGCGATGTCGATGGCTCGGGCCGCGAGGGGCGACTGGGTGCGCCCGGCCGGCCAGTACAGGTACCACGTGCAGGCGGGCGACGGTCGCAGTCGATGGATGCTGAGCCGGTCGTCGGACCAGACATCGGATCCCTGGAGGGCGAGCCAGGGCAACACCGCTGAGCCCAGGCCCACCCGTACCATCGACACGACGGTGTCGTGGCCGGCCGTTCGGAACACGATCCGCGGCCGGGCGCCCGCGCCGGCGAGCTCCCGTTCCAGCCATCTTTGGTGGACGTTGGGCGGCCAGGCGACCATGGGAGCGTCGTCGAGCAGCTTCACCGGCACCGGACCATCGGGGAACGCACCTGCGCCGGCCACCAGGAGGTACGGCTCGTCGAGCAGCTCGACGTGCTCGACGTCGCCGTCGATCCGGTCGTAGTGGAACAACAGGTCAAGATCTCCAATCCTCGGATCCTCCGGTCCCACCTCCGACAGCCGGATGTCGCAGCCGGGGTGCTCGCTCAGCAGCCGGCGCACGACGGCCGGCAGGATCAGCTTGGTCGCGCCCTGGAAGGTGCCGATGTCGATCCGGCCGTTACCCGCCTTGAAGCGATCGACGGCGTCGGCCAGCGCCTCCGACTTCGTGAGCAGATCGCGCCCGTGGGCCAGGACCACCTCGCCAAGAGGAGTGGTCCGTACCGGCCTGGGGCCTCCGGGCCGGTCGAAGACGGCGCCACCGACGGCCTTCTCCAGCGCGGCGATCTGCTGGCTTACCGACGACTGGGTGTAGCCGAGGCGAACCGCCGCTCGGCCGAACGTTCCCTCCTCGGCGATAGCGGCCATTGTCCTCAGGTGGCGCAGCTCAACATCAGCCATAACGTCAGAGTATCGGAAATCGCGATTGATTTGATCGAAAGTAATCGCTTTTCTTGATGTACTAGGTGATCCTAGTGTCATCGGCATGACGACCTACGACACGCCCGCTCCGACCGCGATACCGCTGGGCCGCCGACTGTCCCGCCTGCGATTGGACCTGCCCAGCCTGGTCTGGTCCCTGGCGGCGACTCATTTCGTGAGCCGCGCCGGCGGAGTCGCACAGTCGTTCCTCGTGCTCTATCTGACGCAGGAGCAAGGGCTGACGCCGACAACCGCGGGCGCGGTGGTGGCGGCGACGGGAGCCGGAGGCATCGGATCCCAGGTGCTCGGCGGCTGGCTGGGCGACCGGATCGGACGACGCCACACCATGCTGGTGGGGTTCCTGGGAACCGCCGTGACGCTTGTCGCGCTCGGCTCGGCCGACACGGTCCCGGTGATCTGGGCGGCGGCACTCGGTGTCGGGCTGATGGCGGACCTGTTCCGCCCGGTTGGGTCGGCTGTGGTGGCCGACCTCCATCCGAGCCAGCGGGTCCGGGCCTTCGGGTTGCTGTTCTGGGCGGCCAACCTCGGCTTCTCCATCGCCACGATCACCGCGGGGGTCCTGGCCCAGTATGGGTATGGACTCTTGTTCTGGATCAATGCCACGGCCTCGATCATCGCGGCGCTGATCGTCTGGCGCCGGATTCCCGAGACCCGGCCGGCGACACCGAATCAGCCCCGCCGAGCGCTGCTGCCGGTGCTCCTGCGCGACCGGCTGATGATCGTCATGGTGTTGATCTACGTCGCCTATTTCACCCTGTTCCTGCAGACGTTCGCGACGCTACCGCTCGTCATGACGGCAGATGGTCACGGCCCCGCGACCTACGGCGCGGTGCTGGCTCTGAACGGGATCGTCATCGTGGTAGGCCAACCACTGGCGGTACGGCTGCTTGCCGGTCGCGACCCCAGCTCGGTGCTGGCCGTGTCCATGCTCCTGGCCGGTGCCGGCGTCGGTTTGGGCACCCTCGTGGAGAGTGGGGTCGGCTACGCGGGATCGGTCCTGGTTTGGACCCTCGGTCAGATCGGCATCGCCGTGATGTTCGGCGCCACCTTCGCCGACCTCGCACCGGCGGACCTGCGCGGCAGGTACATGGGCATCGCCTCCGCCACCTGGAGTGTCGGCGCCGTGTTCGGCCCGCTGGCCGGCACCGTACTGCTCGACCATGCCGGACGAACGGCTCTGGCAGCGGCATGCGCGATCACCGGGATCGCTCTCTTCGCCGCCCAGCAGGCGCTCGGCCCGGCGCTCCGCCGCCGAAGCGGAAGCTGACCCACGCCGAGGCGGGTCAGCGCGTGCACCCGGTGTTGGGGCAGACATCGCGCCGAGACAGCACCTTGCCCGGCCCCGGGCGACGCTGGGTGAGGAACATCGGGCCCCGGGTGCGGTCCTTGAGCCGGCGTGGCAGCAGCCCGGCGGGCGTTCCAGGTGTTGACCGCCGCACCGTCCCACAGCAGCTCCAGCGCCTCGCCGATCTCCTCATCAGCCACCGACGCCAGCGGCCGGGCCTCGCCGAGCCGCATCGCGGTCTTGCCGATCCCGATCCCGTAGCTGCGCATGGCAACGCCACAAGTTCGGCCACGCCGCTCCTTTGCCGCACATAACAGGGTCGCCTCACGTACCGTCCGGCGGGCGTCGCCGCAGGTCGCGATCCACGATGCCGCAGATGACAGGCCGTTATCTACGCCAAGACTTCAAGATTCTTCGGGGCCGGCCCTCCCGGTCTCCTGGCCAGGCACGACCGGGCTTGGCGCACGATCTCGCAGAGATGTTCCTCAATCCCCGTGACCACGTGAACGCGCGAGCGCCCAGCGCCGTGCGACAGGCACCTGCATGGTATGTTGAATAAACGTTTACTCAATGAGGTGAGTAATGCCCAGGACGCGAAGTGAGCAGGCGGTATGGCGCCGGGAGCAACTGCTGGACGCGGCCTTGCGCGTGTTCGCCGACAAGGGCGTGGACGGGGCCACGGTCAAGGATGTGGCTGAGGCCGCCGAGGTGACACCCGGCCTGCTCTATCGCTACTTCGACAGCAAAGAGGCGATGGTGGAGACGCTCCTGTCGGAGCGGGGCTTCCTGCCCCGCCTGCGGGAGCTGCGGACGGAGCAGAACGACTCGCGGCCGGCTCCAGAGGTGCTGACCGAGTTGCTGAAGGCGTTCGACCGGCTGCTGGCCGACAACGCCGAACTGATGGCCGTGTTCTTCAGCGCCGCCCAGGCCCGCGGGCCGCTGGCGGCGCTGGCTGGTGAGGGCCAGCGGCTCATCGGCGACTTCCTGCTCGAACGCATCGACGCCGGCGAGCTGCGCCCGCACGACACGGTCACGGCCGCCAGGACCCTGTTCGCCACCGTCGCCGTCAACCGGCGGCTGGGCACCCCCATCGACATCGCGGCCCTGGTCGGGCTGCTGTTTCCGGAAGAAGGATGAGATGCGCGCACAGTGCTGTGTCGTCGGGGGCGGCCCCGCGGGCATGATGGCCGGGCTGCTGCTGGCCCGTCAGGGCGTGGAGGTGATCGTGCTGGAAAAACACGCGGACTTCCTGCGCGACTTCCGCGGCGACACCGTCCACCCCTCCACCCTCGAACTGATCGCCGAACTGGGCTGGATCGAGGAGTTCCTGAACCTCCCGCACACCAAGATGCCGCAGGTGGCGGTCAACATGGGCGGCCGAGACGTCACCTTCGCCGACTTCAGCCGGCTGAACGTGCGCTACCCCTACATCGCGTTCATGCCGCAGTGGGATGTGCTGGACTTCCTGGCCGGCAAGGCCACGGCCTACCCTTCTTTCCGCCTCCTGCGCCGCGCCCAGGCCACGGAACTTCTCACCGATCAGGGACGGGTGACCGGCGTCCTGGCCGACACCGCCGAGGGCCCCGTGGAGGTGCGGGCCGACCTGGTGATCGGCGCCGACGGCCGCCACTCCACCGTACGGGCCCGCGCCGGCCTCACTCCCGTGAGCGCCTCGCCACCCATGGACGTGCTGTGGTTCCACCTGCCCCGCCGCCCACAGGACCAAGTGCCCTTCTTTCAGGGTGGCAAGGGGGCGCTGATCTCCATCGACCGTGGTGACTACTGGCAGATGGCCTATGCAATCCCGGCGGCCGCCTTCGACGAGCTCAAGACTGCCGGGCTGCCGGCGTTCCGGAACCGGGTGGCGCACCTGGCCCCCGCCCTGCGCGACCGCGTGGACCAGATCCACGACTGGGAGGTGGTGCACCACCTGAGCGTCCGGGTGGACCGGCTGCCACGCTGGCACCGGCCGGGACTGCTGTGTATCGGTGATGCCGCCCACGCCATGTCGCCCGCGGGCGGCGTGGGTATCAACCTGGCCGTGCAGGACGCGGTGGCCACCGCCAACCTGCTGGGCCCGCTTCTCGCCCGAGGCGGCGAACCACAAGACGCCGATCTGGCCCGGGTGCAGTCCCGCAGAGAACGCGCCGCGAGGATCACGCAGGCCTTCCAACTCGGCATCCTGCGCGACCTCTATCCCAAGGACCTGGGCGACGACACGACCCAGCATGTGCCTCTGATCTTCACGGCGTTCCGGACGCTGCCACCGCTGCGCCACCTCCTGGGTCGTTTCATCGGTATGGGCGTCCGTCCGGAGCACATCGCCGCATGACCGACACCATCCCCTTCCCGCGCCCTCGCGTGCACAAGGGAGACAGACCAGGTACCGGCGCCGTGCTGGGCACCACCACCCGGCACGCCCGTGCAGCAGGGGCAGTTCATGTGGTGGAGGGCCGCGCTGTGAAATCGAACGGGATCCGGCGCGGGCCGCGTTCGGAGGCAGGGAAAGGCTCGGCCCGCTGATCAGCGGGAACTTCGTTAACGCCGGAGCCCGTTCCAAATCCCTCTGACCCCCGACGATGCCACCATGGCGCACATCCTGCGCCATACACTCGCCACCACGCTGGTCCGCAGCAAGACCGACCTGGTCCTGGTCACCGAGATCCTTGGCCACGCCCGCCTGGAGACCCCCCCGGCGTTACAGCTTGCCGTCCGACAAGACGCCCCCAAGCTGATCACCACCGACGGCTGACTACGCCCCTACCTGCGGAAACTAACGTCAAGATCGGCTCATGGCCGGCCCCACTCTGTACGGCGTCAAAAATACAGCCATGACGGCCCTGACCTGTGGTTTGACGGGGTCCGTACCTGCAGACAAGATCGCGTCTTGTGTTTGTCCGCCTGAGTGCACCGACCGCATGCTGGTTTACGGCGAATATCACCTGTGCTCGGTTCTTGACCGTCGAGGACGGCGGCGTCGGCCAGCGCGGCTGGCGATGGCGTGCAGGATGCCAGGCGCTGTTCCTTCACTGGGGCATCGGCGGAAGCGCCTGCCCTTTCCCTGGGCTCACACTTTCCGACGGGGCTCGTGATCATCGCCCAGCCGACTCCCTCTCCGGCGAATGCGTAGTGGAGGACGTCGGCCACCGGGACCGGCCCGACGGAAACCCCGACTTCCGGTGGTGTTCAGGGTTGTGGGACTCCGGCAGCCCTAGCCTGTACAGCCACAACTACTGCCCGCGTGACCGTCCGAGCCCTTGTCGCGTCTGTGATCTAGATGGGGCATGCTAGGCCCGGTAATCGAAGAGTCGGGAGGAAGCAGTGGGGTGGCGCGTCGCGGTCGCGGCTGGCGTGGCCTTGGCCGCAGTTCCCACAATTGCAGCGGCGGCCCCGGTCGGAGTGTCCTGCCTGATGTCGACGTCATATACGGACAAGCTGATCGATGCCTGGATCGCTGAGAATGCACGAGCGACGGTGCAGCAGCCCGTCCCTGAGATCACCGCGACGTTCTCTCCCTACATGGACGTGAAGGTGATGGAGGGGCCGCCTCCCATGGGGGAGGAGAGGGTCACGACAGAAGAGTTGGCGCTCTACGTGGTGGCACTGAAGGGGTGCAACGGCGATACGTGATCAGAAGCTTTCTGCTCGGGAGGCAATCGTGAGCAGCAGGTCCGCGGACGCGGACCCGCGTATGTCCACAACGGACAACGCCATGCCGCTCCGCCTCCAGGTCTCATTCTGAGATGCAAGAAACTTCACGACCGGCAGCGTAAGTGCCTTGCTTCTGCATCTAGTTTCGTAGTTCGCGCCCAGTGCAAGGAATGTTCGCGTTTACGTTGCCGAAAAAGCTAGGGCGGCCACGACTGCTCTGACCTGTGGTTTTACGGGGTCCGTATCCGCAGTAAAGATCACACTGCGAGTGTTCGGTTGGCTGATGTTGCTGGGCCGCAGCCAAGCGTCGAAGGGCGCGGAGATCATGGTGTTGCGTTACGAGGTGGCGGTGCTGCGGCGTCAGGTTGGACGACCGAAGCCGGACTGGGCCGATCGGGCCGTTCTCGCGGCGTTGGCCCGATGGGTGCCGGGGATGCTGCGCGCTCATCGACTGGTCACCCCGGCGACGTTACCGGCGTGGCATCGTCGTCTGCTGCGACGCTCCTGGACCTAGCCGCATCGGCCCGGGCGTCCAGGAACGAGGCAGGAGGTTGCAGCCGAAGGCCTCCTGGCTTGTGATTTCTTCCATGTTGACACGATCTCGCTGTGATGGAGGTCCACACGCGACACGTCCACGTTTTGGGTGTGACCAGCCACCCGATTGGCGCGTGGACCGCTCAGCAGGCCCGCAACCTCCTGATCGACCTCGGCCAGCGAGCAGCGTCGTTCCGCTTCCTCATTCGTGACCGAGACGCCAAGTTCACCGCCGTTTTCGACGAGGTGTTCGCCGCCGTGGGCATCACGGTGCTGAAGAGTCCGCCGCGGACACCGAGGGCGAACTGCTATGCCGAGCGCTGGATCCGGACCGTGCGAGCCGAGTGCACCGACCGGATGCTGATCTACGGCGAACGTCACCTGCGCTCCGTCCTGAACGAGTACATCGATCACTACAACGCGCACCGACCGCATCAGGCTCGTGGGCAGAGCGACCACCCGATCACGATGAACATGTGGTGGTGCCGATGGAAGGCCGGATCGAACGCCACAATGTACTCGGAGGAGCGATCAACGAGTACCGTCGAGCCGCATGGCTCGGACGGAGAAATCCCAGCTCAAACCATGCGCGCGAGTTTGAAGCCCTACAGGCCACAGCCTCGCGTCCTAACGATGACATGACCGGTTCTCTAGGGGGAGGCCGGGCCGAGGCTCCATCCGGTGACGTTGCCCTTGACGTCGCCCGCGGCCAGCCAGGACTCCCCGTCGTCCTCGGCGATCACCACCGAGTAGACGCGCCCACCGGGAGATTTCAGCGGGTCGCCGAGTTGCTTGCCGCTGCGCAGGTCCCAGACGCGGATGATCCCGTCGAACCCGCCGGAGGCGACGACCGCGCGGCCCTTCACCCTGCCCACCGCCAGGCAGGCGACCTCGGCGGTGTGGCCGGAGAACGAGGTCTGCTCCCGGCCGTTGCGCAGGTCCCAGACGCGGATCTTGTGGTCGGAGCCGCCGCTGATGCCCACCGGCGCGCCGTCCATCACGGTGGTCGCCACAGCGAAGACATCACCGCTGTGGCCGTGGAAGGTGGCGCCCAGGGCGCCGGTCTCCAGGCTCCACACCCGCGCGGTGTCGTCGGCCGACGCAGTCACCGCGAACGGGTGCCCGTCCATCGTGCCGGTCGCGACACCGAACACCGGGTCGCCGCCCACCGCCTTGGGCTGGGGTCCGGAGTCCTTGCCCGTCTTCGGGTCCCACACGTGGACCTTTCCGGCCTCGTCGCCGCTGACCAGGACCGTCTTGCCCGACACCCGCGCCGGAGCGATCGCGTAGACCATTTTCTGGTGGCCTTTGTAGGTGGGGCCGAGCGGCTCGACGCTCTCCGCGCCGGAGACGATGACGGCGCCATTTTGCAGCCGCCTGAACGTGGCCGCCTGCCCGTCTACTTCGCCCACGTCGATGGCAGCGTTTGCCTCCTCGCCGCCGGAGTTCTTCAGCTTGGCGAGTTCGCTGGGGCGCGTGTCGAACTTCCACACCTTGGCCACCCCCTTGGTACTGCCGGCCAGCACCGCGCGCTGTCCGGCGTAGCTGCTTACCGCCAGGGTGTTCACCTCTTCGCCGAGGGTGACCTCTGCCACCCTCCTGCCGTACGGCTGGGCGGCGACGCTGGTGGTCGCCGACGGTATGTCCGTCGTCGCGAAGGGCGTGGGTGTTGATGGAGAGTCGCTCGCTCCCCACCGCAGGGCCAACACAATCACGCTCACGAGTACCGCCACGGAGGTGACCGAGCCCACCACCAGGAGCTTGGACCGCTTGCGGCGTGAGTCTGTGGTGAGGGCGGCGGGTGGCGTTCCGGGAGCGGGTGTCCCGGCGAGCCCGGCGAAGGGCGGTCCTGCTGACGGCATGCCGGTAGAAGGCGTCCAGGCGGGTGTCACTCCGGCCGGAGAAGCTTCCGCTGGTGGAGCTGCGGCCGGGTGAGCGGCCGGGTCCCCACCGACGGGCTTGGTCACGCTCTGGCCGTGACCGAGGAGGAGGTGCAGGACCTCGGCTGCCGTGGGACGTTCCGGCGGCGCCTTGGCCAAGCAGCGGGAGAGAACGGCGCGCAGGGGCTCGGGGACGCCGTCCAGATCCGGCTGGGCGTTGAGGATGCGGTACATTACTGCAGGCAGTGTGTCCTGGCCGAAAAACGGGCGCCCGGTCGCGGCGAAGCCCACGGTCACCGCCCAGCTGAACACGTCGGATGCGGGCTGCGCCGGCTCACCGTGGATCACCTCGGGAGCCATGTACGCCGGGGTGCCCACCGAGCCGCCGGTGGCGGTCATGTCGATCGCGCGCGCGATGCCGAAATCGATCACCCGGGGGCCGTCGGAGCCCAACAGGACGTTCGACGGCTTGAAGTCGCGGTGGACGATCCCGGCCCGGTGGATGGCCACCAGTGCGGTGGCCGTGCTGACCGCGATGCGATCGAGCGCGCCTCCGGACCTGGGTCCGTGCTCGCGGACGGAATCCTCCAGTGACGAGCCGTCGACGAACTCCGACACGATGTAGGGTCTGTCGCCGTCGACCGCCACGTCCAGCACGCGGGCTGTGCAGAACGCCGCCACCCGCATGGCCGCGTCCACCTCGCGTAAGAAACGCCCGCGCGCCTCGCTCCTGCTCGCCAGCCTGGCATGCAGCACCTTGATCGCCACCCGCTCGCCCGAGGCACGCTCGGCCAAGTAGACCACGCCCTGCCCGCCCTCACCGAGGCCCCCAACGATGCGGTAGTCACCCAGCTGGGTCGGCTCGCCAGCTTGCAGGGGGCGGAACATAGTTCCCGACGATACACGTTAAGTAGATCAACGGCGATTTCGCACGTTCACGCACCTGGGGGTCGGGGATCGCGGGATCCGGCTTGTTTCGCTCCCACGACCCTGCTGGTTGACTCGCGGCGCGTTGGGTGTGGTCCGTGACCTGGCGGTGGTTGTTGTGGATCACGAGGGGGCGGCCGGTTGCCCCTCGCCCCGGCTGCGGTTGGAGTGTTTCGGTGTCTGTGCAGCCGTGTCCATGGCCGGAGCCGTCGCCGCAGGTGGCCGCGGCGTTGGCGGCGCGACTGGGGATACGGTGCTGCTGCTGGGGGCGGGCCACCGATGAGGAGGGCAATCCAGGCTACTGGCCGTTCCGGCAGGTCCTGCGGGCGGTCCGAGGGCGCTCCGGGTCGGCGTGCGGGGCAGGGCGCGGGGCGCGTCGTACCGGAGCTCGGTGACCTGGTGCAGACGGGAGTGCGCGGCACAAGATCATGTAGAAGAGACGGAATGCCATGAGCCTCGAGCAAGCCCGACTTCACCCACTGCTCCGGTCCGGAAACCTGGACAGGCCCGCAGCTCACAACGGTGAGCAGAGTATTGACACCCTTCAAGGCCAGGTACACGCGCCAGGCGGGCTGACGAGGCCGGCCCCGCAAGATTTGCCGCCTGCGGTTGTAACAACTATCGTTACGACCGGAACCGAGGGGTGAGGGAGGTGGAGTCCGACGTGAGTGCCAACAGCAGACTGACCATCGCGGCGCACGTCCTGACATGGATCGGGCTGTATCAGCGGCGCGGCCACGAGGTCGCCACCTCCGAGCAGATCGCGACGAGCGTCAACACCAACCCGGTGGTGATCCGCCGCCTGCTGGGCGAGCTGCGCAAGGCCGGCCTGGCCGATTCACGGCGGGGTGCGGGGGCGGGCTGGATGCTCGTGCGGGACCTGGCGGCGATCACCCTGCTCGACGTCTACGAGGCGATCGAACCGGGACCGGTCTTCGCCCTGCATCGCGCGACACCGGACCCCGAGTGCGTCGTGGGCCACGGCATCGGGCCGGCGATGACCGCCGTGTACGACAACGTGGAGGCCGCCCTGCGCAGCGAGCTGGCCAAGACCACGCTGGAGGACGTGCTGCGGGACGTCTTGAAAGCCGCCTGACCTCGGACCGTCGACTTCCCCTGGTCGAGGGGGTCGCATCCCGCGCATCGCCGATGTAACCAATATGGTTACATCAAGAACTTGGAGAGTCTCATGGGACAACTGAACGACAAGACCGCCCTCGTCACGGGCGCCTCCAGCGGCATCGGCCTGGCGATCGCCCGCCGTTTCGCCGCCGAGGGCGCGACCGTCTACCTGACCGGGCGCCGCAAGGCCGCGCTGGACGCCGCCGTCGCGCAGGTCGGCGCCCGCGGCATCGCCATCCAGGGCGATGCCTCGGACCTCGGCGACCTCGACCGGCTCTTCGCCGAGATCGCGAACCGCAGCGGCCGCCTGGACATTGTGGTGGTCAACGCCGGGGTCGGGGAGTACGGCCCGCTCGGCGCGATCACCGAGGAGGAGTACGACCGCACTACCTCGATCAATCTCAAGGGCACGGTCTTCACTGTCCAAAAGGCGCTGCCGCTGCTGACGGCCGGCGCCTCGGTGATGCTGCTTTCCTCCAGCTCGGCCCTGCGGGCCGTCCCGGGCCTGGGCGTCTACGCCGCCACCAAGGCCGCGATCCGCAGCCTCGCCCGCACCTGGGCCGCCGAGCTGGCCGGCCGCGGAATCCGCGTCAACGCCCTCACCCCCGGCCCTGTCGAGACCCCGGGCCTGGACGAGCTCCTCGCCGCTTTCCCGCACGGCGATCGGCCCACCGCGGCCGAGCCCGCCCCACCGACCCCGCTCGGCCGCGCCGGCCATCCCGACGAGGTCGCCGCCACCGCCCTCTACCTGGCCGGCGACCAAAGCACGTTCACCACCGGCGCGGAACTGTTCGTCGACGGCGGCGCCACACAGCTCTAGGCGCCAAATCGGCGACGCGGGACGCATTCGACTACCGGGCGGGCGATGCGGCAGCCCGATCCCCGGCACCAGGACGGCAACCAGGCCGTCTTCCTCGCCGGTGACGACGAGAGCGCCAAGCCCCCTTCACACGGCTGCTGACCGAATTCGGGTTCGCGCCGGTCGACCGCACTGCGCGAAGGCGGGGCGCTCATGCCGCTCGGCGGGCCGCTGAGCGGCAAGCACTTCCTGTTCCAGGGCTGAGGCCCGACCGGCACACCTCATACGAAAGAAAGACAAAGGACAAGGACGATGGCAACAGATACTCAGACCTCGCGGACCGTGGCCGAGAAGTTCGTGGAGCGCCTCGGGAGGCAGGACCCCGACGGCATCGAGGAACTGTTCGCCGAGGAGATCGACTGGCACGTCCCCGGCAGTGACGCGCTGCCCTGGACCGGGCGCCGTACCCGCCGGGAGGAGGTCGCGCCGTACTTCACCACGATGTGGCCGCACTTCGCGCACGGCAGGAGCAAGGTCGTGCTGGAGCGCGTCATCGTCGACGGTGGTGACGTGGTGCTGCTGGCGGTCTTCACGCACACCGTCGTGGCCAGCGGGAAGGAGTTCACCACACCGGCGGCCATGCACCTGATGGTCGAGGACAACCGGATCGTCCGCATGCACCTGTACGAGGACACGCTGACCGTCGAGGAGGCGTTCAACGCCGGCTGAGTGAAGAGTGCTCAGGGGCCCCGTGGCCCAGGGCGCATGGCGGCCAGCATCTCGGTTGGCCGAGTTTCGGGCCGGCCGGCGCCCACAGGATCGGCATCCCGGAGGGGGTGCAGACCAGATGCAGAGCCCAGTGCCGTGCGGCACCGCCGCATCGGCGACAGGCAGCACGGCCGGCGGAGTTCAGCGCCGGGCGTCACCAGGTGCGAGGAGGCTGGTCACCTCGGCCCCAGGTGACCAGACGGCTGGCCCACCGCTTCGCCGCCCTCAGCCCCAAACCGGTCACCCCGGCGTTCGACCTGCTCACCGCCCGCGAGCGGGAAGTGCTTCACCACCTGGCGCAAGGGCTCAGCAACGCCGAGATCGCCCGGGAACTCTGGATCGAGGAGGGCACGGTCAAGACGCATGTCAACCGCGTCCTCGCCAAGCTCCGCCTGCGCACCCGCGTACACGCCGTGATCTACGCCCACCAGCATCGCCTCTGACCCCTGCTTGCGGCCGATCACGCGGAGGCGGCTTCACAAGCGCAGCAGCCCGCGCCCGCGATCATCCTCCGCCGCACCGCAGGTGGTCTCCCATTCACCCTCGGCGATGTGGAACAGTTCGCTCTCGCCGGCGTGCCGGCGCACCGGCGCCTGGTACCCGTACGGCACATCGCACCGGAAGAACGACAGCACGCCACGGGTGTCGGCCGCCTTGGCCCGGAAGGTGATGAGCGCGCCGGCGAACCAGGTCGTGGTTCCGTCGTCGGGGCCCAGCATGTAGCCATCCGGGTTCGCGCCCGGGATCGCCGTACCGCCGTGCGGCGCGGTGTGGTCGTCTGTGTGGTCGAAGGACATCGAGGGTGTCTCCCGTAGCTCAGGACGGTCCGCGCAGGCGGGCGGCCAGCTTGGTCAAGCTCCGGGCACTCAGCTCGGCCAGTCTGGCCCGGACCAGGATCAGGCTCGTCTTGCCGGCACGGCGGGTCTCGCGGCCGAAGCGGTGCAGTTCCCGCCGGGCTTCGGCGCGGCGCAACTCGGCGGCGCGTCGTACCTGACGGTGTTCTTTTCGGGTCTGTGCGGACATGATCGGCCTCTTTCAGCTCTGCGACCGGCGCAGGCCGGTCTGGTCCAGGTAGGTCTCGATGTCGGCGGGATCGGTGCTGGTCAGGGCGATGTAGCCGTCCGGCCGGATGAGCACCCAGTCGCCGGGTGACAGGTCGTACGCCTGGCGCAGGTGGCCGCCGTCGTCGACGAGGTCACCGCGCTTGCCGGTGGTGTGGATGCTCAGCCCGGCGCGCGGGGCCGGGACGTCCGGCACCTCGTATCCGATGAGGGTCCAGCATGGGTGGGCCAGTAGCTGGAACAGCCGCACCGGCCGGCCGGCGGCGCCGGTGAGCGGGGCGTCGGGTGCCCGGTAGCCGGCCATCGGGCCGGGGCCGGTCAGCGGCGACAGCGGGTAGCCGAGGTCCAGCTGGTGGGCCTCGCGTCCGCGGCGCATCGCGCGGCGCTCGGCCTCGTCCAGCAGCCGGGTGGTCAGCCCGAGCACCGATTCGGCGATCGGCCTCCGCTCGGCCTCGTACGAGTCGAGCATCGCCTCAGGCGCCCCGCGCAGTACCGCGGCCAGTTTCCAGGCCAGATTGTAGGCGTCCTGGATGCTGGTGTTCAGCCCCTGGCCGCCGGTCGGCGGGTGCACGTGCGCCGCGTCCCCGGCCAGGAAGACGCGCCCGCTGCGGTAGGCGTCGGCCAGCCGGGCGCCCATCATGTACACCGACGCCCACCCCACCTCCCGCACCACGATGCCGCTGTCTCCGGTACGGTCGGTCAGCATCGCGGTCAGCCCGGCGGCCGACAGGTCCACCTCGCCCTCCAGCGGCAGGCCGCCCTGGCACTGGAACAGCTCGGTGCCGGCCAGCGGGCACATCGCGATCTGCCGTAGGGTGCCCTCGTTCCAGGTGTGCCAGACGTCGGCGGGCAGGCCGTCGGCGCGCACATCTGCCACGAACGCCCGGATGTCGAGGGAGCGTCCCGGATAGCCGATTCCGAGCGTCTTGCGGACCACGCTGGCCCCGCCGTCGGCGCCGACCAGGTAGCGGGCGGGCACCGTCGCCTCGCCGATCCGCGCGACCACCCCGCTGTCGTCGTGGTCGAAGCCAAGCAGTTCGTGGTCATAGCGTACGGCGTGTCCGAGTTCGGCCAGCCGCTCGCGCAGGATGGTCTCCGTGCGGAACTGCGGCAGCATCAGCCCATCCCGGTACGGCTCAGCCGGGGTCGGCTCCTGGTGCTCCATGATCCGCCGGTCGATCGGCCCGTCCTCGGCGTACAGGCGTTGCGGCGGGTACGGGCCGCCGGCGGCGACCATCCGATCCAGCACCCCCAGGTCTTCGAACACCTCCAGGGTGCGTGGCTGGATGCCCTTGCCCCGCGACCCGGCGAACGGCCGCGCCGCCTTGTCCACCAGCAGGAAGTCCACGCCGCGCCGGGCCAGCTCGATGGCCAGCACCAGCCCGGTCGGGCCCGCCCCGGAAATGATCACCTCGGGCATGGTTTACACCTCCTCGGTGACCAGCACGGTCCGGACGCCGGGCCGTTCTGGGGCGGTCCACGCCGATTCCACCTCGGCTAGCGGGACGATCCGGGCGCTGACCGCGATCCGGCCCTGGTCGATCTCGTCCACCAGCTCAGGCAACTCCTCCAGGTAGGCCCGGGCCGACACCGCGCCCTGGCCGCTGCCCTGCAACCGGAAGTTGGCCGAGCGCAACGCCACCGACGGCACCTCGATGGTCGGACCGGCCACCGCGCCGATCTGGATCCAGTTCAGCTCCCGGCCGCGATCGGAGCGCGCCCACAGCAGCGCCGGGATCACCGAGGCGGCCGGTTCGCCCCACAGGTAGTCGAGGACGAGGTCCACTTCGGCGGCGGCCTCGGCCAGTGCGGCGTCGGTGAGGGCGACCGCGGCGTCCGCGCCGAGCTCGGGCAGCAGGGCCAGCCGGCCGGGGTCGCGCCCGGCGCCGACCACCCGCCCGGCTCCGAGCCGCTTGGCCACCTGGACGGCCATCTGCCCGGCGTTGCCGGTGGCGCCCAGCACCAGCACCGACTGGCCGGGCCGGATCGGCACCCGGCGGCGCAGCGCCATCCACGACGACATGGCCGGGTTCATCGCGGCGGCCACCTTGACCACGTCCACATCATCCGGAAGCGGGACGCACCGGCGGACGTCGACCACGGTGCGGGTGGCCATCGGGCCGGTCAGTTCGTCATCGGCCACGAAGTAGACCAGCCGGCCGTCCGGGAGCCGGCCGACGCCGTCCACGCCGGGGACCATCGGCAGCTTGCCGGTGCTGGTGTAGTGCCGGCCGGCGGCCCCGCTGCGTACCCGGGGGTGCAGGCCGACCGCGAGCACGTCGAGGACCACCTCGTCCTCGTCGGCCGGCACGGGCAGATCGAACGGCTCGTAGCGGGGCGGGTGGTCGAACGAGTGAACCACCGCGGCGGACACTTCCATCGGCACTTCCTCACGTAGTCGGAGTCGCCGTACGAACCGGCACGCCCGAACCTAGGCGCGCGCGGCAGCCCGCGTCGTCGCTCCACGACGGCAACTTCGGCTACCCCACAGGGGGTAGAACGGGATACCCCGTTTGGTCCGCGACACCGCGGGCCCCGCCCGATTACGGTGTTCACATGGCGATGACCATGAAACCGGCACTCGGCGACATCCTGCTCGCCGCCGTGCTGATCGCGATCACCATCGCCACCATGGCCTGGCACATCACCGCGCCCCTGCCCGCCTACGTGCTCGCGGTGCTCACCGCGGCCCCGGTCGCGCTCCGCCAGGTCACGCCGGTGCTGACCATGGTGATCATCGCCGCCGCGCTCGCCGTCTACATCCTGGTCGGCTACGGCATGTTCCCCAATGCCGGCATGGGCATCATCGTCGCGCTGTTCACCGTGACGACACTGCGGCCCCGGCCCGTCGCGGCCGCCGCCGTGCTCGGCACGGTCGCGCTGATCGTGCTGTCCTACGCCACCAGGCCCGGTCCGTTCCAGTGGCCTGACTTCTTCCAGGACAATCTGCTGGTCGCCGGCGCGTGGGTGCTCGCGGACAGTACGCGGCGCTGGGGCGAACGTACGCGAAGGCTGGCGGAGGAGGCGACCCGCGCGGCGGCGAACGAGCGGGTGCGCATCGCCCGCGAACTGCACGACGTGGTTGCGCACCACATGTCCGTGATCTCGTTGCAGGCGGGCGTCGCCGGATACGTGCTCGACACCGATCTGCCGACCGCGCGGACCGCGATCACCACCGTCAGCGACGCGACCCGCGAGGCGCTCATCGAGATGCGCCGGCTGCTGGACGTGCTGCGGGTGGACCCGAGCGGCGAACTGGACGTGTCACCACAACCCGGTCTCGCGTTGCTCGGCGAACTCGTCGACCGCACCCGTGCCGCCGGCCTGCCGGTCGAGGTCGTGATCACCGGCGCCCCCCGGCCGCTGCCGCCCGGCACGGACCTGTGCGCGTACCGCATCCTGCAGGAATCGCTGACCAACGCGCTCAAGCACGCCGGCCCGGCCAGTGCCCGCGTCGAGGTCGGCTACGGCGAACGCACGCTCACCCTGCGGGTCAGCGACGACGGCCGTCCCGGCCACCGGGAGCCGGCCAACGTCTCAGGGTCGCACGGCATCCGCGGCATGCGCGAACGGGCCGAGCTGTACGGGGGCGTGCTCACCGCCGGCCCCGCCGAGGAGGGCGGGTTCCACGTCGTCGCCCGGCTGCCGATGGCGGACGTGCCATGACGATCCGCGTGCTCATCGCCGACGACCAGGCGCTGATCCGGGCCGGGCTCATCGCGCTGGTGAACGCCGCTCCGGGCCTGGAGGTCGCGGGCGAGGCGGCCGACGGCGAGCAGGCCGTCACCCTGACCGCCTCGGCCCGCCCGGACGTGGTGCTGATGGACATCAAGATGCCGGTGCTCGACGGAATCGCCGCCACCCGGCGCATCCTCGCCGCGCCCGAGCCGCCGCACGTGATCGTCCTGACCACGTTCGACCTGCCGGAGTACGTTTACACCGCGCTCGGCGAGGGCGCGTCCGGGTTCCTGCTCAAGGACACCCCGCCGGACCGGATCATCGCGGCCGTGCATACGGTGGTGGCGGGCGACATCCTCATCACCCCCCGGATCACGCAGCAACTCGTCGACACCTACGCCCACCACCACCGCACCACCTCCGTGGGGACGGCCGAACTGTCCACCCTCACCGCCCGGGAGACCGAAGTGCTCCGCCTCGTCGGCAACGGCCTGTCCAACGCCCAGATCGCCAACCGCCTCACTCTCAGCGAGGCCACGGTCAAGACCCACGTCAAGCGCCTGATGGGTAAACTCGGCCTGAGCAGCCGTGCCCAGGCGGTGGTCGTCGCGTACGAGACCGGCCTGGTCGTACCGGCGAGCCGGCCCCCGCACGACAGCGGGCCAACGGCGGGCTGTACCTGCGGGGGCTGATGCCGGACGGGCGGCGTAAGCCGATGGTGCCGACGGCGGAGCGGCTCATCGACGCCACGCCGGACAACCTTCGCCGCTCGAAACGCAGGCACCGCCATTCGCTGAGCCGCGGGAACGTAACACTCACCCCGGACGGATCTGTCCAGACAGGCCCGTACAGGATGAGTCGGTAGCTCACGGAGCGCACATGTACCGGGGCGGTGATGGCAGCGGAGGCCGAGCATCCGTCCGGTGAATCCGGAAGCGACCTCGGTGGACAGGTAGCGGCCGTCGATACGGGCCAGTTCTTGTGTGCCGAGCGACAGGACGATGTCATCCGGCCCGCGTTCGGGGTCTCCCTGCGCGTCCCCGACGGTGGCGAACCCGTGAAGGACCTGCACGTCCTCGTCGCGCACCAGCTGACTGGAGCCTACCCACGGCCTGCTCCTCCATCTTCGACGAGGTGATCGACCGCCGCCGGTCGAACTCGATGAAGTGGGCCTGCGCGCACGCGCTGCTGCCGGTCGGCCAAGCTCAGCCGCTTCCGTCTCTGGCTGCGCGTCTTCGATCGGTTCGGCCTGGGCTTCGACTCGCGAACGCCTCCGCACGTTCGTTGGGGCCCGGACGCGCCGGCGCGGGCAGCACCGAACGGCGTGCCCGCCCCTCGCGACGGCCCGCGCATGGTTCAGGACACGACCAGCCGCACGACCTGGTAGGGGACTCTCACGGTGCCGTGGATTGAGCGCCACGGTGCATCTGGCTTCTGGTGGCATTGGGCAGCGGGGAGTGCCCAAGTGTGCGTCGGACGACCAGCCGGAACGTATCGCTTCGGTATTTGTTTATTGTGTTACACAACGAGCGTTATACATACTGGTGACTTGCCGGGCTGGACCCGCGATCGGGCCGTGCCGGAAGAGCGCCGAGTAGAGGGATGCGGAATGAGCCCAGTGGATGTCGTGGTGGCCGGAGGTGGGCTGGCTGGTCTGGTTGCCGCCCGCGGCCTCGCCGAGGCGGGGATCGATGTCGTGCTGCTGGAGGCGCGGGACCGGGTCGGCGGCCGTGTCTGGACGACAGAGTTCGAGGCGGCCGGAGCCGCGGTGGATCTCGGCGCGGAGTGGGTGGCGACCACCTTTCACCACGCGGTCGTGCGGGAGGCGCGGCGCTACGGCCTCGAGCTGGTGCTCCCCTCCACCGAAGAGCGAGAGGAAAAGGTCCTTCCGGGCCGGGCTGCGCTGGCAGAGTACGAGCGCCTGCTCGCCCGGCTTGATGCCGATGCCGCAGGCATCGACTTCGGCCGTCCCGACTGGTACCGCACCGTCGAGCACCTGGACGTGACGATGGCCGAGTACATCCAGAGGCTCGGCTTGCGGACGAACGCGCATGAGGTGCTGCTCGCCGAGGCGTTCGCGCTGATGGGTGCCGGCGAGCACGACTACTCCGTGATCGGCCTCCTGCATGAGATCGCTGGTTTCGGGAATGCCCGCACGGCGTTCGGGGGCGGCTTCGCCCGGATCGGCGGCGGTGCCGACGGCATCGCCCGCGCCATCGCGAGGAAGCTGGGCGGCATCGTCCGGCTGGGCCACCGGATCGAGGCGATCGGGCCGCACGCCGACGGCGTGATGCTGTCCGGGGAGGGGTTCGCGGTGACCGCCACAGCAGCGATCATCGCTCTGCCCGTCAACGTCCTGCCTGATCTGCGGCTGGACGTCCCACTGGGGACGGCAGCCGCCAGGGTGGTCGCGCAGCGGCACGCCGGCCGTGCCGCCAAGGGGTGGGCGACGGTCTCGGGCGAGGCCGCCGGCCTGCACTCGACGGGCTGGCCCGACGCGATCGAGGCGTATGCGGTCCAAGGCCGGCGGCGTGCGGCGGTGGCTCGGTTCGGCGTGGCCGTACCCAGCCACGACGGGGCGCTCAGGCGGGCCTGGACGGCACTCGGCGAGCGGCACCCGCAGATCGGGCAGGAGTTGGAGGCTCTGTCGCACGACTGGATCCGCGATGAGTTCGCCCGGGGCACGTGGCATGCCGCCCGGCCTGGTCAGGGGGCCGGGTGGCGTGAGCTCGCGGCGATGCCCGCTCCGTTCTTCTTCGCCGGCGGCGACCTGTCCTGCCGCTGGTCGGGGTGGATGGACGGCGCGATCACCTCCGGCGCCGACACCGCCCTTCGCGCGGCGGCCTTCATCCAGGGCGGCCCAGTCCCGCACGCCCGCGGATGAGGCGACCCGGGTGGGCGGCAAGGGCGTCGGGTCGGTCGCCCGCCTGGAGGTCACCGCCACCAAGGGGTTCGCGCTGCGCGAGGTTGCGGCGATCCAGGTGGAGCGCACCGGCATCGTCGGCAACCGCGCGGAGACCGAATGCGCGCAGACCGTCCGGCACGTCGGCGACGTCCGGCCGTTCGCCTTCGACGCGCGCACGGTCGCGGGCCTCGTCAGGGCAGGTGATCCCGTCTGCCTGCAGCCGTAGTGTGCGGGAACGACGAAGCGGTCCACCGACCTGTCGCTGGACCGCTGGAGCGCCGGGATCGGCAACACAGGCGAGGTCAGAGCCGGGGGCGACGGGTGTGCCAGTCGGTCGCGCGCTGGTAGCGGGCGGCCACCGAGATCACGTCGGCGTCGGCCCATAGGCGGCCGATGAACTGCAGGCCGATCGGCAGGCCGTCGGAGTCGAAGCCGCCGGGCACGGTGATCGCGGGGAGCCCGGCGTGGCTGGGCGGCTCGGTCATCGAGTGGATCAGGAGGCCGAGCGGCGGAGCCTCCTGCCCGTCGACCAGGCGGGTGGGGCCGATGTCGCCGCCGTGTGGGAAGGCGGGAACGGGGGTCGTAGGTGTCACCAGGATGTCGGCGCCGGTCATCGCCGCGGTGAAGGCGTTGTAGATGTCGGTCTTGCCGCGCCTGAAGGCGGCGCTGACCTGCCGCCCGGTGACACTTTTGGCTCGTTCGGCCAACTCCAGGATCATCGGCCACAGCTCGACGCCGCCGGCCTGCATCTCCTCGGCGAACTCCAGGTACTCGTATCCGTTCAGATGGTCGAAGAACAGCATCGTGTCGGGCAGTTCGATGCCGACCTCCTCGACGGTTGCGCCGGCGGCCCGCATGTCGTCCAGCGCCTGAGTGAAGAGCCTGCGCACGCCGGGGTCGAGGACCTTCTGGCCCAGGTCGTGGCAGGCGGCGACGCGCACCCCGGTCAGGTCGCCGGGGGCCAGCGCGGCCTCGACGTAGCTGCGGGTGTCGCGGGGCACGGAGAACCGGTCGGAGGGATGGTGGCCCGCGGTCGCCTCGAACACCATCGCCGCGTCCAGCACGGTCCGGGCGATGGGGCCGTCGGTGCTGTCGCCGTCGGTGCTGTCGGCGGTGGGAATTCGTCCGATGGACGGTTTGATCCCCACCGCGCCACACAGCGACGACGGCACGCGGATGGATCCGCCGCCGTCCGAGCCCCAGGCGACCGGGCCGACGCCCGCGACGACGGCAGCGGCCGCGCCGCCGCTGGAGCCGCCCGCGTTGTAGCCCGGCCGCCAGGGAGTACTGGTCGAGCCCGTCAACTTGCTCTCGGTCACCCCGAGCAGCCCGAACTCCGGGGTCGTGGTCTTACCCAGCAGGATCACGCCCTGCTCCTTCAGCCGTGCCCAGCCGATCGCGTCCTCCTCCGGCACGTGGTCGGTGAAGGCCGTACAGCCGTAGGTGGTCCGCACCCCGGCCGTCTCGGCGAGGTCCTTGACCGTCATCGGCACCCCGAACAGGGGCGGCAGATCTTCCCCCGACCGCAGCCGCCGCTCGGCCACCTTGGCGTCCGCTCGCGCCTGGTCGGCGGTCAAGGTGACCATGATGTTCAGCTGCGGGTCGACCTGGTCCATCCGGTCGAGCACGGCGTCGACCACCTCCACCGGGGACACCTTGCCGCCGCGATACAGCTCACCGAGTTCCGCGGCGCTCTTCCAGTAAAGGTGGTCTGACATGGGCGTTGTGTCTCCTTCGAACTCAAGCCGGCCACAGGTGCTGTGACAAGCGTTGTGTGACGTAGCGAACATCACGTCACCCTGATTTCGCAAGAGGTGTCTTGCGGGTTATATGACGACGGTTATATGTTCACGGTTATGTCACCAGCATGATCTAGGTCACATGCAGGAAGTAGGAGAAGCCATGGACCTTGCCCATCTGGCCGGGCGCCGGCTCATGTTCGCGGCCATGGCCCTGATCGTGAGCGCCACGGTGGCCGCCTGCGGCGGAAGCTCCACCGAGACCCCCACCGCCCGGAAGCTCGACCCGGCGAAACTGACCTCGTCCCTGCCGGCCGCGAAGGGCGACGTCGATAAGATCATCTGGAATCTCACGACAGGTGAGCCCGACACGCTCGATCCGCGCAACGCCGCCGGCTACAGCTCCGGCCAGGTCGTCAAGAACGTGTGCGACTCGCTGCTCAGCATGAACGCCGACTTCAGCACCCGCCCGAGCCTGGCCACCATGGAACAGCGCTCGCCCACGGAACTCGTCTTCACCCTGCGCGACGGCGTCACCTTCTCGGACGGAACGCCGGTGACCGCCGACGACGTCGTCTACAGCCTGAAGCGCTCGGCCGACCCCACCGCCATCGTCAGCTTCGTCTTCCTCTACGTCGAGGCGATCAAGAAGACCGGCGACAAGGAGGTCACGGTCACCTTCAAGCAGCCTGACGCGCTGTTCGCCGACAGCATGGCGACGATCTCGGGGGCCGTCGTCAAGAAGGAATGGGCCGAGCGGGCCGGTAAGGACGTGGGCACCCCATCGGGCGGGCTGGTGTGCAGCGGCCCGTTCACGCTGGGGGAGTGGAAGAGCGGCAGCGGCATCACCCTCACGCGCAACGACGGCTACTGGAACAAGGAGCTGCGGCCGTTCGCCAAGGAGGTCGGCTTCACGTTCGTCACCGACGCGACCGCCGTGGCGCAGGCGTTGAATGCGGGGGAGATCGACGGCGCGTACGAACTGCCCTTCTCCACGGTGCCGAGCCTGCAGAAGTCGCAGAAAGGTCGGCTGATCTTCGGCCCGTCCACGCAGACTGTCTCCCTTGCCGTCGCCCGCCCCGACGGTCCTCTCGCCGACAACAAGCTCCGCCGGGCGCTGCAGCGCGCCGTCGATCGTGACGCGCTGGCGAAGGTCGTCTTCCACGGGGCCGCCGAGGCGAACTACACCTTGCTGGCCCCGGCCAGCTGGCCGGGCGGCCAGCGTGCCCTGTACCAGACGGCCTATGACGCCTACGTCAAGGAACGCTCCTATGACCTTCAGGCGGCCAAGACGCTGGTCCAAGGGTCGTCGTACAAGGGTGACACGGTCGTCCTCGCGACCATGGCCGGCGACGAGACGATGTCCAGGACGGCTCAGCTTGTCCAGCAGCAGGCCAAGGCCATCGGTGTGACCGTCAAGATCCAGACGATGCAGCCCCTGGTGTGGGCCGAGGCGTCCTACGACGCGTCCAAGCGTCCAGGAGTGGACCTGATGCTGAGTCAGAACTTCAACGCCGGACAGAGCCCGCTGGAACCGCTCGGCTTCGACCTGCTGCCGGAGCAGCCGTACAACTACACCGGCTATGCCAACGCCGAGGTCACAAAGCTGCTCACGGAGGCCCGGCAGACGCTCGATCCGGTCGAGAGCGCCCGGAAGATCATCGAGGCGCAGGAGATCTTCGAGCCGGACGCGAGCTCCGTCCCGTTGCTGTCGACCAACACGATCACCTTCCTGGGCAACCGCCTGACGGGCGCGGTGACGTCCTTCGCTTACTGGTCGATGCCGCAGATGGCCTACGTCGGCGCGGCCGGATGAGGCGCGATGGCCAACGCTGACAAGGCACCCGTGATTCGGCGGGTCGCCGGTACGGTGTCCGGCGCCCTCGGCACGATCGTGGCCGCGTCCTTCGTGATCTACGCCGGGCTGTCCATGGCGCCGGGGGATCCTGTCGCCAGGATCCTCGGCGCGCGGGCCACCGACGAGGCGCGGGCGGCGGTGCGCGCGCAGCTGGGACTGGACGACCCGCTGCTGGAGCGATACTGGCATTGGCTGATCGCCGCCCTGCGGGGCGACCTGGGCAGATCGCTGACCTACCGGCAGGACGTCACCGCGCTGCTGGGGCCGCGCCTGCAGACCACGCTGATGCTCGTGGCCATGGCGGCGGCCCTGGTGCTGGTCGTCGGGATCGTCGCCGGCGTGGCGGGCGGTGTCGCCCGCCGTGGACGGCCGATCGTCGCGACGCTCGTCGCCCTCGGCGTCGCCGTCCCGAGCTTCGTCGCGGCCAACGCCCTCATCGGGGCGTTCGCCGTCCGGCTCGGCTGGTTTCCCACCTATGGCGCGGGCGACGGGTTCCCGGACCGCATCTGGCATCTGACGCTTCCGGCCATCGCCCTGTCGATCGGGTACGGCGCGTACGTCTCCCAACTGACCTCCGCCGCGGTCGATGAAGAGTCGGGCAAGGAGTACGTGGAGACGAGCCGGGGCCGCGGCATCCCCGCCGGGATCATCGTGCGCAGGCACGTGCTGCGCAACGCCGCGCTTCCCGTGCTGACGGCCTCCGGCCTGGCGATCGCGGGCCTGGTCTCGGGGACGGTGGTCGTGGAGCAGGCGTTCGGGGTGGACGGCGTCGGCGCGCTGCTGGTGCAGAGCATCTCCAGCAAGGACTACGACGTGGTGACCGCGGTCAGCCTCATCATCGTGGTCGTCTTCGTCGTGATGACCACGATGATCGACCTGGTGCAGGTGGCGCTCGACCCGCGCGAGAGAGCGGGGGCGTGATGACGCTCACCTGGACCAGAACGGTGCCGAACGTGCGGTGGCGACAGGCCGGTGCGGGTGGCCCGCTGCTGCTGGTCTCCGGCGTCGTCGCGGGCCTGCTCACCGTGCTGGCGATCGCCGGGCCCTGGCTCGCGCCGTACGAGGCCGACGCCGCCGACGTGCTCGCCGCGAGCCAGGGACCGAGCGCGCAGCACTGGCTCGGCACCGACTCCCTGGGGCGGGACATCTTGTCCCGCGCGCTGGTGGGCGCCCGGCTCAGCTTCGCGGGGCCGGCCATGGTCGTGCTGATCAGCGCGGTGCTCGGCACCGCATTGGCCCTCTTCAGCGCCTGGCACGGCGGATGGGTGGACCGGACCTGCAACCGGGTGCTCAACGTCATGTTCGCCGTGCCCGGCATCCTGGTCGCTGTCCTGTCCTCGGCGGTCTTCGGCGCCGGGTTCTGGGCGCCGGTGCTCGCGCTCGGGCTCGTGTACGCCCCGTACATGGCCCGGGTGGTGCGCAGCGTGGCCGTGCGGGAGCGGCGTCGCGGCTACGTGGAGAGCCTCCAGCTCGCCGGCATGTCGCCGCTGCGGATCGGGCTGCGGCATCTGCTGCCCAACGTGTTCCCCATCCTGCTCGCCCAGGCCACCTACGGGTTCGGCACCGCGCTGGCCGACTTCGCCGCCGTCTCCTTCCTCGGGCTGGGCATCCAGCCGCCCCAGGCCGAGTGGGGCGTCATGGTCGCCGAGGGGCGTTCGGAGCTGCTGGATGGGGCCGTGCAGCAGAGTCTGGTCGCCGGCACCCTGATCGTCGTGACCGTGGTGGCGTTCAACGTCCTCGGCGCGCAACTGGCAGCCCGATCCGGAGGTCGCCGATGAACACCCTGCTGGAAGTGCGCGACCTTCACGTACAGGTCGCCGACCGCACCCTGGTCGACGACGTGAGCCTCACCGTCGGCGCCGCCGAGTCCGTGGGGCTCGTGGGCGAGTCCGGGTCGGGCAAGTCGTTGTCGATCAGAGCGGCCATGCGCCTGCTGCCGCGCGGGCTGAGAGCATCCGGCGAGATCGTCTTCGACGGCAAGGACGTCCTGACCACGTCCCGCAAGGAGCTGGCCCGCTACCGCGCCGGTGAGGTGGCCCTCATCCACCAGGATCCGCGTGCGCACATCAACCCGAGCCGGACTGTCGGCCAGTTTGTCACCGAAGGAGTCGTCGACACCCGCCGGATGCCGGCGGCGCAGGCGTGGGAGGCGGCCTGCGCCCTGATGCGGGACGTCGGCATCGTCGACGCGGAGCGGCGCATGCACCAGTACCCGCACCAGCTCTCCGGTGGGTTGCTACAACGGGTGATGATCGTCGCGGCGCTGCTGCCGGGCCCACGGCTCATCTTCGCCGACGAGCCGACCACCGCACTGGACGTCACGGTGCAGTCGGAGGTCATGGCCGTCCTGCTGGAGCAGATCCGGGAACAGGGCCGCAGCCTGCTGTTCCTCACCCATGACCTGGACCTCGCGGCGGCCGTCACCGACCGGCTGGCCGTCATGTACGCCGGGACGATCGTCGAGACAGGCCGCTCCGCCGAGCTGTGCGCACGGCCGTTGCACCCCTACACCGCCGGCCTGCTGCGATCCCGGCCATCGGCCACCCAGGTCCGGCGCCTTCAGGCGATCCCCGGACGGCCGATCGCCGCCTACGAGGCGGGGGCCGGCTGCCCCTTCTCGGCCAGGTGCGCGTTCGCCCAGGAGCGCTGTCACAGCGAGCGTCCGCCGCGGCGGGTGTTGGAAGGGCGGGAAGTGGCCTGCCACAGAGCCGAAGAGGTCGCCGGCTCGCTGCGGGAGCGTGCCTCATGAGCGCGCTGCCACCGGTGCTGGAGGTTCGCGACGTGTCGAAGATCTTCCCCGCGCGCCGGGCGCCCTCGCAGATCGCCCTGAGGGGCGTGAGCTTCTCGATCGACCGCGGCACCTGCCTGGCGCTCGTCGGCGAGTCGGGCTCGGGCAAGACGACCGCCGCCCGGATCATCGCGGGCCTGGAGCAGGCCACGTCGGGAACGGTGGTGGTCAACGAGCCGCGCGCGGCGCGAAGCGTGCAGATGGTCTTCCAGGATCCCTACGGCTCCCTTGACCCTCGCCAGACGATCGGCGCCGGCCTGCACGAGCTGCTGTCGCTGCACGGCCTGCGCCGCCGCGGCGAACGCGGCGAGCGGGTGACGAGGCTGCTCCACGACGTGGGGCTGGACGACCGGCACGCCGGGCAGCGGCCCGGATCGTTGTCGGGCGGCCAGCGCCAGCGCGCGGCCATCGCCCGGGCCCTCGCCCTGGAGCCGGCGCTGCTGATTCTCGACGAGGCCGTCTCGGCCCTCGACGTCAGCGTGCAGGCCCAGGTGCTCAACCTGCTGGCTGACATCCGCGAGCGCAGCGACATCAGCTACCTGTTCGTCTCCCATGATCTGGCGGTCGTACGGCAGGTGAGCGACACCTGCGTGGTGCTCCAGCATGGTCGCGTGGTGGAGCAGGGGCCGACGGCCGACATCATCGATCGTCCGGCTCAGCCCTACACCCAGGCGCTCATCGACGCGATCCCACGACCGAACTGGCGCCCCCGCCGCCGATCCACCTGACTCGCACGGCTCACGCCGCACCCGGTCCTTACCGGAATTGTTAATGTAACGGAGGTTATGTAACGTGGAATATATAAAGGAGGGGTGATGGGCATCGATGTCACGGACACGTCCGAAGTCGTCATTCTGACGGTGCCGCATCCACGCGACCTGCCCACGCTGGTGGGCAGGACGTTCACCACGCCCTGGTTCACCATGGACGCCGACCGCTCGGCGCGGTTCGAGTTCGCCACGTACCTGGACAGCTACCCCCACCCCTACGGCTCGGAAGAGGACGACGGGTACGGCGAAGACCTTGTCGAGGGCTTCCACCTGCTCGGCATGCTCGACTACCTGCTCAACCACGTACTGGTCTCGCAGACCCCGTGCACGCCGTGGAACTACGGCCTCGACCACGTGCGCTTCGTGTCCGTGATCCGCCTGACCGACCGGTTCAGGATCGCCGGAACGTTGCGCGAGGTCGTCGAGCGCGCAGAGCGGGGCCATCTCGTCGTTCTCGACCTCGTCGGCGAGGTGCAAGGCCGCGAGAAGCCGGGCTTCGTGGCCACCCAGCGAGTCCTGTGGACCCTGGCAGCCGCGAACGGCGGCTCCCCCGAGAAAGGACGAGAGCAGTCACATGTCTGACACCGCGATCGCAGGACTCGCCGAACACCACCGTGCACTGCTCGGCAAGACCATGCCCGAAGCCCTCGACGCCGCCGCCGAGCGCTGGGGCGACCGGCTCGCCCTCCACGAGATCGAACGGCTCCAGCGCTCGCGCACCTGGGGCGAGCTGCGGGCCGAGGTGAGCGCGCTGCGCTCGGGGCTGGAGGCCGCGGGCCTGGAACCTGGCGCCAAGGTCGGCGTGCTCATCAGCAACCGCATCGAGTTCCCCGTGACCTGGCTCGCCGTTGTCGAAGCGGGCGCCGCCACCGTGCCGCTGAACCCCAAATACACCAGCCGCGAGATCGACTTCGTGCTGTCCGACGCCGGGGCGACCTGGCTGGTCGGTGAGGGCGACCTCGTGGACCGGCACCTGGCCGACGGGAAGATCGGGCCGGTCGGGGCGGATCGTGTCGCCGCCGTCGGCCCGAGCACCGGCGCCGGCCTGGACTACGCTGGGCTGCTCGCCACGCCGGCCACCGCGCGCCACCACCAGGCCCAGCCCCTGGACGTGACGAACGTCCAGTTCACCTCCGGAACCACCGGCCTGCCCAAGGGCTGCCTGCTCACGCACGAGTACTGGCTGCAACTGGGCATCTTCGGAGCGGTCGCCTCCGTGGATCCGCAGCGGATGCTGGCCGATCACCCGTTCTACTACATGCAGAACCAGGCGTACTTGATGGCCGCCATCGCCTGTGGCGCGGCGCTGTACATCACGCCCGGGCTGAGCCGCCGCAAGTTCATGAGCTGGCTGCACGACTACCAGATCGACTTCGCCTGGATCGACGAGGACCTCCTGGAGTTCCCCGCCGGCGAGCTCGACCAGGAGCTGGCGCTCAGGCGGGCGCCGGTCGCCGGGCTGCCGCCCCAGGCCTACCGGCCCATCGAGGAGCGCTTCGGCATCAAGGCCCGCGAGTGCTACGCCAGCACCGAGATCGGAACGGGCACGATGGTGCCGTACGACCGCGACGACCTCGCCGGGAACGGTTCGATGGGCTTCTGCGCGCCGAACCGGGAATCGAAGGTCATCGACGAGCACCTCAGCGAGGTGCCCGCTGGCACCCCCGGCGAGCTCTGCTTCCGCGGCCCCGGCATGATGCTCGGCTACCACAACCGCCCCGAGGTCAACGCCGAGCTCTTCCTGCCGGGCGGCTGGTTCCGCACGGGCGACCTGGCGCGCAAAACCGAGGACGGCCAGCACTTCTTCCTCGGCCGGATCCGCGACATGATCCGCCGCAGCGGTGAGAACATCTCCGCCGCCGAGGTCGAGCAGTACCTGTGCGCGATGCCGGAGATCGACGACGCCGCCGCCGTCCCCGTGCCGGACCACGACCGGGAGGAGGAGGTCAAGGCCATCGTGGTGCCCGCCGAGGGCGTCACGCTGACGGCGCGGCAGGTCGTCGAGTGGGCCGGTACCGGGCTGGCCCCGTTCAAGGTGCCCCGGTACGTGGAGTTCCGGGACGAGCTGCCGTACACGCCCAGCGGAAAGATCCACAAAGCCGCGCTGCGCGCCGAGGAGCCGTTGCACGACGGCGTGATCGACACCAGGGCGTGAGCAAACATCAATGATCGGAAAGGCGCGCCGATATGATGTGACCAACGTTATATAACCGAGGTGGAGGAGGTGCTGTGCCGATCTACGTTGACCACGACGAACGGCGCAAGCAGATCATGGACGCCGCGGAACGGGTCCTCGGCGACGAAGGGCTCGATCGCTTCACGCTACGCAAGGTCGGCCAGCGGCTCGGCGGGTCGGTCACCCTGGTGACCCACTACTTTCCCAGCCGGGGCGCCCTACTGAAGGCCATGCTGGAGCGGACGCTGGACGACGCGCACGCCATGCGCGACGAGCTGACCGCGATCGAGGACCAGCACGACCGGCTCGAAGCGGTGCTGCGGTACTTCCTCCCCATCGACGAAGTGGCGCTCGCGCAGGAACGTGCGCGGGTCGCCCTGGTCAGCCACCGGAATGTGGATCCCGCCGTCGAAGAGTTCTTCGCGCGGATCGAGCCGAGCATGCGGGACGTCATCAGGAAGGGCATCGAGGGCTTCGTCGACCCCGACGAGCTCGACGCCATGGTGGACCTGGTGCGGGTCTGGGCGAGCGGCATGGTCCTGTCGGTGATCGAGCACCCGGAGATGTGGACGCCCGAACGCCAGCTCCAGGCGTTGCGGCACTTCCTTCGCGTGCTCGAGCTGCCGGAGCACGAGCGCACGGCCTGAACCCGGACGGGCCACATTCCGGACTTGGCGCGGAGCAGACAACACTACGAAACGCCGTACCAAGGACGTGAGAACGGTGACGTGGCCCGACGGGTCATTCGATGACTCCGTACTGAAACCCCTGTGGTTGGACAGCCCGAACAGGCCGCCGGCCAGGGATTCGCTCGACCAGCCGGCCGAGGCGGATCTGCTGATCGTCGGCGGCGGCTTCACCGGCCTGTGGAGCGCGTTGCGCGCGGTCGAACGCGACCCTGCCGCCAAGGTGCTGCTCATCGAGGCGGACCGCATCGCGGATCACGCCTCGGGCCGCAACGGTGGCTTCTGCGAAGCCACCATCACACACGGCGCCGCCAACGGACGGGCACGCTGGCCCGACGAATACGCCACCCTGCATGAGCTCGGGGTGCGCAACCTCGGCGAGATCGTGACCACCATAGAGCGGTACGACATCGACTGCGGCCTGGCCCGCGGCGGTGTCCTCACGGTCGCCACCCGCGACCACGAGATCGCCGACCTCGGACCGGGGACACAGGGCTTCCTCGACACGACGGCGGTCCGGAAACTGGTCGACTCACCAACCTACCTCGCGGGCCGCCACAGCCCGGACGTCGGCGTGCTGGTCGATCCCGCCCGCCTCGCCTGGGGCCTCGCCGACACCGCCGAGCGGCTGGGCGTGCGCCTGGCCGAACACACGCGGCTCGTCTCCCTTCATGACCGGGGCGGCCACGTCGAGGCCGCCACGGACCGGCTGGTCATCAAGGCCAAGAAGGTGATCATCGCCACGAACGCGTTCCGCAACCCGCTGCGCCGCCTGCGCCTGCCCGTCGTGCCGGTCTACGACTACGTCCTGGCGACCGAGCCGCTGAGCGACGAGCAGCTGAAAGCGATCGGATGGGACCCCGCCATGGGCGTGACGGACTCCGGCACCCGCTTCCACTACTACCGCATTACTCCTGACCGCCGGATCCTGTGGGGCGGCTACGACGCCGTCTACCACTTCGGCCGCTCCATCAGGGCACAGCACTACGACCGCCGGGAAACCTTCGACAAACTGGCCCGGCACTTCGCCCGGACCTTCCCGCAACTGGCCGGCATCCGCTTCACCCACCGCTGGTCCGGCGTCATCGACACCTCCTCACGTTTCTGCGCGTTCTTCGGCACCGCCCACCACGGCCGGACGGCGTACGCGACCGGCTTCACCGGCCTGGGCGTCGGCGCCTCACGCTTCGCCGCCGACGTCATGCTGGACCTGCTCGACGGCCGGCCGACCGAGCGGACCCGGCTGGAAATGGTACGCAGGAAGCCCTTGCCGTTCCCACCCGAGCCGCTGGCGTGGATCGGCATCCAGATCACCCAGTGGGCCATGCGCCGGCAGGACCGGACCGGCAGACGCAACGCATGGCTGCGCGTGCTCGACCGGTTCGGCATGGGATTCGACTCATGAGCGTCCCCGCGATCGCCTCCACGCGTCTGCTCAGCGCGGACGTGCCGGCGGAAGTGGCGACGCCGGACGGTGCGTCGGAGTCGCTCGCGACGGCCCATGTGGTGCTCCGGCGGAGCCGGACCCATGACATCGGCCTCTGGGAGGCGGGACCCGGGACCGACTCCGACGTCGAGAGGACCGAACTACGTGCTGGACGGGTGCGGTTCGTGACGCCCGTCTTCGCCGGCGAGAAGCTGCGCGCTCCTGGAGTCGTCGAGGAGGTCCGGCCGAAGCGCGACGGGTACCTGGTCCGCACACCACCCCCGACGGATTTTTCATGGTCAACGAGTGAAAGAGCAGGTGTGGACCTGTCATGAGCATCACTTCCGCCGGCTCGCTCCGGAGCGGCACCCCGGCACCGATCGACGCCCGCGCCGACGTCACCATGCTGCACCTGCGCGACGGAACGCGGCTGGCCACCGACGTCTACCTGCCCAACTCCCAGCGAAACGACCTGCAGACCGTGCTGGTGCGACTGCCCTATGACAAGTGCGGGCGTTACACCTTTGTCCCGGCGATCGCCGCCTATCTCAACGCTCACGGTTTCGCGGTCGTCGCCCAGGACGTCAGGGGGAAGTTCCGGTCCGACGGCGACCGCTTCCCGTTCGTCAACGAGGCCGCGGACGGCCACCAGACGATCGACTGGATCGTCGCGCAGCCGTGGAGCGACGGCACGGTCGGCATGCTGGGAGACTCCTACTACGGCTTCACCCAGTGGGCCGCGGTGGCGAGCGGCCACCCCGCGTTGCGGGCCATCGTGCCGCGCGTCACCGGCTCGCGGTTCATGGACATGTTCTCGCCCGATGTCGTGCCCAAGCTTCCGCTCTACGAGTGGGTCCTGCACACGTTCACGACGCCGGGCATGCTCGACGGAGCCGTCCTGCCGCCCGAACCGCTAGCCGGACTCGACTCGCTCCCCGAGTACGCGATGTATATGGCCCCATTGCTCGACGGTCTCGTTCGCGGTTGCGGCGACGGCGCACTGCTTCGGCGCTCGTTACCCACCGGCCCGCCCGCCCCGGCCATGAAGCTTCCCGCACTGCACATGGGCGGCTGGTGGGACAACCTCCAGCGAGGCCAGCTCGACGACTGGCACTGGACCGGCGCGGCGCACCAGTTCCTCCGCATGAACGCGACGGATCATGAAGACTTCGAGCTGCGTGAGGACGGTCACCCCCACGAGGACCACGAGGTCGACGACGACGCGCTGGCACGTTACCTGCCCAGAATGCTCGACGAACCCACCCAGTTCTTCGACCACTACCTGTCGGGCCGTCCGGGCCGGTGGCGGGCTCCCCGGGTGCGGTACCGGGTCGCGAACTCCGGCTGGCAGATCGCCGACCGCCGGCCGGCCGGGGACGCCGGCCTGGTGAAGCTGCACCTGACGCAGGGAGACCGCGCGCTCTCCAGCGTCGACGGTGATGGGCTGCGCCCGGAGGCGGAGGGCGTGGCCACGTGCGTCTCCTGGACGCACAACCCTCTC
This sequence comes from Nonomuraea sp. NPDC003709, assembly GCF_040610775.1. Classification (NCBI taxonomy): domain Bacteria; kingdom Bacillati; phylum Actinomycetota; class Actinomycetes; order Streptosporangiales; family Streptosporangiaceae; genus Nonomuraea; species Nonomuraea sp. NPDC003709. The sequence goes on along the minus strand of NZ_JBEXMW010000017.1, from coordinate 95,680 downwards.
ACCCCGGTTCCCTGCCTGGTCGACGTCGAGTGGAGCCAGCTCTCCGGGCTCCCGGACGAGCAGGTCGTCCATGCGCGCGATGATGTGGCGACCTTCACGGGCGAGGCGCAGGACACGCCGTTCGACATCGTGGGGCCGGCGGAGGTCGCATTGCGGATGGACGCCGACGCGCCGTCCACCCATGTGATCGTCCGGCTGCTCGACGTCTAGTCCTCGGGGCGGGCGCGCATGGTGTTGGAGGGGGCGGAGATCGTGTCCACCGCGGCCGGTCCGGCTCGGGTGCGCCTCGGCGACACCGCCTACCGGGTGCGCCCCGGGCACCGGCTGCGCCTGGCGATCAGCAGCTCCTGCTTCCCGCTCTATCTCGTGCATCCTGGCAACGACGAGGACCCGTGGCACGTGTCGCGCTCTCGACCCGCGCGGCAAACCCTGCACCTCGGCGGATCGGACGGCGCGGTCCTCCGTCTGCCGATCAGGGGGCGACTCGGGTAACCGACCCGCCGTACAGGCGCCCCGCTGCGTGCCTGTACGGGACCGCTTTCCGTCGATGGCCATGGCCGGGACCGCCGGCTGGGCCCGGGTGGCCCCCTCCGACGTCGATCGTGTGGTGGCTTTCACCTTGGCGGTCATCAGCCAAGGGCTCCCGCCGGCATCCGGATGCGCACCGTTGGACTGGATCTGCAGGTGTCGTCTATGGACAGTGTCGCCTCCGGCCTGGGGAGCTCGGGCAGGACGGAACGGCGTCAGGGGTGGGCGGATGGTGCCGTCCAGCCATGAATCTCTCAGTATGGCGAAGACATGTGTGGGCGGGGCGGAGAAGGACGTCCAGGTGGTGAAATCGCCATATCGCGCGCGGCGACGCCGATCGGGCCGTTCGACCAGGGTTGCCGGACGATCCGCTTGACCCTGTCGTAGCCGCTGGCGACTCGCGACGACCGACCAGCGGACTGAAAGTCTGCTCGGCCATGAGGGGAGCGCGGACAAAGCAAGCGCAGGAACCGATCTTTGATCACAAGCCGACTACGGCTTGGCTGAGCGGGGCCCTGGGGGTGTTCTTACTTGATCTTCTCCTGATCGTCACGCGGGTCAGACGTGACGTCGGCACCGCGCAGATGAGCAGCCACCGAGCAACCAACCATGATCAACAGCGCGATCGAAGGCCCGCGAGAACTGAGAAACCCCAGGTCGAATGCGGTGTTGGAGAGTAGGGCGGGTGGGACTTGAACCCACGACCCACGGATTATGAGAATCATTGGTCAATGCCGCTGGGTGCCGCGAAGTGTCGCTTTGTATCGCTTCAGCCGGAACTATCGCCCGCGTGGTGCCGCGTCGTGACCATGTGCGCCGGGTCGTATCGTGTACACGCGAGCAACCACCGAGCAACCCCGCATTCTTTGCCGTCTGCATTATGTGGTATTTGTCCCCTCCTCATTGAGAACTTCACCCTTGCGCAGAGCCAGATCTCCTCGCCGGTTGAACGTGCACGAGCAGCCATCGAGCAACCATGTGGCCGTCCTGGCCGACCGCCGCGCCGAGGTGGAGCGCGCCGTGGCCGCGCATCACCCGCCCATCAGGATGAGCGTGCGCCGCACCAGCTGCACCGGCTATCGCGACGGCATCGCCGCCGCCCGCTCCGCCGACCTCGGCCGCACTGGCGTACCCACGCCCGCCGCCTGCGAGCTCGGCTGACAGCCGCCTTCTGAGAGCACGTACAGACGGATGGTGACGTTCCCCTTCATGCCTTGGCGGCTGGCGATCGCGCCCTTACGTTGATGATCGTTTGCTGGCTCTTCGAACCGAGGGGTGATCATGGGATCCACGCGCATGAACCTGACCATTCTGGCGAGCATCCTCCTCATGGCCGGGCAGGTGACGGCCGCGGGCCCGGCCGCGGCGGACGGCTGCCCGGCGACCACCGACCAGTGGGAGGTCACCGACCTGGGTGTCACCGGGAACGCGCTCGACATCAACGACCTGGGACAGATCGCCGGCTCCAGCGTGAGCGCGACCGGCGAACAGCGGGCGACCGTCTGGGACGGCGCGCAGGTGGTCGATCTGGGCAGTCTCGGCGGCGGCCACGCCTACGCCGGCGCCCTCGACGAGGACGGCAACGTCGTCGGCAGCAGCTACACGGCGACGGAGAAGGGGCACGTCTTTCACTGGCGCGCCGGGACGATGACCGACCTCGGCCCCTTCAGCGGCTACGCCCAGGTCCACGACGTCAGCGCGGGCGTCGTCGTGGGCGAATATCGGTACCTGCTGCCCAATGGCACGGCCCGCTACCAGGCGTTCCGCATCCGGGACGGCATCAGGACCGACCTTACCGCCGTCTCCGGCAGCTATGCGGCGGCCGTCAACCCGGCCGGGCAGATCGCCGGCACCCAGCGCCGCCTCGAACCGCCCGGCCCGGCGAGCCAGCGGACCCACCGGGCCTTCCTCTGGGAGGACGGCGTCATCACCGAGCTCGGCACGCTCGGCGGCCAGTGGAGCCAGGCCGAAGGGATCAACGGCGATGGCCACATCGTCGGCCAGTCGGCGCTCGGCGCGGACGGCGTGCTCGCGGGCGGCTACATCTGGAGCGCCGAGGAGGGCATGCGGCGCCTGCCCGACGCCGGCGGCCTGGCCGCGCCCAAAGCCGTCAACGACGACGACGTGATCGCCGGCACGCACACCTGCACGGGGGCCGGCACCGCCGCCCACGCGGCGGTCTGGACCGGCCCCGGCGCGGCGCCGGCCCTGCTGCCCGACCCGGTGACCGGCACCGCCACGATGGCCAATGCCGTCAATGCGCAGGGCGAGATCACCGGATGGGCCGAGGCCCCCGACGGCTCGCGGCGCGCCCTCGTGTGGCGGCCCGCGCCCGGGAACTCCTGAGCCTCAGCCGGCCAGCGCGGCCGAGACCAGGGAGCGGGCCTCCTCCTGAACCTCGGCCAACTCTGCGCCTGCCGATAATGACATCCGCCCAGCTCATGGTCATGTGGGAGCCTCGTGTGGCGGCGCGAGCTCCAGCCACCAGGAAGGCAATCGCGTGCGGCATGATGATCGGCCGTGCTCCTTCGCCTGGCCTACCTCACCGTCACGAACACGTTCGCCGCACTGCGGCTGCTGCCCATGGGCGATCGAGACAAGGACATCGAGATCCTCGCCCTACGCCACCAGATCACCGTCCTCGAACGCCAACTCGGCGCCGACACCAAAGTCAGATTCGCTCCCGAACACCGAGCCTTTCTCGCCGCCCTCCTGACTTCGCTGCCCTGCGAGGTCCTATGTCGGCTACGGCTCCTGGTCCGACCGGACACCGTCCTAGGCTGGCACCGAGGTCTGATGAAACGGCGTCATGCCCGTACCTGCCGGCCGAAGCGGCCTGGTCGTCCACCCATCGTCCAGTCCATCCGCGCACTTGTCCTACGTCTGGTCCGGGAGAACCCCGGCTGGGGCTACCGGCGGGTGCACGGTGAGCTCGCCACCCTTGACATCAAGGTCGCGCCGTCCACTGTTTGGGAGATCCTCAGGCAGGAAGGTCTTCAACCGGCGCCCGAGCGGGCGTACACCACGTGGGCCGGCTTCCTGGGCTCGCAAGCCGACGCGCTACTGGGCGCCGATTTCATCGAGACCGTCACCCTCAACGGGCAACGCCAGTACATCCTGGCCGTCATCGAGCACGCCACCAGGCGCGTCCGCGTGCTCGGTACCACCGCGCACCCGAGCGCGAACTGGGTCATCCAGGCGATGAAGAACCTGGTGATGGACCTGGGCGATGCGGGCTGCCGGGCACGCCTTCTGCTCCGTGGCAGGGATGGGAAGTTCCCTGCGCTCATGGATGAGGTCCTCGCCGAGGCCGGCATCAAGACGGTGCTCACCGGTGTTCGGATGCCGCGCATGAACTCGATCATGGAGCGGTGGGTGCAGTCGTGCCGTCACGAGCTTCTCGATCGCTGCCTCGTATGGAACGAACGCCATCTTCGGCACGCCCTGCGCGAGTACGAACGCTGCTACAACCGGCACCGCGCCCATCAGGCCCTGAACCAAGCAGCTCCGCTGCGTACCGTTCCGGATCCGATCACCGATCCGAAGCGAATGGACGACCTGAACATACGCCGGCGAGATCGGCTCGGCGGGGTTCTCCACGAGTACTCATATGCCGCTTGACCTGCGTGGACGGAGTTTTCGGCAGGCGCAGGGTTGGAACGTTACATGTCCATGGCCCGCAAAGGGTGATCCAGGTCTTGGATGTGGCGGTTCGATGAAGCTCGCTCAGGCCGGTCCGGTAGATGGGTGAATGTCGTATCGGCGCGGGTATCCGGCTCGCCGATCTCCGCCATCGCGTCGCAGGAGATGCTGTAGCCGTAGGAGGCCAGGCGCGCGTGTACGACGGAGCCGAGTTCGAGCTTGGGCAGAATGGCGGCCAAGTGGGCGCGGATGGTCCGGTCGCGCACGTTCAGCCGGGCGGCCATCTCGCGGTACGACCAGCCCGCCGCCAGCAGCAGAAAAACTTCGAATTCCCGCGGAGTGAGCAGACGTAATTGCGCGATGCGTAATCGCCAGCAGCCATGTCCGATGACGCCGGGCTCCACTGATGGTTTCGCATCGTGCAGCACACGCTTCTCCTTACGTCATAGCCGATGGATCGGCTGGTACGGCCTGTCTCGCCGGCGGGACAACAACGAGCGCCGGTGAACGACGGGTACGCGTTCGGGGGGCCGGGTACTGCCTGGCCTCTTCTTCCCGAGTCCCAATGGAAATTAGTGCAGATACCTCTGGATTTCTGAGTTTCGGATATCGGCATTACTGACAATAGCTTGTGGCTCGTGAATCGGTAGACCATCATTTCGTGCGAGGCGCGCACCGCACGAATCTTTCAGAGCCCGTCCAAAAAACTCAGTGATAGGGGTAACAGTGGCTGACGACGCCTTTAACCTCGATGCCCGGGTCACCACGCCGGCTGCCGGCGCGGACCCGGCGGACCCGGCCAGCATCACCATCGTCACCCGGCTGGCCTGCACGAGGAGCTGGGCCACCTGCAGCGCTTCGTGCACCTGCGTGTGCACCGGCACCTGCACCATTTTCTGCCCGGCGGACAACGAGTAACAGCCGATATCCGGGGTTCCGCCGTCTGTGGAAGACGGCGGAACCCCGCGCCAAATGTCGTTCGAGAGATGGGGAAGCATGCCGCCAACCGAGACCATCACCGGCATCTGGCCGGGCGTGGGTTCAGGGCCTTCCGCGGTTCGGGCCCGAGAGCTGGCTGAACTCGTCGTCCAGCGGATCGGGACCACTGACGACGTCCTTCGCCATGTCGCCCGGGCTGCCGGTCAGGCGACCTATCCCGCGGGGTGGTACCCGCCTTCGCTGAGCCACGGCAGCGCCGGGCTGGCGCTGCTCCATCTCGAATCGGCCCGCGCCGGGATCGGCGAGCCGGAGCGGGCCTTCGACGCCGTACGCGAGGCGGTGGCCGCCACCGCCACCGACCCGTTGCAGAGCGCCGGCCTGTTCGGGGGGACCTCCGGGCTGGCGCTGGCAGTGGCCGAGTGCGCCCGTCTCGAACCCCGGTTCCGGCCCAGCCTGGACAGGTTGCACGACCAGCTCGCGCGGCAGGTGCTCGACACGCAGTGGCCCAGGATGGAGCGGCACCTCGCCGACGAGCACTACGACCTGATCAGCGGTGCCGCGGGAATCCTGGCGTACCTGGCCTCGATCGAGGAGCCCGGTCAGGAGGTGCGCCGGGCGGCCGGTGAGCTGGCCGGCTTTCTCATCTGGCTCAGCCAGGCGGCCGATGACCCCGGCGTCCCGCATCGCTGGCTGCTGACCCCCGACTATTACCCGCCCATGAGCAACCACCGGCAGCAGTACCCCCACGGTTATCTGAATCTGGGCTTCTCCCACGGAGTTCCCGGCATCGCCGCCGCGCTCGCCGCCGCCTGGGGGGCGGGGATCAGGGAGCCGGGCACGAGGGCGGCGATCGACGCGCTGACCTCGTGGATCCGCGGCACGCAGGGCCAGGACAGGTTCGGCCCGGTCTGGCCGGAGGGCGTCGCCGTCGACGAGCGTGGCGTCGAACTGTCGTCCCACACTCATTGCGATCAGCTCGCCTGGTGCTACGGCACGGCGAGCGTCAGCGCGGCGCTGCTGACCACGGCCAGGTGCACCGGTGACGCGGAACTGCTGAAGGTGGCCGTCGAAGGCTTCGAGACGGCGCTCGCACGTACGAGAGCGGCGGCCTGTGCCTCGCCGACCCTGTGCCACGGTCACGCCGGCATCCTGCTGCTCTGTCTCGACTTCGGCGAGGTCAGCGAGCGCGCCCGGGAGATGGTGCCGGTGCTGCTCGACGAGCTGATCGCCTATGGCGACCCGGCGCTGCCACTGGTCTTCGTCGATCAGGAGCGGACGGGCGTACATGTGGACGACCCCAGCCTGCTCACCGGCGCCATCGGGGTGGCCCTGGTCCTGCTGGCCGCGACCGGTGATCGCCGCCCCGGCTGGTTCCTGCCCTTCACCGCGCGGTGACGGTGATGGCCCGCTACGAAGCCGCCGAGTTCTTCCTGCTCAGAGCCCCGGCCCTGTCAGTCGAGACCTTCCGGGAGCTGATGGCCGATCCCGAGCGTCTGCTCGCCCTCGCCCGTGATCCCTACGTCCGCCGGGCGTTACTGGTGGCCAGTCCCGATCTGGGCGCCGCCGTCGATCGCGGCGACCTGACCGCGCCCGGCAAGGCGGAGCGGGTTCGCTCGCGGCTGATGCGCTATCTGATCAGAATGGCCACCAGACCGACCCCCTTCGGGGCGTTCTCCGGCGTCGCGATGGGACTGTTCGGCGCGCGGAGCACCGCCGCGCTCGGCTCGTCCGCCATCGCGAAGGTACGGGTCCGCGCGGACATGGGCTGGCTCATGGCCCTGATCAAGAAGATCGAGCAGGACGAGGCACTGCTGCCTCACCTCGACGTGGTCGCCAACGCCACGCTCCACCGCGTCGGCGACCGCATGGTCCTGCCCTACGCCGACGTCTACGGTGAGCAGGACAACCGTGCGGTGCGCATCCGCGCCACCCCCGCTGTCGACCTGGTCGTCTCGACCGCCGCGACTCCCGTGCCGTACGCGACCGTCGTGAGCGAGCTGGCCGCGGCCTACCCCCAGGTGCCGGCCGAGACCGTGACCCGGCTGGTGCGCGAGTTGTGGGACCTCAACGTGCTGACCAGCGACCTGCGGCCCCCGCTCACCGAGCCGCATCCCGAGCAGCACCTGCTCAAGCGGCTCATCGGCGTTCCCGAGGCGGCCTCCGTCACCGAGCCCCTGGAGGAGATCGTCGATCTCGCGCGGGCGGCGGACGACACGGCCGGACTCATCGCGCTCGAGGCGGCCCAGCGGCGCCTGCTGCCGGAGTACAAGCGGCACACCTACCAGCTCGACGCCGCGGTCAGCGCGCGTGAACCGTACCTGTCCGCCGACGTGGGGACCGCTGTGGCCGGTGCCATGGACTGCCTGATGCGGCTGGCCGGCACCGCTCCCGATCAGCTCCAGCACATCGCGGAGTACCGCGACGCCTTCCTGGAGCGCTACGGGCACGAGGCACGGGTGCCGCTGCTGGAGCTGCTCGGCTCCGACGGGGGCATGGAGGCGCCCACCGGCTACACCGAGCCTGCCCGCAGCTACGACCTGCGCTCCGCGTCCAGGCCCGAGAGCTCCCGCTATGACCGTGTCATCTCCGAGCTGGCCGCGCACGCCTGGTGGATGGGCGCCGATGAGGTGGAGCTCACCGACGAGTGGGTGGACCGGCTGGCGGGCAGCGCGGCCGCGCGTCCGCCGCTGCCCGCGGTGGACGTCTTCGCGCAGGTCAGCGCCGCGAGCCTGGACGACATCGACCGGGGCGACTGGCAGGTCGTGCTGTCGTCCGTCGGCCTGGCGCCCGGCGGCCGGACGTACGGACGCTTCTTCGATTTGCTGGACGACGGCGCTGAGCAGCGGCTGCGCGAGTACGCCCGGCGTGAGGAGGAGTTGTTCCCCGACGCGGTGTTCGCCGAGCTGGCCTACCTGCCCAGTCGCGGCAGGTTCGGCAACGTCGCGTTCCGGCCCCTGCTCCGGCCGTACGAGGTGCCGATCAACACCACTCCCGCCGTCTCTCCCGATCGGGTGATCGACCTGGCGGACATCATGGTCGGGGCGACGGACCAGCGCATGTACCTGTGGTCACGGCGGCTGGGCAAGGAGCTCGTGGTGACGCAGAACCACATGCTCTCACCCGCCGTGGCGCCGAACATCAGCCGCTTCCTGATCGAGGTCTCCCAGGACGGCTTTCTCCTGCCGATGGGCTTCCGCTGGGGACACCTGGAGGAGGCGCCGTTCCTGCCCAGGGTGCGGCGAGGCAAAGTGATCCTGCGGTCGGCGCAGTGGACCGTGCGCACGCTGGGCGTGGACTGGCGTGAGAAGTGGCGCGTGCCTCGCCACGTCCTCCTGTGCGACAACGACAACAAGCTGCTCCTCGACCTCGACAACCCGGCCGCCGAGGCCGAGCTGCGGCGGGAGATCGACCGCACCGGTCAGGTCGTGCTGCAGGAGCTGCGGCCGGATTTCGACGGGCTGTGGCTCAGGGACGAGCAGGACCGTCCGTACACGGCGGAGATCGTCGTTCCCGTCGTCCTCGAGGAGGCGCCGCGCAAGCGGCGCATCAGCCCGCAGCCGGACCTGCCCGCCCAGCGCTTCCTGCCCGGCGGCGACTGGTCGTTCCTCAAGGTGTACGCCGCCTTCGAGCGGCACGACGAGATCATCGCCGGCCCGCTGCGGGAGCTGGTCGCGGCGCTGCGCGCGGCCGGCCTGATCGACCGTTGGTTCTACATGCGGTACGCCGATCCCCGCCCGCACCTGCGGGTGCGATGCCGGGGGGCGGCCTCCGAGCTGTTACCCGCGCTCACGGCCTGGGGCAACGATCTGGTGCGGCGCGGGCTGGCGAACGATCTCCAGGTCGCCACGTACGAGCCCGAGCTCGCGAGATACGGCGGCACCCGGACGTTCGACCTGGCGGAGCGCTTCTTCCAGGCCAACAGCGACGTGACCGCCGACCTGATCGCCAGGCAGCCGGACATCCAGGCCGAGCACCTGGCCGTGGCCACGGTGGACACCCTGTGCGCGCTGTGGGGGCTGGCTCCGATTGAGCGAATAGCCGCGGTTCCCGCCTACAGCGGTGAGGACGATTCGCACCGCCGGTTCCGCGAGCACCACGCGTACCTGTGCGAGCTGCTGGTGCCGAACGAGCGCCGCCCGCACGCCCAGGGCCGCGCCGACCGCGAGCTGCTCGCCGCCGTCCTCGGCCCGCAGGGCCCTGCGGCGCGGGATGTGGCGGACGCCGTGCGCGCGGCGGCGGCTGATGGCGAGCTGGCAGGTACGGAGCAGCAGGTGCTCAACAGTCTCATGCACATGCAGATCAACCGGCTGCTGCCGATCGACCTCAACCGGGAGGGCCGCTGCTACGCGTTGTGGCACCACGCGTTGCGCGCGATCCGCGGACGCCTCGTAGCGGAGGCCTGACATGAACTGGTGGTGGCTGACCAAGCTGTTCTGGCGGCTGAGCCCGGCCAAGGTCACCGGATACGTCTTCGTGACGCTGCTCTCGGCCACCGTGCCCGGTGTGCAGGTCGGCCTCACGGCGAGCGCGGTGCAGGCGGTGGTGGACGCGATCGGCGGCACCGACGCCTCACCGGTGCTCACGATGGGGCTGCTCCTGCTGGGGCTGACGATGTTCCAGCACGTCGTGTCCGCCGCGGGCCAGTACCTCGACACGGTGCTGCGGCTGGAATTGTCGGCCAAGGTCAGCGAGCTGATCATGACCAAGGGCATCCGGCTGGACCTGCAGCAGTACGAGGACTCGGAGGCCTACGACCAGCTTCAGCGCGCCTTTCAGGAGAGCGGCGGAGGCCGGGTCTACCGGCTCATGACCGAGCTGGTCAGCAGTGCCCGCGACACGGTCACGTTGCTGTCCGTCAGCGTGGTGATCTTCTCGTGGAGTCCGTGGATCGCGTTGCTCGTGCTGGTCTCGCCGGTGCCCTCGATGCTGGCGCACCTGAAGTACGGCAAGAAGACGTACGAGATCGAGTTCGCCAGGACGGCCGACCGGCGCCGCATGTTCTACTACCAGTACCTCGCCACGACCGACCACTCCTACAAGGAAGTCCGGCTGTTCCAGCTCGGGTCGTTCCTGCTGGAGCGTTACCGCGGGCTGATCCACCGGTTCCTGCGCATGGACCGCGATCTGGCCCGCAACCAGTCGCTGGTCACCGGCTCGCTGGGCCTGATCAGCGCTCTGACGGCGTCCGGCGCGCTGTGCTGGGCCATGTTCGAGACGATCGGCAGCGGGCAGATCGGCCAGCTCGCCGGCTTCATGCAGGCGGTGGGAGTCGTCCAGGTGTCGGCGCTCAGCGTGCTGCTCAGCGTCAGCGGCATGTACGAGAACACCCTGTTCATCGGCAACCTGTTCAGGTTCCTGAAGCTTCCCGAGCACCAGATCCGCGGGGGCGACCTGCCCTTCCCCGCCAAGCTCCGGCACGGCATCGAGTTCCGCGACGTGACCTTCGTCTACCCCGGCACCTCGGTCACCGTGCTGGAGCAGGTGAGCTTCGTCATCCCGGCCGGGCAGTGCGCGGCCTTCGTCGGGCCCAACGGCGCGGGCAAGACCACGATCGTCAAACTGCTCGCCCGGCTGTACGAGCCGACGAGCGGCCAGATCCTCGTCGACGGCGTGCCCATCGAGCACTACGACCTCGACGACCTGCACCGGAACCTGGGGGTCATCTTCCAGGACTTCATCAAGTACGACATGACGGTGCGGCACAACATCGGCTTCGGCCAGGTCGGTGCGCTCGACGACGACGAGCGGATCAGGCAGGCCGCCGTACGCGGGGGCGCGGAAGGCATCGTGGACGCGCTCCCCGGCCGGTACAACGCCATGCTGGGCCGGCACTTCGAAGAGGGCAAGCAGTTGTCCGGCGGGCAGTGGCAGAAGATCGCCCTGAGCCGGGCCTTCATGCGCCAGGCCCCGATCGTGGTGCTCGATGAGCCGACCGCGGCAATCGACGCCGAGGCGGAGGCCGAAGTGTTCGGCCGGCTGCGGGAGATCTCCCGGGGCGCCACCGCGCTGCTCATCGCCCACCGGTTCTCGACCGTGCGCATCGCGGACAAGATCCTGGTGATCGACGGGGGCAAGGTGACGGAGGAGGGCACTCACGAGGAGCTCCTGACGATCGACGGCACCTACGCCCGCCTGTTCCACCTGCAGGCCGCCGGTTATCTCCCGGAACCGGCGGCCTGAACAGGCGGACCACGGCGGGTCCGGCCGGCTGTCACAGGGGGGTGGACTGGCTGACCTGCCGCAGGAAGGCGAGACCGTCGTACTGCTCGGCCAGGACCGTCGGCATGAAGGCGAACTTGGCGGTCAGCCGCCCGGCCACCCCGCCGAAGCCCCGCGTGTGGTTGGTCGCCGCCAGCCAGTCGGCCACGGGCTCCGGGCGGTCCCCGCCGCGCAGATCGACCACGTAGTCGCCGGGGGATGCCGCGGCCAGGCGGCCTTCCACGACCCGCGGCGTGTCGACCAGCGGGATGCTGAAACGGGCCGGCGGCTTACCCCGGACCAGCCTGCCGAATCGCTGCCGATGGGCGCGGAACTCGCCCTCGCCGAACAGCACCCCGAGCGCGTAGTACTCCTCGCCGAACTCCCGGGCCAGGTGCGACCCCATCGCGGGCACGCCGCCGCCGCTGTACGCCCCCTTCATGATGTGGCCGTTGTGCGCCCACACCACGACCTTGGCGTCAGGCTCGGCCATGAGCCGGCTGACGTTCTCGGCCATGTAGCGGTCGCGGACGACGCCGAGCGCTTGCAAGTCGGCGGCGGTGCGTGCCTTGCTCGCCACGTCGGCGGCTTGCCGCACGATCCGGGCGTGTTCGCGGGCGTCGGCGGAGCCGTGCGCGGCCACGTACTCCTCGAGGCGCCGGGCATCCGCCTCGATCCGCGGGTCCAGCGGCTTCCACGGCCCCTCCAGGCCCGTTCGCTTCAGGCCGTCGAGCGGGTCGAGCAAGGGGGCGGCGGACTCGTCCAGGACAGCGCGCAGCGCCTGGAGCGACGCCACGGCGTACTGCGGGTCGATCCCCACAACGCGGACCGGATGCGCGGCGGTGCGGTTGTGCTCGCGCAGCCGTTCGATCACCGTCAGCATCTCCGTGGTGTTCCACGTCCAGAAGCCCAGGCCGGCCAGCACCTCACGGGGATCGCCCGTCCCGTGGCGGACGTACTGGTCCAGGGCCAGCGACGCCGCGGCGCTGGCCTCGATCGCGAGTGTGGTGAAACCCAGCTCTTTGCTGAGAAATTCCATTAACCGCCATCTGACCTGGAAGAACTCCGCACTGCCGTGCGTGGCCTCGCCGATCCCCACCAGGCGGACCTTCTTCAGAATGGCCCGCAGCGGCTCGAGCTCCGCCGGCTCGGAGTCTGGTTGGAGGCTTCCGAGCGGAATCGCCCGGTCGGCCAGCCACACTGCGACATCGTCAGGCATGTACGAACTCCATTCGGTGATGACGCACCATTGTGTCAAGGTTGGAGTGGACGCCCGCCAGGGGCGGCAAGCCGCCATCCATCGGGAGGATGAACTTCATGAGTTCCGACAAAAGGCGTGAGGATGACAAGCCACATCTGGATGGCATGTTTGGAGAATTACTCTCGTTTTGGGCATTTGGCCCCAATGCTGATGCATCCGAGCATAATTACCGATACCATCCCCTAAAGCTAGTAATCTGGACAATAGCAGCGATCGGTGTTTCGGCCGTCGTTTCGGCCGTGCGGCTCGCCCTGTTCGGCGAGCCCACGGTGGGATGGGCGGTGGCGCTGTTCCCGCTGGTGCTGCCGCTCACCGGCGCGTTGGCGCACCGCCCGCCCCGATACGTCCCCGGCCTGGTGGCGGGGCTGGTGGCAGGCCTGGTCACGGCACTGCTCCTGGGGGTCGACCTCGGCTCGTCGCTCAGCTCGTTCTGGACGGGGTTCGCCGCCATGTGCGCCGGCTTCCTGATGTGCTCGGTGGTGTTCGCCGCTGTCACCTGGCCGAGGCCCGCACCTCCCGACGAGGACCTCGGCAGTCGATAGTCACCCCGCACATCCCCGTCACGGATCTCGCATTGCTATTGACATGTCCATAAGGCCCGCGCCCTATGCTGGGGGAGTTTCCGTCAGGGGGTGAATCCGTTGCAACCTCGATTGAGCCTCAAGTTCCTGGGTGAGACAGTCGGTATTCTGGGCGAAGAAGCGCTTGATCTCGGCTCACCGAAGCAACAGGCGGTTCTCGGTGCGCTCGCCTTACAGGCGGACAAAGCAGTAAGCACGCACCAACTGGTGGAGGCGGTTTGGGGGATCGTCCATCCGGCCAATGCGGTGAGTAACGTGCACGTCTATGTGCGTGGGCTCCGTAACGTCTTCGAGCCCAGGCGGCAACCACGCGCCGCGGGCCGTTACTTGCTGCATCGGCCTTCCGGATACGTCATGCCTCACCAATTTCTGGATCTCGACGTCGAGATCTTCACGCGGCGACTGGCCGATGCGCGGCGATTACTCGAGAGTGGCTCCTACGGCGACGCGGTGCTGGCCTACCGAAACGGTCTGGCCCTGTGGCGTGGCACGCCGCTGGCCGAGGTCCCCGGCCCGTTCGCGGAGACCAAGCGCGCGAGCCTCATCGAACTCAAGAACATCGCGGTCGAAGAATGCATCGACAGCGAACTCAATCTGGGGCGCCACAACGAGCTCATCCCCGCCCTGTCCACTTTGGTGCGGGAGCAGCCCTGGCGAGAGCGCCTGTACAGCCAGCTGATGCTGGCGCTCTACCGGGCCGGCAGGCAAAGAGAGGCGCTGACGGTCTTCCAGGAGGCCCGGCACAACCTGCTCGACGAGCTGGGCATAGAGCCCGGAGTAGACCTGAGTCTTCTCCACGAGCGGATCCTCAGAGCGCATCCGGCCCTCAACCTGCCGGCTTCCGCCCGTATCGGCGCGGCGGCGCCGGCGGCGCCCAGCCGCTTGCCGGACACACCGAGAATGTTGCCGCCCGAGGTGCCCGACTTCACCGGAAGGTGCGCCGAGCTGGATCAGATACATCGATATGTCAAAGCCTGGGAAAATGGCGAGTCGGCCCCTCTGGTCGCCATCTCCGGTATGGCCGGCGTCGGTAAGACCGCCTTGGCCGTGCACGCGGCGAACCAGATCAGGGAAGCGTTTCCGGGCGGGCAGATCTACCTCAATCTCAACGGGTACGGCGAAGGCGTTCCGCCGACACCGCCGGCCGACGCCCTGGCCGTGCTGCTGGCCAAGTTGGGCGCTCAACCACAAACCCTTCCGCAGTCCCTGGAGAAACGAATGGAGCTTTTCCGGGAACTGCTCGGGGACCACCGATTACTGCTGGTGCTGGACAACGCCCGTTCGTCCGAACAGGTGAGGCCGCTCATACCGGCCCGGTCGAACTGCTTCACCATCATCACCAGCCGGAACCGCCTGGCCGGTCTGGTGGCCCGCAACAGCGCGAAACTGATGGTGCTCGACATCCTGGACGCCACGGAATCGACTCACCTTCTCCGGCAGATCGTGGGATCCGGCCGGGTGGACAGCGACCTCGCCGCGGCGACCACGCTGTGCCGCCTTTGCGGAGGGCTTCCCCTCGCGCTCCGCATCGCGGGGTCCAGAGCGGCCACGAGACCGCGAAGCATATTGGCGTCCCTGGCGGACGAGCTGAAGACCGAAACGGAACGACTCGGCAAGCTCATCGTCGTCGATGACGATGAGATCCCCTCACTCCGAGCCGTTTTCTCCTGGTCCCACCAATCACTCAAGCCACTCGACGCGCGGATGTTCACGCTGCTGGGCCTGCTGCGGGGAAACCACATCTCGCCGCAGGTGGCTGCCGCGCTGGCGGGCGTCTCGCGGGAGCGGGCGACCGCGATCCTGAACAGCCTGGTCGACCAGAACCTGCTGGAGGAGGTCTGGCCGGCCGGGTTCCGGCTGCACGATCTCCTGCAGATCTACGCGAGCGAGCTCGCATCGGCATTGCCCGGCGAGGAGCAGCGCAAGCCGATGGCGCGGGTGCTCTCCTACTACGCCTTCAGCGCGGCGGCGGCCAATCGCATTCTGGCCCCGCACCGCTCGGCCGTCACCTTGCCCGGTCGTAGCGACTACACCGAGGTCTTCGCCTCGTACGACGAGGCGCTCGCCTGGTGCTCGGCCGAGCTGGTCAACATCGAAGCCGTGGTCCGCCAGGCCGTCGACCAGGGGTTCGACGAGATCGCGGCGAGGCTTCCGATCGTGTTGTGGAATTTCCTGTTCCTGCAGAAGCCCTGGTCCACCTGGATCGAGATCCACTGCAAAGGGCTCGTCTCCGCACGACGGACGGGCAACAAGAGCATCGAGGCCTGGCTGCTCCACAATCTCGCGAACGCCTATCGGGAGCTCGGCCGTCTCGCCGAGGCCTTGGACGCGTTCACCCGTGCCCTCGAATTCCGGCGACAGCTCAGCGACTCAGAAGGAGAAGCGTGGAGCCTCACCGGCGCGGCGCTGACCATGACCGCGCAGGGCGATTTCAGCAAGTCTCTGGCCCAGTTCGAACAGGCCCTGCAGATATTCGCCACCCTTGGCGACAGGTACGGCGAAGCCGTCACCCGGCTGTATCGCACGGAGACGCTGCGTATGACCGGACGTCTCACCGAGGCCCTCGACTGCGGCAACCTGGCGCTCGCCATATTCCTGGAACTGCGGGACCAGCAGGGCGTGGGAGCCGTGCTGCATGCGCTCGGTGAAATACTGCACGCCCTGGGACGAAGTACAGAGGCCCTTACCCAGCTCGCGGGGGCTCGCGCAATCCGGCAGCAGATCGGTGACCGGTCAGGAGAGGGCGAATCGTGTTCTACGATCGCGAAGGTTCTGCATTCACTTGACCGGAAAGCGGAGGCGGGGCGTTTCCTGCGCGCCGCGACAAAGATATTCAAGGAACTGGGTGACCCTCGGCTGGACGACGTCCAGCGGAGGCTGCGCAACAATGACGTCGAGAACGTGGTGGAGACTGAATGACCCTGTCTGACTCCGTACCTGATTCCTTGCCGACCTCCGCGGACTTCGTGGCCGATCCCCATGCCTTCTACGCGATCCTGCGCAGCCGCCGCCCCGCCCATTTCGTGAGGTTCGACAACGGTCTGTACGGGTGGCTCATCACGCGTTACGACGACGCCCGGCTCGTTCTGGCCGATCCCCGTCTGAGCAAGGATCCGAGGAACGCTCCGCAGGACTGGCAGGAGGCCGGCCGCGGCAAGCCGCTGGAAGACCGCTCAGGGTTGGGCACACACCTGCTGACGCTCGATCCTCCCGACCACACCCGCATGCGATCCGCTGTTTCCGGCTTTTTCCTGCGCCATCGGCTGACGGCCATGCAAAGGGTCATCGAGCGTACGGTCGACGCCCTGATCGATCAGTTGGCTCCCGCTGCGGAAGGCGACCTGATCGCGCAGTTCGCCGTGCCGCTGCAGATGACCGTCATCTGCGAGATCCTCGGTATCCCGCCCGCGCACAGGCAGGACTTCGGCCGCTGGTGCGACGATGTCGTGTCCTCCCGGCCCGACGACTCTTCCGAGTCCCACGACGGCCAGGCACGCGCGGAAGCCCTACGGAACCTGATGGGCTACATCGGCGGCATCATCGAGGAGAAGCGCCGGCACCCCGGAGAGGATCTGATCAGCACCCTCGTGAATCCCGGGGAACCGGATGGCGAACAGGCCGAGCTGACCGATCACGAGATCACCTCCTTGATCTTTCTCCTGCTCGTCGCGGGATACGAGACGACGATCAATCTCATCGGGAACGGGATGCTCGCCCTCCTGCGCCACCCTGACCAGCTCGCTCTCCTCCGGCGTCCGTCCGAGAGCCTGCTTGAGCAGGCCATCGAGGAGCTGCTTCGCTACGACAGCCCGGTCGAGATCTCCACCTGGCGTTTCACCCGGCAACCTCTCCCGATAGGGGAGACGGTCATTCCCGCGGGGCAGCCGGTGCTGGTCGTCCTGTCCGCCGCGAACCGCGATCCGCGCGCCTTCCCGGACCCGGATCGGCTGGATATCCAGCGGCCCGGTATCACGCACCTGAGCTTCGGTCACGGGGCGCATTACTGTCTCGGTGCCATGCTGGCCCGCCTCGAAGGGCGCATCGCCATCAGCGCCCTCATTCGGAGATTTCCGGACATGAGGCTTGCTGTCCACCCTGACCGGCTGGAGTGGCGATCGAGCCTGACCATCCGGGGCCCGGTGCGGTTGCCTGTGCGGTTTGTCGCCTGAACGGCTGCCCGCCCCATACAGAGAAATCGTGTTGAGCGACGTATGAGATTCTCCTTACGCGGACGAGCATTGCCTGACGCGCCGCTGGTGATGGCGATCGTCAACAGGACACCCGACTCCTTCTACGACCGGGGCGCCACCTTCGCATGGGAGGCGGCGTTACGACGGGTGGACCAAGCGGTCAGCGCGGGGGCGGACATCGTGGACATCGGCGGGGTGAAAGCCGGTCCCGGTGACGAGGTGAGCGTCGCCGAAGAGACCGACCGGGTCGTCGCTATCGTCGCGGAGGTCCGGAGCAGGCATCCGAACCTGATCATCAGCGTCGACACGTGGCGGCACGAGGTGGCGCGGGAGGTCTGCGAGGTGGGGGCCGACCTGCTGAACGACACCTGGGGCGGTGCGGACCCGCTGCTCGCCGAGGTCGCCGCCGAATACGGAGCCGGCCTGGTCTGCGCGCACGCGGGCGGGCAGAGCCCCCGGACGCGACCCCACCGGGTGGAGTACGACGACGTGGTCGCCGACGTGATCCTACGCACCACCGCGCTCGCCGAGCGGGCCGTCGCGCTCGGCGTGCCGAAGCACAGCGTTCTGATCGATCCGGCTCACGACTTCGGCAAGAACACCTGGCATTCGCTGGAGGTCACGCGGCGCATCGGTGAGATGGTGGGGACGGGATGGCCGGTCCTGGTGTCCCTGTCCAACAAGGACTTCATCGGGGAGTCCCTGGACCTGCCGGTCGATGAGCGCCTGTACGGCACCCTCGCCGCGACCGCGCTGTGCGCGTGGGAGGGAGCGCGGGTGTTCCGCGTGCACGAGGTGGCGCAGACGCGGCAGGTGCTCGACATGATGGCCGTGCTGCGGGGCGACCGGTCGCCCGCGCGGGCCGTGCGAGGGCTGGCGTGATCGCCGCCGTCGCCTGCGTCCCGCAGACGCCGCTGCTGCTGCCGGGGTTGGGGGGACGACCCGTTCCCGAGATCGACCGGCTGCGTGACGCGGCGGCCGGTGCGGTGACGTTCCTGCTGGAGCAGGAGGTGGATGAGGTGATCGTGGTGGGCGCGGCGCGGAGCACGGGCCCCCATCCCGCTGACGCCCCTGATCCCACGGCGCGTCTCGCGCCGGCACCCGGGCGCCGATCAGTGCCCGGGGAACTGCCCGTCCCGCTCGCGGTGGCGCGGTCCCTGCTGGCGGGGTGTGACATGCCATGGAGCCTGTACGGGGCGGCTCAGGACGCCGGTCCCGAGGTCCACCGCGACCTCGGAGCGCCACTCGGACGGCGGCCCGGTCGCGGCGGCCTCCTGGTGGCCGCGGATGGAAGCGCGTGCCGTACCGAGAAGGCTCCGGGGTATTTCGATCCGCGTGCCCTCGGCCTCGACCAGCGGATCGTCACAGCGCTGCGCCACGGCGACGTGTCCGGCCTGGCGGCCCTGGACCCGGAAGCGTGCCGGGACCTGCTGGTGAGCGGCCGGGCCGCCTGGCACGTCATGGCCGGCGCCTGCGAAGGAGGCCGGTGGCTGGCGCGGATGCTGTACGAGGATGATCCGTTCGGCGTGGCCTACTGGGTCGCGACCTGGCTGAGGTGCGACGGCGAGCCGCGTGCACCGCTCTGATTGCCAGGTCAGCGGGTCTTGCGCCAGTACACGCCGGCGCCGTCGATCTGGACGATGGGCTCGTCGATGGCGTGCCGCTTGCGGTAGTCGGACACCGCGAGCCGGCAGGTCGGCACCTGGCGGTAGTCGTCGACGATCAGGAACCCGCCGACCGCCAGCCGCGGGTACAGGTGCACGAGCGCGTCCATCGTGGACTCGTACATGTCGCCGTCCAGCCGGAGCACGGCCAGTTCCTTGATCGGGGCGTCCGGCAGGGTGTCGCGGAAATAGCCCGGCAGGAACTCCACCTGCTCATCCAGCAGGTCGTAGCGGCGGAAGTTCTCCCGTACCGTCTCGAGCGGCACCCCGAGCACGTCGTTGAGCAGGTGGAACGGCATGACCTGGTCAACGGGGTACTTCTCGGCGTCGGCCTCGGGCAGCCCCTCGAAGGAATCAGCCACCCAGACCTTTCTGTCCCGCACGTCGTACGCCTTGAGCACGCCGCGCATGAGAATGGTCGCCCCGCCCCGCCACACACCGGTTTCTATCAGGTCGCCGGGCACTTGTTCGGCTATCACCTGCTCGATGCATGCTTGGAGGTTGTCCAGGCGGGCGAGCCCGATCATCGTGTGCGCGACCAGGGGGAAGTCTCGCCCGGTCTCGCGTACGCGGCCGTCGAAGGGCACCTCCTCTCGCCGGAGGGACGCCTGCTCCGCGGTGGCCGGATATCGGAGCCCGCCGTCACGGTAAATATTGTTGATCAGCACTTTCTTCAGCAGGTCCAGATATAGGTCCTTGGGCATGTGCGACCTCATTGCGTCGAGGAGGGATTGCGGAAATGCGCGGTTCTCGTCCGTCCCGCCGGCGGGACGGACGAGAATCACGGGATGCCGACTGTCACGATAACGCGCCGGCGTCGCGCCCATCGTTCTGCTCGGCGGGACATCGGCTTGTTCCGGGAAGCACGGCGACCATATTCTCCGATGCTGCGAATATTCGCCGGCATCGAGAAACGAGGTGGCAATGAGCAGGGTGGGGACCACGCCCATGGCAGCGGCGGCAGCGCCGCGAGTGGCATGGAAAGGCCTCTCGGCGGTCTTTCTCATTTTCATGGTGCTTTCGCTGGCCACGCTCGGCGGGTACGGCTATTTCAGCGACGAGCTCTACCTCATCGCCGCCGGACGCCATCTCGACTGGAGCTACGTGGATCAGCAGCCGCTGGTGCCGCTGCTGGCCTGGCTGGCGGACACATTGTTCCCCGGCTCGCTCATCGCGTTGCGCCTGGTGACGACCCTGGCCATAGCCGTCGGCGCGGTGGTCACCGGGCTCATCACCAGGGAGCTGGGTGGCGGCTCCGTGGCGCAGGTCGTCGCCGCGGTCGCGTACGGCGTCGCGTTCATCGCGCAGGGACAGACGCTGGATACCGGAGCGCTCGACCTGGTCCTGTGGACGCTGGTCCTCTGGCTCGTGGTGCGCTGGGTGCGGCTGCGCGAGCAGGGAGTCGATCGGGATCGCCTCCTGCTGGCGGCCGGGGTGGTGACGGCTGTTTCTTTGCAGGTCAAGTTGCTGATCCCGCTGTTGTGGGTGCTGCTGGTCGTCAGCGCGCTCGCGGTCGGGCCCCGGGATCTGCCCCGCCGGCCGCTGCTGTGGGCGGGCGGGCTGATCGCGGTGGCCTCGGCTCTTCCCGGGTTGCTGTGGCAGGCCGTCAACGGCTGGCCGGTGCTGGAGTTCGCCGAGGTCGTGGCCGAGGAGGAGGCCCTGTTCGGGCGGCGCGGCGTGGGCTTCGTCGTGTGGGTCGCGCTGCTGGCGGGGATCGTCGCGGGAACGGTGCTGATGGTCTACGGCCTGTGGCGGTTGCTCGCCTCCAGGGCGCTGCGGCCGTACCGCTTTCTCGGGCTGGCGGCGCTGGGGGTGATTATGTACGTGGGGCTCACCGGTGGGCGCTTCTACCACGTCATCGGGGTCTTCCCGGTGCTGTGGGCGGCCGGCGCGCTCAGGTTCGAGTCGCTGGTGGCCCGCCGGCGATGGTGGTGGGCCGCCGGGCCGATCCTCGCCCTGTCCGCCTGCTTCGCGCTCATGGGGCTGCGCTGGACTCCGGAGTCGGCGATCAGGCAGCCCACGGAGGAAGAGCTGTCCGACGTGGCGGTCTCGACGACGATCTCCCAGTTCGGCTGGCAGGAACTGGCCGACTCGGTCGCGCGGGTCCACGGCGCGCTGCCGCAAGGCCTGCGCGAGAAGAGCGTGATCCTCACCGAGACCTACTGGCAGGCGGGCGCCGTCGAGGTGTACCGCGAGGGTCGAGGGCTGCCGCCGGTCTTCAGCGGGTCCCGGGGCTATTGGTACTTCGGCGTGCCGCCGCAGGATGCCACGACTGTGCTCTATGTCGGCAAGAACCCCGGCGAGCTGCGGCGAAGCTGTGGCGCGCTCCGCCAGGCAGGCGCCGTGGAGGGCCGGGTAGGTCTGGAGATCGGCACTCCGATCTGGGTGTGCGAGCAGGTCACCGAGCCGTGGAGCAGCCTCTGGCCGCGCCTGCGCCGGTTGGAGATCGTCGGGTGAACAGCGTTCGGGCCGGCGTCGTCGGCTGACCGGCGCGCGGGCCGGCATCGGCGGGTGATCGGCGCGCGGGCCGGCGAGGTGTTCGGCGTCGTCGGCCCGCGCGTCCGCTCAGGGCCTGTGCGCCGCCTCGGGAGGGGCCCAGGCGACTCCTCTGTTCTCGATGAACCAGTCCACCGTGCGCGCCATCCCCTCCTCCAGCGACACCAGCGACTCGGGCGGAATACCCACACTGAGCAGCGTGGACGGGTCCGCCGTCACCGGAGTGTCGGGGGTCTCGCCCGGCCGCATGGGCAGATCCACGATGGGCACCCGCGGATATCCGCGCTCCTCGCAGAGATCGAGGATCAGCTCGGCGACCTCCCTGATCGTGCCCGAGGTCGCCGGGCCCACCTCGACGGCGTGCTCCAGGACCTCACCCGACGCGGACGTCTCCAGCGCGGACACCAGGGCGCGGGCGGCGTCGCCCACCCACACCATGTCGGAGATCTGCCGCCCCCCGCCGTACAACTCGACCGGGAGCCCGGAGATCGCCCGGCACACCACCGCAGGGGTGATCTTCCTGACCTTGCCGGAGGCGAAGGGAGGCGCCGCCTTCTGCCGTGGGCCGTAGGCGTTGACCACGCGCACGCTGTTGACCCGGGTCTTCCGATGAGCGTTGTACATCTGGACGAACCGCTCCACCGCGGTCTTCGTGATCGAGTAGCTGTTGTTCATCCAGTGGTTCCCGACGCAGATGTAGACACCGGGCAAGTCGTACTGCGCCACCGCCTCAAGGAAGTTCAACCCGCCCTGCAGGTTGGTCTCGACGGCGGGTCTGGGGTTGTCGATGGTCTCCTGCGTGCCGAGCACGGCGGCGAGGTGGATGATCCCGTCGCATTGAGCCGCCAGCTCGCACATCGCGGTGGCGTCGCGAATGTCTCCGAGCATCACCTCCGACAGGCCGGCGGGGCACCGTCCTCTATGATCGAAAACAATGGGAATGTGTCCTTGATTGATGAGTTCTTCGCAGACGTACTGGCCGATGAAGCCGTTTCCTCCGGTGACGCCGACTTTCATGATGTGCTCGCGTTCCTTTCTTTCGAATGTGGCTAATTGGCAGCCGGTGCTAGGATACAAAAATCATTCCGGAGAAGAAGCCGTCGGGAGGCGCGATGGAAGGCGGAGTTACCGTTCTAGTGCCTTGTCTGAACGAAGGGCGTCAGGTCGACGTCGCGTACGAGAAGCTGGTCGAGGCTCTGCGGGATATCGATGACCTGGAAATTCTGTTCGTCGACGACGGCAGTACGGACGATTCTCTGGCCCGTATACGTGCCCTGTCCCGGGCGGATTCCCGGGTGAACTACCTGTCCTTTTCCCGGAACTTCGGCCTGGGCGCCGTGGAGGTGGCGGGGTTCCGTTACGCGGCGAAGAAATGGACCGTGCAATGCGACGCCGACCTGCAGGTGCCGCCGGAGGAGATCGGCCGGCTGCTGGACAAGGCGGCCGAGGGCTACGACGTCGTCTTCGGGGAGCGGCGAAACCGCCAGGATCCGTGGATCAGGAAGGCAGGCTCCGGAGCGCTGCAGTGGCTGGCCGTACGAGTCTTCGGGATCGGCTTCCCGCCCGGCGCCTCCAACTTCCGCGTCGTGCGCAGCTCCGTGGCCAGGACCATAGCGGGGCTGGGGCTGACGTGGTTCATCCCGGCGGTGTCGCTGGTGGGTGCCACGTACGCGCTCGTGCCGGTCTCCCACCAGGCGCGGGCCGAGGGCGAGTCGCGGCTGCGGCTGAGCCGGCTGGTGGCCTACAGCCTGGAGCTGTTCTTCGGGTTCTCCTGGCGCCCGCTCACCGCCTTGTACGCGACGGCCGCCCTGGGAGCCCTGCTCGCGGTCGTGTCCGTGGTGGCCGGCCTGGCTGGGGGAGCGGGGCCGGTCCTGCTCGGATCCGTCGCCGTGCTGCTGGGCGGCCTTGCCCTGGCCGCTCTCGGGCTGATCGCGCGCTACCTGCAGCGGCTCATGAAGCAGGCCGGGCGACTGCGGCCCTACTACGTTCGCGAGGCCAGCATCCTCCTGCACGCCGCGGACGCCCTGGAGAGCGACGCGCCGACCCCGACCGTCCGCCGCGAACCGGCCGCAGCGAAGTCCAGCGGTACGACCGGGCCCAGCGT
Organism: Nonomuraea sp. NPDC003709; assembly: GCF_040610775.1. Classification (NCBI taxonomy): domain Bacteria; kingdom Bacillati; phylum Actinomycetota; class Actinomycetes; order Streptosporangiales; family Streptosporangiaceae; genus Nonomuraea; species Nonomuraea sp. NPDC003709. Next base: position 72,077 of record NZ_JBEXMW010000017.1, on the reverse strand, counting down.
CGCGGTCGGCTGAGCGCGGCGTCCCGCCGGCGAGACAGGGCCGGCACAGCGCGGAGTTCAGCAACGCGGGGTTCACCAACGCGGACGGAATCAACGCGGACGGAATAACGCAACTCACCGGACGAAGGAGTGTCCATGTCCTTTCCGAAGCAAATATCCGGCAGCCGGTGCCGGGTTTGCGGCGGTCCTGTGTCGGAATTCTTTGATTTCGGCCGGCAGCCGCTGTCCGATGCCTTTCATGAGCAGCCGCCCGCCGACGAGCTCTTCTTCCGCCTGGCCGTGGGGAACTGCTCGTGGTGCACCATGGTCCAGCTCATGGAAGAGGTGCCGAGAGACCGCATGTTCCACGCCGGATACCCGTACCTCTCGTCCGGATCGGCCGTGATGCGTGACCACTTCGGCAAGGTGGCCGGGCGTTTCCTGGAGACGGAGCTGACCGGCCCGAACCCGTTCGTCGTCGAGCTGGGCTGCAACGACGGGGTGATGCTGCGCACGATCGCCGAGGCGGGCGTTCGGCACCTGGGGGTGGAGCCCTCGGGCGGGGTCGCGGATCTGGCCGCCGCGAAGGGCGTACGCGTGCGCAAGAGCTTCTTCGAAGAGCAGGTGGCTACGGAGATTCTCGCCCAGGACGGCCCGGCCGACGTGATCTACGCGGCCAACACGTTGTGCCACATCCCCTATCTCGGCTCGATCCTGCGGGGCGTGGACGCGCTCCTGGCCCCCGACGGGGTGTTCGTGTTCGAGGACCCGTACTTCTCTGACATCGTGGAGCGCGCCTCCTTCGATCAGATCTACGACGAGCACTTCTACCTGTTCACCGTGCGCTCCGTGCAGTCCGCGGCCCGTCCGTACGGACTCGAGCTCGTCGATGTGGAACGTCTGCCGGTACACGGCGGGGAAGTGCGCTACACGCTGGCGCGGGCGGGCGGCAGGCGACCGGCCCCGGCGGTCGCCGAGTTGCTGGCCGAGGAGCACGAGCGGCGGCTGACGGAGGCGGAGACCCTGGCCGGTTTCGGCTCCCGCGTCGAGGGGATCCGGGAGCGGCTCGTCACCCTGTTGCGGGAGCTGAAAGCCAAAGGCAAGCGGGTCGCCGGTTACGGCGCCACCGCCAAGAGCGCCACCGTGCTGAACTACTGCGGCATCGGTCCTGACCTGATCCCGTACATCACTGACACCACAAAAGCCAAGCAGGGCACGAAGACCCCCGGCTCGCACATCCCGGTTCTGGGGCCGGAGGCGTTCCGCGACCCTTATCCGGACTACGCCGTGCTGTTCGCCTGGAACCACGCGGCCGAGATCATGGAGAAGGAGGTGGGTTTCGCCGGCGTGGGCGGGGAGTGGATCACCTACGTGCCGGACGTCTGCGTGGTCTGAGCGGTGGCCGCCACCACGTCCTCCAGTCCTGACGGCCAGGTCGCCGCCGGGCGCCAGCCGGTGGCGCGGGTGAAGGCGGAGGCGTCCACGACGCAACTGTGGAAGTCGGCCGGCGTCGCGTCCGCCGGCGGCTCGGTCGGCAGGACCGGGACCGGCGGCCGGCCGGAGCGGGCGGCGACCGCCGCGGCGATGGCGGTGAACAGGTTCGAGAGACGGATGGGCGTTCCGGTACCGATCAGCCACGGCGCGGACGCCTCGCGGGCAGACCCGAGGGCGCGGCCGTGATCATGGGCCGCGAGCAGCGCGGACGCCACATCCTTCACGTGCAGGAGATCACGCATGGTGCTCCCGTCGCGCCACATGAGGAGCGGCCGGTCCTCCCAGGCGCGCCGGGCCATCGCCGCCACCACGCCCTTGCCGGGACCGGACGGGCTGACGCCGTATACGGTAGGGAGCCGCAGCGTGATCCCCCGTACCGCGCCTTCCGCGCTCGCCGCCGCGAGCAGCCGCTCGGCGGCGACCTTGTGCCGGTCGTAGGCCGTGGACGGACGATCGGGCTCGCCGCCGCTCACCAGACCGTCCACCCCCGCCTGACTGGCCGAGCCGGTGAAGACGACGACGGGCCGGTCCGTACGGCTCCGCAGCGCGTCCACCACCCGGCCGAGCAGCCCGACGTTGACCGCCCTGCCCTCCTCGTCCCCGCCCGCCACCCGCCAGGCGCCCGTGCCCGAGATCTGCGCGACCAGGTGAAAGACGGCGTCGGCGTCGGCGACGGCGGCCTCGATGACGCCGGGCGCGCGGAGGTCGGCCGGGACGACCTCGACCTGAGCCGGGCCCTGAGGCACGGCGGCGGGGTGGCGGGAGACCAGCCTGAGCCGGATGGGGCGCGCGGCGAGCCGCCGGGCGAGTTCGCCGCCGATGAAGCCGGACGCGCCGAGCAGCGTGACGAGTGGCCGGTCAGGCACGGTGACCCGCCGCCAGGCGCCGACACGTCTCGTAGTCGGGCAGTACCCGGGCCGTCAGCGCTTCCGCGAGTGTCGGCGCGATGCGATCGCGCTCGGACAGGATCGGATCGAGGCCGTCGGGGATGGGCAGGCCGAGCGCGGGGTCCAGAGGGGAGAGCGCCCGCTCGACGGCCGGGTCGTAGAAGGCGGAGAGCAGGTACGAGATGATCGTGTCCTCCTCCAGGATCACGAAGCCGTGCGCCACGCCGATGGGCAGGTACAACGACCGGCAGGTCTCCTCGTCCAGTTCCACGGCCTCCCAGGCGCCGAAGGTCGGCGATCCGGTCCGGATGTCGACGATCAGGTCCAGGGCACGGCCCCGCGGGCAGTAGACATACTTGGCGTTGCCCGGTGGAGCCAGGGTGTAGTGCAGCCCCCTGATCACCCCGCGCCTGGACCGGCTGTGGCTGGTCTGCGCCACGGGGAACAGCAGCCCGCCGACGGCCGCTTCGAAGGCCGGCGCCTGATAGGGCGAGGTGAACATCCCGCGTTCGTCCGGAAAGACCTCGGGGGTGAACTCGACTGCTCCCTCGATGGCGAGTTCGCGTACGCGCACGATCACCACATCCTTTCGATCACCACAGGCTGTGCAGGCACGACAGGAGGCTGCGCGCCTCGACATTGAGATAGTGGCCGTGCCGCAGGAGGTCCGTGAGCTGGCCGACGGTCACCCAGCGGAAACCCTCGGGCACGTCCGGCGGCGGCCCTGGGCGGGTCTCCACGACCATGTAGCGGGTCAGCGCGTGATAGAAACGACCGCCCTCCTCGGACATGACGCAGTCGAAGCGCACCCGGCTGCGGTCCACGGTGAGCAGGTCCCTGGCGAACGCGTGGCCGCCGGGATCCTGTCCTGCCGTGAGGTGCAGCGTGGGGGCGAGCTCGACCACGTCCCGCAGTCCCGGCTCACGCCGCGCCTGCACGAGCAGGTGCAGAACGCCGTCGAAGGCAGCGGTGAGGAAACCCGCCAGCGCCCTTCCCCGGGGGGCCAGCAGCGGCTGCGTCCACCGGGTCACCTCCCGGTTTCCCGCCTCCACCGCGACGGCCAGGATGCGAAAGTCCTTGTCGTCGAGGTTCGCGATCTTGTTCTCGGTGCGCGACCAGCTTTCCACCTCGGCCAGGGGGACCAGCCGGGTCCGCCAGTCGCATCCGGTCCTGGCCTCGGTGAGCCAGCTCGTGATCTCGTCCGTGGTGTGCAGCCCCCGCGACGCCCGGTAGGAGCGCAGCAGGGCGTCAGTGAACGGGTCCGCGGCCTCCTCGGGAGGAGTCATGGGCATGCAGGCCAGCACTGTGCGGGCGTCCATGTTCACGAGGTTCGGCCTTCTCAGCAGAGAGCGCAGCGCCGGCAGCGATAGCCAGTGGAAGTCCTCCCGCACCGGGACGTCGTCCGCCGTCTCGACGACCATGTTGCGGTTGCGCTTGTGCCAGAACCAGCTCCCCTGCTCCGACTGCAGGCTGTCGACCAGTACCTTCCCCTGAGCGGGGCCGGCGAAGTGCTCGAGGTAGCGGGTGGTGGAGCCGCGGTGCACGCGGGTGAAATTGCTGCGGGTGGCCTGGACCGTGGGGGAGAGCTGGAGCGTGTTGACGTTTCCCGGCTCCATCTTGGCCTGCATCAGGGCGTGCGGCACACCGCCGATCTCCTTGACCAGGATACCCAGGATGCCGATCTCGGGCTGATTGATGATCGGCTGTGACCAGGAGAGCGCCGTGCCCTCCTCGACCTTCACGCCCTCGACGGTGAAGAAGCGCCCGCTCCGGTGGACGAGGTTGCCGCTGCCCGGCTCGAAGTGCCAGGCGTCCAGTTCGCGGAAGGGAATGCGCCGCACTGCGAACTTCGTTGCCCGGTGCCGGGCGGCCCACCACCGGACGAAGTCGTCGTTCACAGCGTGTCCAAAGTGCGGCGGAGGGCGTCGATGACCTTGTCCTGGTCGTCGGCCGACAGCGACGGGTACATCGGCAGGGAGAAGATCTCGTCGGCGAGCCGTTCCGTGACGGGCAGAGCGCCGGGGCCGTAGCCCAGGTGGCTGAAGCCGCTCATCGTGTGCACCGGCCATCGGTAGCTCACGTTGAGCGAGATGTCGCAGCTCTCCAGCGCCTTCAGGATGTGCTCCCGCTCGGGGTGTCGGACGACGTACAGGTAGTAGACGTGCTCGTTGCCCGGCGCCACGGACGGCAGGACGAGATCGGTGTCGGCCAGCCGTTCCGCGTACCGGGCGGCGATCGCCCTGCGCGCGTCGATGTACCGGTCCATCCGGGTGAGCTTCCTGCGCAGGACCTCGGCCTGGACCTCGTCGAGCCGGCTGTTGTGGCCCGGGGTCGCCACCACGTAGTAGCGGTCCTCCATGCCGTAGTAGCGCAGGCGCCGCAGGTTCGCCGCCACCGCGTCGTCATCGGTGATGGTGGCCCCGCCGTCGCCGTAGGCGCCGAGCACCTTGGTCGGGTAGAAGGAGAAGGCGGCCGCCGCACCCCAGGAGCCGGCGACCCTGCCGTGCTGGCGGGCGCCGTGCGCCTGGGCGCAGTCCTCCAGCACCGGAATCCCGTGCTCGGCGGCCAGTTCCAGCAGCGGCGCCATGTCCACGCACTGCCCGTACAGGTGGACGGGGAGAAGGCAGCGGGTACGGTCGGTCATGGCGACCGCCACCGCCTCGACGTCCATCAGGTACGTGTCCTCCCGCACGTCCACGAAGACCGGAGTGGCGCCCACCGCGTCGATGGCCACCACGGTGGGCGCGGCGGTGTTCGACACTGTGATGACCTGGTCGCCCGGCTTGACGCCGAGGGCCTGCAATCCCAGCACGATGGCATTGGTGCCGTTGTCCACGCCGATGCAATGAGATACGCCATGGTATGCGGCGAACAGCCGCTCGAATTGCTCCACCTTGGGGCCGAGAATGAGCTGGCCGGACCGGAACACCTCATCGACGGCCGCCAAAATGTCCGCACGCTCGTTCTCGTACTCCTGTATGTAGTCCCAGACGAGAAGAGGCATGATCGCGAGTTACCTCCGCAAAGAGAAGGACGGCCGGGCCGGCGCTCGTTTCATCGAGCCGTCGACAGCCTCGACCTCGGGTCGTTCATCGCCGCACGGCCGCTCGGGCCGGCGCCGCTGTTTCGGGAAAGTGGCCGGCCCGTGGACGAGTCGGCCGTGCCCATCGCAGTCCCCGGTGTTCCGTGCGCCGCCGGAATCCGTGGTTGCTACTAAGGCCATCGAATGCGATGCGAATCTGTCCACCATGACTAGCCGATCCGGACGGCTTCGCGCAAGAGAAACAATGGCCGGCAGCCGATCCCGGAGCGCGTCGCCGGATATGTAAAAGTGTTCTCACTTCCAGGGGCTGTATATGTGTTCCAGGGTTTGCGTCTCCAGCTATTCGCGTCCTGCCGGCGGGACACCGGTCCGGTACGCCGCGAAAGCCGGGACAGCTACACCATGTAAGCGATGCCAAGGGGTGGTGAAGTGAAATGCGATATGCGCGGCTCGGCCGAACGGCGCTCAAGGTGAGCAGGCTTTGCCTCGGGACTCTGAACCTCGGCGTGCGGACCACTGAGGCCGAGGCGATGGCCCTCATGGACGAGGCGCTGGAGCAGGGCATCAACTTCTTCGACACCGCGAACCACTACGGGTGGCAGATCCACCGTGGCCTCACCGAGGAGATCGTCGGTGCCTGGTTCGCCCGAGGGGCCGGGAGGCGGGAGAAGGTCGTTCTCGGCACGAAGGTGTTCAGCCCGATGAGCGACTGGCCCAATGACGGCGGGTTGTCCTCGCGGCACATCATCGCCTCGTGCGAGGCCTCGTTGCGCCGACTGGGCACCGACTGGATCGACCTTTTCCAGATGCACCACGTGGACCGGGACGCGCCGTGGGAGGAGGTCTGGCAGGCCATGGAGATCCTGGTCGGTCAGGGGAAGGTCCGCTACGTGGGCTCCTCGAACTTCGCCGGCTGGCATCTGGCCTCGGCTCAGGAGGCGGCCAACCGGCGGAACTTCCTGGGGCTGGCCTCCGAGCAGTGTGTCTACAACCTGGTGACCCGGCATGTCGAGGTGGAGCTCATCCCGGCGGCGCAGGCCTACGGGATCGGGGTGCTGGCCTGGTCGCCTCTGCACGGCGGGCTGCTCGGCGGAGCCCTGCGCAAGCTGGAGGAGGGAACGGCGATGAAGACGGCCCAGGGCAGGGCGATGGTCGCGCTGGACCGGCACAGGGACGCCGTCGAGGCCTTCGAGCAGCTCTGCGCGGAACTGGGCGCCGATCCGGCGGAGATCGCGCTGGCGTGGGTGCTGTCACACCCGGGTGTGACGGGGGCCGTCATCGGGCCGCGCACCTCGGGCCACCTGAAGGGGGCGCTGCGAGCGCTGGAACTGAGCCTCGACGCGGAGGTGCTGGACCGGTTGGAGGAGCTCTTCCCGCCGATCGGCAACGGCGGCCCTGGGCCGGAGGCCTGGGCCTGGTGAGCCCGTGCTCCTCACGCCACATACTTTATGACGCAAGGTACCGTGCCGTACGATGCACAGCATGGAGAACGAGACGACGACCGGGTCAGAGACCGCGGACCTGAGCCGTCTCCGACGGGAGCTGACCCGCGGCACCGCCGAGATGGCGGTGCTGTCGGTCCTCAGCTCCAGCAGGCGTTACGGCTATGAGTTGCTGAAGCTTCTGCGAGGCACGGGCCTGAAGATGCTCGAGATCAAGGAGGGCACCCTCTACCCCTTGCTGCACCGGCTGGAGACCGCGGGCCTGGTCGTCCCGACATGGGAGGCCGAAGGGCGGATCCGGCCACGTAAGTACTACGAGATCACCGATCAGGGGCGGCGCCGTCTGCTGCTGCTGCGAGCCGAGTGGGACGGGTTGGTGGAGGCGATGAAGGAGCTTCGCGCGATGCTGGACGAGGTGCGTAAATGAGGGACGACGAGCAGATCATCGAGGACTACGCCCGCGAGTTCGAGCGCCATCTCGTGGGGCCCGCCAAGGACAAGGAGCGCCGCACGCAGGAGCTCGTCGGTCACCTGTCCGACGCGGCGGAGGACGGCGAGCTGGCCGGCACCCTGGAGCGGCTCGGTCCGCCCGAGTCCGCGGCGGCCACGTTCGCCAAGAAGCCCACGCCCGACTACGCGCCGCTCGGCAGGCGGATCACGGCCATTCTGATCGATCACCTTCCGCTGATCGGGGTGTCGGTCGCCATGCTCGTGCAGTCCATCCAGCGTGGTCACGACTACTACTTCGCCCTACCGCCCCGGCTGAGCTTCGACCAGGGCGACGGGCTTCTCCACTTCGTGGGGGTGCCGCTCGCGATCGTCTGGTCGATCGTCGTCCTGGGCATCATGGAGGGCGTCCGGGGGACCACCCCCGGGAAGATGCTCATGAAACTGCGGGTGGTCACGGAATCCGGCACCAAGATTCACGTGGGCGACGGCATCTTCCGCCGCGTCTGCCTGCTGCTCGGGCCCTTCGCGTGGATCGACTGGCTGCCCATCGCCTTCAACGAGCGCCGGCGGATCCTGGAGCACCTGACGCACACCGTCGTGATCGACGCCGACGGCAGCCGGCAGCAGGCGGCTCCAAGCCTGAAGCGGCGAGACTGAGACGTGGTGGCGCGAGTAGCGAGCAGGGGGAGCGCCGTGACCGTGCCGATCTCCGTGCCGATTTCCGTCTCCGTCTGAAGGGCGGGCATGTCCCCGACATTTGGTCTCTATCTCCCGCAGGTGCGCCGCAGCGCCACCGAGCTGCTGGACCTGGCGCAGGCCGCCGAGTCGTGCGGGTTCGGGTCGGTGTGGTTCATGGACCACCTGCGGCTGCCCGGCCTGCCGGGCGGCACCTTCGAGGGCTGGACGCTCGCCACGGCCGTCGCGGCCAGGACCACGACGATCCGCGTCGGCCACCTGGTGCTCTGCGCGGCGTTCCGGCCCCCCGCGCTGCTGGCCAGGATGGCCGTGACGCTCGACCACGTCAGCGGCGGGCGGCTCGACCTGGGGCTGGGGTGGGGCTCCTCGCCGAGCGAGCTGGCCGAACTGGGGCTCAGCCATGATCCGCCGGCCGTACGCTTGGCCAAGCTGGCCGAGACGATCGACCTCGTGCGGATCATGGCGAGCGGGGAGCCGGTCGACTTCCACGGCGCGTACTTCGCCGTACGGGACGAGCAGGCCGGCCCGCCCGCGATCCAGCGCCCTCTCCCGCTGTACGTCGGCGGGACGGGGCCGCGCACCCTCGAACTCGTCAGGACGAAGGCCGAATGGTGGAACTGCTGGGCGCCGGACCGCCACCGGCTCGCGGAGCTGATCCCGCGGGCGTGGCCCGCGCGGATCTCGGCGAACTACTCCATCGGGTTCGGCAGGTCCCGGGCCTCATCCGAATGGGCCCTGTACGGCACGCCCGACGCGATCGCGAAGGAACTGCGTCACGATCGTGAGCTGGGCGTGGAGCACTTCGCGGTTCAGATGGTCGACCCCAAGGGCGGCGTGGCGGATCTCGAGCGCTTCATGGCAGAGGTCGCGCCCGCCGTCTCATGACCCCGCCTGCCCCTTGCGGTTGTCCGCCCAGCGGGACTGGGCGGACCCCGGGACCACGCCCGCGAAGGCCGGGCATTTCACGACGCCGTCCGGCAGGTCGGCCGGGTCGATCCCTTGGGCCACCTGCCGGCGCAGGGGCCCGACCCGTTCCGCGATCGGCTGCAGCAGCCCCATGTCGAAACCGAACAGCTCCGCCGCCGTTCCGCCGAGCATGCGCTCCACCTCTGCCTCAGGGACGCCTGCGTAGCTGAAGGAGATGGCCTCCCGCGAGTAGGGATAGCTGGCCTCCACGTGCGGATAGTCGCTGCCCCACATGATCTGGCCGACCCCGATGCGCTCCCGGATGGCGGTCTCCGACGGGTGCATGAAGCTCGCCCCCACGTAGCACTGGCGGGTCCAGTACTCGCTGGGCAGCAGCGACAGGTTCCCGGCCACCTGGGCCCCGTGCGAGAGCTCCCCGCTGGAGTCGGCCCTCATGGACCGGCAGAAGTCGTCCATGGCTTTGAGCTGGGCGGGGATCCAGCCCAGGCCCTCCTCGGTGAAGACCACCCGCAGGCCGGGGTGGCGCTCCAGCACGCCGCCGAGTATCAGGTGCCGGAGCGTGCGCTGGTCCCACCACCGCAGGTCCAGCATGAAGAACACGTGGTCCTCCGGGCGGTCCCCGGTCCTGGGGGCCGCGCTGCCGCTGTGGCAGTTGATCGGTACCCCCAGCTCGGCGCAGGTCCGCCAGAGGTCGTCGTAGCGCTCGTGGTAGTACAGCGGGGGCAGGCCGGAACCGGGCGGGGTGCCCGGCAGGAGCAGGCCGCCGCGCAGCCCGGCATCCACGGCCCAGCGGATCTCGCGTGCCGCCTGGTCGACGTCGTACAGCATGATCTGGAAAACGCCGGAGCGGCGCCCCTCGGCCTGAGCGCAGAAGTCGGCCAGCCACCGGTTGTGCGCCTGGAGGCCGGCCCAGCGGCGGTCCAGATCCTGCCTGGACTCCGAGGCGCGCTGGCTGCCGAGGGAGGAGGCGGCGAAGAAGGGCGGGATCGTGTTGGGGAACAGGACCTCCGCGACGACACCGTCCTCCTCCAGCTCCTTCAGCCGCCGTTCGGAATCCCAGTTCCGGTTGCCGTCCTCGCCCTTGAGATCTTCGTACGGGATCTCGTAGGCAGCCGCCCAGCGGTCGAACTCCTCGTGGTAGGAGGAGTCCAGGTAGTCCCTGTAGTCCAGCAGGTTCGCGCCGCCGTGACAGTCCGACGAGATGACGGCGTAGCGCTGATGATCAGCCATTCTGCCTCGTTCGCTCGAATCGATGGTCGCCGTCGGGCACGACGAAGTCCATGTGGGCGCCGGTCATCCCCTCGCCGAAGCCCAGGTGCACCGGGCCCGCACCCTCGTTGAGCTGCGAGTTGTACTGCCACTCGATGTGGGGCAGCAGCGCCATGTTGGTGCCGATGCCGAGTTCGAGAACGTGGCCGTCGTACTCGGGGTTGGTGGCGTCCTTGATGGCCTCGGTGAAGTCCTTGCCGCTGTCGCCGACGGCCGAGACCAGCCGGCTGTTCTCCAGCTCCAACCTGATGCCGCCCTGCACGGCGATCTCGTCGCGGACCCGCTTGGCACGCTCGATGCGCTCGGCGCCCTCAGCGGTGACGCGCGCGTCGGTGGCGACCAGGACGCCCGAGGCCACCGCCGTGCCCTCGATCGTGAAGGCGCCGTGCCAGTCCTTCGACGAAGGGGCGGTGATCGACATCTCGGCGTAGGCGGCGATGCTGACCCACTGACCGGGCTTGATCGCCGGGTTCAGCCAGGCGCTGGCGTTCAGCTCCATCGCGAGCGAGCATTTCAGGTCGGTGCCCGCGCTGTTGCTGAAAATCAGCGCGCCGGACTCCTCGGCGATGCGGCGGGCCCAATAGCGGTTCCACTTGCACGCCTTTTCGTAGTCGGTCTCGAGCACCAGCCGCATGGTGTATTTCGCGATTTCCAGCGTAGGATCGAAGCTGGAGATCGGAATGAGCAGGGCGCGCATTCCCTTAAATGTCCTGCGGACGTCTCTGGTGACCAGGCCGTTGCGCAGGAAAACGGCCACATTGGCTTCCGGAGGAAGTTCTCCGGCGTTTTCGACGAGCAGAGTTCTGAGGCCGAGTTCTCGGCCGTATTCGGCGAGCTCGGCGTCGTCGACGGCGATGTGCACATCCCCTTCCGGGAAGACCTGCCTGAGGCCTCCTTCGGGGATTCTTCTGAGCGTGCTCAGGTCAGTTGTCATGGCGTCACCATAATGGCGGGCCGGCATGCTGGCAACCAACTGAAAACGCGAATAAAAAGGCTCTGGAGTCGCTTGTGTCAAAGCAATTGAAGATGCTCGTGGGCTATGCGTCGCCACATCTCGGTGCGATTTCCGTGGCGGCTCTTCTCACGCTGGCGGGCAACGCCGCGGCGCTGGCGCAGCCGCTCGCCGCCGGCCGGATGGTCGACGCCCTCGGGTCGGGGCAGGACATGACCGCCGTCCTGATGGGCCTGGCGGCGCTGGTGCTGGTCGGCGCGGGCGCCAACGCGCTGTCCGCGTACGTCCTGGGCAAGGCGGCGGAGAGCGTGGTCTTCTCCGCGCGCATGGATCTCGCGGCCCGCTTCGCCCGCCTGCGCCTGTCCGCCATGGACCGGACGCGGCCCGGTGACCTTCTGGCGCGGATGATGTCCGACACCGTCCTGCTGCGGGAGGTGGCGACCAGGTCGCTGGTGGACGGCTTCGTCGGGATCCTCTCGGTGGTGGCCATGCTGGTCGCCATGTTCCTGCTCGACTCGCTGCTCTTCACGGGAACCGCTGCCGTCTTCGCCGCCAACCTCGTCGTGCTCGGACTGCTGGCGCCCAAGATCGGCAGGGCCACCCGGCAGGCGCAGGAGGCTGTCGGCGTGGTCGGTTCCGCGACCGAGAAGCTGCTGGGCGCCTTCCGTACGATCAAGGCCTTCGGCGCCGAGGCCGGGCAGATCGCGGTGATTCGCGAAGCCGCGGAACGCGCTCAGCGCCACGGCGTCTCCGCCGTCCGCTGGAACGCGTTGATCGGCTCCGCGATGGGCTTCACGGTGCCGGCGGCCGTACTCGCGGTGCTCGGACTGGGGGGCGCCCGGGTGGCGACCGGCAGCATCGAGCTGTCGACGCTGATCGCGTTCCTGCTGTACCTGTTCTACCTGGTGGGCCCGGTCGAGCAGGTGATGCACGCGGTCTCGCAGCTACAGGCGGGGGCAGCCGCGGCCGATCGGCTCCGGGAGGTCTCCGTGCTGGAGGTCGAGCCCGGGCGGACCGGCGAGGACGGGCCGGGGACGTGGGACCGCCCGGCCTCGCTCCGCTTCGACGACGTGCGCTTCCGCTACGACGACGAGCGCGAGCAGGTGCACCGCGGGGTCAGCTTCACCGTTCCACCCGGCGGTATGACCGCCTTCGTCGGCCCTTCCGGCGCGGGCAAGTCCACGGTGTTCGCCCTGGCCGAGAGGTTCTACGACCCTGACTCCGGCAGGGTGCTCCTCGACGGGATGGACCTGCGCGACTGGCCATTGGACGCGTTGCGGGGCGCCATGGGCTACGTCGAGCAGGACGCGCCCGTCCTGGACGGCACGCTGCGGGACAACCTCCTGCTGGGCACGCCCCACGCCGCCGATTCCGAGATCCGCGACGTCCTGGTGGCCACGAGGCTCGACGGGCTGGTGGACGGGCTGCCCAGCGGGCTCGACACGGTGGTCGGCCATCGGGGGAACCGTCTGTCCGGCGGGGAGCGGCAACGGGTGGCCATCGCGCGGGCGCTGCTCCGCAAGCCGAGGCTGCTGCTGCTGGACGAGGTCACGTCCCAGCTGGACGCGGTGAACGAGCTGGCGCTGCGCGAGGCGGTCGCGACGGCGGCCCGGATGACGACGGTGCTGGTGGTGGCGCACCGGTTGTCCACAGTGATGCGGGCGGACCAGATCGTGGTGATGGACGCGGGCCGGGTGCGGGCGGTGGGGACACACGCGGAGCTGGTCGCGGGCGACGAGCTGTACGCGGAACTGGCCGCGACCCAGTTCCTGACCGCCGAGTCCCAAGGGGATCACGCGCGAGGGTGAAGGGCCGCGGGGCCGTGTTCCCGCCTGTCCTGCCGGCGGGACGGCCCCTGGCACTACGCGTACGCGGACGCCAGATAGCGCTCCCTGCATCGGCCCCGCTGGATCTTGCCGCTGCTGGTGCGCGGCAGGCTGCCCGGCCGGACGAGGAGCAACCGGTGGACCGTCACCCCGTGCCGGCTCGTCACCGAACGGCGCAGTTCCTGGACGAAGTCCTGCCGGTCGGCGTGGCCGGCGCCCTGCCGCACGTGGTCGCACTCGACGAGGATCACCAGACGCTCGGCTCCGTCGAGGTCCACTGAGAACGCCGCCGCGACCGTGCGCTCGTGCGCCTGCTCGATGGTCGCCTCGATGTCGGACGGATGATGGTTGCGCCCTCTGATGATGATCACTTCGCTGGCGCGGCCCACGATGTAGAGGTGATTGTCGTGCTGGAAGCCCAGGTCACCCGTGCGCAGCCAGCCGTCGCCCGCGCCGAAGGCCGCGGCGGTGCGCTCAGCCGCCCTCCAGTAGCCGTCGGCCACGTTGGGTCCCCGCAGCAGGATCTCGCCCACCCGGCCGGGCGGCAGCTCGTCGCCGCCTGGATCGGCGATGCGGATCGACATCCCGGTCTTGGGCCGTCCGCAGCCGACGAGCCGCTGCGCCGGCCGGGTATCGTCGGCCACGACGACCTCGCCCGCGGCCAGCGCGGCACGCTCGAAACGCGTCGCGGTCATGCCCTCGCCGAGTGGGGGCGCGGTTACGGCCAGGGTGGCCTCGGCCAGCCCGTAGCTCGGCGCCAGGACCTCGGGCGCAAGCCCGGCTCCCGCGAAGGCCGCCGTGAACGCCTCCACGTCCTCGGCGTGGACCGCCTCTCCCGCGATGTTGAGCGAGCGGAGCGACCGCAGATCGAGTGACCGCAGATCGAGCGTCCGCGAGCGATCGGCCCGGCGCGCGGCGCGTACGCACTGTGTCAGGCCGAAGGGCGGGGTGACGCTCCAGTCGGCCCGGTAGCGGGTGATCGCCTCCAGCCAGCGCAGCGGGTCCTGGATGAACGCCATCGGGCTGAGATGGATCGTGTGCGCGCCCACGCTCAGCGGATGCGCGATGCCGAAGACCAGACCCATGTCGTGGGAGAACGGCACCCAGGAGGCGAGCGTGGCCGCCCCGGGGAAGTGGGCCCGCAACTGGGCCGAGCCCGCGGCGAGGCCGCGCCGGGTGATGCGCACTCCTGCGGGCGACCGCGTGGAGCCCGACGTGTACTGCAGGTAGGCGAGCCCGTCCGGGTCGATGTCCGGAGGACGCCAGGCCGTCGAGGGTCGGCAGGAGTCGGTCTCTATGAGCGTCGGCGTCGTCCCCGTGCAGCGCTCCAGCGCGCGGCGCACGGCCGGGGCCGCGTCCGAAGAGGTGAGCACGGCTTCCGGGCGGCAGTCGGCCAGCACGGACTCGAGCCGCTCCCGGCCGCGCGACGCGTCCGGGGCGGGCAGGGGTACAGCGACGACCCCGGCGTACTGGCAGCCGAGGAAGGCGATGACGTAGCTGGGATCGTGCGGGCACAGCAGGGCCACGCGCGCCCTCGGCGAGCAGACGTGCGCCAGCTCGGCCGCCACGGCCGCGGCTCGTTCGTCCAGCTCGCCGTAGGTGAGCGTGGTCGACTCGGCGTGCCGGCCGCCCTGGCGGACGACATAGCGGAGCGAGGTCACGGCCGGGGCCGATCCGTGGATCCCGGCCCGGCGGCGTACGGCCTCGGACAGCAGCTCCATCGTCATGAAGCCGATGACATGAGGCGGCGGAGCGTACGCTCGGCGCCGAACCCCACCCACTGCTCGCGGTACATCGCGAAGATGTGCAGGTCCCAGTGCCTGCCCTGGAAGTACAGGTGATCGCGCAGGATGCCCTCCTCGGCCAGCATGTTGATCGACAGTCCCATGCTGGGCAGGCTGGCCTCGGTGGTCCTGATGTACACCTTGTGGATGTTCCAGGTGGTGAAGGCGTAGTTCATGGTCAGCAGCGCGGCCTCGGCCCCGAGTCCCGGCAGGTTGGTCACCGGGTTCGTGTAGATGCCGAACTCGACGTGGCCGGCGGGGTCGAAGGCGTGCAGGGAGCTGAAGCCGGTCGCGTCGCCGGTGTCGCGCCGCTCGATGCGGAACTGGGCGGCGGCGCCGCGCGCGAACTCGGTCAGGAACGCCTTCTGCGTCGGCAGGGTGCTCAGCCCCTGCCCCAGAAGGAGCCGGTAGAGCACCACGCCGTCGTCGTCGCCGGCCGCCACCAGACGGACCCGGCGCGATTCGAGAGTCGAGAGGGGCATGAAAGGCAGCTCCTACCGCGGCTCTGGCTGGTCGTCGGCGGCCATCTCGACGAGGAAGCCGGCCAACTCGAGAAACGTCTCGCCCTTGAATTCGGGAACCTTCTCGAGCACGACGATCCCCAGGCTGTCCTCAATGTTGAGAATGAGCTGGACTAGGGTGAACGAATCGAGGTCGGTAAGCTCGATCTGGTCGGGCAGGTCGGGCAGCTCCTCCCGATACGCCTCGGCGGTCGCCAGGATGAGCAGATGCACTTCGTGTTTGTCCAGAATGACGTCAGGCATCGTGTTCGTGTTCCCTTTCTTGAGCTGGCGCGAGCGCCTCCAGGACGTTCGCGGCGTGCTTCTCCCAGGTATTACGGTGAATCGCGTAAATGCTCAGGTCCTGGTGCCTGCCGCGGGCGAAGACATGCCGGGGGAGCAACGCCTCCCGATCGAGCAGCGGCTGCAACAGCGGCCCGGTCAGCCCCAGGACGTCGTGCTCGTCCTCGGCCGCGTGCAGGTAGATCTTCCGCAGGTTCCACATGGCGAAGGCGTAGTTGACCACCAGGGCCACCGTCTCTTGACCTGGCCCGGAAGCGGAACCCAGCTTGAGCTCGGCGGCGACGTGACCGGCCGGGTTGAAGTCGCGCAACGTGGCCACGCCGACGGGGCCGGCCTCGCCGGCGCCGTGGACGAGGAACTGTGCCATGGCGCCGTGCCCGAAGCCGTCGAGGAACGTCTCCAGCGTCGGCAGCACCCCGGACCCGAATCGGACCAGCAGTTCGTACACCTTTTTTCCGTCATCCGCTGAGATCGGCCGCAGTTCGACGCCGGATGATTTGATGAGCGGGAAGAACATTGATGGCCACCTCGATTCACGTCCCGCCGGCGGGACAGTTGTCGTGCCAAATCGACTTCGGCCGACGTTTCTGACCAGTATTCGCATCAACTGGTCGCCCGTCAAAAATGGGCCGCGAAACCCCATTGCTGCTACCGTGCTCGGCATGCGGGTGTTATTCGCGTCTTATGGAGAAAAAACTCAGTTCTTTAGCATGGTGCAACTCGCTTGTGCCTTCTTCGCGGCGGGCCACGAGGTCCGGGTGGCGAGTGAACCGGCGATGGCCGACGTCATCACGAGTGCCGGCCTTACGGCCGTTCCCGTCGGCACGAACAGCGAGTTGTACCGCATCCTCTACACGTTCGAGGGCCGGGAGAACGTAAGGAACTCGCGGACCGCGCCCCCGTTCCATCTGGTGGGGGAGCCGGTCGAGAAGATCTCCGCGGCGGAGTTGCAGGAAGGCTACTACGAGACGGTTCGCTGGTGGTGGCGGCTGGTCAACGATCCGATGATCGAGGACCTGGTGGAGTTCTGCCGGTTCTGGCGGCCGGACCTGGTGATCTGGGAACCGGTGACCTACGCCGCTCCGGTCGCGGCCACGCTGGTCGGCGCCGCGCACGCGCGCATGCTCTGGGGCCTGGACGTGTTCGCCCACTTGCGCGGCCACTACCTGCGGCTGCGTGCCGGGCAGCAGCCGGACGGCACGGAGGACGTGCTGGCGGGCTGGCTCGACATGGTGGCCGCCAAGTACGGCGGCGGGTTCCGCGAGGAGATGACCTCGGGCCAGTTCACGATCGACCAGTTGCCCCCGTCCGTACGGCTGGATACGGACGTGACGTATGTCCCCATGCGCTACGTGCCCTACAACGGGCGATCGGTGGTGCCCCGCTGGTTGTGGGAGCCACCTGAGAGGCCCAGGCTCGCCTTCACCCTCGGCACCAGCGCCGTCGAGCGTACAGGCGGGTACGTCGTGCGCGTGGGCGACCTGCTTGGCGCGCTGGCGGACCTCGACGCGCAGATCGTGGCGACCCTGCCGGCCCAGGAGCGGGACAAGCTCGGGCCGCTGCCGCCCAATGTGCGTGTGGAGGAGTACGTGCCGCTGCGCGCGCTCGCCTCCACCTGCGCGGGCGTGATCAGCCACGGCGGGTGGGGAACCGTGCTGACCAGCGCCATGGCCGGTCTGCCGCAGCTCACCCTCACCCACCAGTTCGACGAGCCGCTGCTGGGACGCAAGCTCGCGGAGCAGGGCGGCGCGCTGACCATGGGGGCCACGGACGTCACTCCGGACGGTCTGAGGGAAATGGCCCAGCGCCTGCTCACCGACGCCTCGCTCAAGGCCGGCGCCGCCTCGTTCCGCGACCAGTTGACGGCCATGCCCACCCCCGCCGCGCTCGTCCCCGAGCTGGAACGGCTCACCGCCGTGCACAGGAGCTGACGATGCGCGTACTGATGACGTACTACTCGGAGCGCACCCACCTGTTCTGCATGGTCCCCCTGGCCCAGGCGCTCATCGCCGCGGGGCATGAGGTCCGCGTGGCCAGCCAGCCGAGCCAGGCCGAGTTCATCATGGACACCGGACTGCCGGCCGTGGCCGTCGGCAAGGACCACGTGGTCTGGCGGCTCGTACAGGCCCGCGAGGACGTCTTCGCCAATTTACGCACCATGGGATGCCCGCCGTTCGACCGCACGGACGAGCCCATGGAGAACATTACCTGGGACGACCTGGCCGAGGGCTACTCCAGCATCGTGCCCTGGTGGTGGCGGCTGGTGAACGATCCGATGATCCCGGACCTGGTGGAGTTCTGCCGGTGCTGGCAGCCGGACCTGGTGATCTGGGAGCCGGGCACGTACGCGGGGGCGGTGGCCGCCCGGGTCACCGGGGTCGCCGGCGTGCGGGCGCTGTGGGGGTCGGACATGTTCGGCTACATGCGGCAGCTCTTCGTCCGGCTGCGCGACGCCCAGCCGGAAGGCAGCCGGACGGATCCGCTCGCCGACTGGCTGGGACGCTGGGCCAGGAAGTACGGCGCCACCTTCGACGAGGAGATGACCTGCGGTCGGGTGACGCTCGACCAGCTGCCCGAGTCCGTGCGGCTGCCCACGGGGCTCCCGATCCGGTCGATGCGGTACGCGCCCTACAACGGGCGATCGGTGGTGCCGCGCTGGCTGTGGGAGCCGGCCGAGCGCCGCCGCGTCTGCCTCACCCTTGGTACGAGCTCCTCCGAGCGTATGGGGGGCTACTCGGCCCCCGTCGAGGACATCCTGGGCTCGCTGGCCGAGCTGGACGTCGAGGTCGTGGCCACCGTGCCGGAACGGGAGCGGGCGGGACTCGGGACACTGCCGCCCAACGTGCGGCTGGTGGAGTTCGCGCCGCTGCACGCGCTGGCGGCCACGTGCGAGGTGGTGATCCACCACGGCGGGTGGGGATCGGCGTCCACGTCAGGGATCAACGGGGTTCCGCAGCTTGTACTGGCGCAGCAGTTCGACGCGCCCCCGCTGGCGCGGAGGCTGGCGGCCAGGGGCGGGGCGCTGCAGATGCATGAGTCGCAGGCGACGGGCGCGAACGTGTGCGAGCACGTGGTACGGCTGCTGGAGGAGCCCGCCTTCGCCCGGGAAGCCGCTGGGCTGCGTGACGAGATGCTGGCCATGCCGTCCCCGTCCGAGATCGTCCCGGAGCTGGAGCGGCTGGCGGCGGAGCGGCGGAGCTGAGACATGCGGGTGTTGTTGGCTGCGTACGCGGCGAGATCGCACCTGCTGCCCATGGTGCCGCTCGCGCAGGCGCTGGCGGCGGCGGGGCACGAGGTCCGCGTGGCCAGCCAGCCCGCGCTCGCCGGCGACATCGCCGCCGGCGGGCTGACCGCCGTGCCCGTCGGCCGCGACCATATCGTCAGGCGCGTGCTGGGCGCTCGCCCCGACATCGCCGGCCGGCTCAGGAACGCCGGGATGCCGCCGTTCGATCTCGCGCAGGGCCCGCCGGAGAGCGTCACCTGGGAGGCGCTGTCGGCGGGCTACCGCGATTTCGCCGTGCCGTGGCTCTTCAGGCTGGTCAACGAGCCGATGCTGGCCGATCTCGTGGAGTTCTGCCGCTTCTGGCGGCCCGACCTGGTGATCTGGGAGCCGATCACGCTGGCCGCGCCGCTGGCTGCGGCGGCGGTGGGCGCCGCGCAGGTGCGGCTGCTGTGGAGCGCCGACCTGTTCGGCCACCTGCGGGCGAGCTTCACCGAACTGCGCGGGACCCGGCCCGTGGAGGATCGGGCCGACCCGCTCGCGGAGCTGATGGAGCGGTGGGGCGCCCGGTACGGGGTCACCTTCACCGAGGAGCTGCTCTCCGGTCGGCTCACCGTGGACCAGACACCCCCGTCCATCCGGATGGAACCCGGGTTGCCCTGCCTGTCCATGCGTTACGTCCCCTACCACGGTCCCAGCGTCCTGCCCCGGTGGTTGTGGCGGCGGCCGGAGCGTCCCCGCGTCTGCGTCACGCTGGGCATCACGGACGGCCAGTTGCACGGCCGGTCGAGCCTGCCGCTGGATGAGCTACTGTCGGCGCTGGCCGGCCTCGACGCGGATGTCGTCACGACGCTGCCGGCACACCACCACCGGAAGGTGCCGGCGAACGTCACGGCCGTCGGGTGGGTGCCGCTGCGCGCCCTGGTGTCCGGCAGTTCCGCGGTGATCCACCACGCTGGATGGGGGACGGTGTGCACCACCGCGTACTGCGGCGTGCCCCAGCTCGCCCTGGCGCAGCGGGAGTTCGACGGGCCGTTGCTGGCCCGGTCGGTCGCCGCCCAGGGGGCCGGGCTGGTGCTGGAGCCGGAGAACCTGGAGGGTGACCGGGTACGCGACTGCGTGCGCAGGCTGCTGGAGGATCCGTCCTTCCGGCGGGGCGCGGCACGCCTGCGCGAGGAGATGCGCTCCATGCCGTCCCCGGCCGAGGTGGTGGCGGAGCTGGAAGGTCTCTGATCACGTCATCGGGGTGCGCTCTTCAACGGAGCCCACCAGGCGCGGTTCTCGGAATACCACCGGACGGTCTGGGCGAGGCCGTCGGCGAAGGACGTCGCCGGCCTGAACCCCAGCTCCGCGGCGATCTTCCCGGAGTCGAGCGAGTACCGCCTGTCGTGGCTCTTGCGGTCCTCGACGTACTCGACCATGGAGCGGTCGTGATCCAGGAGCCGCAGCAGCAGGTCGGTGACCTCGCGGTTCGTCATCGTGTGACCGCTGCCGACGTTGTAGACGTGGCCGGCTCGCCCACGGTGCGCCGCCAGCGCGATCGCCCGGCAGTGATCATCGACGAACGTCCACTCTCTGACGTTGCCGCCGTCGCCGTACAGGGGCACTTTCCGCCCGTCCAGCAGGTTGGTGACGAACAGCGGGATCAGCTTTTCCGGGTGCTGGTAGGGCCCGTAGTTGTTGGACGACCGCACGATCGTCACGGGGAAGCCGTGGGTGTGGAACAGGGCGCGGGCGAGCAGGTCGCCGGCGGCCTTCGAGGCCGAGTACGGCGAGGTGGGATCGAGCGGATGGTCCTCCGGCCAGGAGCCGGCGTCGATCGATCCGTACACCTCGTCGGTCGAGACGCTCACGCAGGTGTCCACCCCGTGCCGGCGCGCGGCGTCGAAGAGCGTGTAGCCGCCCAGGACGTTGGTCCTGACGAACTCCAGCCCGCCGTCGATCGAGCGGTCGACGTGGGATTCGGCGGCGAAGTGCACGACCGTGCGCACGCCGTGCATGACCTTGTCCACCAGTGCGAGGTCGCAGAGGTCGCCTTCCGCGAACTCGAGCCGGGGGTCGTCGATGACGGGAGCGAGGTTGGCCAGGTTGCCGGCGTAGGTGAGCCGGTCGACGACCACGACCTCGCCCCCGGGCAGCCAGGGGTAGCCGTCCGACAGCAGCCGGCGGACGAAATGGGAGCCGATGAAGCCCGCGCCCCCGGTGATGAGATAACGCATGCCAGATCCTCCGATCACGCGATCGAGCCAGCGATGCTCATCACATATCTGCCGTACTCGGAATTAGGCATTTCCGCTCCCAGGCGATAACAGGAATCCGCGTCGATAAGACCCATGCGCAGCGCGATCTCCTCGATGCAGGCCACTCGCACGCCCTGGCGGCTCTCCATGATGCGGACGTATTCGCTCGCCTCCAGCAGCGAAAGCTGGGTGCCCGCGTCTATCCACGTGAATCCGCGGCCGAGCTCCATCACCTTGGCCCGGCCGTCTTTCAGATAGATCCGGTTGATGTCGGTGATCTCCAATTCACCGCGTGCCGACGGATGCAGCTCGCGAGCTATGTCCACGACGTCGGACCCGTAGAAGTAGAGCCCGGTGATGGCATTGCTGGACAGCGGCCGGACCGGTTTCTCCTCGATGGAGACGAGATTGCCGTGCGCGTCCAGCTCGCCGACGGCGTAGCGCTCCGGGTCGGTGACGGGATAGCTGAACAGCGTGCAGCCGTCGAGGCTCTCCCATCCCCGCAGCAGCAGCTTGCGGAACCCCGAGCCGTGGAAGAAGTTGTCCCCGAGGATGAGGGCCGAGGGCTGTCCCGCCACGTGGGCGGCGCCCAGGAGATAGGCCTCCGCGATGCCCCGCGGCTCGGGCTGGGCTCGGTAGCCGATCGACAACCCCAGATGGGAGCCGTCACCGAAGAGCCGCTGGATGTCGGGCAACGACTCGGGGGTGGAGATGATCAGTATGTCGTGGACGCCGGCCAGCATCAGGGTGGCCAACGGATAATAGATCATTGGTTTGTCGTAGACAGGTAAGAGCTGTTTCGACATGGCCAGAGTGAGCGGCTGCAAACGCGTTCCGCTGCCGCCGGCCAGAAGAATTCCCTTCATGGCGCCGTCCATTAACGGTAGATATTGGATGGGGCCCTATCGTAAGGCTGTCGCGAAACTTTCGGGAGGTGTCATGAGAATTTTGTTCGCCACTTATGCGGAGCGTACTCATTTCCATGCCATGGTGCCGCTGGCCAGGGCGCTGGAAGCGGCCGGTCACGAGGTCGTGGTGGCCAGTCAGGCGTCAATGTCGGGCGTTATATCGGGCGCCGGTCTCACGGCTGTCGCGGTGGGCCGCGACAGTAATCTGTGGCGCGTTCTCCAGCTTCATGCGGAGGCGTGGAAATCGGCTCGGACGGAGCTGTTCCCGCCATTCGACCTCCTGTCCGCCCCACGGCGGGAACGGGTGTACCCGGCCTTCCGCCACGGTTACGAGCAGGTGGTGAAGTGGTGGTGGCGGCTGGTGAACGACGCCATGGCCGGTGAGCTGACCGCGTTCGCCCGGCACTGGCGTCCGCGACTGGTGATGTGGGACGCGGGTACGTTCAGCGCGGCGATCGCGGCCTCCGCCGTGGGCGCGGCGCACGCGCGGATCCTGTGCGGCCTCGACCTGTACGGAGCGGCCCGCCGGGAGTTCCTCACCCTGCTGGAGCGGCAGCCGCCGGAGGAGCGGGACGATCCGCTGGCCTCCTGGCTGGGCCTGTGCGCGCACCGGGCGGGGGTGCCTTTCGCCGAGGAGATGACGACCGGGCACTTCACCGTCGACCAGCTTCCCCCCTTCATGCGCATGGAGACCGGCCTGCGCCGCCTGCCCATGCGGTACGTGCCCTACAACGGCGTGGCCGTCGTGCCCCGCTGGTTGTGGCGGCGCCCCGAGCGGCCCCGCGTGTGCGTGACCCTCGGCACCATGAACGCCGAGCGGCTGGGCGGTTCCCCGATCTCCGTGCGCCAGGTGCTCGACGCGCTGGCCGACTTCGAGGTGGAGGTCGTGGCCACGGTGCCGCAGGCGGAGCGGGAAGGGCTGGGAGCGCCGCCGGCCAACGCCAGGATCGTGCCGCACGTCCCGTTGCACGCCCTGATGGGTACGGTGGCGGCGGTGGTCCATCACGGGGGGTGGGGCACCATGAGCACCGCGGCGCTGTGCGGCGTGCCTCAGCTCGTGCTGGCTCAGCAGTTCGACGCCCCGATGCGCGGGCGGCGGCTGGCCGGGCAGAGCGCGGGGTTGTGCCTGCCGCTGGACGAGGTCGGCGTCGAGCGGCTCCGGGAGTGCGTGCGGCGCCTCATTGAGGACCCGGTGTTCGTGGCGGGGGCTGCGGGGGTGCGGGAGCAGATGAGGGCGATGCCGGCGCCCGCCGCGGTGGCCGCCGAGGTGACCGCGCTGGCGGCCGGGTTCGGCTCGTGACCCCGAGATCTCGCCGGCCGGGGCCGGTCAGCTCCAGCGGCGATGGCCGGCCGGGCGGGGCACCGCCGCGAGCTCCCGCAGATCGTCGGGACCGAGTTCCAGCTCGGCCGCCGCCACGTTCTCCCGCAACCAGCGCATCTTCTTGGTGCCGGGGATCGGGATGACGTCCTTTCCCTGAGCGAGCACCCAGGCGATCGCGACCTGCGCCGGAGTGGCGTCCAGCCGGCGGGCGACCGCGCGGACGGTCGTCAGGATCCTCTCGTTCGCGGTCATCGCCTCCACGGTGAAGCGCGGGTCACGGGAGCGCGAGTCGTCGCCGGAGAAGGCCGCGGGCGGGAGCCTGCCGCTGAGGTACCCGCGTCCGATGCAGGCGAAGGCGAGAAAGGCCGCTTCGTGCCCGCGGCACCAGGGGATCACGTCGCGCAGCGTGTAGTCGGCCCAGATCGACAGCTCGTACTGGACGGCCGAGACGGGGTGGATGGCGTGCGCCTCGTCGAGTTCCTCGACGGTGGCGTGCGAGATCCCGAGGCGGACGACCTTTCCCTCCGCGACCAGCTTGGCCATCGCACCCCATGTCTCGGACAGGGGTACGGCGGGATCGATGCGGTGCAACTGGAGCAGGTCGATGCGATCGGTGCGCAGCCTGGCCAGCGAGGCGTCACACGCGGAGCGAATGTGTTCCGGGGTGCCGTTCCTGCGCAGGACGCCCCGGGGACCGGAGACCAGGCCGCACTTGGTGGCCAGGACGACCTCGTCGCGGCGCGTGCGCAGGGCGCGCCCGATGAGTTCCTCGTTGGTGTACGGCCCGTAGATGTCGGCGGTGTCGAAGAGCGTGACCCCGAGGTCGACCGCGTGGTTGAGCACGCTGACGGACTCAGCGTCGTCCCGTTCGTGCGGGCTGTAGGCATGCGACATGGACATGCAGCCGAGCCCGATGCGGCCGACTTCCACTCCGTCGGGCAGGACTGTCGTGCGCATGGCACCTCCCAGAGAGGCTGAGCGGGTACGGAGGCGAACAGAGAAGGGGTGCGCGGGCCGGCGCTGAGCGGCCGGCCCACGCACCCCTCGGCAATTAGATGCGCGCGTAGCCGTAATCCACGGTCGCGGCCTCGACCGTGTCGGACGACTCACGCTTGTCAGCACCGGCCAGAACGTCGTTGTCGTCGGCTGTCCATGAGGCGCTGGTAATGGTCAGATTACGCATCTTGTCACCTCCTCAGGCTGAACCAGATGGAATTGCGGGGCAGGCGGTATCAGATACGCGCGTATCCGTACGAGACCTCGGCGGCCTCGACGGCGTCCGCCGAGTCGTGCCGACCGGCCTGCTCGTTTTCGTTGAGGTTCCAAGAGGGCTCCTGGACGGTGATATTCCGCATTTCCTTTCACCTCCTTCGGGCTTTGGGGTGAGAGTAATGACCGCAATCGGCGATGACAATTCTCCGGGCTTCCTATATTCCATTGGGAGATGTCCCGCCGGCGGGACGGCCGTGGATTGGAAGAGGGGTGCGGAAATGCGGAAAGTCGTTGTCACCGGGCGCGGTGCGATATCGCCGATCGGTCTGACCTGGGCCGAGACGTGGGCGGGCATGTGCGCCGGCCGCAGCGGCATTCGGCGGCTTTCCGGAATCGACGTCGCCGGTCTGCCCGTGCGGATCGGGGGGCAGATCGACGGGTTCGACCCTATGGAGCACCTGCCTGCCGCGCTGGTCCGCCGTACCGGCAGGACGGTTCACCTGGCCCTGGCCGCCGCCAGGGCGGCCCTGGACGAGGCCGGTCTGCCGGAGGGCGGGCTGGGCCCGCGCGCGGCCGTGGTGATCGGCTCGGTCGGCGGTCACGGCCAGAGGGCCGCCGAGGCGCGGAGCGCCTTCGCGCGCAACGGAGTCAAGGGCCTCAGTCCCTACACGTTCGCGGCCACGGGCATCGTCGGACCGGCCTCGGAGGTGGCCCTGCTCGTCGGCGCGCAGGGGCCCGTGAGCACGGTCGCGACCGCCTGCGCGACCGGCGCCACCTGCGTAGGCGAGGGGATGAGGCTGATCAGGGAGGGCCGGGCCGACGTGGTGCTGGCGGGCGGCGCGGACGACACGCTGACCGCGTTCGACCTGGCGGTGGCCGCCCGCGCCGGCGCGCTGTCGCGCAGGAACGATCACCCCGAGGCGGCGAGCAGACCGTTCGACCGGGGCCGCGACGGCTTCGTGATGAGCGCGGGAGCGGGCGTCCTCGTGCTGGAGAGCGCCGAGCACGCCGCGGCACGCGGGGCGAGGGTGTTCGGCGAGTTGGCCGGATACGGCGCCACCACGGACGCGCACCATCTGACGGCGCCGCACCCGCAGGGCACGATGGCGCGGGAGGCCATGCGGGCGGCCCTGGCGGAGGCCGGGGTCGCCGTGCGCAGTGTGGGCTACGTCAACGCGCACGGCACGAGCACCAGGCACAACGACGCCACCGAGATCGTGGTGCTCCGGGCGGTGCTGGGAGAGCGCGCGGCGTCCGTACCCATAAGTTCGACGAAGAGCGTGACCGGGCACATGCTCGCGGCGGCGGGCGCCGTCGAGGCCATGGCCATGCTCGAGGTCATTCGTACCGGCATCGTCCCGCCGACGGCGAACTGTGACGATCCGGAGGACCCGGAGCTGGATTTCGTCCCGCAGCACGCGCAGGCGCGCCGCGTGGACGTGGCCGTGAGCAATTCATTCGGCTTTGGCGGGCACAATGCGGTGCTCGTCGGCAGCGGCGCGGGCGTTGACAGGGGTTGAATCAGGAAGTAATTGTTCGTAGATGTTTCGCGCCCCTCGACAGAAAGGTGGGACCAGTGCCGGAGAGCGATCCCGAGAAATTTGAAGTCCTCGTGCGGACCTTTCATGAGGTGGCCGGGGTGTCAACAGACTCCATACGGCCGGACAGCCTTCTCATCGAGGAGGTCGGCCTGGACTCGCTGTCGCTCGTCGAGGTCGTTTACGTGTTGGAAGACCGCTTGAAAATCGCCGTACCCGAGCAGTCACTGACGGACGTGAAGACCGTCAAGGACCTTTTTGACCTTTTCTGACGCTGGAGGCTCCCGTGTCATTCACCGAATACACGCCCACGGAGTTGCTCAGGCTCGGGCTGGACCATCCGAAAATCACGGACATCCCCTGGACGGTCCGCTGGAACGAGGTCGGCGCCCCCGTGCTCGCCAGGACCGACATCGCACGGCTCATGCTGAGCCTGTTGCCGGTCACCACCCGGTTCGGGACCTCGGGCAGCACCGGGGAAAGCCAGACCTGGCTGCGCACCCGTGAACAGTTGTGGACCGAGGCCGGCTTGCTGGCCGGGCTGCTGGCCGCTGACCGTCCGCAGGGACTGTTGTCGTTCGCGCCGCCGCGCCATTTGTACGGAGCCCTGGCGACGGTGCTGCTTCCTGCCCTCCTGGGAGTGCCCGTGTGGTACCGGCCACAGTACTTCGGCGCGATGCCGCCCACCGGGCCGCGCCGGTGGGCGGTCGTGGCGGTGCCCTGGACGTTCTCGATCCTGCGACGCAACGCGAGCTGGCTGACCGGGATCGACCGGCTGTCGGTGCTCCACAGCACGGCGATCCTGCCCGAGGCCGCGGGGCAATTCGTCAGCGAGGTCGGTGCGGATCGCATGAGCCTGGTCGAGATCTTCGGCTCGACGGAGACCGGGGGCGTGGCCCACCGCAGATGGCGGCCGGACGACCCGGACTGGGAGCTCTTCCCCGACGTGCGTTTCGGCGGTGATCTCAGCCTGGACGTGCCGGGGGAGCAGCCGCTGGTCGTGAGCAGCCCGCGCCTGGCCTACCGCGCGAACGGCAAGCGGCTGGAGTGCTGGGAGATGGACGACTACGTCGTCAAGTCCGGGGAACGCGGCTTCGTCTTCTCAGGGCGGCGAAGCCGGCTGGTCAACCTCAACGGCCGTCGCGTCGATCTCGACGAACTCGAGGTACGGGCCAGGGCGCTGCTCGACTGCCGGGACATAGCCTTCCTACCCATCAGACATGAGATGTCTGGGGAACACGTGGAGATGCTCGTCGTCCCGAACGACCACGTCGCGCTGACAGAGTCCACCGTCCGCGCCGCGTTGACGGCACTGAGCGTGCGACCGCACCGGGTGCATCTGGTGGATCACATCGACCGGTCGGAGACGGGCAAGTTGCTGAAGAAGAGTTCATTTCCCTCGATGAGCGCGGGAGCGACATCATGAGCGCGGTCAACGGGAGCCGCGCGTCCCTCGCGTCGCTGGCCGACGTGCTCGCCGCGGCGGGAAGACACGCCGAGCTGCCCCCGTGCGACGTGGAGACGGCCACCCGGATGCGAGAGAGCGTCGCCGTCCTGGCCAAGGCGCTCGTCGCCGACGAACCTGTCTATGGCGTGACGCGCGGCTTCGGCCCGTTCGTCGTGTACGACGCCGATGAGTCCGCCGTCGCGCAGGGCCGGGGTCTCATCTCGCACCTGGCCTCCGGCCAGGGCCGCCCGTTGGATCCCGGCATCAGCCGGCTGGTGGTGTGGCTGCGCCTGATGAGCATGCGGCAGGGGTACTCCGCGGTCTCGCCGGAATTCTGGCACGTGCTGGCCGATCTGTGGAATCAGGGCTTCACCCCCGCCATCCCACGCGACGGCACCGTGAGCGCGAGCGGCGACCTGCAACCCCTCGCCCATGCCGCGCTGAGCTTCGCCGGCGACGGGGAGGCCTGGATCCCGGAGCCGGGCGGCGGCTGGAAGCCGGCGCCGGCGGATGAGGCACTGCGGGCGGCGGGGGGCCACGCGGTCGAGTGGCCGGCGCGCGAGGCGCTCGCCTTCGTCAACGGCGGCAGCGTCGCTCTGGCCGTCACGATCAGCAACCACCAGCAGGTGGCCAGGCTCAGCCGGGCGGTGGCCGTCCTCACGGCCCGGATCGTGGACCTTCTGGGCGCGAGCCTGGAGGCCTACCATCCGGGGATCAGCATCGTCCGAGGCCAGGCGGGTCAGGCGCGGGCCGCCGAGTGGATCAGGCTGGACGTGCCCGCGAGCTTCGCGCGTGACACGACCCGCCCGCTCCAGGAGCCGTACAGCCTGCGGTGCGCCCCTCAAGTCCTGGGCGCGGTCCTCGACCAGCTCGCCGCCACAGAACAGATCCTCCTGCGCGAGGCCACGGGCTGCACCGACAATCCCATCTGCTTCCAGGGAGAGCTGCTGCACGGCGGCAACTTCCACGCCATGCCGGTCGGGCTGGCCTCCGACCAGATCGGCCTGTGCCTGCAGCAGGTCGCCTTCCTCGCCGAACGCCAGCTCGCCCTCATCTGCGCGTCCGCGACGAACGGCGGCCTGCCGCTGATGCTCACCCCCCGTCCGGGAGCCGGCAGCGGCCTGGCGGGCGTGCAGATCAGCACGACCTCGTTCGTGTCGCGCATCAGGCAACTCCTCTACCCGTCCTCCCTCACCGCGCTGCCCACGAACGGCGGCAACCAGGATCACGTTCCGATGGCGCTCAACGGCGCGAACGCCGTTACCGACGCGGTCGAGCTGGCCTGGCACGTGGTGGGTTCGCTGGCCGTGGGCGTGACCCAGCTCGCCGCGCTCAAGCGCCGGCCGATCGGCACGGGCGGCCTGTGGGCGGAGCTGGCCCGGATCTCCCCGCCTCTCGCTGCTGATCGGCCGCTCACCAAGGAGGTACGCCTGGCCGCTGACCTGGTCGCCGGGCACGCGGCGGAGCTGCTGAGCATCGAGACGGCGACCGGTCGTTACGCTATGGCCGACGACCGCTGACGAGATCGAGAGCTGGGCGAGGTTTTATGCGTGTCCTGTTCACGTCGGTGCCGCTGGCCGGGCACTTTCTCCCCCTGGTGCCACTGGCCTGGGCCTTTCGCGCCGCGGGACACGACGTGCTGGTGGCCTCGACCGAGGAGCTCCTCCCCGCGGCGTTGAGATCCGGCCTGCCGGCGGTGGCGTGCGTGCCCGCGGGCCGCTTCCACGAGCACCTGGCCGAGGTCGTGATGTCCGAACCCGGCCGGCAGCGCAGCGCGCACGGCCGGGCCTTCGGGGCCCTCGCCGCGGATGGCCGCGAAGGCATGGGCGATCTGCTGCGGCGTTGGCGCCCCGACCTGGTGGTGAGTGAACGGGCCGAGTTCGCCGGGGCGCTGGCCGCCGCCGAGAGAGGTGTCCCGTCAGTGCGCTACCACTGGTCGGTCTCCGACGAGTACGAGCTCAACCGGGCGGCGGCGGAGGTACTCGGCGGCGATCTGACGAACCTGCCCGATCCCGTGGCGGTGCTGGACCCCTGGCCGATCGGGCTGCGCCTGCCGCAGGCGAGGCAGCATCTCGGCATCAGGCACGTGCCGCACCACGGTGACACGGCCATTCCCTCCTGGGTCTTCGAGCGCGGGGAGCGCCCGCGGATCTGCCTGACGTTCGGCACCGTCCTGCCCAGGTTCGGCGGGGACTCGGCGTCCAGGCTGATCGTGGCGCTCCTGGAGAGCCTGAGCCGCCTGGACGTCGAGCTGGTCGTGGCGGCGGATGACGAGCTGGTCGCCACCTGGCCGCCGTTGCCCGTCACGTACGCCGGCCGCATGCCGCTCGGCGCGGTGCTGCCCACCTGTGCTGTGGCGATCCACCACGGCGGGCAGGGAACGGCGCTGACCGCGATGCTCGCCGGCTGCCCGCAACTGGTGCTGCCGCAGGTGGACGACCAGTTCGACAACGCGCGGGCGGTGGCGGGGTCCGGCGCGGGACTGGCCCTGGCGCCGGACGAAGCCACGCCTGACCTGGTCGTGAAGGCGTGCGGGGAACTGCTCCGGATCGCGGGCTACCGCACCGCCGCGGTGTCACTCGCGGCGTCGGCGGCCGCTCTGCCGGCGCCCGCCGAGGTCGTCACGCTGCTGGCGGAGGGGCGTACCGACCGCCGTTGACCCGCTGCGCGTCGATCCCGGAGAGCGGAATGACGAGCGGGAGAATCGCCGGTCCGGCGGCCGGGATGGCCGTTACTATAGGCGTGGAATGGCGATGACGATGAGGCGTACCGAATAATGCTCTAGATGGCAAACGTAGATTTGCCCCCATTGAACCTTTTTCAGGCTCCTTGGCGAGCACTCCTGGTCACAGCATGATCGCGATGCTGGTGTTCGGCTGGTGACGTACAGAAGCTCGGCGAGACGTTCCACGAGCTCGGAGCCGGGTTCGGGGTGTCGACGGCGACCGCGTGGCGGTATGTGGAGGAGACGGTCGCGCTGCTGTCGGCCCGCCGCCCAAGCTCGGCCAGGCGCTGCGCAAAGCCAAGCGGGACGGGCTGCACTACCTGGTGCTGGACGGCACGCTGATCCGCACCGACCGGGTCAAGGCCGACCGGCCGTACTTCTCCGGCAAGCATCGCGTGCACGGGATGAACGTGCAGGTCATCGCCTCACTGGACGGGACGATCGTGTGGACCTCCGGAGCGCTGCCCGGCAAAGCCCACGACCTGAGCGCCGCCCGCATCTGGGACATCCTGCGCGCGCTGCAGCAGGCCGGCATCATCACCCTGGCCGACAAGGCGTATCAAGGAGCCGAAGGCCCGATCCGCATCCCATACAAGGGCAAGAACAAGCCTGTATCCCAGAAGCAGGCCAACCGTGCTCACGCAAGGCTTCGGGTCCCGGTGAACGAGCGAACGCCCAGCTGAAGAGCTGGAAGATCCTCCGCAAGCTACGCTGCGGCCCGAGCAAGGCCGGCACCTCTGCAAGGCCATTGCCGTCCTTCAGAATCACCGAGCTCCGCAGGCAGCGTGAGGATGAAAAAGGGTCATTGGTACCGCTTTTGTACGCCTCTTCAAGGGATTGGCTGTCCCCTGTCAACACCGCCTTATTCAAGGCTCGTCGACATCCCCCGCTGACAGCGCTTCGACGAAGAGCCCATGAATGCTTTTCTTCCTCGCGCCGCCTGCGCAACTCGGTGGTTCTGAAGGACGGCCACGGCCTCCGGGCGAGCGCGCGAACGCCCCCTTGAAGATCCGGAAGACCCTCCGCAGTCGCGAATCCTGGCGTGCGCGCGGACTGCGGCGGCACGGCGTTGGAGGTGTTCCTGCCCGCAGGCACTCAAGGAGATGGGGCGCTAATCCCGCGACCGGCGCGGCTTTCAGGGCGAGCATTAAGATTTTATATAGTCGCCGATGCATATACTGACGCCTCAAGCGCGGGCGAGCAGGCTTCCCGCGGGTGTACAGGCAGGTGGTAAGGGGGAACGAGAGTTCTTCGCGCTAGCCCTTCTGCATTTTCTGATGTCCAACGAAAACGACTGTGCGACCCTGACGACCCAACAGAGCATGGGATGACTGTGCGACACACGCAGACGGCCGCAGGACTGTTACCCGATCTTCTCGGCCTCCCGGTCGAGGACAGACACGCTGTCCACCCGGATCCTGACGGCCGCCACGTCGATAGTCGCCCAGGTCCCGGCACTCCCGCCGGCGGACCGTGTCGAATCCTTCCCCTGATTCGCTCTCAGCACCACCGCCACGCCGGCGGGGATCGTGAGCGTGGCGGTGACCCGGTTCGATTCGTCAGGGGTTTCAGTTGTGGCTTTCAACCTGGAGGAACGGGGCTGCGCCAGGTCCTGCCCGCCTGGGCGAGCAGGAAAAATCCGGTCGTACGACCTGAGCCGAGCGTGGGGAACGACGCTTCGGCGAAGGCGGAACTTAAGGGAAGAAGGAAGAAGGATGACCGATGAGAGCCAAACGCTCACCAGTCGGAGAAGACACGAGGCAGTTCGTGTCGCCCAACCAGGGTCGGGGGAGCAGCCAAGGCTCGGCCTCGACCGTACCGTCATCCCGCGCAGGACCGGATTGCAGTTTCCTGTGCCCATCGCGCTGGACTGCTGGGAACGGATCGGGCGTCAGCTGTCGCTCATCTCCGACTCTTCCTCCTGGTGGCTGGGCGACTGGCTGGTCTACGGAGAGAGCCAGTACAGCGACCGATACCGCACCGCGATCCAGCGCACTTCCCTCGACTATCAGACGCTGCGCAACTACGCCTGGGTGAGCCGCCGTTTCAGCCTGCCCCGGCGCAGGGACAAGCTGAGCTTCGCCCATCACGCCGAGGTCGCCGCGATGAGCGAGGCCGAGCAGGACTTGTGGCTGGACCGGGCGGAGAAGCTCCGCTGGTCCAGGAACCGGTTACGGAGAGAACTGAGGGGCGCGAGCACGCCCGAACACCAGGAGGAACACGAACAGGAGGCCACCGAGGCGCGCCCCGTGGGCCCGATGCGCGGTGACGCGTCCGGGCTGGCGTTGAGCCCCAGCCAGGAGCAGCTCGAACGCTGGCAGCTCGCGGCGCGACTGGAGGACTGCGAACTGTCGAACTGGGTCATGCAGGTGGCGGAGTCGTTCGCCCTGGAGATCATCAAGCGGCACCATGACGACGGCCGCGAGAAGCTCTCCATCCGCAGCTCCTAGAACAGAGTGTCCGTGGCCATGTAGAAGCCCCTGCGAAGTGGCCGGTTCGGGGTCACCACTGATGGCCGGTCCAGGTCTCCGCTCGTCCTTCGGCTGGTGGGTGTGACACGCGGCGGTGTGCTCCCTGAGCGGATCGTGACAGTGTCAGCCAGTCACTGGATCACCGCTCAGGGCCCGCTCGGCGACCTCGGCCGCGTTGTCCGCGACGCCCGTGCGACCGGGCGCGTCGTAGGCGGTGCGGAGGCGGTCGCCGATCATCGTGATGGCCGTGCGGGCGCTCTTCACAGGCTTGATGTGGGTGAACCCGTGGTCGGAGCCGGCAAACTCGTGGTGGTTGACCTCGGCGCCGTTCGCGCGCGCCTCCTCGGCGAACGCTCGCATGTCATGGCGGAGGGTGCCGAGGCCGCCGGTGAGGACGAGCAACGGCGGGAAGTCTCCCAGTTTCGGGTACTTGGCCGGTGACACGACCGGGTCGGTCAGGTCGGCGCCCAGGAGGTAGGTTTCGCGGATCGTGCGCAGCATCCAGGGGCCGATGACCGGGATCTTGCGCGGGGAGGTGCGGCTCTCGTCGGGCAGGGAGAAGTCCGACGCGCCGTACTCCAGGCTGGCCGCCACCGGCGTGGGCGTTCCGTCCTGCAGCGCCTGGACGATCACGCTCAACGCGAGCTTCGCGCCCGCGCCGGCCCCGCTGGCCGATACCCGGTTCTCGTCCCAGCCCTGCGTACCGGCCTGTTCGAGAATCCATAGGTAAGCGTCGTAACACTCCTGCTCGGCAACGGGGAAGCGGACCTGCGGGCTCACGTCGTAATCGGGGAAGACGACGTAGCAGCCCACCTCGCTCGCCAGGTACCTGGCGACGTTGTCCTCCTGCTCCGGACGGCGTACCACGAAGGCCCCGCCGTGGAGGAGCAGGTGGACGGGAGGACGTCGCCCCGCCGTGAGCCGCGCCTTGATGGCCGCGGGGACCGGCGACCGGCGGGGACGGCAGGTGATCAAACGGCGGAAGGACCTCCACCAGGGTGGCGAGGGCCTGCCGCCGGGCAGATACCGGCTGGCCTCCCCTTACGACCTCGACACCCGCTGGGCGGCCAAGGGCAGTGAGCTGCTGTGGAACGGCTACAAGGTGCACATCAGCGAAACCCGCCACCCCGCCGCCGACGCGCAGGCCGGAACCGACAGCACCGGCGCCGGCACGAGGCCGCCGAACCTGATCACGAATGTGGCCACCACCGACGCCACCGTGCCCGACACGGCGATGACCGAGGTCATTCACCAGCACCTGGCCCGGCGCGGGCTGCTGCCCGCCGAGCACTACCTGGATGCCGGCTACTCCTCCGCCGAACTGATCGTCCAAGCCCGTGAGCTGCATCAGATGGCGCTGATCACCCCATTGCGGACCGACAACTCCGTCCAGGCCCGCACCCACAACGGCTACGACCGCACCACCTTCACCATCGACTGGGAACGCCGGCAGGTCACCTGCCCGCAAGGACAGAGGAGCACCTCCTGGACACCCTGCCGGCAAAAGGAACAGCCGATGATCGTCGCCGCCTTCCCGCTCAGCACCTGCCGCCCCTGCCCCGTCCGGCCTTATGCACCAGCGCCCAGCGCAGCGGCCGCCACCTCACCCTGCACCCGTACGGCGCAAGGTCCGCACCCGACAGGACCTCAATCCCACGGTGACCGTGGCCGAGTGGATGCAGGAGTTCCTGCGGCGCAAGCGGAAGATCGACGCTACCACCCGCTGCTCCTACGAGGCGCACATCCGCCTGTACTTCACCCCCTACCTCGGCGACGTCCAGCTGGATCGGCTGCGGGTGTCCGATACCGCGGGCATGTTCGATGCGATCGAGGAGTTCAACGACGTCATCACCACCGCCCGCACCAGCGGCGACCCAGAGGAGTGGGCCAAGGTCCGATACCGGCGGCCGGTCGGCCCGGCCACCATGCACCGCATCCGCGCCACCCTCCGGCACGCCCTCAACATCGCGATCAAGCAGGACCGGCTGATCGACTTCAACCCCGCCGCGGTCGTCGAACTCCCCGATGCCGAACGCCCCAAGGCTCTGGTGTGGACCGACGAACGGGTCGCCGCCTGGAACCGCGACCTGCAGCACCGGCTCGACGCCGAGGCGCGGCGGCGCGGGGCCCGGCTCAGCCGCGCCAGCATGATCAACGTGTACGCGTCCGTGCCGAGGCCGTCGCCGGTGATGGTGTGGACGCCCTCACACACCTTCGCCTTCCTCACCCAGGTGGCCACGCACCGGCTGTCCGCGCTGTACCGGCTGATCGTCCTGCGCGGGCCGCGCCGCGGGGAGGCGGTCGGGCTGCGCTGGAAGGACGTCGACCTGACGGCTGGGACGGCCGGGGTGCATTGGCAGATCACCCAATTGGGCTGGGAGCCGGTGCAGGGCAGGCCGAAGACCGAGACCAGCGACCGCACCATTGCGTCGGATGAGGACACCGTCACCGCGCTGCGTGCGCATCGCAAGCGTCAAGCCGCCGAGCGGTTGATCGCGGGGTAGGCCTGGACCGACAGCGGGTTCGTCTTCACCGACGAGATGGGGCGGCCGCTGCATCCGCAGCAGGTCAGCGATCAGTTCTACCAGTTGGCCTTCCAGGTGGGGCTGCCGCCGGTGCGGCTGCATGACCTGCGCTATGGGGCTGCCTCGCTGATGCTGGCTGCCGGGGTCGATCTGAAGGTCGTGCAGGAGACCCTCGGCCACGTGTCGTCCACCTTCACCCGTGACACCTACACCAGCGTCTACCCAGGGGTGGCCCGGGCCGTCGCGGAATCCACCACCGCTCTCGTCAATACCGCTGCCAGCGGCGCTCAGACGGCTCGGCTGATCACCCTGCCGACCCAGATCGGAGATGCCACCAGCTGAACCACTGAACCCAGGCAGGCCCGCCGATCCTCCGGCGGGCCTGCTTTATGTCCTCGGCAGCCGCCCTATGGATGGCGCGGCCGATCGAGCCTGAGTGGCACGGAAACGGGTCGAGCGCATCGCTGCGAGAAGCAGCGGATCTTTTATCTGCTGGTCGCGAATGGCCTGGTGGGCAAGACGAGCCGACTTCGACAAGGCTTGACCGTACATATGGCCACCGCTGACGAGCGATGAGGAGTAGACCTTCTGGCTTGATCTTCTGTTGCTCATCACTGGGGTCTGAGTTGACGATGGACACCTAAATGATCTACCGCGATACACAGTCCGTGCACAAGAGCAACCACCGAGCAACCAACCATGATCAACAACGTGATCGAAGGCTGGGGAGAACCGAGAAAGCCCAGGTCGGACGCGGTATTGAAGAGTAGGGCGGGTGGGACTTGAACCCACGACCCACGGATTATGAGTCGGCTCGATTGGTGTCGCCCAGTCCGCCGGGTGTTGTTTTGTATCGCTGTAGCCGGAATTCTCCCCACTGTCGTGTCGGCCTGTGACGACATGTGCCGTGCTGTATTGCGTACACGCGAGCAACCATGCGTTCTTGACCATCGGCACTATGTGCCATTTGTTCCCTACTCGGCACGGCTGTGCAGGCCAGAATGACGTGATGAGGCTCGAGCCTCACGGCAGATCGAACGCGTCCGAGCAACTATCGAGCAGTCACCGGCCGGCGATTTGCGTCCGCGAGCCAGGATCACTTGCAGTGATCTCGAATGCGATGCGCGGCCTGCTCGACGTGCATGGCTATGGTTTGTGGCAGGCGCAACGCTGGTGGGGACGCGGGTGGTGTTGTTTGGGCTGACGTTCAAGCCGGGCACGGATGACGTGCGGGAGGTGGGCTTGAACCGGTTTGACGGACATCCGAGATCAGGGGCTCGTCCCCGGAAGGATGTCCATGATGGAGAGCATGGGGAAGAAGCCGCGTCCTCGCCGCTCGTTCACGCCGGAGTTCAAGGCCGAGATCGTCGAGCCCATGAGGGCAGGGAGGTTCCCGTCTCGGTCTCGGATCAGATAGCGCGCCCGGCCGCCCGCATCGTCCAGGTCCATCACCAGATTCTTTATCGCCTGGATGACCCAGTTCGCGCTCCGGTGGGTGATGGTGCCGAGCACGTCACGTACTCGGGCTGCTTCCGGAATTACAGAATTTCGGAAGCACGCGGTAGTGTCGAAGATACCGAGGTCTTTTCGAGCGTTGGCATTCAGGTCTGCGTCGCCCCCGGCGAACCACTCACCGCGGCCCTCCTCTTGGGGCTGGACAGGTCAGACGACCATGACGCCAACACTTGTTTCTCA
This sequence comes from Nonomuraea sp. NPDC003709, assembly GCF_040610775.1. Lineage (NCBI taxonomy): Bacteria > Bacillati > Actinomycetota > Actinomycetes > Streptosporangiales > Streptosporangiaceae > Nonomuraea > Nonomuraea sp. NPDC003709. The sequence continues at coordinate 35,223 of NZ_JBEXMW010000017.1, read as the reverse complement.
GCCTGTACCGTTGAGCTCCGCCTCGTCCGCGATGCCTCGGGTCGATTCTGAGCTACGGCTGAGTCTCCACCCGGTGCTGGAGCGGCCGGCCGTGGTGAACGGGGCCTGGTGGCCCTACTCCCGCGACGCGGCCGCCGAACTCCCCGATCTCATCGCCACCGTCGACCAGCGGCTGCAGCGGACTACGCTGCTGGTAGGCGTGCATCGGGACGCGTGGCGGCGCATCCCACGTCGGATCCCGGCACGTGGACGGACGGTCCGCATCGGTGGGTTCCGGCATGGCGACCCTCACGTGATCGTTCTGTTCTCCGCCTCCGACGAGCCGGTCGCCCTGCTGATCATTCCGCCGGACACCGCCGTCGGCCCTGCCGAGGACGCGCTCAAGCTCACCGCCCAGAACACCGCCGACTTGACCGACGATGCCATCTTCGCCCTCGCGCACCTGCCGTCCGATCCCGCTCTCCGCGCGACAGCCGACAGGGTGGCCCGCTGGGAGAGCGAGAGCGGCTCGGTCAGCGGGCAGGAGGCGCGGCACTCCATCAGACGGCCATCAGCTCCGGGATAACCCACGTACCGTCCGCCGACCTGATCGAGCCGGTTCAGCCATGGCAGACCCGGCGGCGGGTCAGCTTTCCAGCCGGAGGGCATCTCATCTCATTTCAGCTTCTCCAAAGGAGAGACTTCCATGACCGCCATAGACACCGCGCCACTTGGCGGGGTCGACCCTTCAACGCCGACCACCGTCCACCTGTCGGGCGAGATCGACATCTTCACCAGTGCAGCGCTTCGCCGGCAACTGATGAGCACGCTGCAGAACAGCGCGAGCCTGCTCATCCTCGACCTGTCGAAGGTGTCGTTCTGCGACGCCGGCGGCTTGGCCGTCCTGGTCGGCATCCAGCGCCGCGCCCGGTCGATGGGCATCACCGTGGCCCTGACCGCGCCCCGCCCGTTCATGTCCCGGCTGCTGCGCATCACCGGCCTGGGCCGCGGCCTACCGATGGTGGCGTGAGCGGGGTGCGCACCGTGTGGGGCTCAAGAACTCGATTCAATCTCCAGCGCAGCGCCTGTAGGGCTCGAACATTTGATTCATGTGCTGATCTGCAGTCCTTGGCAGGCTTGCGGGATGCTCGCCCAGGGTTGCTGTAGCCGCACTAGGAAGTGTAAGAACAACGACTCTGGCCCACTTTCGGTGGTGACGGAGTGTGGTTAGCCGAGCAGGATGCGATGGCAGAAGAATGCGAAGCCGGCTCGCCCGTACATCTGCCTCTTGATCATTTTTGTTTTGGTGTTGACGCCTTCGGTACCGCCGTTGTGGAACGGCAGGCTGAGCGCGGCGTTCACTGCGGCGCGGTCGTAGTCCAGGCCGCGGGTGAAGGCGTGCACGTGCGGCAGGTCGACCTGTCGTGCTTGCTCTATCCAGGCGGTCAGCAGCTGGTCGTTGCCGTCCTTGGGGTCGAGGAGGGCCGCGAAGCCCCGGATGAGGTCGCTGAGCATAGTCATCTCATGGCAGGCGCCGGTGGCGGCATCGAGCCGCTCCCGCTGCTCGTCCTTCAGTGTGCCTGGTTCGGTGAGGAGCAGGCCGCCAGCCCGCTTTGGCGAGATCGCGGGCTGGTCGCACTCGACCCTGCCTTGGTTGATGTACCGGTACAGCAGGTTCTGGCTGCTGGTGTAGCGGAGCTCCTTGATCTCGGCGAGCAGTTGTTGAGCCGAGGCAGCGGGCTCTTCGGCACGGCGTCGCCGCAGGTGCTCACGGAACGGATCGACGAGCGTGGGCCGGTACTTCGGGACCCGGAGGAGCCTCTCGGGCTCACCGATGCGGGCATACCGTTTGACGGTGTTCAACGCCAGACCGAGACGGCGGGCGCATTCCAGCAGCCCGACGCCCTGGTCGAGCAGGGCGTGGATCTTCCACCAGCGCTCGCGCGTGGTGGCGGACCGCACCCCTTCCTTTGGCTGCGGGCCAGTCTTGCCCCAGCAGGAGGAGTGCGCGGCGACCTCCTTCACCACGGTTTCGGCCAGGTTGTGCCAGATATGCCAGCGATCACCGACCTGCACCGCTTCAGGCAGGGCGCGACGGATTGCCTCGGCGTAAGCGCCATTGCTGTCACGGCACACCACCCGCGCACCGGGATGGGCGCGCAGCCACGCCTCCAAGGTGTCGGCCTGACGATCGGTGAGCACATCGATCCGCTCTCGCGTTACCGCGTTGATGATCAGCGTGGCGTAGCGGTGCCGTTTGCGGAGCGCGAAGTCGTCCACTCCGATCACCTCCGGCGTCGGACGGACCGGCAGTGGCAGACGCAGCAACGACCGGACTGCGGTCTGTCGCGAAATCCCGACTCCCAGCACGGCCGGCAACCGAGATCCCGCCCGCCCGGCAAACTCCCGCACCACCGCCCCCACCTGCGTGGTCAAGGCGATCGTGCGGCGCTGATACGGCTCGGCCAGCCCGGGCAGCGACTCACGGAACGTCTGCCGCTCGCACCCGACGTCGCGCACCTCAACCGCCGGAACCGTAGTCGCACCAGCACCCGCTGCCCGCTAAACGGCGGGTCAGCCAGCTGCCGATCCACATAGCCGTGCACCCGGCCGACGGCCCCGCAGCCGGGGCACATCACCGGCGCGTCCCGGGACGCGACATGCACCACGATCGCCCTGGTCCCGACCTCAGCCTGAACGCTGCCAATGACCATGTCGGCCAACTGCGGGAACACCAGCCCTGCAAGACCCTTTACGTCACACCGGCGTCACGCTGGCACAGCACTCCGAGATAGCCATGGACCGACACGAGCTATCACGTTCCGTAACCACCGAAAGTGGGCCAGAGCCGTTAGCCGGACACACCCTTCCCGATTTCGACGCCGCTGTGTAGGGGCAGGATTTCGTGACGAGGCCCCAGCCCCACGGCAGATCGAACGCGTACGAGCAACCACCGAGCAGCCATCGGTAGGCGATGTGCGTCTGCTTGCCAGCAGAACTTGTAGTCGCTTCGAAAGTGATGCAGAGCCTGATTGACGTGCATGGATGTGGCTTTCTGCAGGCGCAGAGCCGCTGCGGTCCGGTGATGGATGCCCATCAAGGCAGGGCACCGGTGGTAACCAGGTCTGTGCCCTGCCGGGCTCGAATCGGCCGTTCGTGATCCGCGTGGTTCTCGCCCTCGCGTGCGTCTGTCAGGAACGTCCCCGGCCGGTGAGGATGTCTCGGATGCGGTCCACCAGTCCTGCGCCTGGCGCCAGCAACTTGTTGGCGGGCGGGGTGTCCGGCGCGGACGGGTGCGGCCGCGTGGGGGCCATCTTCTTGGCCCGCTCCACCTTGGCGCCAAGCTCGACCAGTTGATCGGCCGGGCACGCCTCACGGAGGCGTGGGAACAGGTCGTTCTCCTCCTCCTGGATGTGTGCCCGGATCTGGCCCATCAGGAGTTGCATGGTGGGCCAGAAGTCGGCCTGGCCCGGCTCCAGCGCCTCCAGCCGCTTCATCGTCTCTTCCGCGTCGGCGTGCTCGGCGATCTCCTGATCGGCCAGCTTGCCGCCGCCGTGCACGTGTTCGCGGACGGTCGGGTAGAGGTACTCCTCCTCGGCAACGGAGTGCCGTACCAGCTCGATGACCACTTTCTCGGCCAGCGTCTTGGCCTGCTCACCGCCGTCCCCGGTCATCCGTTCGAGCTGGGTGAACATCTCCTCGACCTCGCGATGATCGATGACGAGGACCTCGATCATGTCCTGCTGCGTGCCCATGACAGCCTCCCTCGTGGTTGGCGTGCGGTTGGCATGGGCCCCGCCGCTGCGGCACCTGTAGTCACAGTGCCAGCCAGGGACGCGGGCGGAGCCTCCCCGCCCTTGTTCCCACTGACAGGGGCTGAAACGTGCACGTGCCGGGTTGCGTCGTGTTCTGACGGCTCAGCCGGGCAGGAGTGAGTGGAGACTTGCCGTGCCACGTCGGTGGCGCCGGTGACCTCTTTCTTCATGTGCGCGACCCACCGACGCCGGCACGCCGCAGGTTGTCGGAGATATCCGACCGCAAGCGTGCCAGTTCCTGCCGTACCGGTCCGGTCGCGTCGGCGGCCGGCTTGCCTGCGGCGTCTTCCCCGGCTTGAGGTGGATTGTTGTGGCTTGTCAGCTCCGCGTACCTCCTTACCGCCCCATGCAATCTCCCTCACTCGCTTCACGTGACCGGGTACCCGAACCCGGGGCGAGGGCCAGCGCACGGCAACCGGTACCGCTCTTGCCGCCCCATCGCCTGTGCTGACCATGGGTGGCGGGCGGAATGAGGCGGCCGGTCATGGCGGCGGGACCTCCGTCTGCGGTTCGGCGGGCAGTTGTGGTTGGCCGGTGTACGGGTGGTGCAGGTCGAAGGCCGGGCGTTCAGTACCGATGCGGGGGAGGAAGGTGAAGTTGTGCCGCGGTGGCGGGCAGGACGTGGCCCACTCCAGAGAGTTCCCGAAGCCCCATGGGTCGTCCACGCTCACTTTGGGGGCGTGGCGGTGCGTCCAGTAGATGTTGTAGAGGAACACCAGGGTCGAGGCCCCGAGCAGGAACGCGCCGACCGAGGAGATCGCGTTGAGCGTGGTGAATCCGTCGGCCGGGCTGTAATCGGCGTACCGGCGCGGGAAGCCGAGCACGCCGAGCCAGTGCTGGATGAGGAACGTGGTGTGGAAGCCGATGAACAGCGGCCAGAAGTGCAGCTTGCCCAACCTGTCGTTGAGCATCCGGCCGGTCATCTTCGGCCACCAGAAGTAGAAACCGGAGAACATCGCGAAGACCACGGTGCCGAAGACCGTGTAGTGGAAGTGGGCGACGACGAAGTAGGTGTCGCTGATGTGGAAGTCGAGCGGCGGCGAGGCCAGGATGACGCCGGTGAGGCCGCCGAACAGGAATGTCACGAGGAAGCCGACGGAGAACAGCATCGGCGACTCGAAGGACAGATGGCCGCGCCACATGGTGCCGGTCCAGTTGAAGAACTTCACCCCGGTCGGGACCGCGATGAGGAACGTCATGATGGAGAAGAACGGCAGGAGCACCTGCCCGGTGACGAACATGTGGTGGGCCCACACGGTCATCGACAGTCCGGCGATGGCGATGGTGGCGCCGATCATGCCAAGGTAGCCGAAGAGGGGTTTACGGCTGAAGACCGGGATCACCTCGGTCACGATGCCGAAGAACGGCAGCGCGATGATGTACACCTCGGGGTGGCCGAAGAACCAGAACAGGTGCTGCCACAGGATCGCGCCGCCGCTGGCCGCGTCGAAGACGTGGGTGCCCAGCTTGCGGTCCGACTCCAGCACCAGCAGCGCCGCCGCCAGCACCGGGAACGCTATCAAGACCATCAAGCTGGTCAGCAGGGTGTTCCAGGTGAAGATCGGCATCCGGAACATGGTCATGCCCGGCGCTCGCATGCAGATGATGGTGGTGATGAAGTTGACGGAGGCGAGGATGGTGCCCAGCCCGCTGAGTGCCAGACCCATCACCCACAGGTCGCCGCCGATGTTGGGGCCGGGGGTGAACTCCACCGTGGACAGCGGGGTGTAGGCGGTCCAGCCGAACGGGGCGGCGCCGCCGGGCAGGAGGAAGCCGCTGATCACTATGAGTCCGCCGAACAGGAACAACCAGTAACCGACCATGTTCAGTCGAGGGAAGGCGACGTCCGGGGCGCCGATCTGCAAGGGCATGACGAAGTTGGCGAACCCGCCGAAGAGCGGGGTCGCGAACAGCAGCAGCATGATCGTGCCGTGGATGCTGAAGAGCTGGTTGAACTGCTCTCGCGTGACGAACTGCAGTCCCGGACCGAGCAGTTCGGCGCGGATCACCATCGCCATGATCCCGGCCAGGAGGAAGAAGATGAAGCTGGTCGAGAGGTAGAGATACCCGACCACCTTGTGATCGGTGGTGGACAACCACGAGGTGATCAACCGCCCGGCCCTGGTCCGGTGGCTGACCTGGACAGGGGTCGTGGGCTCCGGCTGCTGCTCGATCTTGGCCACGACACGTTCCCTCCCGACGGCTGCCGGGGGGACGGAACTTGGACTTCCCGCTATGCCTTACGCCTAATCGATGCGAAGTCCTTGAAGCCGGTCATGTCATGGTGAGTCGGCAAAGGGTCCCGTCAAGGAGCTCGACGTCTGTGCGATCGATTGACCTCGGGTGGGCGGGGCGAGCCTTGAGCGGTCGCGCCTGCTGGCGAACCTTTTCCGGGTGCGAGGTGGCGCTTTGCATGCGTTACCCGACCGAGGTCAACCTCGTCGGCGACGCCGCCGAGACGCTGCGGGCGCTGATCCCGCGCCTGAACCCGCAAACAGGACAGGTCCTGGCGCGACACCGTGGAGGGGAACCTGGCGCGCTGGTGGAGCACGGTCGAACGCCAGGCCAGGGTGGAGGCCGACCCGGTCAACCCGATGCTGCTGTTCTGGGAGCTGAACTCGCGGCTGCCGCAGAACGCCATCGTGACCGCCGACTCCGGCTCGGCCGCGAACTACCGCAGCCGGGGCAGGACCTCGCGGGCGTAGAACTCGAAGAAGGCGTCCTGCTCCGTGCCGATCTGGCTGACATATACCTCGTCGAACCCGGCATCCACGTACTTCTGGATCGCCTGGACGTGCACCTCGGGATCGGGGCCGCACGGCGTCGAGGCGGTGGCGTCCTCCTCGCTGACCATCTCCGCCAGCTGCGCGAAATGCCGTGGCAGGGGGAGCAGTTGGGAGGCTTCGCCCTTGATGCCTTCGGTCGGCCACAGCCGGTGCACGGTCTTGCGGGCGGCGGCCTGGTCGTCGGCGTAGCAGACCTTCAGCCCGCCCTGCGCGGGTTTGCCCGCCCCGCCGGACTCGCGGAACAGCTTGACCAGGTCGGCGTCCGGACCCGTGGAGATGTAGCCGTCGCCGATCCGCCCGGCCAGCCGTACCGACTTCTCGCCGAAGCCGGAGATGTAGACGGGCGGCGGGTTGTCGGGGAGCGTGTAGAGGCGCGCGCTGTCGACGGAATAGTGCCTTCCGCGGTGGGTGGTCAGCTCGCCGCTCCACAGCCGGCGCATCACCTCGATCGCCTCCTCCAGCATCTCCAGCCGTTCGGCCGCCGGCGGCCAGCGGGATTCGACGATGTGCTCGTTCAGCGCCTCGCCGGTGCCGACGCCGAGCTGGAAACGCCCTCCCGTCAGTACGGCGCTGGTCGCGGCGGCTTGCGCGATGACGGCGGGATGGATGCGTACGAGAGGGCAAGTGACCGCGGTCGTGATCGGCAACGTGACCGCCTCGGCGATCGCTCCTATGGTCGACCAGACGAAGGGGCTCTGCCCCTGTTCGTCGAGCCACGGATGGTAATGATCGGAGATCCACAGGCCTTCGAATCCTGCCTGCTCGGCGAGTTTCGACTGCCGGACGAGCTCCTTGGGCCCGTGCTCCTCGCTGCTCAGAAAGTATCCGACGCGTGCCATTGCAGAGCCCTCCTGGCCGTGCTGAGCTGGGAGCCGATCATCGGTTTAGGCGCCGGTTCCCTTGATCAGATGAGACTGGCGCATGGTCTCGGATGGGCTGTCGAGTGTGGGCTACCCGATGCGTTCGCGGTAAACGACCCGCACGGTAGAGCTTTCACGGCGAGGAGCGCTGAGGCGTTGCCTGGATGGATGTGGTTACTCGTATGAGGCTGTGCCGTCGGCAGCCCTGTGGAGTGGGCATGCCACAGCTGCGAGCGGGCGGGCTCTCGGCACCGATCAAGTTCATCGGAAGGCCCACCGACGATCCGAGCGTCCGCAGGACCGGCCCGGCCTGGGCGCGACCGAGCTGGGCCGGCGGCCGGTCGTTGGGCTGGACAGTTGGAAACGCCCTCGCACGCGAGCGGCAAACCGTTGCATGCGCACAGACCGATCGCATGAATCGTCGCTGCCCGGGCAGGGCGGCTACGAGCAGCTGGAGAAGGCCGTCCGGCGTTCTTGATGTGGGGGCAATGCCGGATGGTCATCGCCGTATCGGCCAGATGGGAAATGACCGCGTTGCGACACAGCAGCCCGGAAGAACCGGGAATCACGCGCCGGCGTCGTGGCCGCGCGTTCAGTTACCACTACGCAGACGGCCGCCAGGTGCGAGACTCCCACGTCCTGACCAGGATTCGCGCGCTGGCGATCCCGCCCGCGTGGCGGCAGGTGTGGATCTGCCGCGATCCCGACGCGCACCTGCAGGCCGTGGGCACGGATGCGGCAGGGCGCCGGCAGTACCGCTATCACGACGCCTGGCGGCAGGAGCAGGACCGGATCAAGTTCGACCGGGTCACCGAGATGGCCGAGCGTCTGCCCGCCTTCCGGCACCGTCTCCGCGAGCAGATCGCACAGCGGGGATTGACCAGGGAGCGCGTGCTGGCCGCCGCCTCCTCGATGCTGGACCTGGGCCTACTACGGGCCGGCGGGGCTGAGTACGACTCCTTCGGCCTGGCCACGCTCAGGGCCGAACATGTCACCTGCACCGGCGACGTTGTGCGGTGCCGCTTCGAGGCCAAGGGCGGCAAGCAGCAGGACATCGAGATTCACGACGGCGAGGTGAGCGCCGTCGTGGCCGCACTCCTGCGTACAGGCCACGAGGGCGAATTGCTGCGCTACCGAAACGGTTCAGGCTGGAAGGACGTACGGGCCGAGGACATCAACGACTATCTGCGCGACCTGCTCGACTGCGAGGTGTCGGCCAAGGATTTCCGCACCTGGCACGCCACCGTCATGGCCGCCGAAGGGCTGGCCCGCGTACGACGTCCGCGGGGCAGGCTGGGACGGCGGCGGGCCGTACGGCGGGTGATCGAGGAGGTGGCCGGGCGCCTGGGCAACACGCCGGCCGTGGCGCTCGGCTCCTACGTCGACCCGCGAGTCGTGCTGGCCTTCGAGCGGGGCAGGACGGTCGCGGCCGACGGCGACCTCGAGGCGCAGGTCATCGAGCTGGTACGCGGCACCCGTCGCGGCCGGGTGGACAGGTCTTAGGTGGCTTCTCGTTCAACGGCGGTGAGCATGTGTTCGGTTGGCGGCGTCCAGCGGCGGCTGATGGGTCACCAGTGCCTGCAGCGCCAGCCAGGCGATCACCCGGTCCTCGGTGGCGTTGATCGACAGACCGGTCAGCTCCTCCACCCGGGCTATGCGCTGGCGCAGCGTGTGCCGGTGGATGCCGAGCTGTGACGAGGCGGCCTCCCAGCTGGCGTTCTCGCTGAGGAACACCTGCAGCGACCGCAGCAGCACCGGGTTGTCCAGCAGCGGCAGCAACGGTGAACGCAGCGCCGCCTGCGCGGCCGGGTCGAGGCGCTGCAGCACCAGCCGCCCGGTGGCCAGCTCGCCGAAGGCGACCATGGGCTCGGCGTCGGCGACGGCCACGGCCAGCGCCTGCTCGGCCTGCTGGCGGCTGAGCTCGGCGCGCGCGAGCGGCTGTGCCGTACCCACGCCGCAGCGGGCAGGGACGCCGTCGTCGGCGGCCGCGCGCACGCGATCGGCCCAGCGGCCCAGCTCATCCTCCGGGACCAGCACCGTGACCTGGGCGGAGTCGGAGCTGACGAGCTGCGGCAGGTCCAGCTGGGTGCACCAGTCCAGCACGTTCTCCTCCAGCGGTACGGCACGCGAGCGCGAGCGCAGCAGCGCCACGGCCACGTTGCCGGCCGGCAGGTTCCATCGGGCGGCCACCCGCTCGATGAGTCCCTGATCCCCGGACATGAGCGCGTCCACCGCGTCTGCCCTGGTCAGATGCCAGGTGTCGCCGCCGCTGAGCGGGTTGAGCGCCAGGTCGAGCAGGAGCGCGGCGTGCTGGGCCAGCTCCCTGGTGAGGCTGATCCGGTCGGGGCGCGCGGCCACGACCAGGTGAGCGCGCGGCCGGATGGGATCGCCCACGCCGTACGCGGTGATGTTGGGGTGCCTGATGCGGGAGCGCTGGCCGGAGGCGGCGGCCCGGGCGTCGTCGAGGTGCACCCGTGCGGCGCCCACGGCCGCGTGCACCTTGCCGTGCCGGTCGAGCAGTACGGCCCAGCTGTCGATGCGGGCGGCCAGCACGGTGACGATGCCCTGCGTGCCCGCGCTGCGGGCCACCCGGGTCATGGCCGAGACGCCCTCGGCGATCAGCCGGGCCTGTGCCGCGTCGGAGCGCAGCAGGTCGGCGTTGAGCTCGAAGGTGACATCCTGGAAGGCGACCCCGGCGGGCACCTCGAGGATCGGCAGGCCGCACGCTTGCGCCGCGTCGACGAGGGCCTGCGGGGTCCTGGCGTGGTGTGGCCCGACACCGAAGCCGATCGCGGCCACTCCGGCCTTGACCAGCCGTTCGGCATAGGCTCGCTGCCCGGCGGGATCGTCGAGGGTGAGGCCGACGGTCAGCAGCAGCTCGCCGCCCTGCAGCCACGGGGTGGGGTCGGCGAGCTCCGACAGATGGGTCCAGCGGATGGGCCGGTCGAGCGCGGAGTCGCCGGACAGCACGCGCAGCCCGAAGCGCCGAGCGACGTCCCCAACCGTCTCCAACATAGCGAATCGTCGCCCTAATCCCTGGTCAATGGACATTTGGCCACATGCGTCATCAACGCGGCAATTCATACCATGACCATCACGTTCCGTAACGCCGGGTGTCATCTTCCCTATTCCCGGCCCTATCGAGGAGGTCAGGTGCGAGCCGCGGTATTCGAGTCGGCGGAGTCCCCCGTCGTGATCCAGGACGTGGACCTGGCCCCGCCCGGTCCGGGCGAGGTACGGGTGAAGATCGCCGCTGCCGGGGTGTGCGGATCGGACCTCCACGTGCGGCGTGGCGAGTGGGACGTCCAGGCTCCCCTGGTGATGGGCCATGAGGGCTCCGGCGTCGTCACCGCGCTCGGGCCGGGCGTCACCAGCCTGGCCGAGGGCGATCACGTGGTGCTGTCGTGGGTCGCCCCCTGCGGCCGGTGCCGGTACTGCCGGTCCGGCCACGAGGCCCGCTGCCAGGTCGCGGCCAACGTCGTGGCCCCGGGCGGCGTGCTGCAGGACGGCACCAGCAGGCTCAGCCGCGGCGGCGAGACCGTCTACCACTACCTGGGTGTCTCGTCCTTCGCCGAGGAGGCCGTCGTGCCCGCCTCCGGCGCGGTCAAGGTCCGCGACGACGCCCCGCTCGACACGGTCGCGCTGGTCGGCTGCGCGGTCGCGACCGGGGTGGGCGCCGTGACCAACACCGCCGCGGTGGTGCCGGGCAGCACGGTGGCCGTGATCGGCTGCGGTGGCGTCGGGCTGTCCGTCGTGCAGGGCGCCAAGCTGGCCGGCGCCGAGCGGATCATCGCCATCGACACCCGGCAGGAGAAGACCGCCCTGGCCGCCGCCCTCGGCGCCACCGACCAGCTGCCGGCCGAGGACCCGGTCGAGGCACTGCACGACCTGCTGCCCGACGGCGTCGACTACGCCTTCGACGCGGTGGGCCACCAGTCCACGCTGGAGGCCGCCATCAAGATGCTCGGCCTGGGCGGCGCGGCCGTCGCGGTCGGCCTGCCACCCAAGAACACCCTGGCCCGCTTCGACCCGCTCGTACTGGCCGAGGCCGACCAGCGCATCCTCGGCTCGAACTACGGCAGCGTCCGCCCGGCGATCGACATCCCCGCGCTGGTCGACCGCTACATGGACGGCCTGCTCCGGCTCGACCAGCTGGTCAGCCGCCGCGCCGCACTCAACGAGGCCCCCCTCGCGCTGGAAGCCCTGGCCAGCGGCGAGGCACTGCGTACCCTCCTGATCCCCTGAGGAGACATCCCCCATGACCCAGACACCCGTAGTGCAGGCCGAAAGCGGCCTCAAGAAGGGCGCGATGTCGGCCGGCGAGGTCGTCGCCCAGGCCCTCGCCAACATCGCGCCGAGCGCGGTCATCGCCTTCAGCGTGGCCGGCATCTACGCCAGCTCGGGCAACGCCTCGTGGCTGTCGTTCACGCTGGCCACGATCGTGATCCTGGCCGTCGGCTACTGCATCGCCCAGTTCGCCAAGCGGCGCGCCTCGGCGGGTTCGCTCTACAACTACGCCGCGCAGGGCCTGGGGCCCTTCGGCGCCTACCTCACAGGCGTCACGCTCATCATCGGCTGCTTCGGCATCGCGGCCGGCTCGCTCGGCGGGGCCGTCTACCACTTCACCGTCTTTTTGTCGCAGATCGGGCTGCCGATCGAGGGCACGGCATGGAACGTTCTGCTGGCCGTCGTGATCGGCTCGCTGGCCACGCTGTTCACCGTGTGGGGCATCCGGCTGTCGGCCAGGATCTCGCTGATCCTGGAGGTCGTCTCCATCACGATCATCACGCTGATGTTGGTCGTGGTGCTCTTCTGGGGCGGCGGCCCGGTCGTGGACACCGACCAGCTGACGCTCTCGGGAGCCGCCCCGCACGGCGTCGCGGTCGGCATGGTGCTGGGCATCCTCGGCTTCGTCGGCTTCTCCAGCTCCGACGCGCTCGGCCGGGAGGCCAAGGACCCGTTCAAGGCCATCCCGCGGGCCATCATGTGGAGCGCGTTCGGCGTCGGCCTGCTCTACATTTTCGCCTCCTACGTGCAGGTCGCCGGCTTCCACTCGCTCGGCGACCTCGGCGCGAGCGCGAACCCGCTGGACGAGCTGGCCAAGGCCGCCGGGCTGCCCGACTGGATCAGGCCGGTCCTCAGCCTCGGCGTCACCGCGTCGTTCTTCGCCGTGGTGGTCGCGCCGATCAACGTCATCGGGCGGATCGTGTTCGTCATGGGCAAGGAGGGCGTGCTGCCCGCCTCGCTCGGCCGTACCCACCGCACCCAGCAGACGCCGCACCGCGCCATCCTGGCCGTCGCGCCCGGGGTCGTGCTGCTCACCGCGGTCCTGTTCGCGCTCGGCGTGGACGGCATGGAGATCGTGGTCAACGTCGACACCTACGGCACCTACGGCTACATGATCGCCTATGCGGTCGTCGCGCTGGCCACGCCGATCTTCCTGCGCCGCGAGGGCGTACGGCTGCCGCTGGTGTGGCCCTGCGTGGTGGTGTCGGTGGCCGGGATGGCCTACGTGTTCTGGGTCAACGTGGTTCCCTGGCCGCAGTGGCCGCTGAACTTCGTGGTCCTCGCGTTCTTCGCCACGGTCCTGGTGACACTGGCCTGGTACGGCTACCTGCGTTCGGCACGACCGGCCGCGATCCGGGCGATCGGCACCACCGAGACCGACTTCCCCGAGATGGCCTGAAGCCGGGCAGGAGCGTGCTCAGGTTGTCGGCTCCGGTCGTCCGGGCGCCGCGGGCAGTGCCTGCCGAGCACCTGGGACCCGCCGAGACGATCAGCGCTACTCCCGCAACCTCGGCGGCAGGAGTCGCGCCGGCGCGGCCAGGACCGCTCGATCAGCCCAGTGGGGCTGGCGTCGGACGACCTTGGGGGTGAACTCTAGCCAGAGCCGAGCGAGCCGACCGTCACGCGCCACTGGCGCAGCCGGCGATCCCTGGTGACCTGTAGTTGTGTGTACGGGTCCTGGTCGACGAGCGCCTGCGCCGCGGTCTCGTCCTCGGCCTGTAGGACGATCATGCCGGCCGTCAGGTCCGTGTAAGGGCCGGCCGCGACGAGGCTGCCCTGCTCGAAGAGCTTGTTCAGGTGTGCGAGATGGTCTTCGCGGCGCTCCGCTCTCAGCGGGGTGTCGTTGTAGCCGTAGGTCAGGACGAACAGTGCCATTCCGAGATACTCCTTTTCACGTCAATCCGGGACTATCTGACGTCGCCGGTCCAAGCCCTCCGGGCCCCGCGGCCCGAGTCCCAGCAGTTTCAGGTCAGCCCTCCAGCCCGTACACCCGTCGTGCGTTGCCGGCGAAGATGTCGTGCTGGTCGGCGGGTGGGAGATGAGTCAGTGCGTTCTTCCACGCGTCGACCAGGTGCGGCATCGTGGTCCAGATCTTCTCGACCGGGAAGTTGGTGCCGAACATGGCTCGGCCGGCGCCGAACCAGCCGATCACCTCGTCTGCGACGAAGGAGATGAGGCCGGGATCCACCCGGTGGACGAAGGTGCCCTGCCCGGTGAGCTTGACGACGATGTTCTGCCGCTCGGCCAGCGCGGCCATCCCGGACCGCCACGACTCGAGGCACTCGAGCCCGATGAGCATGCCCGCGTGCACCAGGACGAAGGTGACGTCAGGGAAGGCCGCCGCCAGCTCGACCGCATCCGGCATCTGTTCGGGAAAGACCTGCAGCTCGAACAGCCAGCCGTGGTCGGCGAGCGCGCCGATGTTCTTACGGAAGACGGGATCCTTCATACGGTCGGGCGCAGCGGCGAACCGGAACTCCGGTCGCTCGTGCCAGTGCAGTTGCTGACGGATCCCCCGGATCAGCGGCGTGAGCGCGGCCTGTCGTCGCATGGTGTCCGGAGCGCTCTCGTCGAACATGTCGGCCGATCCGATGACGGCCATCGGCCGGCCTGTCTCCTGATGAACCTCGTGAAGCCAGCGCACCTCGTCCACAACCCGGTCGAGCGGCCAGTTCGTCTGCACGTAGACCGACTCGCTGATGCCTGAGGCCGTGGCGTCGGCGATGTACTCGTCGATCAGGTAGTCCCGCCTGATCGGCTCGTACGGGCCGAAGATCCGCGGCACCATCGGTCCGGACAGCCAGGGCAGGTCCCCGGCCCGCCAGATGTGGTGATGCGAGTCGACGATGTCGCCCGAGTAGCGGGTCGCCTCCGGCATGACGATCACTCCCTGATCAAGGTCTGTACCTGCTCGTACGCCGTACGCAGGTCGCGCACGCCCGCGAGCGCGTCCACGCTGCCGAGCACGGCCGACATGCCGCGGGTGATCGGCTGGTACGCCGGGTCGCAGGCGAGCGGCGACCACCACAGCAACCGGTGGCTCAGCAGCGACAACCGCCGTACGGCCGCCTGCATGGGCCGGCAGTCGCCGCGTTCCAGGCCATCGGAGAGCACGATCGTCAGGGCGCCGCGCGCCACGGTGACATGCCGGGCGTTGGCGAGGAACTCCTGGAGCGAGGCGCCGATCCGCGTCCCGCCCTCGGCGTCCAGGACGACGTCGCTCAGCGAGCCGACGGCCGCGTCGACATGCCGTGCGCGCAGCTGCTCGGTGACGCGGGTCAGCCGGGTGCCGAAGGTGAACACCTCGACGCGGTCGAGCCGGCCGACCACGGCGTGGGCGAAGCGGAGGTAGTGGGCGCTGTGCTGCTTCATCGACCCCGACACGTCGATGAGCAACAGCACACGGCGCTGCCGCCGCGGACGGTTGCGCCGGCGCAACGTCACGATCTCCCCGTGGCTGCGCCTGGACTCACGGCAGATCCTGGCGACGTCGATCCACGGACCTCGCCGGGCAGGCCGCCGACGTCGCGACCGGATCGTCGGCACCGCTCCGGGTAGTTCCCGCCGCAGCAGCGAGAGCACGGCCCGGTCGTCCTCGCTCGCCGGGCCGAACACCGGGCGTCTCTCGCGCTCCGAGGAGCCGGCCTTCAGGCCCGCCTCCCCGCCGAACGTCGCCGTGAGAGGAGCCTCGTCCCCCTTCCCGCGCGGCGCGGAGGCCTCGTCGTCGGAGAACTCCTCATCGGGGACGCGCCGTGCCGTAACCTCCCCGAACCAGTGCTCGAACGTGGGGGAGTACACCTCCAGGTCCTCGTGGGAGGTGGTGAGTGTGGCCACCCCGATCCAGTAGAGGTGCGTGGCGTCGCGCGGGCCGACGGCCTCGATCGCCTGAAGGAAGACCCGCTGTTTGGGCACCGGTACGGGCAGGCCCCGATCGTGCAGGTCCCGCAGGAACCCGTGCACATGATCGCCGATGCGTACGAGGAGGGACTGCTCAGTCACCGAACACCTCCGCGGTGTGGCGGCCGAGGAGCGCGAGGTCCTCCTCGTGCTTGACGAGCAGCCCCGCGGACCGGCGCATCGCCTCCAGCCAGCTCGAACCCTCGCGGGTCAGCGTCTGCACGCCGCGGGCCCAGGAGACCGACTCGGCGATGCCCGGGCGTTTCAGCAGAGCCAGCCCGCGGATGCGATGCACGGCGGCCACGAGGCGCGCCGCGCTCCTCTCGTCCAGGCCCGGCGCCTGCGCCCGGATGATCGCTCGCTCCCGTTCGGCGTCGGGAAAGGGGATCCAGTGGTAGAGGCACCGGCGCTTGAGCGCGTCGTGCAGTTCGCGGGTCCGGTTCGAGGTGAGGACGACGAACGGGACGCTCGCCGCCGTGATGGTGCCGATCTCCGGGATGGTGATCTGGAAGTCGCCGAGGAACTCCAGAAGGAAGGCCTCGAACTCACTGTCCGCCCGGTCGATCTCGTCGATCAGCAGCACCGCGCCGGACGCCGCCCGCAGCGACCGCAGCAACGGCCGCTCCAGCAGGAACTCCTCGCGGTACAGGTCGCCGACGCCGCGCCCCTCCACCTCGGCGGCCCGCAGGGACAGCAACTGTTTGGGGTAGTCCCACTCGTACAGGGCCTGGGAGGCGTCCAGCCCTTCGTAGCACTGAAGCCGGATCAGCTCGCGGCCGAGGATCCGGGCCAGGACGTTCGCGACCTCGGTCTTGCCGACCCCCGGCTCGCCCTCCAGCAGCAGCGGGAGCCCGAGCGTGCCTGCCAGGTGAAGGGCGGTGAGCAGACCCTCGTCGGCGAGGTAGCCCTCCGCGCCCAGCCGCCGGTTCAGCGTGTCCTGATCAACCAGCACGGCCGGCCCGCAGCTCGTCGAGTCCGCGCAGCACCTTCTCCGGGGTGAAGGGCATGCTCGTCAGCCGTACGCCGACCGCGTCGTACACGGCGTTGGCGATCGCGGGGATCGGCGCGTTCGCCGTCATCTCGCCGATCCCCTTGGCCCCGAACGGCCCGTTGTCGGCGGGCCGTTCGAGGAACAGGCTCGTCTGCGCCGGGATGTCGGCCGGCCCGGGCATCAGGTATTCCGTGAAATCGACCGGGCCGTGCTCGCGCGAGTGCGGATAGTACGGTTCGGTCGATTCGAACAACGCGTGCGACAGGCCCATCCAGGCGCCGCCCTCGACCTGCTGCGTCGCGAGGGCCGGGTTGAGCGCCCGGCCGATCTCGTAGGTGTTGTAGAGCCGCAGCACCTCGATCACGCCGGTCTCGTCGTCGACCGCGACCTCGGCCACCGTGCACGCGTGCGCCTGGCAGGAGTCCGGGTCCATCTCGCCGGTCTCCGGCACCGGGGAGCTCGGCTCCTTGAGGTAGATGCCCCGGCCGGAGATGGTCCGGCCCTGCCGGAAGTGCGCGGCGAGCGCGACGTCGCTGATGTGGATCTTCTTTTCCGACGATCCCTTGAGGCGGACGAAGCCCGTGCCGTCGGTCTCCAGGTCCTCCGCGTCGACCTCCAGTTCGTCGGCGGCGACCTGGAGCATGACCTCCCTGGCCTCGCGCGCCGCCATGATCACGGCGTTGCCGACGCGGTGGGTGCCGCGGCTGGCGAACGTTCCCATGCAGTGCGGGCCGGTGTCGGTGTCGGCGGTGTCGACGATGACGTTCTCGATCGGGATGCCGAGTGTCTCGGCCGCGCATTGGGCGATGACCGTCCGCAGCCCCTGGCCGAGATCCACCGAGGAGAGCGTGACGACGAATCCGCCCATCGTGGTGGCGTGGACGAGTGCCTGCGACGGGTCCCCGCCGAGGTTCATGCCGGTCGGGTAGTTGACCGCCGCGTATCCGCGGCCGTGCCGTAACGCCATCGCTCAGCCCTCCGGTCGTTCGGTCGAGGACATTGCCCGGTACTCCGGCGGAAGGTCGTGCCCCACCAGGCCGGCGGCGCTCTGGATCACCTCGACCAGCGCCGTGCCGGACGCGATCTTGCGATGAGCTTTCATGTCGCCGTCCCGGTAGGCATTCTTGAGCCGGAGCCGCAGCGGGTCCAGGTTCAGCTCCCGGGCGATGCGGTCCATGTGCGACTCCAGCGCGAAGTCGCCGATCGTGACGCCGAACCCGCGCATGGCGCTGGACGGCGTGCGGTTGGTGTAGACGCAGTACGCGTCGACGTGGACGTTCGGGATCGTGTACGGGCCGGGCATGTGCGCCGCCGCCTTGGTGGTGCCGTACGGGCTGTGCCGGGAGTACGCGCCCGCGTCCACGTAGAGCGTGATCTTGCGGGCGACGATCCGGCCGTCGTCCATGACGCCGTCCTTGATGGAGATGCGCTCGGCCGCTCGGGGGGACGACACCTGCATCTCCTCGGCGCGGCTGTAGACGTACTTGGCCGGCCGGCCGGTGAGCATGGCGGCGATGCACGCGAGTGGCTCGACGATGACGTCGACCTTGCCGCCGAAGCCGCCCCCCACGGTGCCCCCGACGACGCGCAGGCTGGTAGGCGGGACGCCGAGGATGAGCGCGGTGTTGTCGAGGGTGAAGAAGGCGGCCTGGGTGTTGGTGTGTATGCGCAGCCGGCCGTCGCCCTGAGGGACGACGATGCAGCCGGTCGGCTCGGTCGGCGCGTGTTCGATGGGGGAGGAGCTGTAGCGGCCCTCGATGATGCGGTCCGCCTCGGCGAAACCTCGCTCGACGTCGCCGAAGCGGATCCGGCGGCAGTGATGTCCCTCGTACACGAAGTGGTTGGCGCCCGCCTGTTTGATGATCGGGGCGCCGTCGGCCAGCGCCTCCTCGACGTCGAGGACGGCGGGCAGGTCGGTGTAGTCGACCGTGACCCGGGCCGCGCCCTCGCGGGCGGCGTCCTCGGTCTCGGCGACGACGGCGACGATCGGCTCGCCGCGGTAGAGGACCCGATCCTCGGCCAGCACCGGCTCGTCGTCAGGTCCCACGCCGATCAGGCGCAGCACGGTGTACCAGTTGTTCGGCACGTCCTGGTGGGTGATGACCCGAAGCACGCCCGGGACTGCGAGGGCGCCGGAGACGTCGACCCGGTTGATGAGGGCGTGGTGCCGCGTGGACCGGTGGATCTTGACGTGCGTCATCTCCGGCAGCGCCATGTCCTCGAAGAAGACCGTGCGGCCGGTGACGTGAGCGCGGGCGTCCGAGCGCGGGACGGCGGAGCCGATGACGGCGAAGTCGTCCGCGCGCTCGCCCTTGAAGTACGCGGTGTCGATCGGGGTGAGGCGCGCCATCAGACCTCGGCCTCCGCGTTCGTGAGCGGGGCGCTGCGGCGCTGCGCGGCGGCGAGGACGGCGGCGATGATCGGCTCGTATCCCGTGCAGCGGCAGACGTTCCCGCAGATCGCCTCGGTGACATCTTGGCGGGTCGGATCCGGCTTCCGGTTGAGCAGGGCCGTGGCGGACATGATCATCCCCGGGGTGCAGAACCCGCATTGCGTCGCGAAGAGGTCGACGAACGCCTGCTGTACGTCGCCGAGCCGGTCGCCCTCGGCCAGGCCCTCGATCGTCTCCACGGCAGAGCCGTCGATCGTCACGACGGGGATCAGGCACGAGACCACGGGCCGGCCGTCCAGCAGCACCGTGCAGCTGCCGCAGCCCCCTTGCGCGCAGCCGCGCTTGGCCCCCATCAGCCCCAATGTGTCGCGCAGCGCGCTCAGCAGCGTCGTCGACGGCCGGGCGATCAACTCCCGCTCGGTGCCGTTCACCTTGAGTGTGACGATTGTCGAGGGCATGCGATCCCCTTTCAGGCCCCCAGCAGGGCGCGACGCAGGTGGACGGGGTAGACCCGAGCGCGGTACCAGGCGGAGGCGTAGGCGTCGTCGAACGGCTCGATGACGTCGGCGCCGGCTGCCTGGGCGACGACCTGGGCGTTCAGCGGCGCGTCCAGCAGAACGCGCTCGGCGCCGACCGCGCGTACCAAGCGCCGCGCCAGGCCGCCGAGCACGAGACGGATGTCACCGACCAGGCCGTCCTCGATCGTGATCCGGGCCGCCACCGTCACGATGGATCCCGAGTTGAGCCGCCGCCGGCTCGCCTTGTAGAACCGGAACGCGTCCTTGGCCGGAGCGGTGAACCGGACGCGGGTCACCAGGTCGCCCGCCCGCAGGCCGCCGGTGACGACCCGCTCGAGCGGCTCGCGGCGGGCTCCGCCGGCGCCGAGCACGTCCAGCTCCGCGTCCAGGGCCAGAAGAGCCGCCGCCAGGTCGCCGTACGGTTGGGGCACGAAAAGGTTGCCTGCCACGGTGGCGAGGCTGCGGACCGGCGGCGCGGCGATCGACCGCACACAGCCGGACAGGTAGCTCAGCCGATCGTCGTCCTCGATGTCGGCGAGAGTGGTGGCCGCGCCCAGGGTCACCGTGTCGCCTTCGACGTCGATGCCGGACAGTCCCGCCCGGCGCAGGCTGACCAGCCGCAGGTCGCGGCCGGCCTGATCGTCCAGGCGGGCCAGCAGGTAGGTGCCGCCGCCGAGCGGCACGGCGCCGGCCTGAAGCGCCGCATGAGCCGCTTCGGGAGTCTCGGGTGTCTGAACGGAGGTCAGCATGTGCACTCCACTTATCGATATCGATAATTAACTTACGTGGCATGATCGAAGAGTCAAGGGCCCTCTGGGCCCGCAACGTCAGGAGGTTTCTTGTCGGAACCCACGGGGAGCCCGCGCTCCGCGCGACCGACGCTGAGCCGACAGATCCGCGACGGTCTGCTGCAACGGATCGTCTCCGGCGAGCTCGGCGAGGGCGACCGGCTCATCGAGACGAAGATCGCCATCGAGTTCGGAACGAGTCAGGCCCCGGTCCGGGAGGCGCTCCGGCAGCTTGAGGGCCTCGGCCTCATCGACGGCCGGCCTCGTCACGGCAGCCGGGTGCTTCCCTTCGCCGAGCAGACCATCCGCGAGGCGTACATCGTGCGGGCGGCCCTTGAGGAGACCGCGACGCGGCTCGCCATGCTGGCCGGAACCCTCCCCTTCGACCGGCTGGGGGAGGCGGTCGAGGAGATGTACCGCAGTGCCCAGGACAACGACGTGCACGGCATCGGCCTGGCCAGCGCGCGATTTCACCGGCACGTCGTGCAGGCCGGCGGCAACGGGCTGCTGACCCGCGCCTGGGAGGCGCTGCAGATCGAGGCGCGCACGGCCATCGCTCTCATGGTCACCAGGCCGAAACTCGAGCGGGTCGCCGACGAGCACCGCGAGCTGCTGGACGTCATGCGCGCCGGGGACGTCGAGGTGGCCTGCCGTCACGCCCGTGACCATCAGTGGGCCTACGCCGACACGCCGCACGACCCTTACGGAACGCCGAAACATTAGGGGTCAGCACCCTTCTCGACGCCGGCCGGTGTTCCCCGCTACCGTGCGCGACCGCGCCGTTGATCAGCGCTGAGTCAATGAGATCATTGGCAGGCGCAGAGTTCACCGGTACTCGATGATCGCGTCCTTCCCTGAGATGTGGCTCCTCGCCTCGGAACGCTTGTTGCCAGTGCGTCGCGCTCATGGCTGTCCTGCTGTTCACAAGTACCGACCCCGGCCTAGGCTGGCGGGGATGACGGGATCGGTGGCGGGCGCGCGGACACAGGAGCAGATGCGGCAACGAAACCTGAGTGAGGTGCTGCGGCGCGTCCACAAGGACGGGGCCGTGTCACGGGCCGCGCTCAGCCGCCGGATGGGCCTCAACCGCAGCACCATCATGGACCTGACCGCCGAACTCGCCGCCGCCGGGCTCGTCCGGGAGGATGTCCCCATCGGGCGGGGTCGCGCTGGGCGGCCGTCCATCGTCGTCATGCCCGAGCAGGGGACGCTGTACGGGCTCGCGTTCGACGTCGCCGTGGACCGGCTGCTCGCGGCCCGTGTCGGGCTCGGCGGCCGGGTCCTCGACCGCCGCGAGGCCGTGCGCACCCGCGCCGGGGTCGACCTGGAGGACGTCGTCGGCGTCCTCACCACCTTCGGCCGCGAACTGGTCGTCGGGGCCGGTCCGGGCGCGTTGTGCGTGGGTGTGGGCGCGTCGTACTGCGGGTTGATCAGGCGCGCCGACGGCACGGTCCGGTACGGGCCGCACCTCGGCTGGGTGGACCAGGCGTTCGGCGCGGAACTCGCCGCCGGGCTCGGTCTCGGGCTTCCCGTCGAGGTCGGCAACGAGGCACACCTGGGTGCGATCGCCGAGCACGTACGCGGCGCGGGATGCGACGTCGACAACCTCATCTACCTGCACGGGGACGTCGGCGTCGGCGGCGGGATCATCGTCGGCGGCAAACTCCTGGACGGAGACGGAGGCTACGGCTGCGAACTCGGGCACATGCTGGTCAACCCGTTCGACGGGCGGCCCTGCCTGTGCGGGTCGCGCGGCTGTCTGGAGGCCGAGGTGGGGGAGGAGGCGCTGCTCGACTACGCGGGACGGTCCGGCGAACTCGTCGGACGCGACGGTATCCGGTCAGTCGTCGCCCTCGCCGGGACCGGCGACGCCCGCGCGCGGGACGCCCTCGACCGCATCGGCGACTGGCTCGGTGTCGGCGTCGTCAACCTCATCAACCTGTTCAACCCGGCGCTCGTGGTCTTCGGCGGGATGCTCCGCGATGTCTACCCGGGCGCCGCGTCACGCGTCCGTGCCCGGATCGACGCGCATGTCCTGCCGGTGTCGCGCGAACGTGTCCGCCTGGCCGTGTCGGCCCTCGGCGACGACACCACGCTCGCCGGTGCCGCCGAACTCGCCTTCGCCAACCTCCTGGACAACCCCCTCGACACGCTGGCCACCCTGCGCTGATGGGATCGGGACGGCCGCGCCGGCAAGCCAATCGGCACAGCCGTGCCGTAAACGATTGAGGTCGTAGCCGTCGATAACGGCGGCGACTCGGCGACGGTGGTGGTCGGCTGGGGTGCGTGCCTGGTCGGATCGACGTTTGATGGGTTTCTGGGCAGGATTTGGACCGGTAGGCTGGTGCGCGCTACAACTCCGCGTTCGACGGCTGGTCAGCCGACGATCTGTCATGTTCTCGGGGGTCGGCGTGGCCTTGCCAGTTCATCCGGTCCAGCCTGACGACGAGGGGCGGCCGGTCGGTGGCGTTGGTTTGCGCCTGCAGGTCCTCGGCCCGTTACGGGTGTGGCGGGACGGTGTCGAGCTGGATATCGGTCCCCGGCAGCAGGCGTATCTGCTGGCCTTGCTGCTGGCTCGGGTGGGCAGGCCGATCAGCGCGAGCGACTTGATCGATCTGATCTGGGGCGACGGCGTCCCCAGCAGCGCGCTCAACATCATCCAGAAGTACGTCGGCGCGTTGCGGCGGCTGCTCGAACCCGCGATCCCCTCCCGTAGAACCGGCTCATACCTGCACCGCCGCGGCAACGCCTACCTGTTCACGGCGCCTTCCGGCATGTTGGACCTAGTCGCCTTCCGGGAGCTCGTCGAGACCGCGAAAGAGGCCCTCGCAGAGCATCGTCACGAAACGGCGCTTGATCGCTACATCGAAGCGCTCGGCCTGTGGCAGGGCCGTGCGGGCGACGGATTCACGCATGGGCCGACCGCGTTGCCGATCTTCGCGGCCCTCGACGACGAGTTCCACGCCGCGTGCGCTGCAGCGGTCGAACTGGCGACGTCGCTGCGCCGGCCGGTGCCTGTGCTGCCGGCGTTGCGGCTGGCCGCATCGATGGCGCCGTTCCATGAACCGGTGCAGGCCAGCCTTATCGCCATCCTCGGGGCCGCGGGACGCCGTGCGGAGGCACTGTCGGCGTTCCGCACGGTCAGTGACTGCCTTGCCGACGAGCTCGGTGTCGAGCCCGGCCCGGCGCTGCAGGCCGCATATCTGCAGGTACTGGCGCAGCCTCCGACGTCGCCGGTCGTGACGGGTGCGGACGTCGGGGGTGACGGCGCGTCGGCGCGAGCGGCGGCCAGGCTGGTCGGCCGGGCCGAGGAGCTCGCCATCCTGCGGCAAGCCGTCGAGATGGCACTCACCGGCCGCTCGGCGCTCGCCATCGTCGAAGGCGAACCAGGCGTGGGCAAGACCCGCCTGCTGCAGGAAACCGCCGCCGAGGCGAGCCGGCTCGGCCCGTTCGTGGTCTGGGGTTCCTGCTTGGAAGGTGATGGAACACCGCCGATGTGGCCGTGGGAGCAGGCGCTCCGTCCGATCCTCGACAGCCTGCCGGCGCCGTTGCGGGAGAAATGGCTCGCCAGTGATCTCGGCGGCCTCCTCGAACCGCGAAACGACAGCGCGGCCGCGCCAACGGTTCCTGACAGCGGCGCCCAGTTCCGCCTGCTCGAACAGGTCGTCACCGTCGTCGGGCAGGCCTCGGCGCAACGGCCCACGCTGCTGATCCTCGATGATCTCCAATGGGCTGACACCGCCTCGCTCCAGCTGTTCGGCCACCTCGCGGCCCGGCTACCCGCCGGCACGGTGATCATCGGCGCGCTCCGTGATCGCGCACCCGTACCCGGCTCTGACTTGTCGCGGGTCCTGGCCGCGGCCAGTCGGCTGCCGGATCACCGCAGGATCCGGCTCGGCCCGCTCAGTTTGACCGAGGTGACCGAGCTCATCCGCCGCGAAATCGGCCAGGACCCGGGCGCTGATGTCGCCAGCGGCATCCATACCCGTACGGCCGGCAATCCGTTCTTCGTCCGGGAGCTGTCCCGGCTCCTGAGCGATGGCGGCTCGCTGCGCGACGGCGAGGCAGCAGTGCCGGCTGGGGTACCGGCCACCGTACGAGACGTCATCCGCGACCGGATGGCCGGTCTCGACGACAGCGCTCGCGACCTGCTGCATGTCGCCGCGCTCATCGGCCGCGACGTGGACCTCGCCCTGCTCGCCGCCGCAGGCGGCGTCGACGTCGAGGACTGCCTCGAACGCCTCGAACCGCTGCAGGCGCTCGGTCTGCTGGAAACCAAGCCGGAAAGCCCGCACTCGCTACGGTTCGCGCACGACCTGGTCCGCGAGTCGGTCACCGAGACCACGACGCGGCAGCAGACCGTCCACCTGCATCTGCTGGTCGCCGACGCCCTCGAACGCACCCATGTGGACGACGAGTCTGTCGCCGAACGCCTGGCCTACCACCTCTGGGCAGCCGGCCCGCTCGCCGACCCGGCTCGCACCGCGCAGGCACTGGCCCGTGCCGGGCGCCGTGCGGCGACCAAGCTCGCGTTCGCGGACGCCGCTCGGCACCTGGAATCGGCCGCCCAGATCGCGCGCACGGCCGGCCTGCGGGACCTGGAGCTGTCGGTGCTGTCACTGCTCACCCTTGTTGCCAGCAGGCACGGGGGATACGGCGGTTCGGCGTTCGACCTGCTGGAGCGGGCCGAGTACCTGGCCCGCATGCTCGGCCGCGAGACGGAGGCCGTGCACTTTCTGTTCGTTCGGCTCGTCGGGGCCTACACCTCGATCGAGAAGGACCGCGGGAGGTGGGCTCGCCGAGTGTACGAGCAAGGACAGGCGTCCGCCGACCCGATCATCCAGGAGTACGGTCGGCATGCCTGGGGCCTGTACCAGTGGGACATCGGCAACATCGGCGAGGCGTACCGCTTCTTCAGCGCGCAAGGCCACACCAGCCCGCACCATGGTGCCGGCGACCTCGGATCGTGGAAGGTGCCGAATGAACGGATCGGTTGGCTGGCCGTGATCACCGCGCTGCACGGCGATGTCGAGACGGCACGGTCCGCGATCGACAAGGCGTACCTAGCCGACGAAGACCTGGTTGCGATGTCGGTCTGGGCCTATTACCACACCATGGCGGCCTCGATGGCCGGTGACGCGCGATGGGTGATGTGGGCGGCCGAGCGGTGGATCGCGGCCGGCGCCGACCGCTCCGGCGTCGCGCAGGAGCACTACATCTGGCTGGACTGGCACTGGGCCTGTGCACTCACCGGCGACGACCCGGCCGGCAAGGCGGCAGAGGCCGAACAACTCCTGGCCGCGACCCTCCTCGACCCGCCGCGATGGGGCATCGCATACCACTACGGACTGATCGCCGAGATGTGGCTGGCCGCCGACATGCCCGACGCGGCCGCAACCGCCCTCGACCGAGCCGACCAGGCCCTCACGACCTACGGCCAACGTTTCGCCGAAGGGCTCCTGCTGTTGCTGCGCGCGCGCCTGCTGCACGCCCGCGGCGAACCCGTCGACGTCGTGCGAGCCGCCGCCGAAGCAGCCCGCGCCCGATCGGACGAACGCGGGGCCTACCTCTTCGCGCGCCGCTCCGAGCGGTTCCTGGCCGAAATCGACCAGGAATCGCCGGACATTTGATCGCGCGCTGGACGGTGGGCTGAGCCTCTGATGTTCGGGCGTGTCGAGATCGACAATGAGCGGGTGGTTGACCAAGAAAAACCGGAGACCACCGGGGACATCGTGACCACGATAGCGGTGACGAGGCGGCACGACCTGACCGACGCGCAGTGGGCGGTGCTGCTGCCGCAGCCTCGGAAGCCGGGTCGGCCGCCGCAATGGAGTGGGCGGCAGCTCATTGACGGGATCCGGTGGCGGGTCCGGGCCGGGACGCCGTGGCGGGACGTCCCGGAGTGTCACGGGTCCTGGGCGGCGGCGTACAGCGTGTTCCGCCGCTGGCAGCGGGACGGGACGTGGGCGCGGATCCTGACCGCGTTGCAGGCTATCGCCGATGCGGCGGGCCGGATCGTGTGGGACGTGTCGGTGGACTCCACGATCGCTCGAGCGCATCAGCATGCCGCCGGGGCGCGAAAAGGGGGATGTGCAGGCCGAACCGCCGGGCGGGGTTCGTGAGGAGCCGGCTGATCATGCGTTGGGCCGGTCTCGTGGCGGGCTGACCTGCGCGGCCCGTACTCGGGCACTCATGTCCGAGCTGTCTCGTTAGCTTGGTGAGGCAAAGATCAAAAGGAGCTTGGGTGTCGGAGAGCGTGCATATTTGGCGGGACGCGGAAGGCGTGGCGCGAGGCGTCAGGGTCACGGACTGGCTCTGGCCCGCCTACAACTACACGATCCGCTACGACCGGCGCGGCGCCCAAGTGCACCTCGAGGGCAAGGCGCTGATCGGGACCGCCGGATACGTCGCCGAGCTGGGCTGCTATCGATTCACCGCCGTCGGCTTCCAGCCCGACCACATGCTGAGCGAAGGGCGATGGCCGACGCTGGCGGACGCGGCCGCCGGAGCCGCCCACGCACACGCGAGGCACGACACCATGGAGATGTCGACGATGATCGCCGTCATGTAGGACGCAGGGCCTCTTTCTCCTGCCCGCTAGATCCAGCCGCGCTCCCCCGTGCCGTCCAGGGGAAACTCCCGCCGCGGCGCCGGTGACTCCCCTCCCGAACGGTTCTGGTGCTCACCGACGATGGACGGCTCACACATGCCACCGGCTGGACGCATCGTCCTCACCCGAGCTGCTGGTCGGGACGGCGATCTGAGCTGCACTCCTCGGCGCCACGCCGGGCCGCCGCCGGCGTGGGTGAGGCGATCCAGAACCGCGCTTCCAGCGGCTCGTCCATTCAGCGATCTCCTCGATCGAGGTGGCCGCCCGCTCCGGCCCTGCCATCGGACCCTCATCTTCGAAGCTCTCTGTCCGGGGCGATGGCGATCGTGACCCGGTAGCGGCGGGGCGGCTCGTCGACGGGTTGGCCGTCGGCCTCGATCCAGGCATGGGCGCCGAACGGGTGGACCCGTATACCCGCGCACCAGGTGGGCCAGCATCCGCGCAACCGGCACAGCAGGGCGGCGGCGATGGAGCGGGGCAGGCAGCCTTCCCCGGCACACGACAGGCTGACCGCGATCACCGCGTCCCGTGCCGCTCTGGCCTGCTCGGCGGTCGCGGGTGTGGCGCCGCGGCGGGCGAAGGTCAGCGCCGCGCGGATGCGGGCCGGCGGCAGACGGGCGATCAGGTGTGCGGCGGCCACGGCGGCCAGCGCCGGCGGGCGGCGGCGCCAGGGCAGGGCGGGCCGGTCGGCGGGCACCATGGGCACGCTCATCGCGGCTGCTCCCGGTCGACGGTCTCGACGATCAGGTTCGCGGCGCGCAACTGCGCGACGAGCGCGGCGATGTCCGCCTCGGCGGTGGGCGTTGCGGCCGGATGGGTCCGGACGAGGTCGCGGGCGGCCTCGTCCTGGCCGTGTCCCGCCAGCAGGCTGCGCAGGACGAGCGCGGCGGTGGCGTTCAGTTGGCGGTAGCGGCCGGTGCGCTCGTCCAGGAGCACGGCAACCTCGTCGATCGGGGTGAGAGTGACGCCGGGGCGAAGCCTCACGCACACGACTCCTCCTGGGTGGGGTAGGCAAGAAGGGCTCGTAGCCAGTTCTCGGCGGCGATGAAGACGTCGAGTGCCATCACGCCCGGCCCGCCCTCGGCCGGGGTGCGCACGCAGGCCCGGCGCAGGGCGGCGGCGTCGGCCAGGCCGCGCTCCACCAGCAGCGAACCGTCGAGCAGGGTCAGGA
The DNA here is from genome assembly GCF_040610775.1 of Nonomuraea sp. NPDC003709. NCBI lineage: Bacteria > Bacillati > Actinomycetota > Actinomycetes > Streptosporangiales > Streptosporangiaceae > Nonomuraea > Nonomuraea sp. NPDC003709. Next base: position 7,129 of record NZ_JBEXMW010000017.1, on the reverse strand, counting down.
GTTGGTCGCGGTGGCGGAGCAGCCCCTGGTAGATGTCGGCCGAAAACTCGCCCTTGGTGGTACGTTCCAAACATTCGGCCGGCATGACGGGACGCATCGCGGCCCGGGTGAGCGGCTTGTAGGCGCCCGGCACCGCCCGCTGGTCCAGCCGCACGGCCAGGCAGGCGGCGACGACGTGGTCGTCCAGATAGGGGGCGTGCACGGGGGCGCCCACGCGGCCCGTCAGGCCCCGCACGCCGTCGAGGGAGGCGGCGATGGTACGGACGTTCGACAGGCTCTGGTGCTGGGCGCGCAGAGGGGAGTACGGCTCGGCCGGGCACGTGACGAGCCGCCGGCGGACCGTGTCCGTCGCAGCCTCGGTCGTCCAGTCAGGCAGGCGTAGCGGTTGCTCCCATCCGAAGTCCGGCCGGAAGCGGGACAGCGGCGCGCTGAGTGTCTGCGCCTGATCCGCCAGCCAGGCGGCATAGGGGCGCCGGTCGGCCAGGGCGCGGGCGCACGCCCACAGCGGCCATCGGGCCCTGGACCGCCGCTCGCGCAGGTGGGGCCAGAGCGCCGCCGGGTGGCGACGGGCCAGGTCGTGCAGGTAGCAGTCGGGCAGCAGCGTGACCTCGTCACCGCCGTGCCCGGTCAGGCGCACGGCCGCGCCCAGCCCGGCCAGCAGTGCCGAACTCGCCAGCTCGCGGGCCAGCGTGCGCAGCCACCGCGTCGGCTCGTCCAGCCCGGGAGCGGCCTCGGCTGCCCCGGCGAACCACTTGGGCACCTCACCGGGCCGGGCCACCCCGTGCTCGCCCGGGAGGTGCGCCCGCGCCCGAGCCGCCCACTCCGCGTCGTCATGCTCGGGATCGTCGATGGCCAGCACGAACGTGATCAGCTTCGCCGACCGCTCCCCGGCCGCCGCGGCGGCAAGGAAGCTGACCGGCGTGGAATCCAGCCCGCCGGACAGATCGCTGGCCACCACCGCGCCTTCGCCGATCCGGGCGGCCACGGCCTCCTCAAGGGCCGCCCTCACCACGGGAGCGCCCTCCTCCAGCGCCACCTCCGGCTCCGGCGCCCGCCACCAGGCGCGCAGCCGCACCCCGTCCGCGTCGATGTGCGCCGCCTCACCGGGCGGCACCATGGCGACCCCTTCCCACAGCGGCTCGGCCAGCGAGGGTGGAACAGCCATCAGCAACCGCATCGCCAGAGCCTGCTCGTCCACCGCCGCCCGCGTCAGCGCGGCCGGCAGCGCCGCCCGACCGGACGCGACCACCGTCCCGCCGACCCGCGCGTAGTACACCCGCCGCATGCCCGAAGCGGTGCCCTGCACCCGAACCTGCCCGCCCACGACGGCGACCAGATGGAAACTGCCGGGCAGCGCCGCGGCCACCGCGTCGGCGTCCGCCAGGCACCCCAGCCGCGCCGCCATCCGCCGGAGCCGGCCGGCGGTGACCGGGCACGTGCCGATCACCGCCAGCCGCGCGTGGCCCGCCTCCGCGTGGACGATCTCGCCGGGCGAGGCGGCCAGCAGACAGGGACGGCCGGACGCGTAGCTCAGCACCACCGCGCCGTGCAGCGCCTCAGCGAGGGCTTCGCCGGCGGCGCTGTCGGACAGCACCGCGAACTCCTCGCCGCTCAGCTTGCGCACCGGACTCCTCGCCTCACTGGTAGTAGTAGACCGCGTCCATCAGCGGCCCGGCCATGCCGCGGGTCAGCTCTCCGAACTCGCCGAGGTCGAGCATCCGCGGGGGTTCGTACGGCTCGTTGTCGACCATGAGTGGTGCCTTTCTCCTGGGATGTGCCGGCTGTCCGGACCCGTACCGGACTCCGTGGGACTCGATGGGCACGGTGGCCTCACTACCCCGCGTAGTAGTAGGCCCAGTCCATGTTGAGCATGCCGTAGCCGCGGGTCAGCTGCCCGAACTCGCCGATCTCGAGCATCCGCGGGGGCTCGTACGGCTCGGTGCGCTCGTTGTCGATCATGACAGGTCCCTTCGTCCGTGCGGCGGATTGCCGCGTCACCGTCAGTGAAGACCTACGCTCTCGCTGTCCAACAGGAGGTCGGACACACTCGGACACACTCGAACGCCAGGCCCGGCACCGCGAGTGAAGAACGAAAGCCAAGGTTCACCGCGTACGGCGGAGCGGTGGCCATGGTGTGCCGGGTCAGGGCGATACCAGTAGTGCGCTGCCAGCCTGCTGTGTGGGCGAGCGGCAGGTGGAGTGGAGATGGCACTGCGCCCCCCGCGCGGCTGTTCATCGGCACGGCCCCGCCCCCGCAAGGCAGGTCACAGCCGGATCAGGTCGGCGACATCCTCGGGCAGGCCGGGTGAAGTCATGACATGGCCCATCCCGGGCACGACGCGCAGTACCGCGCCCGGAATCGCGGCAGCCAAGGCCTCGCCGTGACCGAGCGGATAGACCGGATCCTGGTCGTCGTGCACGATCGAGGTCGGCGCGGTGATCGACGAAAGCGGGGCGAGCAGGTCAGGGGCGTCCATCCACGCGGCACTGCGACGCATCATCGCTGACCGATCATCTCTCCACGCGCTCGAAAACCTTCGCGCATGCTGGGTCTACTTGCCTGACGTGCCCAACGGCCTTCATGTAACTGACCAGCAGGTTCGCTTGATGGCGGGGGCGACTGGCTGGTGCCTGGGATCAGCCGGATGCCGGCCGGCTCGTCGAGGATGAGCTTGCCGGTGGCGATGGCGGAGCGGCCTGCGTATAAGCCGTCGACCTGAGTGACATGCCCCGGATGTGCTGGACGCGCCAGTCCAAAACTAGCCGAGGGCCCTTCGGGGTGCTGTGGCGCTCACCGTGGTGCCTTCTCCTTGTACGCCATTGACGGTGAGGCTGCGCCATCCGAGATCAGGGGCTCGTCCCCGGAAGGATGTCCATCTTCTATGCCCGCCGCAGCGGGATGCCTGGGCCGCGTGCCGTGCGCGACGCCGAGCTGGCCGAGCGCGTCGCCGACGGCCGGCCCTCGTTCCCGGATATCAAATATCGGCGCAACGCCTCTCGCCCACCGGGAACGAAAGGCCATCGATCAACGGCCTCCCGCAGTTGGAGCTCTGTGAGCCAGGCATGCCAAGCGATCTCGGACGGGTCCGGAACCAATGGCTCGATGATCACGGCCTCATGCACCCCGAACCAGACAGGACTGACCCCATCCCGGCACAGGAACTTGAACATGAAACGCACCGGGACGTCGGCACCCAGCTCCTCGAACAGTTCGCGGGCCGCCGCGTCCTCATACGACTCGCCCACGACCACGGCACCGCCGACCATCACGTCATAGTGGCCGGGAAAGCGAGTGAGCTGTTCAGCTCGGCGCAGCACGAGGATCCGCCGCATCGGATCGCGACAGATCGTCGTCGCGATCCGATGCATCCATCGCCGACGCTCCGCCTCTGCCCGGTCCGCGACCCCCAGCACGCGGTCCCGTTCATCCACCCGCTCGACCAGCTCGCCCACGCAGGACACGATCGCAGGCACCACCGACAATCTGCCCTACGAGCACCCCAAGCCAGTGATCTGCATCACATGACCTACTCGGAAACGCAACACGAGTGACGGCCCCCAGCGCGAACACCCCGATGGAAAGCCACCTGCTCGATCGCCACACGAACACAACCGCACACAGCGAGTGCGGGCAGAAGGCGCGTGTCTGCTGGGATCAAGGCGGTCGCTCGGCGACATCAAGAGGCCATCTGGGCCCGTCAGCAGACGGTCAACCGGCTGCGCTCGCTGTTGCGTGAGTACTATCCGGCCGCGCTGACCGCGTTCCCAGTTCTGACCCACCGGACAGCCCTGGCGGTGCTTCGGGCCGTACCCGACCCGCGAGGCGCGGCCAAGCTGACGTTGCGCAGGGCCGGTCGACGAATCGACGCCGGTCCGCCTCAGCGCCTGACCACCCAACTCCGCCAGCAGCAACTCCGTCAGCCCGAAGAGGTAGAGCATGCCTTCGGAGTTGCCGCCGCGGGCCTCGTGGATGTCATCAGGGCCATGAGCAGCGTCATCGATGCGCTCGAAGAAGAGCCGGCTGTCCTGTTCGCCCGCCACGAGCAAGCTGCGATCATCACCAGCACGCCTGGCCTGGGCACGGTTCCCGCGAGGTCGCCGGCTACGTCCGCGCGGGCACCGCGTACAGGACGGCGACGAGTGACTCGCCCTCGAATCCGATGCGCACGCTGTCCGGATCCTGACGGATGGCGGCGGGAGTAGCGGCTTCCGGCATCGCGGACGGGGGCACCGGCATCGGGTGGAACCCGGCCTCACGTAGCCGGGCGAGCCAGGTGGCGGTCGGCTCGTGACGTTCGTAGCGCTCCTTGTCGTCGGCTGTGCCGACGATGTCGGCCACCTCGCGGCGGAAGAACAGCTTCATCGCGTTGCGGTCGGCGGCCGTCACCTCCAGCGCGTCTATCAGCCGGAAGACGGCGTGGAAGTGCTCCCACGAGTTGTGGAAACGCTCGGGGAGCGCCACCCGATGATGGTCGGAGTCCGGCTCGCACAGCACCACGACGTCCGGTTCGGCCGCCCGCAATCTCTCGAAGAACGTGTTCCGCTCGTCCACGCCGGACGGACTGTCTCGGAGATGGTGCAGCGCGAACGCGGCGTTCATGACCAGCGGACGTGGCGCACGGCGTACCAGGTCCCAGTCCTCGCCGGTCATGTGTTCGGCGAGTCGGGGCACTCCGTGGAAGTCCAGCGTGACACCGGTGTCGCGGATGGCTTGTTCGGCCTGGCGGAGGCTGGCCGCCGCGGGGTCCACCCCGATGACCGTCAGCCGTCCGGGTGCCTGATCGCGGTCCGCGAGCGCCCGCAGCACCGCCGCCTCCTGGCCGCCTGAGCCGATCCCCACCGACAGCATGGTGGCCTCGTCCTGACCGGCGAGGTGTCCGGCGAGGAGCGCGCCGCCGATGCGACCTGCCAGATTCACGATCGGCAGGTGTGCGGCCACCAGGTCGAACAGCTGGATCTGCGGACGCTCGAAGCTGCGGAGATAGAGATTGTCCCGCTCGTCTTGGCACGTTCCATGCCGGGCGGCCAAAGCGTCGTGATAGAGCAGATAGAGGAAGTCGTCGCCGCCTGCTTTCTCGGGGTTGATCACACTGCGGAGCTTTTCCAGCCAGCGCCCCGCCGTGTCGGCGCGGCCGGCATCCGTCTCCTCCACGGCACGGCACAGCAGGTCGAATGCGTGGGAATTCACGTTCAAGCCTTCCTTCGACGTCGGTAATGATCGAGGATGCCACGATGCTCTTGTCATCAACTTGGGATGCACTTGGCGGTCAGGAATGGACGAGGACGCGCCCGCGCGACGACGTCGGCGTGGCTGCCGGGCACCGGTCTCGCCCTCCAGGCCCGTCAGCGGGACCCGCGCACCGAGCTCGCGGGTGAGAGCGGGCAGCGCGATCGTGTACGGCTTCCTGGTGTTGGCCTTGTCGATCGTGGTCAGGAATTGCTCCACCGCGGCGCCGAGTTCGCGGATTTAGCCGACGGATGGTCCACATCAAGAGAATCTGAGCGGATTTCCGGGGATAGCGAGTGTTATCCGGGGGATCCGTGTTGTGGACCAACAGGACGCCATGATGGACAGCCATCTCGGTGGAGGCCGGACCGGATACGTCGAAGCGCACCAGTTCGTCGAGTCGTCATCCGTGGCGCGGCTGGTGGAACAGGAGCGATCGCGATCCAAATCGCCTGTCAGGCCGGGTACGCTTCATGACCCTAGCGAGGCCGCTCTCTGAGCGCTCGCCGCTGGTGTAGGGTGCAGGTGCTGGCGCTCCAGCCCCCGGTACGCGGGGACTCTGGGCTGCCCCTCCACGCGGGGGCGACACACCACCCCAGGGTAGTGGCGATGACGACGAGCGATTATCTCCGTCCCTTGAGTTTGGCGCCAACGCGCGTCTGCGGATCTCAACCAGGCGGGGCCAGGCGTGGACGGCCAGCCGCCGGACTGGAATGAGACATGCCGCACGACAACCGAGATTTCGGCCGCGAGGTCCGGGACCGTGTCAAGCGTACGGGCGAGAAGTACCAGGAGGCCCTCGCCGCCATTCGTGGTGGCCGACGCTACATCTTCGCCGATGACGTGGATCGATTCCTCGCCGGGGAGGGGCGGCGGGGTATCCCGCACGAGGAGGCCGAGGACAAAGAGTTCTTGCTCGCTTCTATGCGCAATGGGGTATCCGAGTGCTACACGTGCGGGGACCCTGGTGACGCCAGCGCCGAGGACATCACCGTACAAATCGTCGTCACCAGCTACGACCCCGACCTCAGCCCAGCGACCAAGCTGCTCGAGCTCCGACGCAACCACGCCCGCTGCGCGCCGTCCCAGCTGCTCTGGGTGAACCAGAGAGACATCTCGCGCGCGCCTGCTCATACAACGATGTGTCTGCGCGACCAGTCTCTGTCGGAAGGCACGCTCGCCATCACTCCCCGGCCGGTCATGCTGCCGCCCGATTTCGGCCTCGACCCGCAAGGCGCCCCAGAACCGGCCCTGTTCATCACCGTCGAGGTGACCGAGGATCGCGGTCGTGGTGCGGCACCGTGGCTGTCGGAGCTGGAGCGAGTTTTCTGGCTCCCCGCCGGGTTCGGCGAACGCTTCACGGAGGCAACCGTCGAACCTGGCTGGTCGGTGCGGCTCGTGCAGGGGTATCAGAGCAGCCTCGTTCCGAACTGGGTGGCCATACGGGTCGCCGAACCGTTCGAGGAAGATGAGCCGCCCGGCCACCTCTACCTGGGAGCGCTCGGTCTCCCGACGGCTTGGGCTGAAGCTCTGCCGGCAGCGGGCGCCCGTGGCAGGATCTTGGTGCTCGTCGGCCCCCGTGCCCTGAACCGTGAGGTCCCGCTCGTTTCGCCGGAATTCGAACCGGGACAACTCGGAGAACTGCTGGAACACGGTGCGTTCTTGGGGGCCTACCTGCCCTTCATCCACGATCGGGTCAGCACCGGACAGGGGGCGCCGCTCCCGGGCGCCTCCGATCACGTCCACGGGCCGAAACGGGGATGACACCCAGCACAAGATCCGACTGCTGTTCACGCCGACCTGCGCCTCCTGGGCCAACCCGATCGTGCGACACGAGGTCGCATGGAGTGAGTGGAAGACACGGAAGGAGGATCGGCTGATGTCGATCGTGTAGTTTCCGGT